>WBUK01000006.1 GCA_008933765.1 Ignavibacteriaceae bacterium | reverse complement strand
GGGATTGGAGAATAATGGTAACTCAATTAACAATAATTTTTGGAGAAAGATTTGAAAAATATCTTCGTTAATCGGAGAAGACCGATGAACTCCTATTTTTCAATTACACAAAACTCTGAACAGTCTCATCGATTAGTTTAAAACAGATGCTTTTACAACCTTGTTATTAATTAATTTCGATTCTCATAAACACTGACCCAATTCCCGGATAATATGTCTCTTAATTTTGTACCTGTAATAATTTTAATGATACCAAAACAGTAGATTTCCACAAATTGCAAAACCTACGGCAGTTGCAGCTTTCCGCAATGCAGGCATTGTTAGAGCCGGTGGCGGGAGAGTTTCAATGATTCCCCCGCTTTCGTCAAATTATTACGGATTACAACCAACTATCGTTTAACGCAACTCACAGCGAATTACAGTCGTTTATCGAAAATTACAGCAAATTGCCACAGATTACCACCGCTTACCGTGCCTCAAAGTGAATTACTGCCACTTACTGAAAATTATAGTAAATTACCACTTCCCGCGTCTCAAAACAACTCGCGGCAATTACCGGCAGATTACAGCAACTTAAGGCAACTTAAGGCAGATTACAGTAGCTGCTCTTCGGCATCCTCTCCGTTGCCGTTGTTATTTCCGTTATCGTTACCGTTTTCTTCATCGTCATCGGGAACAACTTTGGAGATGTCGGTGATTGAATCGCCGTCTTTCAGGTTGATAACGCGAACGCCCTGAGTGTTTCTGCCCATGGTTCGGATATCCCTTGCAGCCATCTTGATTACCATACCGCCGGAAGTGATACAGATAAGCTCGTCGTTATCGTTAAGTTCCATAATTGCCATTAATTTGCCGGTTTTTTCGGTAGTTTTAACGGTTATGATACCTTTACCGCCACGGTTGGTAACGCGGTAGTCGTTAACATCTGAGCGCTTGCCGTAGCCTTTATCTGTTACCACCATAACGGTGCTGGTTCGTTTGATAACAAGTGAGCCGATAACAAAATCGCCCTTGCCGAGACGGATACCAATAACACCTGTGGCGCCTCTTCCCATATCACGAACCACTGCTTCGTCAAAGCGGATAGCCATGCCGTCGTGCGTTCCGATAATTATATTATCGCCCGGTTCGGCAAGTTTTGCGCTGATTAGCGAGTCACCCTCGTTAAGATTAAGGGCGATAATGCCTGAGCGACGGACATTTCCGTAGGCGGAAAGAACGGTTTTCTTAATTATACCGTTTTTGGTAACCATCACCAGGTACTGGTCGTTTCTGAACTCTTTAACAGTAACGAAAGCGGTAATTTTTTCGTCGGGCGTTTTCTCAATCAGGTTAAGAATTGACCTTCCCAGCGCTGACCTGCCTACATCCGGCACCTCGTAAACCTTCAACCAGTAGCACCGCCCTTTATCTGTGAAGAACATAATATAGTGGTGCGTAGAGGCAACAAACATCGTTTCGATAAAGTCGCCGTCTTTTGTGCCGGCGCCCGTAACGCCCCTTCCGCCCCGTTTTTGTTTTCTGTAGCCACTTGCAGGGAAGCGTTTGATGAATCCGCGGTGTGAAATGGTGACCACCACATCTTCTTCGGCGATCATATCTTCAAGCGAGAAGTTCTCGTAGTCGATAATTATTTCGGTGCGTCTTTCATCGCCGTATTTATCGATAAGAACGAGCAGTTCTTCTTTAATAATGAGGTATCGCTTCTCTTCACTTTCGAGTATCCCTCTCAGTTTTTCGATCAGTTTCAGGAGTTCTTTGTACTCCTGCTCAATTTTCTTTCTTTCCAGCCCGGTCAGTCGTTGCAGCCTCATATCGAGTATGGCTTTCGCCTGAATTTCAGAAAGCCCGAAGCGCTTCATCAGGTTATTTTTCGCCGTTTCGGTATCTTTCGAAGCCTTAATCAGTGCGATTACCTCGTCGATGTTATCAAGCGCAATGATGTAGCCTTCCAAAATATGCGCCCGGCGCTCGGCAGCGTCAAGTTCGAACTTTGTTCTTCTGATCAGCACTTCCATCCTGTGTTCAAGGAAGTGGTGCATCATCTCTTTCAGGTTCAGAACCTTCGGCACGCCGTTAACCAACGCAAGCATGATCACACCGAAAGTAACCTGCATCTGGGTGTGTTTGTAAAGCTGGTTGAGCACAACGGCGGGCTGGGCGTCTTTTTTAAGTTCTATAACCACGCGCATGCCGTCGCGGTCCGATTCATCCCGCAGGTTCGAGATGTGCTGAATCTTCCCTTCTTTAACCAACTGAGCGATTTTTTCGATAAGCCCCGCTTTGTTCACCTGATAGGGAAGTTCGGTAACAATTATCTGAGTTCTTCCGCTTTTTAGAGTTTCTGTGTTTGCTTTCGCCCTGACTATAAGTTTGCCGCGCCCGGTGTGGTAGGCGTTTTTAACCTCCGTGTAGCCGTAAATTATGCCGCCCGTTGGGAAGTCGGGTGCTGTAACATGCGTCATCAGCTCGTCTATAGTGATTTCGGGGTTTTCGATCAGCGCAACCAAGCCGTGCACAATTTCGTTCAGGTTGTGCGGCGGGATATTGGTAGCCATACCTACGGCGATGCCGCTCGAACCGTTAATCAGCAGATTAGGCAAATAAGAGGGAAGAACGCGCGGCTCCTGCAGCGATTCATCAAAGTTAGGCATGAAATCAACGGTGTTTTTATCGAGATCGCGCAGCATTTCGTCGGAAATTCTTGCTAAACGGGCTTCGGTGTATCTCATTGCAGCGGCGGAATCGCCATCGACCGAGCCAAAGTTACCCTGACCCATAATCAGCGGGTAGCGAAGCGAGAAATCCTGCACCATACGCACCATTGTGTCGTAAACGGCGGAGTCACCGTGCGGATGGTACTTACCCAACACATCACCGACAATTCTTGCCGATTTTTTGTAGGGTCTGTTGTAGAAATAGCCCAGCTCGTACATCCCGTAGAGCACCCTGCGGTGAACGGGCTTAAGCCCATCGCGCACATCGGGCAACGCACGGGAAACGATGACGGACATCGAATAATCTATATAAGATGATTTTAATTCTTCTTCAAGTGAAATTGGAATAATCTTATCGAACATATTTGCCATAAAACTGCAAACTCACTAAATAATTAACAAAAACTGTTTTTACCCGTTTCCGGGCTTTTGATTAACCGGGTGCGCCTGCAGGCGAACAGACCCGTTATCAAACAAAATCGCCAACAGCGGCAACCGGTATTTTATTAAAATACATCTGAATTATAAACTACGCCTCTGAAGTTTAAGCAATAAATCTAAAATTTAAGCTACACATCTAAATTTCTGACATACCGGGCGTTTTTTTCGATGAATTGCCGGCGCGGCTCGACACTATCGCCCATCAGAACTTCGAAAAGCCTGTTGGCGTCGGCTGCTGATTCCAAAGTAACCTGCAGAAGTGTTCTCGTCTCGGGGTTCATTGTGGTTTCCCAGAGCTGCTCGGGGTTCATTTCACCGAGACCTTTGTATCGAGAAATCACCACGCCCTTAACATTGCCTTCATCATCAAATTCCCGGTCTTCTTCTGCACCCTCGGCAGTGGCGGGTGCTGCGGCGATTGCCTGATTTATCTGTGAGGAGGCAGAGGCTGCCGAGGCACCACCGGCGGCGGAGCCTTTCTTGGAAGCTGCCCTTAGGCGCCTTAAAATTTCATCCCTCTCTTTATCATCGTAGGCATAAAACTCTTCACGCCCTTTTTTCACCTTATAAAGCGGTGGTTGAGCTATGTAAATTTTGCCCGTAATAAGCAGCGGCTGCATATATCTGTAAAGAAAAGTAAGCAGGAGCGTGCGGATGTGGCTGCCGTCAACATCGGCATCGGTCATCAGAATAAGTTTGCCGTAGCGGATTTTTGCGAGGTCTAACTCCGGTTCAATTCCGCACCCCATAGCGGCAATAATCGCCTGAATTTCGTTGTTTTCAAGGATTTTGTGAAGTTTAGCCTTTTCAACATTCAGAATTTTACCGCGCAGCGGAAGTATCGCCTGGAACCTTCTGTCGCGCCCTTGTTTCGCGGAGCCACCCGCCGAGTCACCCTCGACAATAAACACTTCGCAGTGCTCGGGATCGGTGATTGAGCAGTCAGCAAGTTTGCCGGGCAGATCGAAGCTATCCAGCGCATTTTTTCTGCGGGCAAGGTCGCGGGCTTTTCTTGCGGCTTCACGCGCTTCGGCAGCACGGAGCGATTTTTCAATTATTTTTTTACCAACACCGGGGTTTTCTTCCAAAAATTCGGCAAGTTTTTCGTTAACTAATGTTTCCACCGCTGATTTGGTCTCGCTGTTTCCGAGTTTTGTTTTGGTCTGTCCCTCGAACTGAGGTTCCATCACCTTCACGGAAATAACAGCTGTCAGCCCTTCTCTGAAATCATCCCCGGAAAGGGTGATTTTCGAGTTTTTCATCAGGTTGTTTTTCGAGGCGTAGTTGTTAAGAGTACGCGTAAGTGCAGCTTTGAAGCCGACTAAATGTGTACCCCCCTCGTGTGTGTTGATGTTGTTCACATAAGAAGAGATGTTTTCCTGAAACTCTTCGTTATAGCGGAAAGCGATTTCGATTGGGGTTCCGTCTTTTTCGCCCTCAATGTAAATTGTTTTGTGGAGCGGTCTTCTGCCTTCATCCATATAGTCAACAAATTCAACCAAGCCGCCCTTGAAGTGGAAAGTATCCTCTTCTTCCGAGCCTTCGCGGGCATCCTTACAGCCGATGGTTACATTTTTGTTCAGGTAGGCGAGTTCACGCATTCTGGAAATGACGGTATCGTATTTGAAGACCGTAACTTTGAAAATTTCGTCGTCGGGCATGAAAATTACTTTTGTGCCTGTAGCGTTGGATTTTGTAGTTCCGATAACTTTAAGTGGTGTGTAAACTTCGCCCTTGCGGAACTCCATGAAGTAGATTTTTTTATCCCTTTTAACCTCTACTTTCATCCATTTGGAAAGAGCATTCACAACCGAAACACCCACGCCGTGCAGCCCGCCGGAAACTTTGTACGAGTTTTTATCGAATTTTCCGCCGGCGTGGAGGACTGTCATCACCACTTCAACTGCGGGTTTTTTCTCCTCCGGATGAAGATCGACGGGGATGCCCCTGCCGTTATCTTCCACGGTTACGCTGTTGTCTTTGTTGATAGTAACGGTTATCAGGTCGCAGAAGCCGGCGAGTGCTTCGTCGATACTGTTATCCACAACTTCGTTAATGAGGTGGTGCAACCCCCTGTTGCTTATATCGCCTATGTACATTGCGGGTCGTTTCCTGACCGCTTCTAAACCTTTTAGAACATTGATACTCGAGGCATCATAGTCGCCGTTACCGTTACCGTTTGATTTGCCTTTAGGTTTAGCGTTTGTTTCGCTCATTTTAATTCCGTCAGTCTCTGATTATCTTAAAAATTTAGTTTGTCTAATCTTAGTTTTAATTTGTTTTGTTTTTAAAAGTTTTTTAGTCGTTATGGTTTTTTCAATTACCGTGAAAACTTAATTTGCTTAATTTTTTCAGATTTGAACCATGTGTTCATTCTGTTCACTAAGAGTTCGTCGTTGAATTTCAGCTCATTTTTCAGAGCGGGATTATCAACTTTAATGCTTAAAGTGCCGTTATCGTACTTCACCGGCAGCACATGCCCGGCAAGTTCCGGAAAAATGAGGAAGAAATTTTCATAAACCTCTTCTTTTTCCATCACTTCCCTCACCTTGCTGAAAGCAGGGTCTTGTTTTATCACCTCACCCACTGAGGTTACAAATTTTTTTGCCATTTTTTCGTTTCTTTCGGTGCCGGAAACAGTTTTGTGTTTCTTCCTGTTGATTTTTTGGGTTTTGCCGCTTGGTTTTGCTCCTTGTTTCTGTCACTTCCTTCTGCCTTTTGGCACTGCGGCTTATTGCTGCTTCTTAGTACCGCCTTTTCCATTTGACTCTTAGTTTTGCCGCTTGGTTTTGCTCTTAGTACCACCCCAAAGTTATGTTTTTGAGAGCAACACCCCGTCGCACTTTCCGTCATGGATTCTGCCCCGAAACACCTCCCTCTTAGTTATGTTTTAAAAGCAATTACCCCGCCGCCACTTCCGAAAGAAAAATAGCGGCATCGTTCTCATCGTGCGAAAGGAACTCGTGGTTCGAAAAATCAGTGAGCGTAATGAACGCCTGCCCCACTTCCTTTAAATACCGGCTGATCGCAAGCGACCTCTTCTTATCCAGTTCACCAAAAACATCATCCAACAGAAAAAAGGGGGTGTTTTTAAGCGAATCTTTCAGGTAGAAAAACTGCGCAAACTTTAACGCCACCTGAAAGGTTTTGTGCTGCCCTTGCGAACCGTAAGTGCGCAACGACTTGCCGTTTATGCTGAAAACAAAGTCGTCGCGGTGCGGGCCCACTAAGTTGGAAGCACGCCTGAGTTCATTTTCCCGGTTTTCCGCAAGTTTTTCAGCAAACACCTTTTTAATATCATCATCCTGCCGCGCGAACGATTCATACTCGATCTGCGGTGTCTCTTGCTTCTTCATGATATTAGAGTAGGATTCGGTGAGGTAATCTTTGAAATCTGTGATGAACCTTCGCCTGAACTCGACAAGTTGAGTGCCGGAGTTGACAAGCTTCTCGTTCCATGCCTCAAGTTGATCAAGAAATGATCTCGATCGTTGCTCTTTCAATTTGAATAAGAGGGATGATCTTTGCTTTAGTGTCCTGTTATAGTCAAGCAATATATTAAGATATGCCTGACTTGCCTGTGAAATAACCTGATCGGCAAATCTTCTTCTGTCAGCGGGGTAGCCGTGTGTAAGCTCCAAATCCGCCGGTGTTAACACCACCACAGGGAACTTGCCGATAATATCGGCGCTGCGCGCAAGCGGTTTGCCGTCGTTAAAATAAACTCTTTTATTCTCCTGTTTACTGTAGTAAATCCTCACTTTATGCGAGGTAAAACTCTCTATAAATGAGATTACCTCGTAAGACTCCGCCCCGAAAGCCGTCAGTTCGGAATCGGGTGAGGATCTGAAACTTTTCGTGGTGCTGATGAGGTAAATAGCCTCGAGCACCGTGGTTTTCCCCACTCCATTGCCCCCAATCAAATAGTTGAGTGAGGGTGCAAATTCATATTTCGAGTCGTTGTGCTTCCTGAAATTTTTCAGTTCCAGCGACTTTAAAATCATAAAGTGTTAAGGCGAGTCGGCATCAGAAGCATTGTGAGGTCTTCATTCTCTTCCTGCTTCAACGGCTTGAAAATAGCTGCCTTTTGCGGGGTATTCAACTCGACAACGAGGTCGTCGCCACCTATATTATTCAGAATTTCGAAAAGATTTTCTGTTTTAAACCCGATAGTAAACGGCTCGCCTAAGTAGTTAGCCTGGATCGATTCATCCGCACGGCTTCCGCTTTCCTGATCTTCGGTGTTCAGTTCAATTTTATCGGGCTGTAACGACACTTTAACGAGCTGGAAGTTTTTGTTGCTCATTAAAATCATTCTTCTTGTAGCCGAAAGGAACGGCGCCCGGCTGATGGTCAGTTTGTTCGGGTTTTCAGCAGGGATAACGGCAACATAATCGGGGAATTTATGCTCAATCAGGCGGGAAACCAACTTTGTGGAGCCTGATTCAACAAACATTCCGCCGGCTGTATATCTTAAATAAACAACCCCATCTTCCAGCAATTTTTGAAGGATGTTAACAGTTTTACCGGGAACAACGATTGAAACGGGTTCCTCGTGTTTAATCGCCGTTGCCGAATATTTAACCAATTTGTGAGCGTCGGTTGAAACAAAATGCGTTCCGTTTTCCCTCATATCGATCAGCACGCCTGTCATTGCGATTCGGGCGCTGTCTTTACTGATTGCAAAAGAAGTAAGTTGAAGTGCAGTCTTAAGCACCTTTGCATCGATCTCCAAAGTTTTTTCCGTTGGGATCTCTTTAAATTCCGGGAAGTTATCAGGTGAAGCATAGTTAAAATCGTAGTGCCCGGAATCGGTCTTTGCGACAATTTTTTCGTTTTCAACTATAAACCTGACTAAGGTATCGCCGAGTGATTTTACAAACTCGCTCAGTAATTTTCCTTTTACAATAAATCTTGCGCTTCCGTCACAAGTTACATTATCTTTAGCACTGATTGCAACTTCGTGATCGTTAGCTGTGAGGGTAAGTTCACCATCCCCGAACTCGATCAGAATGTTCTCGAGGATCGGCATCGGTGTGCGCAATGGAACTGCGGGAAGAACTTTGGTTATCAGCTTATCAAAAGCTATACTGTTGATGGTAAATTGCATTATGATTTCCTCTTTTTCCGAATTCCAAAAATACACATTTTTTACGACATTTTTGCAGTAGAAACCCATCCATTTTCGTGCAATTTTTTAACAGAAGCTATTATTTGCCCCTTTTTTTGAGACTAAAGGCGTGCTTTGTTGCGGAAAGAAGTTCGCTGACTAACACAGAGTGGTATATAAGGCAGAGTTAAAGGCGTGCTTTGTTGCGGAAAGAGTAGTAAGCAGCGGAAGTATCCATCAAAAGTTAACAAACGAACAGATGATTAAAATATTCTCAAGTGAGAAACAGTTCCGGAAGCAATTATGTTGTTTTGAGAGATGAAGTGTTTGTTAAAAGTTTCAATCAACAAAAAATCTATCCCTGAATTATCAAATTGCTTTTCAGTTTATCAAAGAGGTTAAGTTTTACCCCTAGAAGGTTACTGGCTTCAACTCCTTGAATTCTTCCACTTCTGTAGAGGTAATAAACAAACTGCGAAAAACTTTTACTGTTTCTGTTTATAACAACTCGATAATAATCAGTCTGGGCACCCGCTGATTTTTCAGCTTGTTGCAGTAAAAACTTTTGATATTTATCCTGAATAATATCTTTAAGAAGCTTAAACTCAGATTTGTTTATCATTCTGAGTTCGAAAAGTCGGATCAACATAGCGTACGAGCTAACTCCAAGCTTTTTAGAGTTCTCTTCAATCACGGAGTGATCCCAGATTACACCTCTTTTATTTTGTTCTTTAAAGAAAGTTTCCGGCATTAAAACATTTGCAGCTACCCTGTTGCAAAATCTCTCAGTTTTTGAAAATTCGTCTTCCGCGAAAACGGAGGGCTCATATAAATTAATATCAGAAATTCCGCTTTCTCCAATCCACAGATGTGCTAATTCGTGAATTAAAGTAAACATCTTCGCATTTTCTGAGTCCCTTCCGTTAATGAAAATAAAAGGTGCGTATGGGTCATAAATCGCAAAACCTCTGGCATCATCAATTTCAATAGGATATTGGTTTTGAAAACTTTTCGTAACAGAAACAAAAATCCCTTTTTGCTCAACCCATGTAATCCATTCCTTAAGCGAATTTTTTCTGTAGCCTTTTTTATCCTCCGGCACAAAGGTTTGAACAATACTTTCAGCAACCTCTATTTCACTATTATTAGTGTTGAACCTATTTAAAAAACGGAGTTTTTCATCGCCTTCTTCTTTTTTTATTTCACTTATTCGGTCTTGTTTTTCTCGAATACCCCGAATAAAAAATGTTAAAGCGGTGCTAATTTCAGTTTCGAATCTTCTGCCGCGAAAATCTCTAAGAGTATCGAAATCTTTCGGCGGCTCTGGAAGATAAAATACCGCCAAAGGGCGTCTGTATAACTTTGACATTTTTTCCGCCAGCGAAAAAGAGGGAGTTTCTTCACCGGATTCGATTCTCTTCAGTTTTTCAACTGAGATTTTTAATTTCTCAGCAGCTTTTTCTTCAGAAAATTTGGCGGTAGTTCTTGCCCACACCAATAATTCGGGTGTAACAAAGGCTTTTCTGCTCATTTTGAATTAATTTTCAACTTTAGGTGCTAGTATTCTGATATTTTAATACTTTTTAAATTCAGAAGTAACTTGGATTCCCGGTACTGTTGCAAATTCCCGACGCTGCAAATAATAAATTGGGAAAAAATAAATTGAATCGTTATGTTAATAATTTTATACAGTTTCTTCTTTTCAAGCTGCCCGTATTCAAATTCAACCGAGCGTTTTAATTCTAAAATACTTCGGAAGTTAACAACCAAAATACAATAATTTGATGTAAAACGAAAAAGCAAAATGTATGGTACAGTTATCCCCCGACACTTCCCCCAAGAATTATTGTCTTTCGCACCTGATACACATTTTGTAAATTTGTTGTTTGTACAAATTATAATTCGAGAGAATGAAAAAAACAGCCTTAAGTGCACTTATAGCGTTGGTATTTCTGACGGGTTGCGCAACGGATATCGACAGGTCATCGATGACGCCCGAAGAAAGATTTCAATACGCAATGTCTCTGTACAATGATGAATCGTATTTAGACGCAGTTTCGGAGTTCGAAAGCATACTTATTCAGTTTCCCGGCTCTTCAATAGCTCCTAACGCACAGTTCTATTTGGGTATGGCACGCTTCAAAAGAGGTGAATATCTGATGGGCGCCTACGAGTTCAGCAAACTGATTAACAGAATGAAAACAAGTGATTTCATCAAAGATGCTCAGTTTATGATTGCTGACTGCTATTATGAACTGTCTCCCAATTATGCGCTCGACCAAAAATACTCGGAAAAAGCAATCGAAGAGTTTCAGGCGTTCATTAATTTCTTCCCAACTGACCCAAAAGTTGAAGAAGCAGAACGAAAAATTGCCGAACTGAACGATAAACTTGCCGAAAAACTCTTTTCTAACGCTGAGACCTACGAAAATATGGGCATGCTGAACGCAGCAATTGAATACTACGGATTTGTTACTGAAAAATACCACGACTCGCAGTACAGCCCGCGGGCTTCGTACAAAAAAATCGTGCTGTTGATCGAGCGGAAACGGTACAAAGATGCACTTAAAGAAACCGAAAATTTCATCAGCAGGTATAAAAATGACCCCAACCTCGGCAGCGTACAGAAAATCAGGGATGACATTTTGAAAATGCCTCAGTTTTCGGCACAAAACTAATCCGGTGCAGCCTTTTGGGAACTTAAATTATTTTGGATTTTAAATACCAACGCGGCAAAGTAAACTAATACCGATACACAAATTAATATCGAAGCGCAAATTAAGACAGCAAAGCGAACTAATATCGAAATACAAATTAACATCACAAGGTAAGTGAACACGGAAAAGTAAACTGACAAGGCAAAGCATCAGCAACGGAAATTAAATGAAAACAATCAATGATTCGAAAATAATAATGACCGAGTTGGTTCTTCCGAACCATACAAATCAGTTGGGTCATCTTCTGGGCGGGCAGCTGATGCTATGGATCGATATTTGTGCCGCACTTGCAGCCGGAAAGCACTGTGAAAGCGTGTGCGTGACCGCTTCGGTTGATAAGATTGATTTTCACCACCCGATAAAACTCGGCGAAGTGGTTACCCTTGAAGCCTCTGTGAACCGGGTGTTCTCAACATCACTTGAGATCGGAGTTAAGATTTTTGCGCATTCTTTCGCTTCGCCCGAAAAAACCCACACGAACAGCGCTTACCTTACTTTCGTAAAGATTGATAAAGACGGCAACCCCGTGCCCGCCCCCAAAATAATTCCGGAAACAGAAGAAGAGAAAAGAAGATATGAAGAAGCCGGCTTAAGGAGGGAACAACGCCTGAAAAACCGGTTAAAATAAGTAAAACCCCGGGAACCCGAGGCTTCCCCAAAACATAAAATGAAAAAAATTCTTCTCGCGCTACTGTTTTTCAGCCAACTAATTCCCGCACAAACAACCATTGATCTCGATTCGGTTTTCAACGCATATATCAACTACAGAAATGGCGCCTTACCGGAAATAAACCACCCCAAAGGGCAAAACGGAAAACAGAAGTGCGGGCTTCCCTCGGTCGCACCGTTAGTTCTGCACTTCAGACAACTATCAACGGAGCAGCAAACTATTTTCAGCACACTTGCCGAAAGACCCGTACGGGATACAAGCATTGTATCACCCAAGGGGAAATTCCGGCTGCACTTCAATCTTTCGGGGTACGAAAAACCGGCATATCCGCCCGACAGCCTTGCGGCTGCGCTCGATTCAGTTTGGGAGTATGAAGTTAATTTTTTAGGATACCCACAACCGCCTTCCGATGGGGATGCCGGTGGCGACGCGCTTTATGATGTTTATATTGTTGCATCTCAGTTCTGGTACGGTGAAACGGTACCCGAAAGCCGAATCGAACAGGGTGCGGACCGATTCACTTCGTATATGAAAATTGATAACGATTTTGCCGGGTTCTACACAACCGGACTGCCCGCTGCTAAAGTTACCGCTGCGCACGAGTTCCATCACGCTATTCAGATGGGAAATTATATTCTCCGATATACCGATTCTTTTTTTCACGAGCTTACCTCAACTTCTATGGAAGAGTTTGTTTTCCCTGAAATTAACGATTATATCGGCTATATTGACGAATATTTCGACGAGCCGTGGCGCTCTTTTTCCAAATATTCCGGCTATAACCTTGCCACATGGAACTTCATGTTAAGCGAGCGGTTTGGCATCGATATTATTAAAAAACAGTGGAACCTGATGCCAACCGAACGCGCACTCAAAGCGATTGCAAACACAATAAGGCAGGAAGGTTCGGAGCCGGAAATTGAACTGAACACTTTCGGTGTGTGGAATTATTTCACTAACTACAGGGCGCAGCCGGGCAAATATTTCAGGGATGCGGGGCTTTTTCCCGAAATCAAAAGTAGTGTGCGTGCGGGCTTGGTTGGTAACAACGCATCTGCTTCGGTGGCGGCTCACCCGGTAAGCAATAACCAAATAACGATTTGGAACAACCAACAGGGCTTTAACGATACTTTGGTTACCATTATTACCGATTTTTCGCTCGCCGAGTGGGAAGACTCACCCGATAAAAACCTAAACTACGGGTACACCCTTTATAACTATAACGAAAGCGGAAGTACTCAAATTGCAGGCAGTTATTACGATAAGATTACCGGACAGGCAAACCAACAGTGGAAAGCAGCGATTATTTTGAACAATCAACCGGTTGAAAGAGGCGGCGGGAACGATCAATTTTCAGAACAACCCTACCCTGCACCGTTTGTTTACGGGAAAACTTCCGAGGATGTGATATATTTCCCTTTCAAATTTTTAAAAGATAATGAGGCTGACCTGCAGATTTATTCGGCAGGAGGCGATCTGGTTTACGGCGGCAGCCACCCCCCTTTTGGGATGCTACGAGACCGAATCAAATGGCGCGTGAAGGATAATTTCGGAGAAAAGTTGGCTACCGGGGTGTATGTTTACATTATTAAATCGGGCGGCACTTTAGTAACCGGTAAAATAATCGTAGTGAATTGAGGTTGGCCCGGAAAATATTTTTTCGAGATGCTTGTGATTTGAGCAAGATAATCAAAGTGAATTGAGACAGCTTCTTGAACTTGTTTTTCAAAGCAAGTGATGAAAGCAAAATTACTGTTGTAAATTAAGGCTGCTTTTTATACAGAATGAGATTTTGAACAACCCGAAATGAGTAACGACGATAACTACATGAAGAAAGCATAGCTAAAAAAAACTGCTACTGAAATAAAAAACCATTACAGAGACAAAAAAGCAAAATCAGGAAAAAATGTGAAAACAACGACAAACCCGGAAGAAAGAATTACAACTAAAGCATGATAAAATTAGAACTTAAAGAACTTACCAAAATTTTCGAAAGAAGGGTGATCTTCAGAAATATCAGTCTGATTAAAGATGCACCGGGGCTGTTTGGTGTGGCGGGCCCCAACGGATCGGGTAAGTCAACTTTAGTTAAAGTAATAACCGGTTTGCTTTCACCAACTTCGGGAAGTGTTGCTTTTTCGGCAGGGGGGCGGGAGTTCTCGCCGGGCGAGGCGATAAATCATTTTGGGTTCGCTTCACCTTATTTGGTGCTTTACGATGAATTTTCAGCAAGAGAAAACATAGAATTTTCGATGAAAATAAGGGGGCTTCAGTTTGATGAAGCGTATGTAGATGAACTCTTGCAGCACTTCTCGCTTCTGAAACGAAAAAATGACCCCGTCCGCGCTTATTCATCAGGTATGAAGCAACGGCTTAAGGTGATTTCGGCTTTTGCACACAAACCGGAATTAGTGATTCTTGATGAACCAACCGCTAACCTTGACTCAGAGGGGAAAGCACGCGTCTATGAACTTGCAAAAATTGCCGCTGCCGAAAAATTGGTTATCTTTGCAACTAACGAAGAAGATGAACTGGCAATGTGCAACGAAGTATTAAACATAAACGACTATAAACTGAACAACAACACAGGCAAAGGGGCAAAGGTATGATCAGGCTGCTTTTAAAGAACTGTAACCGGTTGTTTTATCACACCGGTAAAGAGGCAAAGGTATGATTAAACGCGCACTTTGGCTGTTCAACAAAGACCTGGTTTCCGAGCTGCGCACCCGATATGCAATCAATGCGCTGGCGATGTTCATTATAGTTACTATCAGCGTAATACTTTTTGCGATCGGGCAGGAAAAAATTTCACACGCACTGGCAGCCGGGTTGTTGTGGGTAGTCATTTTCTTCTCGGCGATGTCGGGGCTTTCAAGGGCTTTTGTTTCAGAGGAAGAGCGGGGTACCAATCTGCTGTTGCAATTAGTCGCTTCGCCTACTGTGGTGCTTACGGGAAAACTGTTCTATAACCTGATACTTGTTTTCACCATGAATATGGTTATTTTGGTGCTCTATTCGGCACTTTTTGATGCCTTTGCGCTTAAAAATGTCTTTTTGTTTTTGGCTTCTTTTGTTCTGGGGAACACAGGGCTTGCATTTGCTTCAACCATAATTGCTTCGATAATTGCAAAAGCAAATTCGAAGGGGACTCTGTACCCGGTTTTATCGTTCCCGATACTTCTGCCACTTTTGTTGATGTTGGTGGAAATTACCAAAAAATGCAGCGACGGCGTGGCTTTCGGGGAAATTGCGCCCGAATTTTTTGCTCTTGTCAGTTACAATGTGATAATGGCAACTGCAAGCTATATGCTGTTTGACTTTATTTGGAAAGAATAATTTTTTTTGTATAGGTTTATAAATAAAATCATCTGTTTTGATAATAAACCTGATTGTACACAGGGCGTCATCCGAAACAGATTTTTAAATAATATCTTTTTTTGATAATCAATAACATGAGGAAATAATCGTGAAAACAGCACTGATAACAGGGATAACAGGGCAGGACGGGAGCTATCTCTCCGAAATTTTGCTTGAAAAAGGATATACTGTCCATGGAATTATTAGAAGAAGCAGCTCTTTTAATACCGGCAGGATCGATCATTTATACGACAACGACGAACTGAGAAATAAACGATTTTTCCTTCACCACGGCGATATGGTTGACACAAGTAACCTGAATCGACTGCTCGATAAAATTGAACCGGATGAAATTTATAACCTTGCCGCACAAAGCCATGTGAAAGTCTCCTTTGATATCCCCGATTACACCGCACAGGTTGACGGTTTGGGTACACTTCGCTTTTTGGACGCAATGAGGGAAACGGGGCTTAGCACGAAAACAAAGTTTTATCAGGCTTCCACGAGTGAGCTTTTTGGCAAGGTGCAGGCTATTCCGCAGGATGAAAAAACGCCGTTTTACCCACGCTCGCCCTACGCCGCAGCAAAAATTTACGCTTACTGGATTATTGTGAATTACCGCGAATCATACAATCTTTACGCTTCAAACGGCATCTTGTTCAATCACGAGTCGCCAAGAAGAGGTGAAACTTTCGTTACCAGAAAAATTACGATGGCTGCGGGAAATATCGTTTGCGGCAGGGAAGATAAACTTGCGCTCGGCAACCTTTCAGCGAAGCGGGATTGGGGTTACGCCCCCGAGTATTGCGAGGCGATGTGGAGAATTCTTCAGGCACCGAAAGCCGACGATTTTGTGGTAGCAACCGGCGAAACAAACACAGTGAGGGATTTTTGCAGAAGCACTTTCGCAAATTTGGGAGTTGAGCTTGAGTTTATCGGTGAAGGTGTCGATGAAAAAGGCGTGATCAAATCCGTGAATAAAGAAAAACTGACTGCACTTTACGAAACACATAAAACGAAATTCTCAGGAAGTGTTGATTTCGACGGGCTTACTCCGGGAAGAGAAGTGGTGGTGGTAAACCCCCGATACTTCAGACCAACGGAAGTGGATCTTCTAATCGGTAACCCCGCAAAAGCTAAAAATGAACTCGGATGGCAGGCAAAAACAAAGTTTGATGACTTGGTGAAAATTATGGCTGAGGCAGATTTTGCCCTTGCACTTAATGCGAAATAATGGGGGGAGACCGGAACCTGATTTAGTTCTTAATTTTCACAAGCATTCGCCGGGTTATAAGAAAGTTTAAGCTAATTCTTATTTCAGAAATGTTAAGTAAGTTGCTTCTGAAATTATTGGGTTATGGGGAATTCTAAAATAAAGCTTACTTAGGAAATGTTAAGTGCAATTTTTCTACAATCATCCGGTTATGAAAAAGCCTAAAACCCGGGCGTTGCCGGCAAAAATTGAACGAAAAACACCGGTTTTTTTGTTTTATTTAGTGTAGGTAGATTAACTGTCAATTAATTGAATTACTTCGATTTGTTTAGAGTGATTTCTATGAAACCGGTGGTTTCTTTTTGACAATTTAATTGATCTTGTGCCTAAATAATTAATACTGATGCCGGCACCGTGGGGAGGGAAAAATCTACCGGAACAATGGGGAGGAAGAGTTATGTCGGAAGTGGAGCGAAGCTACGCAATGAAAACGCAGGAAATAATTCTCAGGAGTTTTACCATGAAACTTTACACAATTGGTTACACAAAAAAGAGCGCTCAGGAATTCTTTGAAACTTTGAAAAAAAACGGAGTAAAAAGGATTCTGGATGTCAGAGAGAGCAACTCGAACCTCTTCGCAGGGTTCACAATGAAGCAAAATATCGGTTACTTTCTGAAAGAAATTTGCAATATCGACTATCAGGAACTGAAAATTTTAGCCCCTACCAAAGATATCCGTCTGAAATTTCACGATAGTGGCTACAAAGAGTGGGAGACTTTCAAAAATGGCTACAACGAACTGCTGAAAACGCGCGACCTCAAAAATCAGATCGATAAAAACCTTCTGGAAGATGCAGCACTTCTCTGTTTCGAACCCACGGCTGACCATTGCCATCGGCGCTTGGCGGCTGAACATCTGAAAGAAATTTATCCGGACTTGGAAATAGTGCACCTGTAGTTTGAAAAGTTTTACCCCCCAAGCTGCCGAAATAATAGGTTTTTCAACTAAGGTTGAATCCCATTAGTAATGTGAAATTTCATCAGTTATACCGCCAAAAGATGAAAGTTTTTTCATCTGTGATTGTTTTTCACCGGTAGTTTGAAATTTCGTCAGTTACACTCCAAAAGACAAAAGTTTTTTCATTTGTGAGTATATCTCCCCAATAGTTTGAACATTCTTTTGAGTTACTATCATTTATCAAGTTCATGCGCCCTTTTTTTTTATTGGAATTTGCTGAAAGTTCCCTAAAAATGTGACGCAGCTAATACCATTTTATAAAAACTTACTTTAGTTTAACATCAGTAAAAATTAATTATTCAGTTAACTTCTGCCTGAAAATTTTTGCAGAAAGAAAGTTTAACTGAACTTGGGAAAAATTAACTTTATGTTCAGTAATTTCACCAAAGATACTCGTATGCTGGTTTAACTGAACACGGGAAGAAACAACTTCCCGGGCAACTTTTCAGACCGCAACATCTAATCCGCAGACCACCGGTTTTAATTCCCGGAACACTACTTATTTTTCCCGGTTCACTATTTCTGATACTCTGAACACCACTTATTTTTCTCAGATCACCATTTCCAATACTCAGACGACTACTTGTTTTTCTCTGAACACCACTTTTAATTTACAAACCACCACTTCTTATAAATTTTTCATAAAAAACAGCTATTCAAGTGGCGATTTTCGCACCCACAATTCAGATTCAACAAGTGAAATAAAACAGCGCTACAATACTAATCCTCAGCGCCTGCCGGATCAACATCTAAAATTTTATCGCACACTTGAAGTTTACAAACCAATGCAAACTATAACCCATAATTCCATCAAAATCTTAAAGGAGTTCTTATGAAAACGCGAATTTTTTCCGCACTTCTGTTTACTGTTTCTTTCTTCTTCTTATGGGGATGCGCGCCAAAAGGATGGCAGCAGTCTCAGGATGAATATAAAAAAGGAAACATTCACGCCGCTGTTCAATGGGCGGCTGCTACTTTGGTTGAAAAACCAAACTATGAAGACGCAATCCTCTTTCTGCAAAAAGTCTTACCTGAGATTTATGACGACTACCTAAAGCAGTCGAAAGTAAGTGAGAGCAAAAAAGATTGGGATCAGGCTGTCTTAATCTATAAAAATATAGTTTGGTTCGGTGAGGTGGTTGCAAAAATCCCACCTCAGATCAATGAAGATACCAAAGAAAAAATTGTTTTTGCAACCCTCGATGTATCTGAAGAGTTAGAAAACGCAACTAACAAAGCCGCTGAGGCACATTATAATAAGGGACTTAGTTTCGAAAACTCTTCAAAATCGAAAGAGGCGGCGAAAGAGTACTCCAAAGCGATTGAGTATGTACCCGGCTACAAAGATGCTGAAGAAAGATACGAAAGAATGCGTTCGGACGCGATTAAAAGAGTGGCTGTTATGCCCTTTGAAAACCTCAGTGGTAAAACCGAGTTCGGAATGATTGGCGAAAATATCAGCGACCAATGCATATCCGTGGTGATGAGTGATAACAAAAATCTTGAGTTTTTGGAATTTATCACCCGCGACCGCTTAGATAATCTAATGATTGAAAAACAATTAGGCGAATCCGGTAAATTAGATGTTAAATCTGCTTCCGATGCCGGTAAAGTGCTTGGTATTAATTACTTCATCTTTGGTAAAATCAATTCGGTTACTTTAAATCAACCGCCCGAAACAAAGGTTCAGGTACCACAGGAAAAAACATATACTAATAAAAACGGCTATCCTTATACTGTCTCCGCCTTAGTTACCGTTACAACCAGAAAAGCAACTGCTTCCGTAAAATGCAGTTATCAAATTATCGACGCAAATAAGGGGACTATTATCAAATCCGGAACCGTTAGTGGTGATGTTGATGTATCGATTCAATTTGGCCGTTTCAGAGGAAACGAAAACGCACTTGACAGTTATTATAGTCTGCTCTGTTCCTATGAAGAAAAGTATCCGCCTTCGTCAGACATTTTGGTTAACCAAGCAGTGGAAGAATTAACACACAAACTCGGAAATGAACTGGCAGATTACTTTAAATAAACCGGTTAATTAATCAAAACTGTTTGATTAGCTGAAGTGTTGATTTTATATAAATTGCTTCCTTTAACTGAACCGGCTACTTTGTATAAACCGACAGCATAAACTCACCTTTTAACATCACCATCGGTGCCAATGCGCCGGTGGTGATGTTATTTAGACTGTTCATGGTTTCTTATTACTAACATTAAGCTATAACCCCACCTTTTCTAAAAAGTTAAATTGCCCCGCTTCAGTTTATTGTTAATTGGGTGGAATAATTTTGGTTAAACAGTAATGCTTAACCGGTGCTTTGAAGTGGTGTATTATTTTTGTTAATAGAGTGGAATAGTTTTGATAATGAACAAAACTCCGGGATGTCACCACCCGACATCCCTTGAAGATGGTGCGTTTTATTTTACCCTGAAGTTAATGATGATACTGCTTTATAATTTTTCCCTGTGCCTGTGAAGGCTTGATGTTGCGTTAACTTGCCCTGAGACCTGTTATAGTATTAGTTGAACCCTTTTATATCTATTTTGGTCTGAAGTAAAAATTACCATTAACCCGTTATAATTCTGTTTTTTTTAACCCCCGGTTTTTACCGTTAAAAATTAAATTTTCTGCGGGAAATTTATCTTCATGCGGTTAACAAAGCGATTAATAAAGCCGGTTTTTATGGTTGAAAAAAGAAAAGAATGAGATATTTTTCAACTTTTTGTGCATATTTGGGCTTAAAATTCAGGGTTTTAGAAAATTTTACAAAAATTGGCTGATTTTTCTTTCAGATGAGGGTGAATTAAAAAATTCCGCTTTTTGGTGGTGGTTGTGGCAGAATTGTATATAGTGGCAGGAATATATAAAGAAATATTTACAATTGCTGTTCGGTTACTGTACTCTTCAAACCGGGGGTGAACCGGAAAGGAATTGATATGAGTAAGAAAATGAGAAACGCACCTCTGGATTAGAAGCGACAGCTAATTAGAGATAACCTGAAAGATTCGTTGAGCAACACTTCCACCGTGCGAAGAAAGATTGATTAACATCACACCCACAGGGCGGGAACTGAAACAATAACCGGACAACTACAGTTAAAACCGTACGATTAATTTAAACGGAACACCAATGAAAAAAATTTTTTACTTTTTTCCTGTTTTACTTCTCTTTGCCGTTGTTTTGGCGGCTGATTCCCCTAAGCCTCCGGTTGCGCTGGTAACCGGTCTGGAAGGGGCACCTAAATTGATTAAACCCGGCACCGGTGAAGAAATTGCATTGGAGCAGGGTGCAACTATCGAAGAGGGAGATATTATCTCTTTAGATGAGGAAGCAAAAATTACTCTTTATTTTATGGATGGCGAGATTGTTAACCTTATGCCTAAGCAGAGGCTTTTAGTCGGTAGCTCTTCCGCAAATTCAAAAATTCAGGATGCTACGGGTCAGAGTTTTGCGCTTCAGGCGGGCAACAATTCCCTTTCGCAAAGAAATGTGAACTTAACCTCTAAAAACGAGATTGATAAAGAGCTTTCATCGCCGGCAAGTTTCAGAGGCGAGGGTGTGGTTACACTTGCTCCGGCAGGATTGGTGATTTCGGAAACCCCTGAGTTTTCCTGGTTTGACTCTTCAGCAACCGAAACCGCAACGGAAGCGGAATATGTTCTTATTGTGGTGGATTCAAAAAACAACGAGGTATTCAGAGGTGTTGTCAAAGGGTTCACGAACTCGATAGTCAGATATACTATTCCGAACTTCAAATTTGAGATAAACAACTCGAAAAACCGTTATAAATGGGATGTGTATCCTTTGGGCAAAGAACCAAAACTTGGCGCAGGTTACGATCTTGCCGGTGTGATGATTTTGGGTGATTCTAAAGTTTTCGAAAAAGTAAATGCGGAACTTGACGAAGTGAATGGAAATAAAGGGTTAGACGAAAAGAGCAAACTTTTTCTTTCCGCACTTATTCTGAAAGATAATAAATGCTATTCGGACGCAATCTCCGCACTGGATAAACTCGGTTCTGACGATACAGTTTCGCAAAATATCCTCCGACAGAAAGCGTGGTTATACGCACGGCTTGGGGCAAACGGATCGCTGATTGTTAAGAAGATTGCTGAATTGCTGAAAAATTGAAGTGTTGGTATGGTTTCCCGGGGGTGCTTTATGAGTCCTTAGTGCCCCCGGAAACCTTTTAATACCTTCCACCACCCAGCCTATCCTTGCCCGCAAAAAACCCGGTGCCCTCTTTCTTAACTCCCACTACCCAGCCTATCCTTGCCCGCAAAAAACCCGGTGCTCTCTTTCTTAACTCCCACCACCCAGCCTATCCTTGCCCGCAAAAAACCCGGTGCCCTCTTTCTTAACTCCCACTACCCAACTGATTCTTAAACTCGTAAAAAAAACAGAAATTCCTCATCTGCTCCCTTAAAAAACCTACCTACCTTTGCATGCTTGAGAAAAAATGTGCCTTTTACTCAAAAACCGGAGTGACAACTATTCCCCCCCCAAAAAAGAAAATCAATCCAAATGCACCACTAAGTCGTTAATTGACTGAAAAACCGGTATCCCCGCAGTTTCCAGCCGCTCGCGGCTCTGGTGACCGGAAGCGACAAGGATACAGTCAACCCCCATTTCCCGCGACACTTCAAAATCGTGCAGGGTATCGCCCACCAAGACAGCGCTCTGTTTTCCGCTTCCCAGTTTTTCGACTAAGGCAAACCCGAGTTCCAACTTGCTGTGCGCATAAACATCGTTTAACCCGTAAATTTCTTCAAAATAGCCCGAAAGGCGGTGTTTTTCGATTATCTCGTGCAGTTCTTTCTTCATGTATGCCGAAAGAATATACTGCTTTATCCCGAGTTCCTTCACACGCCGGAGGACATTTTCAACAGAACTGAACAAATCAGCCTCATGTTTGCGGGTTTCGTAAATATCCGCCCATTCTTTGCCAATAATTTCAAACGGATTGCGGCTGAAATCAACCCCTGCAGCGGCGTAGTAATCTTTAATCGGAAAAGTGAAGATTTCGCGGTATCTTTTAAGGGAGAGGATGTTATAACTGTTTTTTTCAAGCAGGCTGTTGATGATATCAAGGCACATTTCAACATCGTTGAACAGCGTACCGTTCCAGTCCCAAATTATATAATTGTAGTGTCTTAGCATTCTAAGCCGTAAAATCGTCCCTGATTAAAAGTAAAATAGCCGTTTGCGGAACGATGACCAATTTTTCACGGTCATATTCTATTTCAATAGCGTCTTTTCTTTGGTAGATAGCCATGTCGCCCTCCTGAGCTTGCAACCCAATGTATCGTGTGCTCTCTTTTTCTTTCCAAGGTTCGTCATCACTGGGGAGAGCAATTGGGTAGCCGGGGCCTGTTTTAAGCACATAGCCGCTCTGCACCTTTTCTTTCTCAGTTACACCGGGGGGAAGATACAGCCCTGCGTGGGTTCTGCCTTCTTCCTCGAGGGGTTTTACTAAAACTTTATCACCAACAACGATAAACTTATGAATATCTCTCATTGTAAATTTTAGTTATCTCTAATTTTTCACTTTTAAAGTTACTAAATTATTTTCTTAAATTGTTAATTTCAAGTGTTGGGTTTCAATTTTTTGGTTAGTTTTTACTTCAAATATAGCATTTTCCTTGTTTGTGAGTGTTTGTCCGTCTCTAAGCGGTAGAAATAGACCCCCGAAGACTCTTCCCTTGGGTTGAAAGTTATAGTGTACTCCCTGCCCCCCTCAGCAGTACCCTCGAACAGTGTTGCCACCAAGGCACCTGCTGAGCTGTAAACGGTCAGTTTTACCGGTGAGGTCTCGTTCACTGTAAATGGTATCTTCGTCCCCGTGTTATCTCCTGATATACCTCCTGTGCCATCCCCGGAAACACCACCACCAAACGGGTTAGGATAGTTCTCCCCCAGAGTAAACCCCTCAGGCACGCCGGCAACCATTATTTCCGCTTCCCAACTGTACTCAAACGAGCCGTCGTTATCTATCTGTTTCAACCGATACCTGTATTTGCCCGCCCCCTTGGGTTTGTCCGTAAAACTGTAATATTTTGGCGAGTTACTCGTGCCGTGCCCCTCCACATACCCAATTTTCTCCCACCATCCGCTTCCACCCATGCCCGGTCTTATCCTCTGAACCTCAAAACCGTTGTTATCCTTCTCGGTTGCTGTCTTCCAGTTTATGCGAACACTCCCGCCGGTGTACACTGCCGTGAACTCAACAAGTTCAACCGGAAGCGGAAGGTCTTCCGAGAGCAAAAGGGTACCCTTATCCCCCGCGAAAATTGCAGTAGTGCCGTTTAATATCGTAAGCGCACGGATAGTACTCTCACTTATCTCTTCAGCACGGCTCCAACTTTCACCTCCGTCTGCCGTAAGGATGATGCCCCCACTTCCCCCGGCTGCAATTCCATGCTCTGAGTCGTAAAACTTAACCGTATAGAGGGTTGAACCGGTGTTGGATGTCCTTTGGCTCCAACTTGTCCCTCCGTTCGTGGTTTTGTAAATCACTCCGTCTTTACCTACTACTACTCCAACCTGATTTGAGGTAAATGCCGCTGCGTAAAAAGTCTTCCCTGTCAGCCCTGATGACACATCCGACCAGCTAGCCCCGTTGTTCGTAGTTTTTATCACCTTACCCACTCCGCAGATATATGCTGTTGAAGAGCCCGGGATAACACCAATTCCGTAATAGCTCCCTGCAGGAAGTGTCCCCGGGGTACTCCAGTTCGTGCCGCCGTCTGTTGTGTAGCGTACCACACCTTGGGTTCCGCAGAAATATCCGTTCTGCTCAGTTGCGAATGCCACTTTTTGGGAGCCTGAGGCAGTTGTAAACTTGTTCGCCCATGTAGTCCCCCCGTTTGTTGTTGTATAGAGCCCGGTTGAAGTGACAGCAAACCCTTTTTGTGTTGTTGTAAAGCAAATATCATTTAAAGTTAGTGTTGAGCATCGGTTCGTAACAGACCAGTTTCTGCCGCCATCGGTTGATTTTATTATCATGCCGTTTGTTCCCCCCGCCCAAAAGTTTGTTCCGTCGGGTGTTGTTATACCGTAAAGAACGACATTGTCTCCCGGTACCTGTGTGTCGGTTCTGCTCCAGTTACTTCCCCCGTTTGTGGTTATGACAGTCACTCCTTTTCCACCGAGCACTATTCCGCCCGTGCCGTCCCTGAAAACAACGGTATTAAGTGTAGGGGTGCCCGGAATAGGGGTGGCTTGCCAGGAAACTCCGTTATCCGTTGAAACATAAATACCCCCGCCTCCGGTTACAGCGGTGATTTTTGAAGCGGTGAAATATTTAACGGCTGAGGGAATGATGTCAAAACTGCCGTTATCCTTCTCCCAGGTGCTTCCTCCGTCAGTTGTGCGGAATGCATAACCACTGCCGGCAACAATTCCAATCGAGGCGTTAAAAAAATCCACAACCGTCGGTATCTGGTAATCCTCGAAAGGGGAAGTTTCACCGGGTATGCCGTTTGTTATCCTGCCAAAGCCTTTGCCTTGAGTTATATAAAAGCCGTTGTTTTCGCCGGTCATAACAAAATCATTTACAAAACCCGAGGAACTTTCAGCAAACAGACTCCAGCTATTTCCCCCGTTGGTTGTTTTGAAGATTTTACCTTTTAACTTAACATTTACAAAACCAACAGTTTCGGAGATAAACTGCACTTTTGTAAGGTCTAAAGATGAGGGTGACGAAGTGGTGGGTTCCCAATTTAACCCTGAATTTGTGGTTTTTAGAATCGTGCCGCCACTTCCTGCTGCATAGCCCACTGAGGATGAGGGAAATGAAACTGAGTAGAGTGTAATTTGTCGGTTGGAATAGAGCAATCTCCAGGAGTTGCCGAAGTCAGTTGATTGAATGATTACACCTTTAGTACCTGCGCCGTAAACGGTGTCAGTTGAGGGGATTGATGCGCCTCCGTAGATTGTGTAACCCATCGGCTTTGGGTTTAACCAGGTGAAATTCACTTGTGCTGAAGTAAAAGAAAAGAGAAAAAGGGCAATGATAACAGTTGAAAAAATATGTTTTGAGGATACCGGCATGTTTATTGTGTTTGAACTTTGCCCTGCACGAAGGGTTTTGTGCTTTGTTCCTGATTCTTTGTTACCCGGTATGTTTATTGCGGTTGCACTTTGCCCTGCAGGGAAGGATGAAGTAAAAATATCGGCATTTCTGTTAAAAAGAGCCTTTGAGTCAGATGAGGTTTTAGATAGGGTCATATAATATCATCCCTGAATATTAAATCAACAAATCAAATGAATATTTAATGATTATTGCACTAAAATGAAACAATTAACCCCTAAAAATACTTTTTAGCAGTAATAACCGGCCGTAATCCAACTTATTCTGTAGTGCGTTATTACCAAACCCAAAAAGTACGGTTAACCTCAGACAAAACCTCACCACAAAATTATGAAAAAATATGCAGATATTTAAATAAAAAACAAAATATCAATCAAATTATAAAAAAATATGGAGATGTTTAAATAAAAAACGCAACTTCAGCCAAATTTCAACGAAATTTTTTCGTATCTCGAAAGGGGAGGGTACCAAAAATATCCCAAACTGCATAAAAAGTGAAAAAAATATTAAAGATTTATTAAAAAATATGAAACAGGAATAAAAAATCTTGAATAGGAGGGATTACTAAAATTTTCTTACACTCCCTCTTACACTCCCAAATTTTTATCCACTCTTTAATATATTACAGAAAGAGAGTTCTCTTTTGGCTTCTCCACCTTTATTTTCAAGTTTACACCCGCCAACGAATTTTCATTTTGAAGGACAGAGTGAATACAGATTGGCTCCCCCTCATAAGTTTTCAATTTACACCCCCCAAAGGTATCCATAATTAAGGGTTGGTTGACACAGATTGTTTCCTCTCAGATCTATTGAAATTTACTCCAACCTTAAATATAAATCAAGAGATTCCGGTTAAGTTCTCTATAAACCTGAATTTTAAGCCCAAATATGCGCAAAAAATCGAAAAATAGAACACTTTTTTCTTTTTCTATTCTTAAAAACAGAGTTTATTAATCGCTTTGTCAACTGCATGGACATAAATTTCCCGCAGAAATTTTAAATTTTAACGGGAATTTCAGGGTTAGAAAAAAACAGAGCCATAACAGGTTTAAGGTAGTTTTTCCTCAGGCTCAAATATGTAAAAGAGGTTCAACAAAAACTACAACAGGTCTCAGGAAATTTCTGTCTCTACTCATTGAGTTTATCAACGGGGTTTAGTTAATACTACAATAAAGTTCAGTTAAATCCTAATTGCAAAATTGGTACCGGAATAAAGGGGACGAAATACAATTAAAAACTATAACGGTCTCAGGGCAAGTTAACGCATCATCAGGCCTTCACAGGCACAGGGAAAAATTATAAGACAGTACTATCACCGACTTCAGGGTAAAATTAAACGCACCATCTTCGAGGGATGTCGGGTGGTGACATCCCGGAGTTTTGTATTAAATAAATATTATATTTTTATATGTTATTTTACTTGTTAAAGTTGGTGGTTCAAAAACTGTCGTTTTCATTGCCACGCAATTTAAGATTTTTTATCTGATGTTTAATTTTTAGTCGTTAAAATTAATGTAATCATTATTGAAGCTTTAGTTTGCAAACCTTTCTAAAGAGGCAAGAAAATTATGCACAGTCTCTCAGAAATAGTACTTTTATGTGTATGGATTCGCAACCTAAAATTAATAATTTTGAGATTATCGAATTTATCTTTTGTGAAAATTCGAAAATTCAGAAAACCCCTGTTGAAGTATTTAACCTGGGAATAAATACATAATTAAACTTAAAAATTATCAAAACTTGGCGTAAAAAGATGGCAAATGATGAAAGTAATCAAAACAGTAACTCGACTTCGGAGGATATCCCAAAAAAGGGAGCAACCACTAAAAATGGCAACGGAAAAGAAAAATTTTCGATTGAATCGATTGCAATAATGGTTAAACTAAGAGCAAAAGGTTTTGGTGGGGTGGAAGGGATCGATTATACGTTTAGAAAAAATATTGAAGACGAAACAGAAGACAAAGATACTAAGAAAAAAAAATAAGAAATTTTTTGGTTTTATTTCTCCGCAAGAAGACAGAAGTGGACAATATCATGATCTGTGTCTGGTTGTTTTTCCTTCAAGTGACCCCAAGAAAAAGTGGGTAGTATGTTTAGCCGTCGGCAGTTTGGGTTTCGCAAATGATCAAACTTTAGCAAAACATCCAGGTACACGAAGGAAATTTTCAATACTTACACATAAAAATGGTTTAATTAAATCGGATTTTACGGATATTGAACGCCCACTTGAGGGAATAAAGTTAGCTCTCGAAGAAGAAGATAAAAGTGATGTTTATGAAGCTTTTAATAGTTATCAAAAGGTGGTCTTAGCTGCTGAAGTTTTTGATCCAAAAAAAGGGGAGGGGGAAGAAACTGTTACTGATCCAGAAAATGAGGAAAAGAAAGATAAAGTTTATGTAATAAAAATATTCGATGAATTTTTAGCCACATACGCGAAAATGAGGGATTGGAGAAGTAATCAAGTCCACGACAAGGAAATTGATGAGGCGATAAAAAAAATTACTGATCATGGTTTAACTAATGAACCTGAAATTGATAAAATTAAAAACTTACTTGAAAAAAGAAAATTTATAGTTCTTCAAGGGGCGCCAGGTGTAGGGAAAACATATATTGCAAAGAAAATTGCAGAGGAGAAAAAGGAGAAAGAGAAGAAAGAGAAGAAATATGAGACATTCTTCACACAATTTCATGCTGAAACCACTTATTCTGATTTTATTTACGGAATAAGACCCGGACTTGAAGAGAAAAATGTGAATTACAAAGAACATATGGGTATTTTTATAGAAGCCTTTGAAAAAGCAAAAAATGAAACATCCGAGAAAAAAGTTCTTCTTATTATAGATGAAATCAATCGTGCCAATCTCTCAAATGTTCTGGGCCCTATCTTTTATCTTTTTGAATATCAGAGAAAAGAGAAAGATAGTGAAAATGATGGTTTTGATGGGATAGAATTGTATCCTGGGAAAAAAGTCCATAACCTTCCTGACAATTTTTATGTTATTGCTACAATGAATACAGCTGATAGAAGTTTAGCGGTTGTGGATTTTGCATTGCGTAGGCGTTTTGCGTGGTACACTTTGAAACCAAGAGTTTTGACAAAAAAAGATTTAAAGACGAAGACTTCTGATGGTATGACTTTTTATAAGGAATATTTCGACAGAATTGCTGATATCTTTTACGAATATGCCAGCCATGACGAGCTTAATTTGCAGCCCGGACATTCATATTTTATAGTACCTGAAGGAGATAATGAAGATGAAGCAATGAAAGACCGTCTCCGGTATGAGCTATTACCTTTAATTCGTGAATATGTTGCCGAAGGGCTGTTGTTAGATGCAGTTAACGAATTTAATGTCTTTTTTATGAAAGAAATTCAAACTCCTCTTTTTGAGTAATTTCCTATGGATATCTTTTTTGAAATAGAATGCTTAACAGAGCGATCAAAAGCTTTTTTAGGTGAGGAGATCAGAAAGAACTATCTCAAAAACTCTCAGAAACGAGATGTTGGGAACCTTATCCTAAAACTCATTCAATATAATAAAGAAAATCTGCATTTTCTGGGAGTTGAAAGTATCACAGAGGGAAGTGACGATAAAGTTTCTGTTTACTTCAAATCCGGACAATATATCGGGGCAGTGCCGATAATTTCATCCAGTACAGGGCTTCCTGTAGCCGACTTTTTGGTTACACCTCGTTATGTAAAATCAAAAGATTTTACGACTATAACAGATATTATTCAGAAAATTAAACACGACTTAGTAATTGAGTACAAAAAAGATTCAATTCTAAAATCAAATAAAATTTTAGAACCCCCGTTGTTTTTAGAGGCTATAAAGTTTGTAAATGCCCTGCGCCAATTAGTAACCCAAAACTGGAATAAATTTCGGCAAGTAACCCGGTTATTGAATGAACCGGCAGGGAATGTCGATTGGGATGATTACGCCCGGAACGAATACAAAGTTGAGAGAAGACTAAAATTCTTGTGCAGGAAAAATGAACTTTCATCTTTTCATCCTGAATACTGCCAAATAAAATATGTATATGAACTTTGCAAAAAGGAACTGCTTTCCACCAACACACCATTAAAAGTTAGATTAAATGTTTCTAACGATCTTCAATTTATCGACAAAAAATTGGAGTTCATCCCCCCAATGAGGGTATCAGCAATGGTAACCAGGGTTTCGGATCCACCAATAGTTAAACAATGTAAAGAGATCGCTAATCGTATTCTGCAAAACAAATTCGTTTCATCTTTGGCTTGGCGGGTTAATTTATCCGAACTGTATGAAAGATACATTCAGTACATATTTAAATTGGTCAGCCAACGATATGGCGGTAAAGTTATTAATAATTCTCAATTGCGTGAAGTGGGGCAGGCTCCGGTAGGATGGAAATTAAAGCACCTTAGCCCGGATATCATATACGAAACCAGAGATGAAACAATAATGATCGATGCAAAATACAAATCCCATCTTTATAATACAGATTCTTCCACAGACTCACTGAAAGAAGAACACCGGCACGATCTTCATCAAATTCTGGCTTACTCTTCTTTCACAAAATTTCCAGAATCAAACCAAAAAACAGCTTTTCTTTGCTACCCATCGTCTGAACCATACCATTTTAAGTTAAAATACAATAGTTTGCAGAGAGATTTCATTAACCGTGTTATACTTCTTGGCGTCCCGTTCGATTTGGGCCAGTCTGCAAAAGTAGTTGATGAAATTCTTATGATAATTAAATCTTTGCCCTCTGAAAAAGCAGCATAGGGAAATTATGGCAATATAAGGGGTGGCATAAGCATGGATGAGTTATCCTGTAGAAAAAGCGACTTAGAATAATTCAGATTAAGTGAAGTGCCGAGTTAGCATTGATAGGTTCCCTTATAAAAAAGCGACTCAGAATAATTCAGATTGAGTGAAGTGCCAGGTTAGCCGGGTGTATCTAACCGACAGAAGAAATTGCTTAGAATAATTGAGACATCAAACTTGAGAAATTCTGTATATTGCATAAGTTTTTTGAATAATTTTGAGAGATACAAATGGAAGATCACAAGAATATTAGCTTTGAATCGATGTGTGTGCATGCTGGGATTGACGAATATGAGTTTGGTTCGGTAGTTCCGCCCATTTATCAGACCTCAACTTTCAAGTTCAAATCGGCTCAGCACGGTGCGGCACTTTTTGCCGGCGAGGGGAAGGGACATATCTATACCCGGATGAGCAATCCAACAATTGAAGCGATGGAAGACTCCGTTGCCGCGTTAGAAGGTGGCGCCAAAGCCTTAGGTTGCGCAAGTGGAATGGCAGCGATTAATGTTGTTTTCGCAACTTTTCTTTCCGCGGGCGACCATGTTCTCTGCTCACAAGCGGTTTACGGGCCCACAAACACGCTTTTAAGAACGGTTTACACGCGCTTCGGCGTGGAAGTGTCGTTCGTTGACACTTCTGACCTCAACGCAGTAAAAGAGGCAATGCGCCCGGAGACAAAATTGGTTTACATTGAAACACCGGGTAACCCAACGCTTGCAATAAGTGATTTGGGCGAAATTGTTAAAATTGCCCACGAGGGTGGCGCAAAAGTGTGCGTTGACAACACTTTTATGTCGCCTGCACTTCAAAAACCGTTCGAGTTTGGCGCGGATGTGGTTGTTCACTCGATGACAAAATTTTTAAACGGGCACGCAGATGTAGTGGCGGGGATAATCGTGGTGAAAGAGCCCTCGGACTATTCGCCGCTTAAAAAAGTGTTGAACCAAACCGGCGGTGTTATTGACCCATTTAATTCGTTTTTGGTTCACAGAGGGATTAAAACCCTCGCTTTAAGAATGGAAAGGCACTGCGAAAACGCTCAAAAAGTGGCAGAATTTCTCGAAAAGCACGATTTGATTCAGTCGGTTACTTATCCCGGGCTTCGCTCTCACCCGCACTATTTCACGGGGCTGAAGCAGCATAAAGGGCACGGCGGTATGATTACTTTCCACCTTAAGGGGGGATACGATGCGGGCGAAATTATGATGAACTCGGTTAAACTTTGCCAGTTAGCGGTGAGTTTGGGCGGAGTTGAAACTCTGATTCAGCACCCGGCAAGTATGACTCACTTCTCGATGGGACCCGATGCCAGAAAAGAAGCCGGAATTGACGAAGGTATGGTTCGCCTTTCCGTAGGGATTGAACACTACAAAGATATAATCAAAGACTTGGAAGCCGCCCTCTATGAGGTTGGCGAAGCGCTCACTGTTAAACAGGAGAAAAACCTGTTCAGATAGGGACAGGGATTTTTCGCTGAACATTGGATTGATTCACTTCCGGTTAATTTTCAACCGACAGTTTGGTGAAAAATTAATTCAAATTAAATTGATTCATATCCGGTTGGTTTTATAAGCGCATTAAAAGAACCAAAAATATAAAAAAGCACAGAAGCGATTTAAGTTTCTGTGCTTTTTTTTATATCTTCAAAAAAACGAGCGATTTCAAAGAGTGGATAATAGTTCGGAAAAACAAAACAAGCTTTTGCAGCAGAGCCGCTGCGAAATTCTATTATCTTTACCCGGAAGCCAACAGGCGAAAAAGCAAAAAAATGTTATCCTGCCGTTTACAAGGTACCAAAAACCCTGTCACCGGCGTCGCCGAGTCCGGGTACAATGTATCCTTTTTCGTTCAACCCTCTGTCGAGATTAGCAGTGTATATCGAGACATCGCTGTGGTCGTTGAGAATTCTTTGCACACCCTCGGGAGACGAAATAATTGCAGCGATAACGATATGCTTGGCACCATTTCCCTTGAGAATTTTAATAGCGGATGAAACACTTCCCCCGGTTGCAAGCATAGGGTCAAGTATAATTACGAGTGAGTGTTCAAGTTCTTTCGGTGTTTTGTAGTAATAATCGATCGGCTCTAAGGTTTCTTCGTTTCTCTTAATACCGATGTGCCCCATTTTCGCCTGCGGCAACAATTCTAAGAAAGCGTTAGCCATCGAAAGCCCTGCTCTTAAAATGGGCACAAGCACAATTGGTGAGGCAAATTTTTTCCCACGGGTAAGCTCCAAAGGTGTTTCAATCTCCACTTCCCTCATCTTGATATGGTCGCTCATCGCTATGCATAATGAATATGCAATTCTGTCAAGCGCTGTTCTGAAATCTCTGTGCGGTGTGTTTTTATCTCGCAGGTAGGTAATATCTCTTAGCACGAGGTTGTTGCTTACAACGGTAAGATTATTGTTCATTCTACTCCATTCATTTGATTTTTTGGGCGGTTTTATCGTCGATGATAACTTTGAAGAACCTGATTCCGGTAAAAATTGCAACAGCAAGAACAAGAAATGTGAAAAGCCATGCGAAGATCACCCGGTCGTTCAAGTAGCCCGTTAAGGCAATCGCCTCCAGAATGACGATAGTAAGAAAGAAAGGGATGAACCGCTTTCTAGTGGGCATAGGGGAATCAGGATCGTAATAAGAGCCGTACAGGTATTTTTTTTGTTTATCAATCGGCAGCTGAAAATCTCTTTCAGGGGTTTCCGACATGCCTTTTTGTTTCCGGTAGTTTCTGAAAGCGAAATAAGACGCACTCAGAATTGCGAGGCTGAAAACCGCCGGCAACAGGAAAACAAGGATATCAATAAAAAGCATTGAACCTTTTAAAAAATTACCAAATACAGTTACAAAGATAAAGAAATTAAGCGAACGAGGTTGCTGCAAATATAAGCGCTAAGGCCGGTTTAACCTTTGCTCATTTTAAGAATCTCTTGGAAGTGGCTCTCGCTCACGGGGAAGACCGAAAGTCTGTTCCCTTTTCGTACTAAAATCATATCTTCCAGCAGTGGATTTTCTTTAACTTCCTGAAGAGTAACCGGTCTTTTGAATTTTTCTTTCAGTTTGAGGTCCACCATGAACCAAGTTGGTTTTTCAGGAGTTGAAGTGGGGTCATAGTGCTTGGAATCGGGGTCGAATGCAGTAGTGTCGGGGTATCCCTCTTTCACCACTTCACACCATCCCATAACGCAAAGCGGATCGGCATTGCTGTGGTAAAAAAGTACTTTATCGCCCATTTTCATCGAGTCGCGCAGGAAATTTCGTGCCTGATAGTTTCTTACACCATCCCAGCAGGTGGTTTGTTGCGGCGAATTTGCAAGGTCATCGATTGAAAAAACATCGGGTTCAGATTTAACAAGCCAGTAGTTCATCGTTATCTCCTATGTTTGTTAGTCGTTGTGCGTTAAATATTTGTCGTTCAATGTGGGGTGCTAACTGTTGTGTGCTAAATATTTGTCGTTCAGTCTTAGTTGTTAACCGCGCAGTGCTTAGATTTTAACTGTTACTCACCCGCAGGTAAACCCAAAATCAATTTTTTCGTTTGAACTCAGCGGTAATATATGACCTAAAGGTGCCATCCGATAGTAGAAAATCAACTGAATATTTAATCAGGTCATCGCTTTCAAAATCGTAAACAATTCTAAATTCCTGGTTTTCCTGTGTAACATAGTCCATCGTACTTCCCTCGAACAAAAACTTGTTTTCTCCTGCGGAATAATCCCCATAAGCGGAAATGGCAAAATTCCCCAGTTCATCCATCGAATAAAGGGTGTATTTTTGCAATCGGATATCGTAGCCCAGATATGCAATCGAGGTGATCGACATGCCAAAAGCTATGTTCTGTGAACGGGATTCAATGAACCTGCCGCCCAAAACAACTTTGTTTTCTGCGTGCCCGGTTCCTTTCAGAGGTTTTTTTTGCGCATCATCGAAGTAAAACCGGATGTCAACATCCCACTCGCCCTCAAACTGAGCGAGCGCTTCGTGTTCAGGGAGAACAAGCGTCAGCTCTTCAAGTGTTGACCATTTGTTCGTCTGCCCGAGAGTGACAGCAACGGAAGCAATAAATAATATAAAAAATTTCTTCATCGTAAAAATGTATGATTCTATTTTTTCAATATAAACGCCCTAAAAATTCAAAAGTCCTGAAAGCTTTAGTGGAAATTCAGCGGAAATTTTTCTTGAATTTGGCTGCACTTTTATGATTCATTCTTTTTAAAGAGCCCTAAAATCCTTTTGTGGCACCCTCCTGTGCCCTTTTAACCCGGCTACACCCTCCTATCCTTTCAACCCGGCTGCAACTTTTTTTCTTTTCTCTCTTTTTTTTTAACTTGCCCATATATGCCCAACCGGGCGGCAGTTTCAACGGTTAAGCAGCCCGTCAACAACGCGTGAGGCTGCCTGTCCATCCCACAGATCGGGGATTGCGCCTTTTTTCACATTTCCGGCGAGCAGGTCATCCAACGCGGCGAAAACATTCCGAAAATCTGTCCCGGCGAGGATATTTGTCCCCACTTCCACGGTAATCGGGCGTTCGGTATTATCTCGCACGGTAATGCAGGGGACGCCGAGATAAGTCGTTTCCTCCTGCACACCGCCTGAATCGGTAACCACCACCTTGGCATATCTCATAACATGCAGAAAATCAAGGTAGCTTAACGGCTCGGTCATAATCAGGTTTTCATCGTCAATTTCCGCGCCGAAGTTCTTCATATTTGCGCGCGTTCTGGGGTGAATCGGGAAGAGAATCTTATGATTTCGCCCATATTTAGCCACAAAATCGCGCAAGTTCACAAAAAATTCCGCTGTATCCACATTTGCCGGGCGATGGAAAGTAAGCAGAATATACTCGCCCGGTTTCACGCCAAGCCTGTCGGAAGTGTCGCTTTCTTCCACTTTGGGCAGAAAGTTAACCAAAGTATCGATCATGCAGTTTCCGGTAAAAATTATTTTTTCATCCGGCACGCCTTCATTTTTCAGGTTCTCCAATCCGCTTTTTTCGGTAACAAACAGGTAATCGGAAATGGCATCAGTCAGCAGACGGTTTATTTCTTCGGGCATTGTGCGGTCGAAGCTTCTTAGCCCGGCTTCGATGTGCCCCAACTTAATGTGGAGTTTCACGGCAACCAACCCGCAGGCAATGGTTGAGTTCACATCGCCAGCAACCAGCACAACATCCGGCTGCATTTCCAAACAAACTTTTTCAAATTCGGTCATAATGTTTGCGGTTTGAACTGCGTGCGATGCGCTCCCCACGCCGAGGTAGAAATCCGGCTCGGGAATCCCTAATTGCTGAAAAAAGACATCCGACATCTTCACATCGTAGTGCTGCCCCGTGTGACAAAGCCGCACCTCTGCTTTATCGGGGTGTTTTTTGAACTCCTTATAAACGGGCGCAACCTTCATAAAGTTCGGTCGGGCGCCCACAACTAATAATATTTTCTTCATCTAATCAGAATTATCGCAAAAAATTAAAAATTATCTTTGCAAGATGTGAAATTTTTCCGTGTTAACGGGTGTTTTTAGTGAGAGCTAAGGCTTTTAACGGGTGAACAAAGGGTGTGCCGTGGTTATCAGCCCGGTGCAAAATTTGGAAATAACCCGGGTGCAAAATTTGGAAAAAATGATGTTTTCACTCAAATTGCGGTCTTAGATATACTTCTGCGACAATTCTTTGCGGAGTGCATCCACCTCTTGCGGTCTTAGATATACTTCTGCAGCCATTCTTTTCGGAGTGCATCCACCTCCTTTTTTTTGCCTTTAAGGAAGTGATCCGCCTCTTCAATCAATATCATACGGAAGAAAAAGCCAAATTCTAAGAACTTCTCGGAGATTTTCAGTGCCTGTTTCGGCGGAACCACAGTGTCGTTAGTGCCGTGGATAATCAGATATTTGCAGTTTCGGGGGAGTTGATCTGCAAAAGCGACAGCAGAGCGCGCCTCGTATGTGCCGGTGCCTTCGGTTTTCACTAAGTTTTGAATTATTTCGTTAATTCTGGGTACCGTGTTGCAGCACTCGGCGATATCCGCGATGCCTCCGGAGATTACCGCCACTTTAATATCGGGTCTTTTTCTCAGAGCGAGATACGCCATCAGCCCACCACGGCTCCACCCTTCCATCGCCCAGCGTGAAGTGTCAGCAAAAGGAATTTCTTCAGCAATTTTCATCAGATTCAGAATGTCGTTAAGCTCACTTCCGCCAAATTCGTCGGGGTTATCGTCGTCCGCAGCGTGCCTGTACATCGAGGCGAAGACCACAAAGCCCCACGAAGCTAATTGCCCGAACATCCCTTTTGCGGTGAAGTTATCAATCAAGCCTCTCTCTTTTGTGCCGCCCCTGTTCCAGATTATGCAGGGAAGTTTTGTATTTTTTGCATCGGTTTCTGTTCCCGCCCCGGTTCCGGTTTTTGCTTTGGTTTCTGATGAGGTTGTTGTAACACTGTTTGTTTCGTTGTCCGCTGAAGTTGCTGCTGCGCCCACCACCCCTGAACCCTGCCCGCCGTCAGGAGAAGAACCACCACCAAACCGATTGCCCACCACCCCTGAAGCCTGCCCGCCGTCAGCGAAAGAACCACCACCAAACCGATTGCCCACCGCCCCTGAACCCTGCCCGCCGTTAAGGGAAGAACCTTCTGCCCCGCCCAAAAAGGGCTGAAGCCCGGCAGCTACGCCCGCCAATTCTTTCGGATAGGCGAAAAAGCCGGTTACCTCGCAGCCGTCGGAAATATATGTGATAGCTTCGGTTACAGTTCCGTCAATTGCCTCCGTGCCCCACCCGGATCTAAGCATTTGAAGCTGCTGCTCAGGAAGTGATATAACCTCCCTGTGGATTATTTTTGTCTCCATAATTCAATAGTGATAATTGCAAAATCTAAAAATCTTAAGTTTAAATTAAGAAAAAGTGCCTTTTAAACATTAAACCAGCTTCATAGGCTTCATAACTTTCATCGCATTACATAAGCTTCACAGGACCATTGCTTTTATAAGCTAAACAAGCTTCATCGCTTTCGCACAACTTGTTGCGGCTTCATCAGCAATATTAGCTGCTTCCACCGCTTTCATAAGCTAAGCAAGCTTCATATTTTTTACGCCACCCGCAGTTGCCCGCAAAAAATCCAACCACCATCAGGGCAGCCCGCATCGGAGTTTACATACCGGTTCTGTCTCCGGTATATTTTTACAGCTCACGGTTTTCGGCGCAGCCTCCAACAGCCCTCTCTGCCCGGAAAAAGCACTATAACAGAGCAACACTTAAATTCACTCCTTCTTCCCTCCTGCAAAATAAAATACAGCGGGCACAACAATCATGTTCAGCAGTGTAGAGGTAATCAGCCCGCCCAGAATCACAACCGCCATCGGTGTTTCAATCTCTTTGCCCGGCTCGCCTCCTCCCATTACCAAGGGAACCAACGCAAGCCCTGCGGTCAGGGCGGTCATCAAAATTGGGTTCAGCCGCTCTAACGAGCCTTGTATAACAGTCTCTCTGAACCCCCTCCCTTCTGCCATAAGGTGTTTGTAGTGCGAAAGCATCAAAATCCCGTTTCGGGTTGCCACGCCAAAAAGTGTGATAAAACCAACCAACGAGGCTACACTTATTATCTTATCCGTAATAAACACAGCCCACACACCGCCAATCAGCGCCAAAGGAAGGTTCAGCAAAATGATAAATGCGTATTTAAAATTACCGAACTGCAAAAACAGAATCAGCAGAATGAGCGCAAAAGATACTATGCTCAAAAGCGTAATAATTCTCGAAGCCTCCTGCTCGCTCTCGAACTGCCCACCGAACTCGACATAATACCCCGGCTCAAACTTCACATTTTTCGCAATTTTTGCGCGCATTTCATCGACAACACTTCTCAGGTCGCGCCCGGCAACATTCGCCTGCACCACAATTTTCCTATGTACATTTTCGCGGCTGATGCTGTTGGGGCCCATTTCGTTCACCACCTGTGCCAATTCGGTTAAGGGGACTTTCCCGCCGGTTGGGATGTCAAACAAAGCGTCCTTTATTTTATCGATACTTCCTCTGTTGCGCTCGTTGTAACGGACAATAAGGTCAAATTTATTCTGCCCCTCCCTTATTTGCGATGCAACCTCACCTCCAAACGCAACGGAAATCGCCTCAGAAATCCCGGAAATGGTGATGCCGTAACGCGCAAGCACCGGGCGGTTAAACTTAATCCGTGTCTGTGGCACCTCAGTTTCCTGCTCCACCGACACATCCACCGCTCCTTCAACCCCCTCCATCTCTTTTTTCACAAGTTTTGCGTAAGAGCGCAGCGGTTGTAACTCTTTCCCGAAGACCTTCACGGCGATGTTTGCGCGCGTTCCCGAAAGCATGTGGTCGATCCTGTGCCCGATCGGCTGCCCGATAGTAACGCTCGTCCCGGGAAGTGTCTCCAACGAGTGCCTGAGGCGCGCCAAAAACTCCTCCTGCGTGCCGCCGTTCAGTTCATACCGCACCTCAATTTCCGAACTGTTGGAGCCTTGCGTGTGCTCGTCAAGCTCCGCTCTTCCGGTCCGCCGTGCGGTTGAAGTAACCTCTTCGTGCGAAAGTATCGCCTGTTCGGCAATCAGCCCGATCTTATCCGACTCCTCTAAAGAAGTTCCCGGAAGTGTAACCAACCCGATCGTAAGAGAGCCCTCGCTGAACGCCGGCAAAAAAGACCGCCCCAAAAACGGGACTATCGCCATTGTCCCCAAAAAAACGACAAGTGCAACGCCCATCACCGTTTTTGCGTGATCAAGAGTAAAAATAAGCACTTTGTTGTAGTGTTTTTTCAGCCACTCAACCAACTTTGTATCCCCCTGGTGCGCAAGTTTTTCCGGGTTTTTGAAAAAGTACCACGAAAGCACGGGTGTAACCATCAGGGCAACCAACAGCGAGGAAAAAATGGAGGTCATATAGGCATAGCCCATCGGTCTTAACAGTTTTCCCTCAACCCCACTCAGGAAAAAGAGCGGCAGAAAGACCAAAACAATAATAATTGTAGCGTTCACCATCGGCGCACGGATTTCCTTCGAGGCATCAAACACCACTGAAAGGGGGTTCGAGCGCTTTTCCGGTGGAAGTTGGCTGTTTTCTTTCAGGCGCCGGAAAACATTTTCAACATCGATAATTGCGTCATCAACTAATGCCCCGATTGCAATGGCTATACCTCCGAGCGTCATCGTGTTTATCATTATACCGAACAGCTTAAACACAATTACCGTGATAATTATCGAAAGGGGGATGGCGGTAACGGAGATGAAAGTGGTTCTGAAATTCCACAAAAAAAGGAAAATTATCACGATCACCAAAATTATCCCGTCGCGCAGCGCACTCATCACATTATCGATCGAAATTTCGATAAAATCCGCCTGCCTGTATGCTTTTGAATCGATCACCAACCCGGCGGGCAGGGTTGTTTTAATCTCTTCAATCGTTTTTTCGATCCGTTCAGTCAGCTCCACTGTATTCGCCTGCGGCTGTTTCTGCACCGTAAGAATCACCGCCGGGTTGGTGTTTTTTGCCCCGATGCCAATTTTATCTTTCACGCCGATTTTAACATCCGCCACATCTTCAAACAGAATTGGCGCCCCGTCGCGCACGGCAACCGTGCTCTTTTTAATATCGTTCAGATCGGAAACACGCCCGATACCGCGGATCAGGTACTCGCTGCCGGAATTAGCGTAGATCCCGCCTGAAGAGTTTTGATTCAGCCCCCGTGCGGCAGCCATCACCTCCTGAAGCGTTACGCCGTAAGAGGAAAGCTTTTCAGGCGAAATTAAAATCTGATATTGCTTAACACTTCCGCCGAGCGGAATCACCTGCGAAACCCCGCCTACGGAAAGCAGCCTGCGGCTTATTTCGTTGTCGGCAATCGTTCTGGCGTCAGTTTCCGTAAGTTTATTCGGATTGTTTTTAGGGTCAACGGAAACTGAGACCAACATAATTTCCCCCATAATCGAAGAAATTGGCGCCATAACGGGCTTTTCGGCCCCTTCGGGTAAACCGCTTGAGGCAGTCTGCAGTTTCTCTGAAACAATCTGCCGTGCAAGGAAGATATCCGTGCCCCAATCGAACTCAACCCACACAATCGAAAGCCCCTGAGCACTCGAAGAGCGCACTCTTCGCACATCGGTAGCGCCGTTCATTGCGGATTCGATCGGGAACGAAACCAACGCCTCCACTTCCTCCGCCGCCATTCCGGGCGCTTCGGTAAGCACGGCAACTGTGGGCGCCGTTAGGTCGGGGAATACATCCACGGGCATTTTTATCGCAGTGTAGGTCCCGACGATCAACAAAATCAATGCAGAAACCAGGACAATCACCCTCTTTTGAAGAGCGAAGTGAATCAAATAATCAAACATAGCTAAGTTCCTCCCCCCTTTTGCCGCCCTTTTGCCCTGCTGAAATTTTCTTAATGGTCAGCCGAAGCAAGTTCTTCATTTTTCTGCCCCTCTCGTTAGTGGTCGTGCCCGTCGCTCGCTAAAGCGCCGTTCGAAAGTTGCGCCAAACGAACCTGATACGCCCCCTTTGTCACCACCACTTCCCCCTGCTTAATGCCGGAAATAATCTGCACGAATCCCTCGCTTTTCATCCCGATTTCAACCGGTCGTTTCTCGAACCGTTCCGGCCCGATGCGCACAAAAGCGGTGCTTACGCCGTCTTCATCCACGATCGCTTCTTCGGGAATCGCAACGCCAAACTCCGAACCACCCGATTTCAGAAAAACCTCGGCAAACATCCCTATTTTAATCGAATTTTTGGGGTTGCTGAACTCAAAAAATACCGGCACGGTGCGGTTTGAAGAGTTAACGGTTGAAGAAACTGCCACCTTCTTCCCGCCAAGTTTAGAAAGTTTAAAGAATTCATCCTGTCCCTCAACTTTAAAAGAAGCTTCTTTAGCCCGGTTTGCGGCTTCAAATTTTGCGGCAGGCACATTGACCTGCAGAATCAGTCGGGAAGAATTAATAATCGTCATCAGTTCCTGCCCGGCTGTTATGTGGCTTCCGAGCGAAACGGGCACAGCTTCAACATATCCTGAAATTGGAGCCACAATCGAGTAGCCGTTTCCGGTAATTTTCACCTGCTCGGAAAGTGCGTTGTAAATAGCCTGCTTGTTTTCAAAGTCGGTTTTAGCTTCATCAAGCCGTTTTTTTGCAACTGCATTGTTATCGTAAAGCAACTGCACCCTTTCCAACTCCGATTTCGCTAAGAAATAATCACTTTTAATTTTTTGCAGATACACTTCGGCATCCGCCGTTGGCGAAACAAAAATCAGCTCAGCACCCTTTTTCACAAAAGTGCCCACGCGCGGCAGATTCTTGTTTTTCGCAGCTAAGATAATGCCCGTTAGCGGTGAAACCACTTTGGCAAGCCCCTCGGGTTTTGCAATAAACTCACCGGTTGCAGAGATAGTTTGCTGAATCTCTTTCTCGGTTGCCTCATCGGTTTCCAAGCCAATTTTCTCCTGAATTTCTTTTGTTAAGGTAATCAGCCCGTCATTTTCACCGTGCTGATTGTTGTCTGCTTGAATGGAAGTTTTTCCGTTTTGTTTTTTGGGGTTTTCCGTCTTTTTATTGGCGCCACTTCCGCCGCAGCCGGCAAAAGCCAAAAACAGCATTAGCAGGATTATCTTTGAAAGAATTAATCTTACGGGGGCTAACCTTGAAGGGGTTAATTTTAAAGTGGCTAACCTCAGCAGTGCTAATTTCAAAATATAAAAACCGGTTATATTTCGTTTCTTTATGCTAACTTTCGTTTTACTCTTTTTCATAACATTTCTTTTCGTAAAATCTTATATCTAAATCACTTAAGGTTTTTAATGCCTACGGCGTTTTCAAGTTCATAATGCGCTTCGATCAGCCTGATCATCAGTTCCGTGTTCATTTTTACACCGCTGATGAAAGAATCAACGCCGTCCAAAAATTCGACCAGTGAAAGCTCGCCTTTCGAGTAAGCAAGCGAAGCAGTCGCAAGCATGCCTTGTGAGTAGTCAACACGGTCGCTCTCGTATGCATCGTGAGCACTGTGGTGTTTCGCTAATGCAAACCGGATACGGGTGATAATTTCCTGTGTTTTCAGGGTTTTATGGCGGTTAAGGTTTCTAATTTCCTCATTAGCAAGTTCGGTTTCTTTTTTGCTTTTATCGAAAAGCGGAATTTCCACACTCAGCTGAATAACGGGCCCCGCAAAGTTATCGAACTGCCTTTTGTATCCTGCTTCCAGGCCGATATCGGGCAGTTTTTTTACTTCGCTTAGGGAGAGGTTTCGTCGTTCGCTTTCAATCATCATGTCAATTGCTTTCAGGTCAAAGCGGTTTTTGAGCGCCAGTTCAATAATTTCATCTTCTCTCAGGTCAATTTCGTCAATCGGCAGCGATTCGGTTTCCCAGCTTCTGTGTTCGGAGGGTGCCCCGGTAATTACGCAAAGTTCCAGCAGCAGGCGGTCGCGTTCCTGTTGCAGCAATTTAAGGTCATTTCGGTACTTTTTGGTTTCTAACCTGATTCTTTGCAGTTCATATTCCGAAATGTCGCCCGCTTTTACTCTCCACTCTGCCGCCTTTTCGATCTCGCTGAAAAGTGCCACAGCCGTGTCGTATGCACTTACAAGCAAGCCGAGCTGATGGTAGTTCATGTAGGCGGTTTTCAGACGAATGATAAGCTCAGCCTCAGCTTGCCCCCGAAGAAGCTTTTGCGCCTCGAAAAATTGGTTTTTCGAAGCGATATCGTGTTGCCTCTCCCACAGGAAATTAAGCGGCATCGAAGCGGCTGCTACCCACTCACCGGCGGATTCATCGGCAAGTTTCAGGTTTTCCCACGCAAAGCTGAACGATGGGTTGGGGATTTGCTCCGCACCGGTGATTTCGATCCTGGCTTTGTTGACAGCGGCGTCGTAACCTGCCAGCTCGGCGTTATTTTTCAGCGCCATTTCTATTGCGTCATTTAAACTTACTTTATACTGAGGCAGCACCGCAGTGGCGCAAACCGTCAGAATAGCGAGAATGAGACCCACGAGCCTCATAGTGCCTCCGTTAATTCTGAATTATTGAAATAAAAGGTGTTAGGTTAAATAACCGAAGTGGGGGGTGAAGTGTTGCCCGCAGTGTGGGTTAATCGCGGATACAGAAGACGGGGCACAAGTGGCTCCGTTAAAATTTCCGGTGTGCCGACAAAAGGTGAAGGAACGGAAACACAAACCGTAACAACCGACACTTCGTTTACGGGAGAAACGACATCGTCGCGGCTGAAAACCTGATGGTCATCCCCCGATATAGTGCTGTAGGGCGAGTGAAGGTCCTCCAAATCCATGCTCTGATGATCATCGGAATCAACCCCGCCAAGCAAAGCCAAAAGATGCGAATGAAGCACAGCCTCCTCGTGGCCGTCATCTCCCGGGTGATGATGAAAATGCGGCGAGAGAATGTTGAAAACAATGTAAAAAAAAGCCAACAAAAACACACCCCGTGCGTTTTCCGGTCTGTTTTTATGTTTCATTAAGGCTTTAATCTTCTTTCCTGTTTTGTGTTAAATGACTTGTTGTTTTTTTTGGCTTTTATGGCTGTTTGGTTTTTTGCCGGCTACTTGGTTGCTTTAGTTGCTTTTTTGTTGTTTTGCGTTTTGCCGGTTTTTGGTTTTTGGCTGATTTAGCTTAAAATTGCTTTATATTCTTAAGTTTTTCTTTAACTGTCAGGCGTTCTTAAGTTGACCTCTATTCATTAGATTTTCTCAAGTTGCTTAGATCTCTCAAATACAGAGTTTAAAACACAGGATTGACTTTTACGCCTCAACAATTATTTAATATCCAACCGTTCTCCGGCGCAATCGAATGCCGTTGATACCGGCAAAGAACAACCCCATCACGCAAAAATTTGCAAAAACTAACCTTAAATGTAATCATTTGTTTGGAGAGCGCAATTTGAGAGTGTGGTACTTAAAGTTATTTATTCAACCGGAAAGAGATAAAATTAAAATGTCATCCTAAAATTGATGGTAAAGAGTATGTCTTCTATCATTTGAGTCATAAAAATATTGATATCCAAAAGGGTTATAGTTTCTTGTATAGTACCATTACAGTTGACTGCTTAACCCGACTCCCCCCAAAAAAACTGATCCCCCGGACTTTAAACCAATTACACAAAATTTTTTACACTCCCTATTTTCTGACGCCAAGTTTACCGTAAAAATTTAAATTTTCTGCGGGAAATTTATGCCTACGCAGTTAGCAAAGCGATTAATAAAGCGCGTTTTTGGAAAGAACTATTGAAGAACCTGATTTTCAATGTCTTAAAACTCTGAACAGTCTCATAATACAACGCAACTTATTTTTAAAACCGGTTTGTAAAAATAATTTTGTTTTATTACAAAATAATTCATAATATTGTCTGTAATAAAAAAGGAAATTACCGGAAAAATTTTTACACTCAATTATTATAAATCGCAAATTGTCCTTGGGAAACAATTGTTGATTTCAACCTTTTAAGGATTTTTAAGGGCAGTAAAGCCCGTCGCTAAAAACGGAAACTAACTTTTGGTTATTGCCAAGGCATGCTGTGCTGAGGTGTGCATCCAACGGTAGGTTTCCGTTTTTTGTTTACACTGAATTAAATATTGGCGGAATGATTCAAAAAATTGGTTAAGGTAATTAATCATTTTCCAATATGTAAATTAGGCTGAAGTTCAAATTAAGAATTTTCTTGATAATCTCGAAAATATACTAATTATTAAGCTGATCTTCATGAAAGTTATGAAGGAAAAAAGTATAAATCAAATGGTTCCAGACCTGTGAATCAAACCCATTAAAACTACCAAAATAATAGAGGTACAAAATGAAAAAACAACTACTCACTAACATGTTTGTTATTTCTCTAATAGTAATTTTTAGCGGTTGCTCAAAAGAACCCGGTTATGTAATTAAGGATTTTTATGGTGCAAAAACTTGGGAAGAGAAAAAAGAATTTATTTTGGACGCTGATGGACTCAAGCCAAGTGATCTTTATGATGAAGAAGCTGATTATCGTATTGAAGAAATCCTTTTTGAAAAGAAAATCGATGAAAATACATCTATGTTTAAAGTTACACGGTTGAGGAAAAAATCTGATAAAGAACAAACTCAAATTAGGCATTTCCTTATAACAAATGTTGCGGACAAGGAAAAAATCGATTTTAAAACTATGATTGGTTATAATAAAATTGATCTCCTTCAGTATTGTCAAGCTGGTCTAAGTGGCCCAACGAAATTTTGGGTAGAGGTAAAATTTAAGGCCAAAAGCTTCAGCTTTAGTTCGTATGACAAAGACCATGATCGAATTGAGCTATATGATGGCAAATTGAATTCCTTATACTTACCTTTGAAAACTAATGAATATTCTGAAGACATCAAAAAGTTAAAAGATATTGCCATTAATAATCGGGAGGCATTAGTCTTAGTCGAGATTTCGCAAAAAGCAGAAATGAATTGGATTGATCAGTATTTCGTTAGGCCTGAAAATGTAAAATTTTTAGGAATAAATCCTCTACCTCAAGAGTAGAGATAGATGAAAGAACTGTTTATATTTGCAAATTCTTAACATATTTCTGATTTTTAAGACATTTTTCAACGGTGTAAATTAGTTCATTTCTAACTTTATTTATATAGTTTTTAGTCTCTCGATTAAAAGAGTATGATTTATTTACAACAAAGCCTTCGATGGTCTCGAAGGTTTTGTTGTAATTGTAAGTGCGGGTGGGATCGAACCACCGACCCTTCCGATTAATCGGAATGCTCTAACAAGTGGGAAAATCGGAATTTCCTTTAAAATAAACAAGTCCTTACATTTTTTATGTGCAAGGACTTAACTTGTGAGTGCGGGTGGGATCGAACCACCGATTCTTCCGATTAATCGGAATGCTCTAACAAATCAGATAACACACTTCGCTGGAAATTTTTTAAAGTGAAGAGGGGTGAAGTATTCAGTTTAAGAGAACATTTATTTTAATACAAAGAAGTCCTTACATTTTTTATGTGCAAGGACTTAACTTGTGAGTGCGGGTGGGATCGAACCACCGACCCTTCCGATTAATCGGAATGCTCTAACAAATCAGATAACACACTTCGCTGGAAATTTTTTAAAGTGAAGAGGGGTGAAGTATTCAGTTTAAGAGAACATTTATTTTAATACAAAGAAGTCCTTACATTTTTTATGTGCAAGGACTTAACTTGTGAGTGCGGGTGGGATCGAACCACCGACCCTTCCGATTAATCGGAATGCTCTAACAAATCAGATAACACACTTCGCTGGAAATTTTTTAAAGTGAAGAGGGGTGAAGTATTCAGTTTAAGAGAACATTTATTTTAATACAAAGAAGTCCTTGTAACTTATTTAATTACAAGGACTTAACTTGTGAGTGCGGGTGGGATCGAACCACCGATTCTTCCGATTAATCGGAATGCTCTAACAAGTTAAACAACACCTTTCCCCGGAAATTTTCTAAAAAGAAGAAGGGTTAAAGTTTCAAGTTTTATTTAAGTTGAGGCGCAACTGAGTTAGGTTACCTTTTAAAACCAACAAAGCCTTCGAGATCACCGAAGGCTTTGTTGTAATTGTGAGTGCGGGTGGGATCGAACCACCGACCCTCTGCTTAAAAGGCAGATGCTCTACCCCTGAGCTACGCACCCGTAAAAGGGTGGGATGTCACCGGTGTCCGGAAATGCTATATTACCGATGACAAGATCCCATATAAAAAACTAAATATTGAATAAAAATTCAAAATTAGCCTGTAAATATAATAAACAGACAGATCAGATCAAAAAATTTTTTAATCGGAGTGAAATTTGTTAATTTTGTGGTCTGCTTTAGGCAAATTTGAATAACAGATGATACCAATGTAACAGAGAAAACCACGCGATAATTCCCGCCTTCTCATAAAAAAAACGCCGGAGAAGAAATGATAGGAAAAATACTTCAGCCAGAGATCAGCGAACTGATAGAGCAACGGAATCTTTCGCCGATCAGAGAATTAATAGATGAATGGACCCCTGCGGACCTGGCTGACCTTATCTCCTGCCTGCCTGACAACGATCGGGCGGTTCTCTTCCGGGTACTCCCCAAAGATGTTGAAATTGAAACTTTCGAATATTTAGACACCGACGACCAAATCGGCATAATCAAAGCGATGGGGCGCGAGGAAGTGTCGAATGTGTTGAACGAAATGTCGCCCGACGACAGAACCGCCTTCTTCGAAGAGCTTCCTGCGCATATAACAAAGCAGATGATGTCTTACCTTTCAAACGAAGAGCGGGCAGTTGCCAGCCGGCTGCTTGGATACCCCGAAAACTCGGTCGGAAGACTTATGACCCCCGACTATCTTGCAGTGGAAGAAGACTGGTCGATCAAAGAAGTTCTGGATCACATACGGGAATACGGTGAAGATACCGAAACTCTGAACACCATCTATGTAATCAACGAGAAGGGGCAGTTGGTCGATGATATAAGAATCCGTGAGTTCCTGCTAAACCCTTTACACAAAAAGGTTTATGACTTAATGGACAGCAACTTCATCTCCCTCAGTGCGTTTGACGATCAGGAAGAAGCGGTGGAAGTTTTCAAAAAGTACGACAAACTTTCGCTGCCGGTAGTTGACTCAGCGGGTGTTCTGATCGGCATCGTAACGGTGGATGATGTTCTGGATGTGGCAGAAGAAGAAGCAACCGAAGATATTCAAAAACTCGGTGCGGTTTCGGCGTTGGAGGATTCTTATGTTGATACTTCCATTCCTCAGATGATAAAAAAGCGGGTTGGCTGGTTGGCGGTGCTGTTCATAAGCGGCAGTTTAACGGCTTCAGCGATTGGGATTTTCGAGGCAGAACTTCAGAAGGCACTTGTACTTTCGCTTTTCATTCCGTTGGTTATAGCTTCGGGAGGTAACTCGGGTTCGCAGGCGGCAACATTAGTTACGCGGGCGCTTTCGCTGGGTGAAATAACGATTCACGACTGGTGGAGCGTAATGCGCAAAGAGTTCATAACGGGTTTAGTACTGGGGGTGATTTTGGCGATAATCGGGTTTTTCAGAATAGCAATATTAGAATTTTTGGATATGAGCCAACTTGATTATTGGTTCCAGATAGCTCTAAGTGTATCAACAGCGTTGGTAGGAGTGGTTTTGTGGGGCACATTTGTCGGCTCGATGCTGCCGTTGGTTCTCAAGCGCTTAGGTTTTGACCCCGCCACCTCATCTGCGCCGTTCGTTTCCACGCTCGTGGATGTTACCGGAATCATAATTTACTTCACCTGCGCCGCCATTTTTCTGCGCGGCACGCTTTTGTGATATTTGGGAAGGCGGAAGTGCTGCCGGTGAGCCTTTTGCGGGCAGAAATTTTGCTTTTGGCTGATACAATTTGAATGCGAAGAAGTGCTGCCGGTGAAAAGTGGGAGAGGGAAAGGCGATTCCCTGCTTTTGGCTGATACAATTTGAATGCTAAGAAGTGCTGCCGGTGAAAAGTGGGAGAGGGAAAGGCGATTCCCTGCTTTTGGCTGATACAATTTGAATGCGAAGAAGTGCAACCCGCAAACATACAGAGAACTTTCAGCACAAACAGGGCACCGGGTAAATTAGCTCAAACGATTGACCCAATACTTTTTGTGCAAACATGAGATACGGCAACACTTCATTTTTTTAAATTTTAAAGGAGTCTTAATGACCGAACCAAGAGAGCCAATTTCGTGGGATGAGTGTTTTATGCAGATGGCGCACCTGATTGCGATGCGCTCGAAAGACCCGAACACGCGCGCCGGCGCAGTGATTGTTGATGAAAATAAAGTAATCGTAGGGTTGGGCTATAACGGGTTCCCCAGGAAAATCCGCGAGGAAGAACTTCCGTGGGAGCGCACCGGCGCATTCACCGAGACAAAATATGCCTATGTTGTGCACGCCGAGGCAAACGCAATTTACAACTCAAACAAACCCGTTAAAGGATGCACCCTCTACGCAACACTTTTCCCCTGCAACGAGTGTGCAAAAACGATCATCCAAAATGGTATTTCAAAAGTTATTTACGAGTCAGATAAATACCACGACGACCCAATTTGGGTTGCCTCGCGCAAATTGTTTGATCTGGCAGGGATTGAATATGTGCAGTTTGAGCCAAATAACAAGCTTCTGTTGGTGCCTGTGGGTTCCGGTTAATCCGGTTCAATGAGGGTCAGCAGAGGGGGTAGAAAAATGGAATTTCCCTTTTAACTTTTCCCAACCGCCGGTTTTACGGTTAACCGAAGCAGGTGAAGGAGCGGATCATTTGCCGGTGAGCCGTTTTTGCGCCACTCTTCCCAAAATTTCTGCCGAATAAAAGAGAGCGGCACTAAATAGCGGTTAGCCGTTAACAAATTTCGTTGAAGTTGTGGGTTCCTGCTCAGTAAAAATTTATCACCCGTAAGAAGCAGAACGGCGGAAACGGACTTATCGAACTCTTCCTTAATTAATTTGTAAATTTTAGCCGCTCCCGGCACACCCTGAGATGTGGTAAACTCTTTTGCCATTCTGAGATCAGTTTTAAAAAGAGCGATTTCCAGTTGATTTGTCGTGTTTTTAAAGATTTGGTTGCCATTATAAAGCCTGATAAGGTCGGCTTCTGTTGCGTGTTCGTGCAAAATAGTTTCTTCGACAGCGGTGCCGTATCCGAACCACTGTGAAATATTTAGCTGTTGCAGCCCCCATGCGAAAGCCCACGGAACCGATCGAATTGCAGAGGTATCTTTCCCGAATATTCCCACTCCCGGAGCCACGAAGCCCGCTGAAGAATCAGATTTTGGTGAACTGCCGGAAGTGTCGGTTTGAGAGCTTTCTAATTTTTCAATTAAATCAACGGGGGTTAAACGCCTGAAATAATCAAAAAACCCCTGTGTTTCGACGAGAGAGCGGTATTTTTCTTCGGCATAACCGGCGATGGTTCTCAGAAGGTTAATCTCTGTGCTGCTGAGGGATTGTGATGTGTAAGAGAGATTCGCCGGCGGTGCAGTTTCATCCGGCTCTCTTTCAACTTCCGGTATTTCTGCAATTTCCGTGGCTTCTGTGGTTTTTGAAGTTTCTGTAGCCTCTGAAGTTTTTGAAGCTTCCGTGGCTTCCGTGGTTTTTGAAGCTTCTGTGGCTTCTGAGGTTTTCCTAACTTTAGAGCCTTTCTTGCTTTTTGGGGAGGTTGCATCAGTTGCCTTATCCAAAGCCACAGAAGATGTTTCGGCTGTTTTCAGTAAAACAGCAGCAACCAAACCGGCGAGTGAACCGGCGGCCGTTTCGGGGAAGGCGTATTTTGCAGCGAGCGTTTCGCCCGGCTCTGTAAATTTAACTCTGCCAAAAAGAGATTTGTAAGGAGTTGCCGTTATTGCGTCGTAAATCATATTAGCGGAAAATCGGTTTGCGTTTCTCCCGGCATTACCTGCTTCTAAACCAACACCACCACCCAACTCCCAACTACCGGTCGAGCCAATACCAAAGCTAATTACATTCTCCGAGACACTACCTGTGACGCCGTTTCCGGAGCCGAGTATATCCCCCTTGTAACCGCCGGCAATACCGTTACCTGAGCCAAATATATCACCCGTGAAACCGCCTCCTTTTCCATGGTAAAAAATGGGTTCAAATTTAAATTCGTTGCAGAGGTCGGTCAGCGCTTTTTGCAACTGAACCATCTGAACGCCCGAAGCAACGGCACCGGAGTGCTTTGCTGCCTCGGTATAATCAAGCAGAAGTTTCACCTTTTTACCGCGCAAGCGGAGATGCCGGCGGTACAGCCGGGAATCAAACATCTCCCGCAACACTTCCTTTGCTTTTTCAGGGTTAACCGAAGGCTCAAATTGCGGCACAATATCAAGCCGTGAGTCGGCAATTCGTCCCTCTTCCGCCCGGATCAAGCCGGCCTCTTTAGCGAGCAAAAGAGCGGAAAGAAGGTCGCTGAAAGCGGAGCAGTCGGTAAAAACATAGTCGGTGCCCGAGCCGGCTGAAATGTTTTCCGACGCCCATTTTATCACTCCGATTTCCTCAATAATCTGCGCTGTTTCCGGCGCTAAAACCGAAAATTGGTTGGTCAGCGGGCGGGACGAAAGCACTTCATCGCGAAGAACTTTAACCTTTTGTTCTTCGCTCATTTTGCGAAAACCGGGGGCAACGCCGGTCTGAAACAGGAGTTCTTCAACCGCGTCGCGGATTCTTCGTGAGTTTTGCTTAACCTCAGTTTTCACAAAATGGAACCCGAAGGATTCAACCTTGTAAATCAGCGGTTTAACCCATAATTCTGCAACGGAGGCCGCTTTGTTTTCGCACAAACTTTCATCAATCAGTCTCAGGTCTTCGATGAATTGATCGGGTGAAGTGTAGCCCCCCGGTTCGGGGTTCAGGGTTCTTTTCAGGCGTTCGGCTATAATTATCAATTTTTTGCGGTAAAGTTGATCCGTCGAGCGCTTAAAAGCCCCTTCAGTTGAAAGCGAAGAGAAATCATTCAGCCGTGTCGGAAACAGACCTTCGAACCGGTGCAAATTGAAGTTTTCGGATGAATACAGTGAAGAATCATTCAGCAGGGGTTGCTTCAAATCGCTGTTGATTGAGGATTTCAGGGCTTTGGATACAGAAATAACCTTAACTGACGGAGTTAATTCCCGGATGAGAAAATCGATTTCACCTAAGTAAAGGTTTAATATTTCATCTCTAAGGAGTTGCATAAAATCGCGAGTTAATTGCGGTGTAACAGCGGGGTTGCCCACCCTGTCGCTGCAGATAAGCGAGCCGAAGTTAATTTTGGGGCAGGTGTAATCGTTGCCTGACTCTAAACCGGTTTCAGATTTAGCCTTACAGAATTGCCTGTAAAACAGTTCAACGGCTTTGTAAACGGTTTCTTTAAGGAAGAAAAACGCTCTTTCCGCTTCGTGAGCGGGGGTAATTTCACAATCCCTGTGCCACTCGATCTGCCATAAAAGTGTCAGAGCCGCCTTTATTTTCTGATCCAAAAATTCCGCTTTCTGCAGCAACAGGCAGATTTCCTGCGTTTTTTTTAAGGATTCATATCGATCAGCCCAAGTGGGATGAGGTGTTAAAACGGAGGTAACTTCAATTGATTTTAACAGCTCCCCAATCCCTTTACTATCGAACCCGTCAGCTTTTAACTTTTCAAATGAACGGGCTAAAATATCACTTCCCAATCCATTTTCACAGAAAGCGCCGAAAGAGAGCACCTCCGGCTCTGATAAATTGCCGGTTGATTGCACAAATTCGCCCCCGGAAATGGCTGTAGTAATCAGTTCCCGAATCGAAAGTGCTTTTGCAACTTTTTCCGCTTCTTCCCGGGTGAAAGAAGCAACGGTTGCTTTTACTTCATCGACAATTTTGTGTGAGTGGGAGGCGGGTTGATTGGCAAATTTTTCGGCAAGCCCGTCAAGTTCTTCAAGCCGGCGCAGAATGTTTTCCCCTTCTTGTTCGAGGACCACTTCAGAGAGAAGGCGTTCGCCCTCGGCGATTAATGTTGCCCGAGCGACTGAAATTTCATCGTTCTGAAACTCTATGTTGGAAGGTTTGAACATTCTAAATTAATCTTTCTTGTTTAACTAATCAATAATTCGGGCTTTTTAGAGGAAATTGTGAATTACGGCACCATTCTCCCGAAAAAAAACGATTAAGAACTATAATCGCCCTCTTTCATAGAAAGCTGTTTCAGAGAACGAGATGTCGCCCGAATACAACTCATAATTCAACAACAAAAAAAATGCTTTATCCGGCAGTAAACATTTAAAGATGTCGCCCTGTTACAACTCAAAACTTCACCCGCCGCCTAATGGAGAGGGTTACCCTCCTGTAAAATGCTCTAAAAGCTCCTCGGGAGTGCTGAAAGTCATCCCGCCGTTCAGTTTTTTCACGGCTTCTATTGCGTAGCAATCCCAGAGAACTGATGCGACCTCGACGCCGGACTCCCGAGCGGCTTTAATATCCGAGATAGAATCGCCAATCATCACCGCTAAATTGGCGGGTGCCCGAAAATGCGCCAAAATCTTAGAAATTCCCTCGCCGGAAGGCTTCTGTTTTGTAACATCATCACCGGAGACGAGCAACTCAATTTTATCAAAAATGCCGAGTTCCCTCAGCGTAATCTCCGCCGAGCGGCGCCCTTTGCCCGTGAAAGCGGCAATTCGTGCACCTTGCGAAATCAGAAAATCGAGCATTGGGGCAATCCCCTCGTGGAGTGCGGCAATCCCGTGGTTTTTCTCGTAATAGTCGAAATATTCAACAATAGCCTGTTCGGCATTTTCGCCGAAAAGCTCGGTGATTATCTCCTCTTCAGTAGGTCCAAACAGCGCAATCACCTCTTCGGGAGTGAGTACTTTTCCGAAATATTTATCGTAAATATGGTTAAACGAGTCGAAAATCAGCCTGTTAGTGCTGGTAAGCGTCCCGTCGATATCGAAAATGTAGATTTTGTATTTCAGGCTCATTAAAGCGTCGCGCCTCTGAATTATTTCAGTGAAAATGTGAGGATTCTGCCGTCCATATTTGAAGCAATAAAAAGGTCGCCCATTTTTTCAATTGAAAGCCCTCGCGCCTGCCCGAGGAAGAAAAGTTCGTTGAGTTTATCCTTTTTAAATTCCATAAACGAACCGTTTTGCAGCCCAAATACTGCTGCATCGCCCACTTGCCTGATCTGCACGGGGTTAGTATCCACGCCCCACTTTGTAGAGAATGATTTAATTTTCTTCCCCGTTAGCGCATTAAGGGCATGTAACCCATTTTCAAGCGATTTAATCCATATAGTTTTACCGTCGTCGCTTAGCCCGATCGATTCCCAGGCGGTAAACTCTTTCGATTTCCACTGAGTTTTACCGAGCAACACATCAACACAGGAAACTGTTTTATCGGGGGAAACAAACCATATATAATCGCCGTTTGTAACAGGCATACACGAAGCGGTTGAGTAGTAGAAATTGACATTTTCTGACCATTTCCAGTTCAGTTTGCCGGTTCTTATATCCAAGCAGTAGGTCATGCCATCCCAAGCGGAGTAGATTACCCTGTCGCTAAGCACAACGGGGATCGATTCAATTCTTCCTTTCGCTTCGTTGCTTTTCCAGACGGGTGTAAGTTCGGTTGCTTCGTAAGCATAAAGGATACCTGAAGCGGTTCCGAAGACGATTGCGGTGGTTTGCCTCTCCCTGAAAAAAATGGGGAAAGAGACAATTTGTGAAGTAATCGGCTCGTTAATACCGAGTGTCTGCAGCACTTCACCCGTATTGAAGTCAATTTGGCAGAGATCGCCGTCAACTGTTCCGGCATAGATATAATCGCCCACCACAATCGGCCGTGAAACGATTCTTGCATCGAGATCAATCGCCCACAAGCGCTTCATATTTTTGCTGTAGTTATACAACCCGCCATCTAAGGTAGCCGCCAAAAAGCCGTTTTTATGCACAACGGGCGAAACTAACATCGTTTTGTCAAGGTCGATTTTATCGTGAACTGTAACCACTTTGTAATCGGTAAAATCTTTCGAGCCGGAAGGAAGCGTGTTCACCCGCGCCAATTTCTTTTTATCGTACCATTTAAATTGGGTGTTGCTGAATGAAGAATCGGTTCTCACGGCTCCGACTGTGGTAATTTTCAGGTCATCTTTTGAAATATCGATCAGGTTAAAGCCGTATGTTCCGCGGTTTGGAGTTGAACACAGCCCCTGAATTTGCGGGATCATGTCAACTTCCGAATCTTTATTTGCGTGCCCATGCCCGACGAAAATAGCCTTTAAGTTCTTTTTTCGCAACAAGTTAACAACTTTATACCAGTTATCGATATCGCTCATGGGAATGTGCGTGAAGAAATAAATTTCCTGTTTATCGGAAATGGTGTTAAGCTGCGCCTTTAGCCATTCGATCTGCTCGGGTGCAAAATGCCCCCCGCCGCCGCGCAAAATAATCCCTGAATTAAGCCCAATAAACGAGTAGTTTAGAGTATCGAATCTGAATTTATCATCGCCAAAAATCCGGACAAACTCCATCCCGCCCATATTCGTCCACTTCGTATCATGGTTTCCGGGCACGGCAAAATATTTCACTTTCAGGCTTTTGAGCATATTTTCGGCATTTTCGAGTTGTTCCCACGAGCCAATTTCGGAAACATCGCCGGTATGAATCAGAAAAGCAAGGTCTTGCGTCTCATTCATCAGATTGATATGTTTCAGAAATGTAGTGTCGGAGCCGGGCGCGCCGATGTGCGTATCGCTGATCCAGGCAATTTTCAGGTTTTGCGCAAACGCCGCAAAAACACCCAAAATGAGGACAAAAAGAGTAAGTTTTGCAATTTTCATAACATCATCCGATAATTGAAGTGCAGCCAAAATGAACCGTGTGAGGCAGCAAAATCAGCATTTAATTTTATCGCTTATACCCGGTTGCATCTATCCGACTGTTGAAATGCAGCTAAAAAAAGCATGCACCCAAAATTTACAACAAAGTAAGTTAAACCCTCACCAATATTATTGTGAGGGTTTATATCACAAAAGAGGCGGTTGAATCTTCTTTGGTTAAACCTTGTCGGGTTAAACAGTATGGAGTTAAACCTTTTTCAAAACAAAATGGGTTAAATCTTATCCAACAGCTCTTTAACCGTGCCGGCTAAATTTTCCAAAGGAACTTCGAGCCTCTCGCCCGATTTTCTTATTTTAATTTCAGCCTTATTTTCGGCAAGTTTTTTCTCACCGATAATCACCTGAATGGGCATGCCGAGCAGGTCCGCATCTTTAAATTTAAAGCCCGCCTGAGCGTCTTCCCTGTCATCGAAAAGGACCTCCAAGCCTGCGTCGGTGAGTTGTTTGTAAACTTTTTCGGAGGCTTCAACGATAACTTCTTTTTTCATGTTCAAACCGAGCAGGTGCACCTGGAACGGCGCAATCGACTTGTGCCAGACAATACCGTACTCGTCGTGGCTTTGTTCAATCGAGCAGGCAATAACCCGTTCAACACCAATTCCGTAGCTTCCCATCACTATCGGTTTTTCTTCTCCTTCTTCCGTCAGGTAGTTTGCACCCATCGAAGCGGAATATTTAGTGCCGAGTTTGAAGATGTGCCCCAGTTCAATGGCGGTGAACACACCGAGTGGTTTCCCGCAGTTAGGGCACCCCTCGCCTGATTCAACTGACCGCAGGTCTGCGTACTGAATATTTGGGAGATCGCGCAGAAAATCAATTCCGCCGATGTGGAAATCGTTCTTGTTTGCTCCGGAAAAGAGGTTGTTGCTCTCTTTAATTCTGTTGTCGGCAATTATTTTTCCGGTAAAGCCAACGGGCCCAATTGAGCCGGCATCTGCCCCCGTAATTTCTTTCAGTTCGTCCGGGTGGGCGGGTCGTACATCGGCGCCGAGCGCTTTTTGAAGTTTTGTTTCGTTTACCTCGTCGTTACCCGACATTAAAATGAGCACGGGGGTGTTTTCGCAGATATAGACGCGGGATTTAGCAGTTTGCCGCTCGTTAATGTTCAGAAAAGCACAAAGTTCATCGATTGATTTAACATTTGGCGTGCTAATTTCATAGATTTCGCGTGAATCTTTTTCTCTGCCTACGGGATCGATTTTAGAGGTAGCCACTTCCAGATTTGCGGCATAACCGCAACCTTCGCAGTGCGCCACCACATCCTCGCCTGCGTCTGAGCGAACCATAAACTCCTCGCTGCCGCTTCCGCCCATTGCACCACTTGAAGCACCGACCACAAAGAAGTTAAGCCCGGCACGGGTGAAAATTTTTCTGTAGGCTTCGTCGTGAAGCCGGTACGATTTGTTCAATGCTTCTTCATCCACATCAAGCGAATATGAGTCTTTCATCAGGAATTGTCGCCCGCGGATAACGCCGCTTCTGGGGCGGGCTTCATTTCTGAACTTGGTTTGAATCTGATACCAAGTCTGTGGCATATCTTTGTAAGATTTCACCACTTTGCGTGCGTGGAAGGTAATAATTTCTTCGTGAGTGGGTGCGAGCACATAGTCGCGGTTTTTCAGGTGATACATCGTATCGCCGAAAGCCTGCACGCGCCCTGTTTCTTCCCAGATTTCACGCGGATTCAGCGCCGGGAGGTGGAACTCCTGCCCGCCGATAGCGTCCATCTCTTCACGAATAATTTCACAAACTTTCTTAACAACCCTGTAACCCAGAGGCAGGAATGAATAGATACCCGCCGCAAGTGCGCGCACATAGCCACCGCGCAGCATTAAAATATGGCTTGGAACAACTGCATCGTTAGGAACTTCTTTAAGTGTAGGGATAAATGATTTGCTCTGTCGCATCTTTTCCGTAATAAATTTATAAAAAATGAATTACAAAGATACGAAATTTCACCGGCACTAATTATTTTGAACAGGGAAAAGGTGAGCATTGTAAAGAAACAAAGCCGGCTTTCCGGGTTAGGGCAACGATATTTTCAACGAATACCAAAAGAAGCATAGATGGTAGTCGGGCTTGTATTTCTTTCCGGGTTAGGGCAACGATATTTTCAACGAATCCACCGATGGATTTCTGTGGTTTATGGGTAAAAAAGTTGCGAGAATAACGGTGTTTCAATCGTCCGGATGAATTTCGATTAGTTTGGTTGAGTGTCTGTTAAAAAAAAGCCGCCCCCAAGTATTAGGGGCAGCCTTTAAAATTAACCGGTTTTTATCAGACTTTTGGTTTCTCCGGGATTAGAGTTAACCAAACAGAGGAACCGTTTTATCTGAGCCGGTTTCCAACTTTGTTTTGCAGTTTTGGCTCTGATTCTTTTTTTAATCAAAGCTTGTATTCTTTTTATTTTCCGGCTTTAACCTCAGATTTTTCCCGAATCAATGCGGGTTGTTAAGTTTGTTTTTCCGGTTTATTTTTCCGTTTAAGCTTCTGCGTTTTCCTCATCAGGGTCTGCTTTTGCTTTCATAGCATCCCAGATCACATAGGCGCACAGGAGGATAAACATAAACAAGCCGAGGTACATTGCTCCGTCACCTTCAGCCCATTCTTTCGCCATAAAGTCAAACTCTAAATACTTCATCACGGCACTTATAACACCCATAAGTGCCCCACCGGCGATGAAACCTGAGGCGATAAGCGTTCCGCGCTCACGACGGGCATTATTAAGAGCTTCGTTTTTGCTGCGTGTAGAAACAATGTGAGCAATAATCCCTCCGACAAGAATCGGGGTGTTCAGTTCCAATGGAATATACATCCCGAGCGCAAAAGCAAGAGCCGGAACTTTAATCATTGTTAAGATCAAAGCCATTGCAGCGCCTGCGATATAAAGCAGCCAGGGGGCAGGTTTTTGCGACATAAGCGGCTCGATAACGGCAGCCATTGCGTTTGCCTGAGGTGCCTGAAGTGCGTTATCACCCTTGAACCCGTAAGCTTCGTTAAGCACCATAATTACCAAACCAACGATAGCAGCAGAAGCAGCAGTTCCGACAAACTTCCATGTTTCCTGTTTGTAAGGTGAGCTTCCGAGCCAGTATCCAATCTTCAAATCAGTGATGAAAGCACCGGCGCAGGAAAGCGCCGTACAAACGGCTCCGCCGATCAGAAGTGCCGTCACCATTCCGTCTTCCCCTTTAATTCCGAAAGAAATCAGGACAATAGAAGAAAGGATCAGAGTCATCAAAGTCATCCCGGAGACGGGGTTAGTACCCACAATCGCGATGGCGTTTGCAGCGACCGTGGTGAAGAGAAATGATATAATAATCACAATGAGCAACCCGAGGAAAGCGTGCCCCAAATTGCCGGTAACACCAAAGTTGAAGAATAAAAGAAGCCCCAACCCAACAGCGATAATACCGCTTACGATAACAAACATGGGGAGGTCTCTTTCGGTTCTTACAGTGCTTGCCGTTGCAGCCTTGCCGCCGCCGATTTCTTTTGCCGCCAGCTTAAAAGCACCCGCAATAATTCCGGAAGAACGAACAATGCCGATAATTCCCGCCATTGCAATTCCGCCGATACCGATGTGCCTCACATAGTTCTTGAAAATAGCTTCGGGACTCATTTTTGCGATTAGCTCGTTGATATTTGCACCAATCGGGCTGCTAAGATACTGCCCGATGTAATAAACCGCCGGGATCAGCAGATACCACGAAACAAACGACCCCGCAGCGATAATTGCAGCATAACGCAAGCCAACGATGAACCCAAGCCCGGTTACGGCAGCGCCGATATTAATGTTGAAAACGAGCTTATATTTGGCATAAAGCATATCGCCAAAAGGAACGATTCGTGTTGAGAAGGTTTCGCTCCACCACCCGAAAGTTGCAATGATGAAGTCGTATAACCCACCGACAAGCCCTGAAGAAACGAGAACAAGCGCCTGCGCACCCCCCTTTTCGCCCGCAACCAGCACTTCAGTTGTTGCAGTTGCCTCGGGGAAGGGGAACTTCCCGTGCATATCGGCAACGAAATATTTCCGGAATGGTATCAGGAACAAAATCCCAAGGAACCCGCCGAGAAGTGAAGAGAGAAACACCTGGAAAAAGGTGGCTTCAAGATCGAGGATATACAGCGCAGGGATGGTGAAAATTGCACCGGCAACCACAGCGCCGGAGGTGGCACCGACAGACTGGATGATCACATTCTCGCCGAGGGCGTTCTTCCTTTTCAAAAGCGTCGAGAGACCCACCGCAATAATGGCGATAGGAATTGCAGCCTCGAAAACCTGCCCGATCTTCAGACCAAGGTAAGCCGCTGCGGCAGAAAAGAGAATTGCCATCACTAAGCCCAAAGAAATTGTGTAAACATTTACTTCAGGCACGATGCTCAGGGGCGACATTATCGGATGATACTTTTCGCCCGGTTGTAATTCGGAATAAGCGTTTTTTGGAAGTCCTTTGACCTCGCCCGTAGAGTGTCCGCTCATTTATACTCCGCTTTTTCTGTATGAGTTAGTTGATTATTTCGTTATTTGTAAAAATCAAAATATGCGAAAGTTTGCTCTTCCCTGAAAGTTTGCTGCATGCAAAAAACAGTTTCTCCTGAAAGTCTGTTGTAACTAAAAATCGTTCTCCCTAAAAGTCTGTTACCAGTTAAAATCTTTTTCACCTGAAAGTATAGTGAAAGCAAAAAAACAGTTTCAGCCAAAAATTTTGGTTTGCAAAAAAAAACAAAAACCGGCCGCCTCAATTTAATGAAACAGCCGGTGGTAAGAAAGTAAATCTGCCGGAAAAAAGGCAAAAAATGATAATATACTACAATTTAACTGAACTTATCACCTTCATGTAGTTTGCCCGCTCGTACTGAGAGGGGTCGCCTACATTCATGTAGCTCATCGAACCGCGCATATCTGAAATCGAGTTGTACTCGTTAGCCTCCATCCAAAAACGGATTTTTGCAAGCACATCAGAGATGTGGTTCGGCCCAAATTTCAGAATGCTGGACATCATTTGCGTTACCTTTGCCCCGACCATGATCGTTTTGATCACATCTTTTTCGGAGTAGATTCCGGAAGTGGCGGCGAGGTCACACTCAACACGCCCGTAGAGAATGCCTATCCAGCGAAGCGGCAGCCTCATCGCCATAGGAGTTGAAAGAAGCACATTGGGCACCACTTCCAAGTTCTCCAAGTCGATATCCGGTTGATAGAATCTGTTGAAGAGCACTAAGCCGTCGGCGCCTGCCCGGTCAAGCTGGTCAGCCATCCACGCAGTTGAACTGAAAAAGGGGCTTAATTTAACCGCAAGAGGTATTTTAATGTTCTTCTTCACTTCTTTTACGATATCGATATATAGCTGCTCGATTTCTCTGCCATTGGTGTTGAAATCGGTCGCTATTTTATAGATATTCAGTTCGAGAGCGTCAGCGCCCGCTTCTTCCATATTATGCGCATATTTGACCCACCCGCCGAGTGAAGCACCGTTAAGGCTCGCGATAATCGGGATGTCGGTCGCCTCTTTTGCTTTTCTGATAAGCTCCAGATACTCATCGGGTCCTGATTTATACTCAACATACTCCGGGAAGAAAGTTGTTGATTCCGGGTGGGACTCGTTGTGCATCGTAGTATAGTGGAAATTAGCGAGCGATTCTTGTTCAATCTGTTCTTCAAACAGAGAATAGAGAACGACTGCGCCTGCACCGGCATCCTCAAGCGCCTTAATCGAGGAGACTTCCTGCGATATTGGGCCCGCCGAAGGGACAACCGGGTTTTTAAGTTTCATACCAAGATAAGTTGTTGTCAGATCCATTTTATTTTCCTTAAAATCAGGTTATTTTATCCTTTAGCGTTTAAGAGTTTGAACTGCCGGGCATAGAAGCCATATTTTCATACAGTTTCCAGCGTGACTGAACATCCTCCTGTGCCTCATCCATAAGTTTTGCAGCCGCTTCGGGGTGTGTTTTTGTAAGCATTCTGAATCTGGTTTCCATATAGGCGAAATCCTTAACGGGTATCTTCAAGCCTTTGGAATCGAGAACGAACGGATTCTTACCCTGCTCAACCAGATCCGGATTATACCTGAAGAGCTGCCAGTAGCCTGAATCAACCGCCGCTTTCTGATTTCTTGTTGCTGTGCCCATATCAATACCGTGTGCGATACAGTGGCTGTAAGCGATAATCAGCGAAGGACCGTCGTATGCCTCTGCTTCAATGAACGCTCTTACAGTGTGTGCGTCGTTTGCTCCCATCGCAACCTTTGCCACATACACATTTCCGTAGCTCATTGCCATCATTGCCAAGTCTTTCTTTGCTGCGGGTTTACCGGCAGCTGCAAACTTGGCAACCGCCGCCCGTGGGGTCGATTTTGAAGCCTGACCACCGGTGTTGGAGTAAACCTCGGTATCAAGAACGAGAACATTCACATTCTTGCCTGAGGCGAGCACATGGTCAAGACCGCCGTAACCGATATCATAAGCCCAACCGTCACCGCCCATAATCCAGACTGATTTTTTAACCAAATAATCAGCAATGGAGGCAAGGTTCAGATAATCGAACTTTTCATCTTCATCCTTCGCGGCAGCCTGAAGTTCATCGAGTTTTGCTCTAAGTTCCGCAACTCTTCCTCTCTGTTCGATGATGCCCATTTCATCCTTTTGATCGGCATTTAACAGTGCATCAACTAAATCAGCGCCGATTTTTTCTCTCAATTTCACGAGAAGGTTGCACGCTTGCTCGTTGAACTGATCGACAGAGAGTTTGAATCCAAAACCAAACTCGGCGTTATCTTCGAACAGAGAGTTAGACCATGCGGGTCCCCGCCCTTCTTTATTCTTTGTCCACGGAGTTGTTGGCAGGTTCCCGCCGTAGATAGAAGAGCAGCCGGTTGCGTTAGCGATGATTGCTCTGTCGCCGTAAAGCTGGCTGACTAATTTAACATAGGGAGTTTCGCCACAGCCTGAGCACGCACCTGAGAACTCGAATAGCGGCTCCATAAACTGAGAATCTTTCACAGAGTTCGGCTTGATGTCCGTTCTGTCCCACTCAGGAATGTTAAGGAAGAAATCCCAGTTGACGCGTTCGGTTTCCCGAATCGGAAGTTGCGGTTCCATATTGATGGCTTTAAGGCGAACCTCTCTCTTGTTTTTAACCGGACAGAACTCGACGCACAGCCCGCAGCCGGTACAGTCTTCAACGGCAACCTGCAGCGAATAGAGAAGGTTTTCGCCGTGTTCTTTCGACTTGTAAGGCATCGATTTGAAGGTTGCCGGTGCTTTATCAAGCTCGTCGGGTTTGTAGATTTTTGCCCTGATCGAAGAGTGGGGGCAAATAAGTACACATTTGTTACACTGGATACAGATTTCGGAATCCCAAACCGGCACTTCCAAAGCGATGTTTCGCTTTTCGTATTTTGTTGTGCCCGAGGGGAATGTTCCGTCGATCGGCATAGCGCTGACGGGAACATCGTCGCCGAAGCCGGCAATAATCTGCCCGGTAACATTTCTGATGAAATCAGGTGCGTCTGCAGGAACGGCTTCACGAATGTTATATTTTGAGGTTATTTCACTTGGCACTTCAACTTCGTAGAGGTTATCAAGCGTTTTATCAACAGAATCGAAGTTCATCTGAACGATCTTCTCGCCCTTTGAACCGTATGTTTTCTGTATCGCTTTTTTAATCATGTCGATCGCAGTATCCTTCGGAAGAATCTTCGAAATAGCGAAGAAGCAGGTCTGCATAATCGAGTTGATTCTTCCGCCCATGCCTGTTTCGTTAGCAACTTTGTAAGCATCGATGATGAAAAGTTTCATCTTTTTGTCTATAAGGTCTCGTTGCACTTTTTCAGGAAGAGTATCCCACACCTCTTCTTTTGAGGCGGGTGTGTTCAGCAGAAACGCAGCACCTTCGACTGCATCCCGCAGCATATCCGTAGTTTCTAAGAAAACTGTCTGATGGCATGCAACAAAGTTAGCCCGGTTAATCAGGTAGCTTGCTTTAATTTTTTTAGGACCAAACCGGAGGTGCGAAATGGTCATTGAGCCTGATTTTTTCGAGTCGTAAACGAAATAACCCTGAGCGTGGAAATCAGTTCCTTCACCGATGATTTTAATCGAGTTCTTGTTAGCACCCACGGTACCGTCGGCGCCAAGCCCGTAGAATTTTCCTTTGAAGGTGTCCGGGTTTTCCACAGAGAACGAGGGGTCAAAATCGATGCTTGAGTTGGTAACATCTTCTTTAATACCGATGGTAAAGTGTTTCTTCGGTTTAGGTTTCCCGAGTTCATCATACACCGCTTTAATCATAGCGGGTGTAAATTCCTTCGATGAAAGGCCGTATCTTCCGCCGTAGATTTTTGGGAAGTCAAACGGCAGTTCACCGTCGTTGAAGGTTTCCGTTATAGCATTAACTACATCTAAGTAGAGAGGCTCTCCCGACGCTCCCGGCTCTTTGGTTCTGTCAAGCACGCCGATAACCTTCACGGTTTTTGGCAGTGCGTTAATGAAATGTTTTAACGAAAACGGTCTGTAAAGTCTTACTTTCAGAACGCCGACCTTTTCCCCTTTTTCGGTCAGATATTCCACAGTTTCTTCCACAGCTTCAGCTCCTGAACCCATCAGCACGATTACTTTTTCAGCATCGGGCGCACCGAAATAATCGAACAGGTGGTATTGTCTGCCTGTAAGTTCAGCAAATTTATCCATCTGTTTTTGCACAATATCGGGAGCCGCGATATAAAACGGGTTAACCGTTTCTCTGCCCTGGAAGTAAACATCGGGGTTTTGAGCGGTACCGCGCACGAACGGATTATCGGGCGTTAAAGCTCTTTTGCGATGAGCGAAAACAAGCTCCTGATCGATCATCGCTTTCATATCAGAAGTGGTAAGTTGTTCAATTTTTGCAACTTCGTGAGAAGTTCTGAACCCATCGAAGAAGTGAATAAAGGGAACGCGCGCTTCCAGTGTAGCCGCTTGGGCGATCAGCGCAAAATCCATCACTTCCTGAACCGAGTTGGATGAAAGCAGCCCCCAGCCGGTTGAGCGGGTAGCCATAACATCACTATGGTCGCCAAAGATAGAAAGAGCCGATGCCGCCACTGAACGGGCGGAAACATGGAAAACCGTGGATGTTAGTTCACCCGCAATTTTGAACATGTTTGGGATCATCAGCAAAAGCCCTTGCGAGGCTGTGAAGGTGGTGGTTAACGAGCCGGTCTGAAGTGCGCCGTGCACACTACCGGAGGCACCGCCCTCGCTTTGGAGTTCGGAAATCGATGGGGTGTTTCCCCAGATGTTCGTTTTGTTTTCGGCAGCCCAGGCGTCGCACCATTCTGCCATATTGGAAGAAGGGGTGATTGGATAAATCGCAATCACTTCATTGGTATGAAACGCGACATACGCCGCCGCCTCATTTCCATCAATGGTTACTTTTTTTCTGTCCATTTTCTTACCATCGTATTATTTCATGAATAAATATTGATTATAAGAAGCAAAATTTGTGCCATATCGATTTTTAGCCTGTTTTCGCATAAACCGGGATTTTAATCTACCGGTTTTATCATTTTTGGTAACTATTATTATTAATTTGTGGAATAATTTAAGTGCCGGCTGCTCTCTGCCTGATGAAAAAGGGCTGCTTATGGTGGGTGAAAAAAAAGGGCTGCTTATGGTGGGTGAAAAAAAAGGCTGCTTATGGTGGGTTTAAAAACGAGAAGCCCCCGCACAAAAAGTTGCACGGGGGCTATTAAGGTCTCTTATGAAGAGTTTATTTTTGCAGGATCATCTTTTTAGTTACAACATTGTTGCCTGCGGTAATTCTGTAGAGATAGATACCGCTTGCAAGGTTTGAAGCGTTGAAATTAACCTTATGTGTTCCTGCAGGGAGTTCGCCCGAAACAAGTTTCGCAACCACTTCACCGAGCATGTTGTAAACCACTAATTCAACTTTTTCAGCAACAGGTAACGAGAACTCGATTACCGTTGATGGATTGAATGGGTTCGGGTAGTTATTCGAAAGATTAAATTCTTTCGGAATTTCCAATCCCGCCAAACCTTTGAGTGAAGTCGGGGCATCGTTTCTGAAGACACCGCCGTTTGTTGTAGTTGCGAAGAGGCTTCCATCCGCTTGGTTGTAAAGGAGTGTGCTGATCTTCTGACCGGTTAAACCGATGCTTACCCAGTTAAGATCGGTGCTTTCTGTAGCCACCACTTCAGCAAGATAGATGCCGTTGCTCCATGAGTTAACAAATATATAATTGTCGGCTTCAGCAGTTATATAGTAGATGTGCGTAGCCATGATACCCTGTGTCTGAACCTGCCATGTATCGCCGCCGTTAGCGGAGAGATACAGCCCATTACCGTAAGTACCGGCAGCAACAATTCCGGAATTGGTAACAGCAAGTGACCAAACAAACGGGAAGTTCATGCTTGTTTGTACCCAGTTTGCACCGCCGTCAACCGATTTGTAAACGCCGCCGCCAAAAGTACCTGTATAAAGGTTACCGTTGCCGTCAACCGCGATAGCCTGAACGGATTTGTTTGTCATTCCGTTACTTACATCTTCCCAAGTAGCACCGTTATCAGGTGATCTGTAAACGCCCTGACCCCAGATACCTGCATAGAGGTAGTTTCCTCTTAATACAAGAGATCTGACATCATACTCGGGCATTGCAGTTGCACTCCAGGTGGCGCCGTTATCGTTAGAAGTGTAGATACCTCTTTCAGTGGCAGCGAAGAACCTGCCGTCAGGTGCCTGAATTACATCCCAGATATACGAAACCTGCATACCTTCGTTCAGCACGGTGAATGTGTGTCCCTCGTCCGTGGTTCTGAGGATTTTACCGCCCCATGTGCCGGCGATAAATGAACCATCCTGTGCACGGATGAACGACCAGATGAAGTGCTCGTCGCTGACTGAACCAATATACTGCCAGTTACCGATAACCGCACCGCCACCGCCACCGCCGGAGTTTGTTCCGCGGACGGTGAATTTGCACATTGCAAAATCATCTTCGTATTGCGCACCGTTGTTCGGGCTTGAATCGCCGTCAACTTCGTTGCATGCAGTAACTTCTGCTACATTAACAAGAGTTGTATCAAGCGCAATATTTCCTACAAAGTTAGCGAGGTTATACTGCGCACCACCGGAGAGAGATTTACAGATCATCTGACCATGCTGCACACCGCTGATGAAATTCACATCAGCCGACGGAGCAAGTATGGTGCCTGTTACATCGATGCCTTGAATTGTAATATTTTTGGCTTCATTGAAATTGAACATACAGTTCGTAATCGGTGTGCCGGAAACAATCAGGTTGCCGCCCCAGCTTAGGTTATCGCCATCGATATTCACTAAAACTACTGAACCGTTCGGAACATTAATGAAAATTTCCTGAGATGTGTTTAAAAAGTCCGCAGGGACTCTGAATACATTCATATAAGGGTCGCTCCCCATCAATCTGAGAGTAACACCGGATAGACTAATGTTACCGTTAGCATTGTAGCCGGCTAATTGTGCTGAAAGAGCAGATAAATAGGCGGCTGCAGCTTGAAAATCGATAACTGAATCTTGCCGTGCTGTTCCGTCAGGAATACCGACCATCTGCGAGATGGTTCCGGTTGCACCGTAAACGATATTACCGCCGACAACATTACCGGAGGCAAAAGTAAGGTGCCTGCCAACAACCAACACATCTGTCTGACCACCGGATTGAGGAAGCTCATCACCAACACTAAAGTTGGAGAAGAATCCATCCTGACCAACTGCAACCTTGCCCTGCACATCTGCCGTTGGTTGGTTCATATCTTCCAGTGTGAAAACATTAAACCCGGTTGCGGGTCCCAAATCGAAAAGGTAGTTCTGAGCAATATCCACCTTAACGGTAACAGTAAGAGTAACGCTTTCGCCGTTTGCAATGTTGCCGATTCTCCAGGTGCCGTTGATTGGGAAATATGTCCCGCGGGAAGCCTGATGGGAAACATAAGTAACACCACCGGGCATAAAGTCGGTAACTATTACGCCGGTTGCGTTTGCAGGGCCCGCATTTGAAGCGGTAACGGTGAAGGTGATATTATCACCGTTTTGCGGGTTCTCGTTGTCCACAATTTTTGTCAGGCTGAGGTCAACCTGTGATGTCCAGTAGAAATCGCACATAGCACTTCTTTGTGCTGAAACAGGTGTTGCAAGCACCAATTTCTGATATCTGTCAGGAAGTGTCGCATGTACAAACCGGGTTCCCTGCGGAATAATAACATCCGCCTGAGCAGTAACAGTAATGTTAGTTGCATTACCGGGGCGAAGCTCGATATCCGGTGTGATACCGTTGGGGCCGGTTGTGGTAACAACAGTTGAAAGAGTTCCGGCGTTTACAGAAAGCCTGATTTGTTTATTGGCAACCGGTTTTGCCCGTTCGTCAAAAACTCTTACTCTAAACTTAGCGGTTTCCCCGCTAATCAGGTTCTGATTTTCCGGGATGATAATTAAAGTTTTAACCGGAACAAAGCCGGCAGCATTAGCGTTTGCGTCTGAAATGATCTGCAAAGCTCTGTTTTTTATATCGTTATTGCCGGTTAAGGTACTTACATCAACCCCGTCGGAGAAGTGCCAAACAGCCATCTGAACAGCTGCCGCTTCTTTAGAGATAGGGTTGATTGAACCGGAATATGGGTAAGACCTGTACGGATAATAGTTCATCAGTATATATGTTATCTCCGATGGCGTAAACCCATTATCTATATACTGAGGAGGATTATTCTGATTTAACACCAACGGATTTCGGATATCAATACAGAAAAACTTTGTAACCTGATTGTTCATCCTACCGTTGAACGAGCCACCCCAAGTCTTTATTGTTGCGTTTGGGTTATAGGGATCTTTAAATATTAAATTGTTCACACCCTGGTCTTTGGTTGTTACATAGGCAACACTGCTGTTTACACCGCCTGTATTATTGAAATACGCAGGGGGAATAACGACGCTGCCACCGCGATTTGCTTCGGTACTTGTCGTATCGATAGCAAACAAGGGTGAACCCGACATAAAAAAGACGAGTACAGCCGTTAAAACAAATCCAAAAAGTTTACGATTCTTCATAAGAAACCTCATGTATTTGGTTAAAAATGATTATTAACATACAAAAATTGTGCCGATAAAAACCGCTTAAAACCCGATAAAATCGCTGTCTGGTTTTTTAAAAAGTGTCTCAGTTTGATATTGTGTATTAAATTGATCCATTTTTTAAGAGTCCTCCTTTTGAGACAGACGATCTTATTCTTCCAAAGTGCTTTTATCTCCTTCAGGTTGCCCGAGCGCCCGTGCCCTAAGAAGCCTGCGCATTATCTTACCCGACCTTGTTTTCGGAAGAGAACTCATAATTTCAATCTTTTCCGGTCTGGCAATTGGTCCGATTTCGTGGTCAACATGCTTTTTCAGCTCTTCGCCGAGCGTTTCTGTTTCAGAGAACCCTTCCTTTAGAACAACATAAACATGAATTGCGTGCCCTTTAACATCGTGAGGCAACCCAATAGCCGCCGCTTCAGAAACCGCCGGGTGGGAAACTAATGCCGATTCAATCTCGGCGGTACCGAGCCTGTAACCGCTTACTTTAATAACATCATCCAGCCTTCCGATCACCCAGAAATAGCCGTCTTTATCCTTCCTTGCAGCGTCACCGGCTTCATAAGCAGTGGTGAATTTTCCGAAGTATTGCTGTTTGTATCTTTCCGGATCGTGAAGAATCCCCCTCATTAAACCGGGCCATGGTTTTGTTACCACCAACAGCCCCTCTTCGCCCGGGGCGGTGGGTTTTCCGTCGAGATCGTAAACATCGGCTTGGATCCCAAAGAACGGACGGGTAGCACTTCCGGGTTTAAGCGGTGTTGTCGGCAGTGCAGAAATCATAATACCGCCGGTTTCAGTCTGCCACCATGTATCCACAATCGGGCATTTCGATCTTCCGATCACCTCATAATACCATTTCCAGGCTTCGGGGTTTATCGGCTCACCGACACTTCCGAGCAATCTAAGTGAAGAGAGGTCGTGTCTGTTGGGCCAAGCATCGCCGAAGCGCATCAGACCTCTTATCGCTGTTGGTGCGGCGTAAAGCACTGTAATTCCGTATTTTTCGATCATTTTCCACCATCTGTTCGGATAGGGGAAGTTAGGCGCACCCTCGTACATAAAGCTTGTTGCGCCCTGAATGAGGGGACCGTAAACGATGTAGCTGTGCCCTGTTACCCAGCCCGGGTCGGCTGCGCACCAGTAGCGGTCTTCATCGTTTATGTCAAAAATGTATTTGTAAGTTGCCGAAATGAAAACCATGTAGCCACCGTGCGTGTGAATAACCCCTTTCGGTTTGCCCGTAGTGCCTGAAGTGTAAAGAACATAAAGGAGGTCTTCGGCATCCATCTGTTCAGTTTCGCACGGTTGGTTGATGATCGGCATGCCTAACAAATCATGGTACCAATAGTCACGCCCCTGTTCCATGTGAACATCGTGCCCGGTTCTTTTTACCACAACAACATGTTCAATGGTGCCTTGGCGGGCTATTGCTTCGTTGGCAATTTGTTTCAGATTCACAATTTTGCCCCGCATAAATCCACCGTCGGCGGTAATTAATACTTTACTGCGTGCGTCTTCAATTCTTTCAGCGAGCGATTCAACGCTGAACCCACCATATACAACCGAATGTGCAGCACCAATTTTTGCGCACGCCAACATCGCAAACTGAAGTTCCGGTATTCTGGGCATATAGATGGTTACTATATCCCCTTTTTTAACCCCCATACCTTTCAGAATATTAGCAAATCGGGTTACTTCACGGTTTAGTGCGTAATATGAGAAAGTGCGGACTTCATCGCCGGCTTCGCTCTCCCAAATCAAGGCTAATTTGTTTTTACGGTAGGTGGTCAGGTGCCGGTCGATTGCGTTGGAAACAATATTCGTTTTTCCACCGACAAACCACTTGAAAAATGGAGGGTTAGAATCATCAAGTACTTTATCCCAGGGTTTTGACCAGTAATACTCCCGAGCCATTTCGTCCCAGAATTTTTCCGGTTCTTCAATTGATCTTTTATACATCGAATCATAATCTTTTGTGTAAGATTTTTCGATCACTTCTTGGGAGGGGTAATAAACATCTCCCTCCAACTTTCCGTTGGTATTCACTTCGTTCATAAAAAATGTTCCTCTGTATTTTAATTAGGATGAGTTGAATTCAATGCCGGAATCGGAATATTATAATAAAGGAGTATAAATTACTAATGTTAAAGGAATGATACAAGTAAAAATTAACCGGTGAAAATAAAATTTTAGCGATATGGGTAAAATTTGAAGTGGTAAGGATAAAATTCATGGAGTAAAAATAAAAAAATGCCCGTCATCCCGAAGGATCAACGGGCAAGGTTTGGTAGGTGAAGGTTTCACTCTTTTAGAGAACTCGTTGCAGGTTCCTCACCTCGAATTGTTAACTGTCTTCACTAACCGAACCCGGCTAAAAAGAGAAAACCGTTATTTCACCAACCTTTGAAACTTTTTGTGCCTTCTGACCAATTATCTCATCAAAAACTTTTCACTCATCAGTCTTAAAAAATGAAAGGGTGAGAACAGAACAAGCAACAGTGCAACTGGTGTATATACCGCCACGAGCATAGCAGACCACAGGAAATTCTTCGCCGGAGATCTGTTTTCTGACCTAAGGGCACGATGAGACATGGCAACTCCAAATAATATGTGAAATTATTGTTAATTGGGTTATATATTTAAATTCTAAGCATAACTCATGGCTGAACAGCATCGTAATTAGGCGCCACCATCATAACAGCGCACACTGATGCGTTTAACCGGGCACGGTTATTTTGTTCGATATAAAAGTAATTTGTTGATTTAATCAGCTTTTCTTCAGATTAGATCAAGCGTGAGGATAAGCTACAGAAAGGAAATGGTATTTTTGAAATATTTGTAGTATAAATCGAAAGGTGTGCTTTTTCCCTCACCACACCAACCGCAACCGTAAAACCTGTTTCCGCATCCATAGCGGGAATTAATCTAAAAGAATTAACCTCCAATTTTGGTTCTCTAACAAGGGTTAACTAAACCTCACCTTAACCCAACGCAAAATTAAAAAGAAAAAAGTTTAAAATCAATAGGTTGGGCAAAAAAATCTTTGATTTTTCACATTTTTTTTAATAAATATTTTCGTTTCGGGTTTATTAATATTTTATATTATTAAATTAAGGCTGTTTTCCGCCGCGATTTTCAAAAGCTACTGATTCGTTTTTCCCGGAAATTATTGTTATTTTATTATTGCTGCGGATTGTAATTTTATCAAAAACTGTTATTTTAACTCAACATTTTCTTCTTTTTTCGCAGGTATATGAAAGAAACATTCTCGGTAGTAAAAGGGATTCGGTTCCCTCGTTACTCATTAAAAGTTGTTCAGTATCTCGACAAAACATTCGGTGTAATAGAATCGTTTTATTTTTTTAAGTTTTGTTACAAACGAGTGATATTAAAGTTCGATCGGGCAGATACTGCCCTTGAAAAATATGACGAACTTCATGCCTCAAGAAAATTTGACTTTATGACCCGCTAAACTCAAGCGGCCTGTGAATAAGTTATTTTGGTTATAAAATTTTCACAATTGGTTAAACCACCGTGCAAAAACTAACAGATAAAAAAATTATCTCCCGCGGTTCACTTGCTTCTTTAACAGTTCCTGCTAATCTTACATACCTGCCGATAATTCAAAATCTTGCCACTTCAATTTCCGACTGGTTCGGTTTCGAGGGTACTGAGCTTCAGAATATTGAATTGTTAGTTGAAGAAGCCTTCGTTAGTGAGATAGAAAACTCTTTTGACCCCGATGAGTACGGAGAAATTTCGTTCAGAGTGAACTACCGGCCGGGCAAACTTCTCTTCAGTTTCGAAGATAAAGGATTGCCGGTTAGTGAAGAGCTGTTGGAAAAAAGTGAAAGCTCTTCTCTGGGAATTTTAATTATTAAACATTTAGCCGACGAGTTTCACTTTGTTAACCTTGGGAAAGAGGGAAAGCGGATCGAAATCGTTAAAAATGTGCCGCAAGCGAACCTTACCGAGTTCTTAAACTCGCTTCCCGAACCGGAGGAACAGCCGCTTGCTCAACCGGATGAAGAACTGCACTTTCAGATGATGGAGCCTAAATACGCCACCGACCTTGCGCGGCTTACTTACCGAGTTTACGGTTACACTTACTTAGGTTTGGCGTACCTTCCCGATAAATTGATTGAACAGCTCGAGTTTGGCTACCTGAAAGCGGTGATTGTCTTTAACTCCGCCGGGGTTCTGATTGGGCACTTAGGGCTCTTTTTTGATTCTCCCGGTGCAATGGTTGCCGACTCGGGGATGGCAATAGTTGACCCGAGGTACAGAGGGCACAGCCTTTTTAAAAGAATGAAAGAATATGCACTTGAACATGGGAAGAAAATTGGGCTTTACGGAATTTACAGCGAAAGTGTTACAATACACCCATATACACAGAAAGGGAACATCACTCTCGGTGCGAAAGAAATCGGGTGCTTAGTCGCTTTTGCTGACTCCCATATTCAGTTCAAAAAAATCAATGAAGATGGGTTGCCACAACGGCAGGCTGTGATGCTTTTTTATCTTAAAATTGGTGAAGAGCCGGAAAGAACGGTTTATTTACCGGAAATTTACACTGATATAATCTCTGATATCTACCAAACAAGTGGAATTAGACGAAAAATTGTCACTCTGAAAAATTACAGAAACTTGTTCGATTTAACCGGTGAATCAGTGATTGAAACCGCATTTAAACCCGATTTTAACTTCGCCGTTATTAGAGTCAGTAAATTTGGCGAAGATATTCTGACACTGATAAGGCAAAGTGTGAAAGAACTCTGTTTTAAGAAAACGGACACTATTTTCTTAGAATTGCCCTTGTCTGACCCCGGCACAATGATGCTGACACATAAGTTTCGGGAATTTGGGTTTTTCTTCGGCGGTGTGATCCCGGAGTTCCGGGATGGCGATATACTTAAACTTCAGTATCTGAACAACATTTACATAAACCCCGAAATCATAATTGTTGCCTCGGACAGAGGAAGAAAAATTCTCTCTTACATTTTTGAAGATAAAGAAAAAGCAGGGAAACAGTAGGGATACAGTGAGTTACTAAAAAACTCATGGGATAAATAACAGCACTATTTAACAACTAAAATTTAACTAAAATGAAATCTTTTTTACTGCTTGCAACCGCAATACTGATGGTTTTTTCCGCTAATGCACAATTTCCCGGTAACACACAATTTAAATCGGGAAAAGAGTATTGCTCAGCAAAGAAACAGGCGATGACTTTCACAAGCCAAAGCCACGGCGAACAGACCGAATCCGTGCAGTTCCCGTTTGATATTCTGCATTACAGCATGGATATCGATATTTACAACAATTTCGTTTCACCATATCCGAAGAACTTCAACGGTAACCTTAAAATCACATTCGTTGCCGATTCAGTTATTAATTCGATCAACTTAGATGCGCAAAACGCTTCACTTCAGATTGATTCGGTTAAGCTTGCCGGCACTTCTTTCACACATAATTCGAATGTGTTGAAGATTACTCTTGATCGTACATACAACCCGGGTGATACAGCGGAAGTGTTGATTTATTACATGCACAAAAATGTTTCGGATAAAGGTTTTTATGTCTCAGGCGGAACCGTTTTCTCCGATTGCGAACCCGAAGGTGCAAGGCACTGGTACCCGTGCCGCGATAAACCCGCCGATAAAGCCACTTTTGAGGTGAAAGCAAGAACACCCGTGAATGTGAAACTTGGCTCGATTGGTACTTTGGTCGATTCAACCAATACCGGGCAGGAAATTTTCTATCACTGGGTGAGCCGCGACCCCGTTGCAACCTACCTTTTTGTTATCGCAGGTAGGGTGAATTATCAACTTAAAATGTTTGACTGGATTGACCCCGTAACACACGACACTATCCCGGTAAGGCTGTATGCTAACCCTAACGAAAACCTCTCTCAAAGTTTAGTGGAAACTGTTACCCAACAAATGGAAGGGTTTACTGCTAAGTTTGGCTCATATCCTTTTGAAAAACACGGCTTCGCTACCCTGAACTCGCAGTTCGCATGGGGCGGGATGGAAAACCAAACGCTCACAACCCTTTGCACAAATTGTTGGGCGGGGTATTTGTTGGCTCACGAATTTGCCCACCAGTGGTTTGGTGATATGATTTCGCCGACTACCTGGGCAGATATCTTCCTGAATGAAGGATTTGCCGATTTTTCCGAAGCTCTATGGGAAGAAATAAAAATGGGAGGTGACATCTCCTATTTTAACTCGACTATTCAAGACGAGGCTGATTACTACCTTTCTTTCAACCCGGGCTGGCCCATTTATAACCCTGAGTGGGCAGTTGTAACTCCGGGCACGAACACTTTGTTCAATACAGCAATTACTTATTCAAAAGGCGGGTGTGTGCTCGCCATGGCGCGCTATATGATGGGTTCCGACGAGTTCTTTAACGCTATTAGGTCTTATACTTCTGACCCAAGATTTCGCTATAAAACATGTTCAATCCCTGAATTTATCGATAAAATGAGTGAAGCTTACGGGCAGGACCTTCACTGGTTTTTCGAGCAGTGGCTCTACCAGCCAAATCACCCGGTTTATGCGAATACCTATTCGATCAGATCAGCACAGCCGGGTGAGTGGACGGTTGATTTCACGGCAAAACAAACCCAAACAAACACCGGTTTTTTCAAAATGCCGCTGGAACTAAAAATTAACTTTTCTGACGCATCAGATACTTTGGTTTCCGTTTTTAACGACGAAAACAACCAGGTTTTCAGTTTCAATTTCACAAAGCAGCCGGTTTCACTTCGGTTTGACCCCAACACCAAAATATTGCTGAAACAAGGCTCAACGGTTGTTTCTGTTGAAGATGAAGATTTGTTGCCAAAGGATATCCGTTTATTCCCGAATATGCCGAACCCTTTCAACCCGGAAACTGTAATTCGTTTTAATTTGCCGCAAAGCGGTGCGGTTAAACTTTCGGTATTTAATTCAACGGGCGAAGAAGTGTCGGTTTTGGCTAATGAATTGATGCCTGCCGGCGAGCATAAGCTTTCTTTTAACGCAGCGGGCTTGCCAAGCGGCGTTTATTTTGCCGTGCTGAATGCGGAAGGAAAAGTTTTAACCCAAAAGATGGTTCTGCTTAAATAGCTGTAGTTGGTAGCTGTTCTATGCCATTCGTGGCGTTTTTTTACTGCCTGTTGCTTAGTAACTTAACCGGTTGGAGGTAACTTTTCGCTCTATTTGTAGTAGTTAATTGCAGTTAGAAGTTATTATTAACTTTCACTTGTTTACAGTGCTATCTGTGAAAAAATTTGAGGTGCGGGAACCTCCGGTTAGATGTCATTACTTGCTTACACCTGTTGAAAGTGTTTTTAAACCGAATAGCTTTTTGACCGTCTAAAGGATGAAGCAGATGTTTTATGTGCCCCCGGCGGATAAACCCGTTGGGGGTTTTTAACAGTCTGTTTTAACGGTCAAAAGTGGAAATAAATTAACAAACTGTTATATTTGTTATATTTAAAGTTCGTGAATTTATTTTTGATCAAAAAAAGGTTTTACAAAAAAGAGGAAATAAATGAACTGGCTGAAAACAGTCTTTTTTATGTCGTTACTTACGGTGCTTGTAGTTATCGCAGGAAACCTTATCGGCGGGCAGAGCGGTATGATAATCGCCTTTGTAATAGCTGTTGCGATGAACTTCGGAAGTTACTGGTTCTCTGATAAAATAGTACTTACCATGTACCGCGCTCGTGAAATAAAGCGCGAGGATGCACCATTTCTGTATGATATGACCGAAAACCTTGTGCAGCGTGCTCAACTGCCGATGCCGAGGCTCTATGTAGTGGATGATAACACGCCGAATGCGTTTGCAACGGGAAGAAACCCCGCTCACTCGGCTGTGGTTGTAACTTCCGGGATAACCCGCTTGCTTAACAACCAGGAGCTTGAAGGTGTGATAGCGCACGAACTTTCGCACATTAAAAACCGCGATATTCTAATCGGTTCTGTTGCTGCAACTTTTGCGGGCGTTATTACCATGCTCGCTAATATGGCGCAGTGGGCTATGATTTTTGGCGGAAGAGACGATCGGGACGGCAGGCTGCTGAGTTCGCTCGTTTTGATAATTGTTGCACCGCTTGCGGCTACGCTTCTGCAGTTGGCTATTTCGCGCTCACGCGAGTTTAGCGCCGACGCAACAGGCGCACATATGTCGGGCAACCCCGAAGGTTTGGCATCTGCACTTCTGAAGTTAGAATCCGGCAATATGAAACAACCTGTTGAGCATGCGGGCCCCGCAACAGCGCATATGTTTATCGTTAACCCGCTCCGCGGCGGTGGTTTGATGAAGTTATTTTCAACTCACCCCCCGACAGCCGAAAGAGTTGCGAAGCTGCGCGAAATAGCCGCCGGAAGAGCCTGATTAGCATGCCTTTTCGCCCTGACTTTGTTGTCAAACGATTGATGTCGGTTATGGGATTAGTATCTACTTTTAAACGATTATTATCGATTACAAGATCAGTCCCGGTTGTTTCCCGGTTGATATTGTTTTCAAATTTAACCACAGTCGTTCCGCAATTGATATCGGTCTCAAATTTATCAACCGCCGTTCCGCGAGTGCTGGTGGCTCTTTTTTTTCTGCTTACGCCAAATTTGAAGGGGCAGGTGGGCGAACCAAAGGAAAGCAGGACACTTAGCAATTTAGAAGTTTTTGAATCTCTGACAGCTGAAGTGGCGGGCTTTGCGTCCGACTATCTGAAGGAAAATAACCTTGGGAAAAATATAGCACTTGAACTTTACGGTGACTATAAGGTGCTTCATCCTGCACTTGTAAACAACCTGATTGAAAAAGGTTTATCGGTAAACGGAAGCGGTTCGGCTGTTAAGATTTTAGTTAAGAATGCTGCCGTTTCTTACGGCAGCCCTTTTACTAAAAGTTTTCTGGGCGACTATTACTCGGAAAGAACCGCTGAGTTATCCGGTGAAATTTTAGTTTTCAACCCCGAAAACGCATCACCTGAAAACACTTCATCTGATGGTACATCACCCGGTAGCGTGTCACCTGACCATACGGCACCCGAAAACACATCACCTGAAAGCACATTAAACGCGAAATCCTTCCGGTTTGAAGTTGCCGATACGGTTAAGCTTTCTGATATTTCGCAACTCGAAAACAGGGGGTTACCTTTCACATCGTCAGAAATTCCAAAAGAACCTTTCTGGGGAAGTATCACAAATATTGCTATCGCCGCAGGCTCAACAATTCTTGCCGTAGTGCTCTTTTTTACGGTAAGAACCAATTAGCTTTTTTGAAATACCTTTAATTCTACATCATCTGTCACTATTTTAAACGATTCAATTAAACGATTTGCAAAGTAGTATCAAAAAACTACAAACAAATTTACAGTTAGTTTTATAACAAAATGCTTATGTTAAATTACAGAGCAGTATATCAAGTACAGTTTATCAATCTAAAATTACAAAGCAACGGATTGGGGGTAATTAATCCGTTACTTTTTCTAAAATACTATTTTTAACATAAGTCTCAAACCAAGTTTACAGCAGCCATAAACTAAATTTCCAAATATTGATTTAAATTTAAGAGAGCGTTTTCCAATGAAACATCCGGCAAAAATTTTCTTTTTTCTTCTTTTTTCACTCACTGTTGCATTTCCGCAGGGTATAGGCAGCGATTTTTTCACACGCACCGACATTGGCATGACCTCCCCGGGTGCGATGAGATATTCACTTTATGGTTACGATAATCCGGCGTTTTTATCCGCTTTTTCCGGCAACGATCTTGTTGTTTTTGGTTCTTCTCCGCTGAACGACCCTGCATATTCCCGCTGGGGGTTCATATCCGCCTCTGAATTTGGCAGCTTTTACCTGAGCAACACAGAGCAAAATGGCAAAAAAGTTACCGACCTGGCTTACAATGTAGGCATAGGGAGCAGATCGTTCGGAATTGGCGCCGGCTACGCCCGGTCGAATGGTGACGCTGAATACTTCGGAAAAGAGTCTTCCTACTGGCAAGTGGGTGCTTTCTGGCGCCCGGGGAAATATTTATCGCTTTCGGCGCTTGGTATCTTCCCTCAAAACACTGAAAAGCAGGAATATGTATTTTCCGCGGCAGTAAGACCCTTAGGCAACGAAACCGTTGCCGGCTTCTTCGATTATATCTACACCGATAAAACCTCGCCCTTTCCAAATCGCTGGGCTGCGGGTGTCGCCATTGAACCAATTGAAGGGTTAAGAGGTGTTTTCAGATATTTTGAAAACAAAAACATGACAGTGGGGCTTGAAATCGGGCTTGGGAAATTTTCTGTGTTCGGGCAAACCGGCATTTCAGAGAGCAGCGGATTGGCTCGGGGGATGTACGGCGTAAGGTTCGGCAGCGAAGAGAGAAACCTTCTGAAAACATTTTCTTCCGGGCAGGCGGCTTACGCTAAACTTGCCGGAGGTATGAAGTACCAAAAATATAAACTTTTCGACGGCTCCAACACGCTTTTAACCACGGTGGAAGCAATAAACGATGTGAAAAATGACCCTAACTACAAAGGGATTATCGTTAATCTTTCGAACAGCAACATAAACCGTGAAATGATTTGGGAAATCAGAGAGCGCTTAGATGACCTGAAAAAAGAGGGTAAAAAAGTGCTCGTTTATCTTGACGGCGGCAGCTTCGATCTCTATCACCTCGCTTCCGTTGCCGATAAAATCGTTTTGGACCCTCTTTCAAATCTTATCCTGCCGGGGTATGTTTCCACAAAAACCTATCTTAAAGGAATGTTTGATAAACTCGGAATTGGCGTTGAAGAGTGGCGCTATTTCAAGTATAAATCAGCTTACGAAACTCTGGCAAGAACAACCGGAAGTGAAGCCGACAAAGAACAACGCCAAAAACTGTTGGATGATTTTTACGCTTTGGTAAAAAGCGATGTTATTAAATCAAGAAGTTGGCTCGCTGATTCTTTCGATAAAATAGTTAACGAAAAAGTAATAGTCAGCGCACAGGATGCTATTTCGTTGGGGTTGGCAGATACCTTGGCGAGATATGATGACCTCACAAAAATTTTCAACAAAATGGTTGATCTGCCCGTTTCCGTTTCGCTTCTTAACACTTCATCAGCTCCTGAAAGAGCTGACGACCGCAGATGGGGCACGCCCGATAAAATAGCAATTATTTATGCCATCGGAGAATGTGCTATGGACGAAGGGATAACCGCACGAAAACTGATTAACGATGTTATTCATGCTGCCGGCAGAAAGGATGTGAAAGCTATTGTTCTTCGTGTGGATTCACCCGGCGGCGATGCAATGGCGTCGGACTACATCGCCGAAGCATTGAAAAAATATGCGAAAAACAAGCCTGTTATCGTAACTCAAGGGTTGGTTGCAGGCTCCGGAGGCTATTGGCTTTCGATGTATGGCGACACAATTATCGCTGCACCAAACACTATTACCGGTTCGATCGGAGTTATTGGCGGATGGTTTTACGACAAAGGCTTTTCAGAATTAACCGGGCTTTCTGTGGATAAGGTGCAAAAAGGGGAACGAGCCGACCTGTTTTCGGGGTTAACCCTCCCACTTTTGAACATTACACTGCCTTCACGAAACCTTACGGAGGACGAACAGGAAAAAGTTAAATCCTATTTTATAGAGGCTTACACCTCTTTCAAACAAAAAGTGGCTGAAGGAAGGCATAAAACCGTTGAGGAAATTGAAGAAGTGGCGCAGGGCAGAGTTTTTTCCGGAAGTGAAGGGCTTACTAACGGTTTGGTTGATCTGCCCGGAGGGCTTTTCGACGCTGTAAGGTTAGCCGCAGGAAAAGCCGGCGTTACTGAGTATGAAATTGTTGAATACCCGGAACAGCCGCTTTTTAATCTTTCTTCGTTATTGGGGTTGCCGACAGTTCCGTCGCTGCAAGAGTCGGCTTTGATAAAAGATATTTTATTTAAGTTGCAATTCAACGGTATGCCGATCTACTTAATTCCGGATGAATTCAGAGATTTAACGGATGGTAATTAATCTTGAAAAGGCTGGCAAATCCGATTCCTGCGTGTGAACCAATTTTTTGCGGAACCAATGGTAATTAATCTAAAAAGTGCGGGCAAACTAAAAAGATAGTGTATTGTTGCAGGCCGGTTTGCACCGTAGCAATTTTTAAGATTTAACAGAGAATAGTTATACTAAAATTAAGGTTTAAGCAAAAAACAGGCGGTTGAGTTCTTATTTGTCAAAATAACGAATAAAAACTCAGCCGCCTGATTTTTAATCAGATGAAAAACACGCCGTTTACAACTTACTATCAATGAACCCTTCCACTGAAGTAAAAGAAATGATTATGAAAATCTGTGCCGGTTTCAACCCATAATCAATGAAAACGCGAAACAATCAGATAAATCACCATTGCCATACCGGCGCTAACGGGGATGGTTAGCAACCACGCCCAGAGAAGTTCGTAGGTAACTTTCCACTTAACTGCGCTGAGCCTTTTTGTTATACCCGAACCAATAATAGACCCGGTAATAGTGTGCGTTGTGCTTACAGGGATACCGAGCATTGCAGTGCCGAAGAGAGTTAAAGCACCCGTTGTTTCAGCGGTAAAACCTTCGAACGGGCGCAATTTTGTGATTTTCTGCCCCATTGTCTTAACAATTTTCCAGCCACCGGATAGTGTTCCGAGTGATATTGCACTGTAACACGCAATCACAACCCAATCAGGTATTTCAGCACCATGCGAAAGATGACCGGTAGTAATCATACCTAAATAGATAACGCCCATCATCTTCTGCGCATCGTTGGAACCATGTCCAATGGAATAAGCTGCCGAAGAAAGAAGTTGCAATTTTCGGAAAAGATGATCAACTTTTGAAGGCGCCATTTTTCGGCAGATGTACATTACCAACAGTGAAAAACCGTAAGCCGTAACGATACCAATTAAGGGTGCAACAAAAATAAAAGCAATAATTGTTAAGACGGGTCCCCAAATAATAGCTGAAAAACCGCCCTTTATGAGTGTAGCACCAACCAATCCGCCGATCAGTGTGTGGGAAGAGCTTGAAGGAATCCCGAACCACCAGGTCAGCAGGTTCCATGTAATAGCCGCCAGAAGCCCACTGATAATTACGGTCATATCAATCGAATTTTGTTCAATAATTCCCTTACCAATAGTGTTAGCAACATGCAGCCCAAAAAAGAAAAAAGCGGCAAAATTGAAAAGTGCCGCCCAAATTACAGCCCATCTCGGGGAAAGTACCCTCGTCGAAACAATTGTAGCTATCGAATTTGCAGCATCGTGGAACCCGTTAATAAAATCGAATATCAGCGAAAGAGCAACAACAGCCACTAACGCAATATAACCTGAATCCATTTAACCTCTTAACTACGAGTTTTTAATCAGAATAGACTGAATCACATTAACGCAGGTTTGGCACTTATCGGCTGCTTTTTCCAACTGTTCCAACACTTCTTTATTTTTTATAGCATCTAAGGCGTTGGTATTGTCGTTGTGAAAAATTTTTCTGAGGGCATTTCGATAAATTGAGTCAGCTTCCGATTCAAGTTTTCTGATTTCTTCCAATCTGCTGAAATCATCGCCGTAATTTTCCATTTTGGTAATAATTTCTTTAAGAATGAGTACTTGCTTATAGACAATTTCCGCCATTTGCTGAGCGCCGTCAACTCTTTCCCTCACATTAAAAGTATCAATTCTGACCATAATCGCCAGAAGGATATCGCTGATGTCATCTAATTTTTTAATTAATGAGAAAATATCTTCTCTGTCAAAAGGTGTAATGAAGGTTTCATTCAGTCTTCTGATGGCAATATCACCAACTTCATCACATTTTTTTTCCAACGGTTTAATCATCTTAAAAATATCAGGTTCGTATTCTTCAGAAGAGAAGAAATCAACAGAGATTTTTGCCATTTCCTCAACAATCGAAATCATAGCGAGGAAATCATCAAAGTAAGATTCTTCTCTTGGTAAAAACTTTTTAAACATTTTCTTTCCGTAAAAATAATAATTTGTCGCTTAAATTTCGGAAACTTTACCTTAAAAATAAACATTAAATTTCTCACAGTTAAAGCCCGGCAGTATATCGGCTATATAAATATATCTTATCTTATTTAAATATATATAATGTATGTAATCGTGTGGAAATGTTGGTAACTATGTTAACATCTTATATTAAAAGAAGATAGCCCGATAAGTTATGAAAAAAGCCGGGTTGATAACCCGGCTTTTTCTTGTTCATTACCAACACATTGTTGAAAAGAGACGGTTTTCAACAGTTCAGTAACAATGTATCAACACTTAATTAACAAGTTATGAACAGAGTAACTCAATTTTATTTTGTATCTCCTCAATCATATCTTTTGTTCTTTTTTCGGTGTTAACTCTGTGTTCTGTTTCGGTAATGGCGTGAATTACCGTTGAGTGATCCCTTCCGCCAAAATGCAAACCTATCATTTTAAGAGTTGAGTTAGTCATCATCTTGGAAAGATACATCGCTATTTGCCTGGCTTCTGCAATCTCTTTTTTTCTCGTTTTATCGCGGATTTTCTTCTCATCAATTCTCATGTGTTCGCAAACCACTTTGGTAATCACATCTATACCGATGATAACTTTTTTAGTGGTGGAGATTTCTTTCACAATTTTTTTCACCATTTCGAATGTGATGTCTTTGAATCCGAAAGAAATTTTAGCGAGCAGTTTCAGCAAAACACCTTCAAGTTCGCGAATGTTGGAAGTGATGTGTGTTGCGATATAATCGTACATCTCGCCGGTGAGTTTAATGCCATAGTTATCAGCTTTATCGTTAAGAATAGCCATGCGGGTTTCAAAATCGGGCGGCTGAATATCGGTGGTAAGCCCCCAGTTGAAACGGGAGATTAACCTGTCGCTGATGCCGGTTAGTTCATTTGGCGGTCGGTCGCTTGTAAGAACAATCTGTTTCCCTGCCTGATGAAGTGTGTTAAAAATGAAGAAAAACTCGTCAAGAGTTCTTTCTTTGCCCGAAAGCCCGTGAATGTCATCGATAATCAATACATCCAATTTTTTGAAACGGTTTGTAAACTCTTGTTTTTTATTATATTGAATAGACTGCACAAAATCGAGGGTGAACCTGTCGGCAGAGATGTAGTGAACTTTTTTCCGCCTGTTGTTCTGCAAAACAGCGTTACCGATCGCCTGAATCAGGTGAGTTTTGCCAAGCCCCACACCACCATAAATAAATAAGGGGTTGAAAGAAGTGCCGCCCGGATTTTCGCCAATGGCATAAGCAGCGGCGCGGGCTAATTGGTTCGATTCACCTTTAATAAAATTTTCAAATGTATATTTCGGGTTTATGTTGCTTTCAACCGGTTCGCTGCCGTCGGCTTCATCGGTTGTTTCCTGCGACAAAGATGAAGGGTCCATCGTAATTTTTGAAGTCAATTGTGGTTCGGTTACCTCAGGCTCTTTTAATTCCTCGTTCATAACGACATATTTGATAACGCCCTGTTCCCCCAGCACTTCTTTAATGCTTTTAGCAATGAAAGAATTGTATCTTTCGGCGATCCAATCATAGAAAAAATTATTTGGCAATTGTATCGTTAAAGTATCTCCTGCCAGAGCAATCGGCTTGATCGGAACGAACCAGGTGTTGAAGGTCATTACCGGTACAAGCGGCTTGATATTTTCGAGACATTCGTTCCAGACGCTAACCGCATCGGGAGCGGAATCTCTGAGGGCAATTTGAGAATTTACCATGAGTTATCCACAACTACAAATATTGATGATTCAATGAGTTACTTAAATCTGTTAATTAATAGTGAAAGTTATCAACAATTTGTGAACAAAGTTGAAAAGTTGCTAAGTGCTTAAAATTAAACTTGTTAAAGCACCTCTCTTTTAGTTGATTAACAAGCGGTGATGTTGAAACCCCGTGAAACATTGTGAAACCCCGTGAAACTTTTTCACGGCTGAAAGTTATCCACAAATTATCAACAAAATCAAAAGAGAAATTCACAACGGAAAAATATGTGCAAAAGGGTATATCAGGCAAGTTAATTTTACTAAACATATAAGGTATTTCAAAAAATAAAAAAAGTTGTATAGTTCAACAAAAAGTCGTAAATTTGTGGTCTTTAATGAACAGGAGTTTTAGTAATGAAAAGAACTTTCCAGCCAAGCAACAGAAAGAGAAGAAATAAGCACGGCTTCAGAGAAAGAATGAGCAGCGTAGGCGGAAGAAAAGTGCTCGCCGCTCGTCGTAAAAAAGGAAGACATAAACTGACCGTCAGCGACGAGTCCAGATTTTAATTATGCTTTCTCTTAAAAAGAGAGAAAGGCTAAAAGGACGCAAATCCTTCGAGGAGATTTTTAACTCGGGAGAGAAGATAATCTCTTCGGATAAAAGAGTAAGGGCGATATACAGGGTCGAGAGCCCCGTTAATAAATCTTTTGTTAAGATCGGGGTTGCCGTTTCGAAGAAAGCCGGTAAAGCTGTTTTTCGAAACCGGATCAGGCGGCTGCTTCGGGAGTCATACAGGTTAAATAAATCGGAGATTACCGAGCACCTGCCGGAAGAACTTGGGCTTTCTATATTGCTCTCTCCTTACTCTTTTCTTGATGAAGGAAAAAAATACAGGCTGTCATATTTTTCAGAAAGTGTTGTTGAAATTCTTCAAAAGATCAGAAACAGCGTTAACCCGGATGTTAATGGGTCTTGAACCTGCGGGTTGCGTATTTTTCCCACCGGAAACACATTTCGTATCAGTGAACTTTAATTTTTAGGAAATTTAATGGACAGACAAGCGACAATCGGTTTCATTTTGATTGGCTTGATTTTAATGGTGTGGCTTTATATGTCGGCTCCCGAACAGAAGCCGCCGGTAAAGAAAAACGATAAAGATACAGTAAAGGTGATTGATTCTGCCAAAGCAGCAGAAAAAGCGGCTGATTCTCTCCCTAAACCCGATACTGCACTCGCTAAACAACCTCAGGGTGATGCTCCCGTCCTTTTCAGGAGTGACTCTCTGAGTGAAAAAAGATTCACCGTCGAAAACGACCTCGCACTGATGGAGTTCACCACTAAGGGTGGCATCCTGAAGAAAATTTATCTGAAAGACTATAACAACTGGTTTGCAGATACACTTCCTAAAAATGCTCCACTTACACAAAGAGTTGTTCAGCTCTTGGACACTGTTAAAGGAAGCGGGCTTGCCCTCGAGTTTGTAACCCGGTCGGGAGAGAAGATTTCTTCCAAAAATATCGTTTTTTCAACCTCTGCAGATAAACAATCGTATAAATTAACGGGAAAAGACTCGTTGGTGGTTGACTTTACAACAGCCCCCGACAGCACAGGCGCAACCTTTGGATTCAGATATATTATATATGGGGACAGATACGATATGAATCTGCGGCTGAATATGCACAATTTTAAGGATGTGATTGCGCGGAATCAGTATCAACTTGCCTGGAGGAACGGGCTTAACCACATCGAGCAATATACCAATGATGACGCTAACTACTCTAACGCTTCTGTCTATTTTGGCGATGAAAGGGTTGTGTTCAACTCTGAAACAGGGAAAGAGGAAAAAAGCGGTACCGTTAACTGGTTTTCGGTTAAAAGCAAATATTTTACCACAGTGCTTGTTCCGCAAAAACCACAGAACACCGAAGGGTTTGAACTATCTGCTACTCACTATCCGGTGAAAGAAGCCATCTGGAAAGTTTTCGACGCCGTAGTGAAGTTCAAATATTCCGGTGAAAATGATATTTCCGACGATTTTATGTTCTTCGTGGGGCCAGCTGATTATAAAATTTTGAAAGATCACGGCAACCACCTGACTGAAATTGTGGATTTCGGCAGCTTTTTTGGCATCAGGTTTTTAGTAAGACCAATAGCCGAGTATTTCCTTCTGCCGCTGTTTGTTTTTCTCTATTCCTTTATTCATAACTACGGGATAGTGATAATAATCTTTTCGTTGATTATCAAGGTTATTCTTCACCCGTTCACGCGCAAAACTTATGCATCGATGAAAAAGATGCAACTTCTGCAGCCGAAGATCAAGGAACTGAAAGAAAAATACAAAGATGACCCACAGAAGCAACAAAAAGAAACGATGGCTCTTTATTCAACCTACGGAGTAAACCCTGCCGGCGGTTGTCTTCCGATGTTGCTTCAGATGCCGGTTTTTATCGCTCTGTTCGGAACTTTTCAGACAGCAATACAGTTGCGCGGCGAAGGCTTTGTCTGGTGGATAACTGATCTTTCAAGACCGGATGTTCTGTTTTCGTTGCCGTTTACCATTCCGCTTTTTGGAGTTCACGAGGTATCCGGGTTGGCTTTGCTGATGGGTGTTACTACTTTTCTGCAGCAAAAAATGACCACGAGCGACCCTTCACAAAAGGCGCTTGTTTATATTATGCCTGTTTTCCTTACGATTCTTTTTATGACTTTCCCCTCGGGGTTGAACCTTTACTATTTTATGTTCAACCTCTTTTCCATAGCGCAGCAGCAATATGTGAACAAGTTCGGGAAGAAGGTAGAATTAGTGCCCATACCGCCGAACCAGAGGAAAAAGGGCTTTATGTCGCGTCTTAGTGAAGCCGCTGAAAAAAGTGCACAAATGCAACAAGCTCAAAAGAAAAAGAAAAGATAAAAGCTTCTTTAACCGAAGCAAATATCGCATGAAATCGATATTCAGCCCGGCTCGCCCGGGTTTAATCCTGCTGTTTTTTATTTTGTTTGAAGTGTCGCTTTCCGCTCAGGTTAGCGACACTCTCAAAATATCTTTGGACTATAAAACCCTAAAACATCCTTTCGGAATTGAATTTAAAGTACCGGCTGCTTACCCCGGAATTTCGTACGCTCTAAGTGGCGGCGGAGCACGGGGCATCTCACAAATAGGCGTGCTGAAAGCTTTGGAAGAAGAAAAAATTTACCCCGCGGCTATAGTTGCCACTTCAATCGGGAGCATCGTCGGCGGGCTTTATAGCCTCGGGTATTCTGTCGATGAACTTGATTCGCTTGCAGGGTTGATTGACTGGAACTCTATAATTGCAATTTCCAAAAGAGAGAACCGAAACACACTTTTTGTTGATCAAAAAATTACCGACGATAAAGCCATTTTTTCCCTTCGTCTGGATGGCTTAACACCTTTAATTCCGACTTCGATTAACGACGGGCAAAAGCTGCTGAACCAGCTGAATCTGCTCGCTTTTCAGTCACCTATCGGGATTAAATCAGATTTTGACGAGTTGGAGCACCGTTTCCGCGCTGTGTGCACCAACTTAACGGACGGTGAGCCGTTTGTTATTGGTAAGGGATCACTTTCCCGGGCGATGAGGGCAAGCTCCAGCGTTTCCTTCTTTTTATCACCCGTTGAATATGACTCGGTGCTCCTTGCCGATGGTGGTTTGGTTGCGAACATTCCTGTTTCAATCACACGATCTTTTGCGCCAAACGATCTGATAATTGCCGTAAACACCACAAGCCCACTAAGCCCGAAAGACCTTCTGAAATACCCCTGGGTGCTGGCTGACCAATTCGTCAGCATCCCAATGAAAAAACTGAACGAGAGGGAACTTAAACTTGCTGATATTTTAATTGAACCGAAAATCGGCAATAAAAATGCTGCAGAGTTTACCGGGTTCGATTCACTTGTTACAGCAGGTTATCAGGCGGGGAAAAAAGTAGCGCCGTTAATTAAAGAGAAAATTGATTCCCTGATTGCCCTTACTTTCACGGGCAAAGATACGGTATTTGCAAATCTTCTCCCTGCTACAAACGACACCCTCGCTAAATTTATTCTCGAAAAAATATCAGTTAACGGAAAAACAAAACTTGTTGATATTTACACCGAGTTGATCGAAATTGATAAAGATAATGTGTGGAAAGAAATTTCCGCCTCAATTTATACCGATGAAAATTCAAAGAGTTACCTACGGGTAAATACCGTGAGCTACCCGACCGTGTCTGCTGTTCAAATAGTTATAGACAGCTCTGATGCTGAAATTTTCGAATCGTTCACCGAAGATCTGACAGGAAAACCTTTTTCACCTTACAACACTATTCGACTGATTAAAAAAATGATCAGGCAGGAGAGAGCACAAAAAAACGCACTCTTTTCGCTGAATAATGCAGAATTTAACCGGGAAACGGGCGTACTTACCTTAATTTTCGACGGCGGTAAAATCGGGAAAATTGAATTGGTGGGGCACACCAACACCAATTCCACGCTAATCTTCAGAGAGATACCCATAAGCCCCGGAAATTTGCTCGATTTGGAAGAGCTTCGCAAAGGGATGGAAAATCTTTACGCGACCGACCTCTTTGAAAACTTCACCGTGAATGTTATTAAAAAAGAGGGGATAAATATTCTGCAGATTGAAATCAGTGAAAAACCATCGCAAATTGCACGATTGGGTTTTAAGGTTGACAACGAGAACGCACCGCAGATTAACATCGATGTTAGGGATGTCAACTTCTTTTCTTCAGGAAGTGAGCTTGGGCTGATACTTTTCCTGAGTCAGAAAAAAATTTCTGCCGAGTTGGAATCGAGAGCCAACAGGATTTTCAACACATATTTTACTTATAAGGTTGAAGCACACTACACACACAGGGATATATTCAGGTACAGCGACGACCCACAAGGGAACCTTTCAGCCTTTTCCCGCTCGCAAACAGGTGAGTACAGACAGATAAACTTTGGAGGGTCTCTCTGGCTTGGAACGCAGGTTGGCAGGTTCGGCAATCTGATTGCAAAAGCGAAATATGAGATAAACAGAATACAAAACATAACAGCCGGCAACGATATTATCTACGACGAACCTATTTTTAACATAAATGTGTCAACGACAATAGATACGAAAAACAAATACCCATACCCCACCGAAGGGGTTCTCTTCAACGGATTTTATGAAGTGGCGCTCAGCTTCCTTGGGGCTAATGTCGGCTACACAGTATTCGGTGCTAAGTTTGAAAGCTACCTCCCAATCGCAAGAGACCAGTCCCTTATCCTTTCGGGCACTTTGGGCGTTGGTGATAAAACACTGCCGCTCACGCAGCAGTTTTCTATCGGTGGGCTTAGGTCGTTCTACGGTATGAGGGAAGATGAATACCGCGGCAGACAGTTACTTAAATTTGGAATAGACTACAGATACCGCCTGCCGTTTAAGATTTTTTTTGATACTTATTTTAGCGCCGGTTATATGATCGGCTCGAGTTGGGAAGAAGAATCGAAAATAAAACTGAGCGGCTTGCAGCATGGCATAGGGTTTTCACTCTCGTTTGATACCCCGATTGGGCCCGCTGAGTTTGCTATTGGAAGAAGTTTTAAGATTTACGATAAGCCCGGTAACGGGGGCACTGCCCTTTCATGGGGGCAACCACTGTTCTACTTCTCGATAGGTTATTATTATTGATATGATAAATATTTGCACGCCACACGGAGTGTGCAGGGCACTTATTATATCACGCACTTTTTGTATTTTTGAACCCTTTCTTTAAATAGGAACGAAATGGAAAATAAAATTCGCTCAACTACTATTCTTGGAATTATTCATAAAGGTAAAGCCGCTATCGGGGGCGACGGACAGGTTACCCTCGGTAACACTATTATGAAACACAACGCTATGAAGATCAGAAAAATCTCCGGCGGCAAAGTTCTCTGCGGTTTTGCAGGAGCATCGGCAGACGCTTTCACCCTGATGGAAAGGTTTGAAGATAAGCTTGAACAATACCGCGGTAATGTAAGCAGAGCCGCTGTGGAACTGGCTAAAGATTGGCGAACCGACCGCTACCTCAGAAAACTTGAAGCTCTGCTCGCTGTAATTTCAGCCGATTCAGCACTGATTATCTCCGGTAACGGCGATGTGATTGAACCGCAGGATAAAATTGTTGCCATTGGCTCAGGGGGTAATTATGCACTTGCTGCTGCAAGGATGCTGACTAAATACAGCAAGCTGTCAGCGGAAGAAATCGTGCGGGAAAGCTTAGGCGCTGCTGCTGATATTTGTATCTATACTAATAATAACATTGTCGTAGAAACGATAGAAAATTAGGAGTTTTTAAATTGAACCGTTTGAACAGAAATGATCTGACGCCCTCCAAAATTGTTGAAGAACTGAATAAATATATTATCGGGCAAAACGACGCCAAAAGAGCTGTCGCTATTGCGCTTAGAAACAGATGGAGAAGGCAACAGATCGAAGGGGCACTTAAAGATGAAATTATGCCAAACAACATCATTTTGATCGGACCGACAGGCGTGGGCAAAACTGAAATTGCTCGCAGATTAGCAAAACAGGTGGATGCACCTTTTGTGAAAGTGGAAGCCTCTAAATTCACCGAGGTGGGTTATGTCGGAAGAGATGTTGAATCGATTATAAGGGACTTGGTTGAGTTTTCCGTTACTTTGGTGAAATCGGAAAAAACCGTAGAAGTGCGCCACAAAGCTATGAAAATGGCAGAAGAACGAATTTTAGACCTGTTGATACCGCCGGTAAGAAAAACTTTTAACGGCGAACCGGAAGAAGAACAGGGAGGCGAAGCCTTCCAAAATCAGAAAACAAGGGAATGGATGAAAGAAAAACTGCGCAACGGCGAACTTGATGATAAACTCATTGAGTATGATGTACAACAGGCTGCCGTGGGTATGCAGGTTTTAGGACCTTTCGGAGGTGACGATTTTGGAATTAATATTCAGGAACTGATGTCTTCGGTTATGCCGAAGAAGAAGAAAAAGAAGAAAACCACAATTAAAGAAGCGCGCGAGTTTATGACGGAAGAAGAAGCGCAAAAATTGATTGACTTAGACGCCGTTTACAGAGAAGCTATTATCAGAGCAGAAAACACCGGAATTGTGTTTATCGACGAGATAGATAAAATTGCCGGCGGCGGCAAAGGGCACGGGCCCGATGTTTCCCGGGAGGGGGTTCAAAGAGACATGCTTCCAATTGTGGAAGGCTCAAATGTGAACACAAAATACGGTATTGTTAAAACTGACCACATTCTTTTTATTGCTTCCGGTGCGTTTCATGTTTCAAAACCATCTGACCTTATTCCTGAACTGCAGGGGCGGTTTCCGATTCGCGTGGAACTGAAAAGCCTGACCGAAGATGACTTCATTAAAATTCTTACCCTGCCGCAAAACGCTCTTCTGAAACAATACACCGCTCTGCTGGAAGTCGAAGGCGTGAAAGTTGAGTTCAAAGAAGACGGTATTGCAGAAGTGGCAAGAATTGCCCGTGAAGTGAATGAACAGGTGGAAAATATCGGCGCAAGAAGGCTGCACACCATCCTTACCACTTTGTTGGACGATATTCTTTTTGATGTACCGGATGTGATGCCCAAAAAGGTTATTAAAGTTGACGCCAAAATGGTGAAAGAAAAACTCGAAAAAATTGTAACCGACAGAGACCTTAGCAAATATATCCTGTAGATGTCCGGTTGCGCGGCTTACAACCAAACAACCTGATACTGTGCTACTTTTGTTGAAAAAGGCTGTAGTGATACAAAATATCTTACAGCCTTTTTCAATTTAAATCACTTGTAAACAATGCGCACGGCTTTATAAATTTTTAGGATTTTCCGGTGGCACAAAGTTTTTTAATCGTGAAATAACATCTCGTTATTAAAAATGCCGTTATTCTGAGAAAACATCAACTTTCAAGTTTTGAATAATCTTGAAACAGTTTCTCGCTTTTCGGGCGCCACTTCCCAAACTATTGTTTATTTTTCAGCAGATCTCTGATTTCAGTAAGCAGCACGATATCTTCAGCGGGGGCTTTTGGTGCCTCAGGTTCTTTCTTAACCAATTGGTTAATACCTTTAATCGCAAGGAAGATTACAAAAGCAATAATCAGAAACTCGATTACTGTGTTAATAAACAACCCGATGCTCAGGAAAACAGGCTCGGCACCGCCTTCGCCCGCTTTTAACAAAATTTTTAGGTCTTTGAAATCAACACCTCCGAGTACCAAACCGATTGGTGGCATTACAACATCATTGATCACTGATGATACGATCTTTCCAAATGCACCACCTATGATAACACCGACGGCTAAGTCGATAACATTTCCGCGCATCGCAAAGGCTTTAAATTCGGCTAAGAAATTTTTCATATATTTTCTCCGGTTTTTATTATTGAGTATTTTTAAATTATTAATTTTTTGACTTTAACCAATAAGGTTTATTATTCTTCCCTGCCGTTATTTTTGAAACTTTTCGGGGGTTTGTGTATCTAACCAATCGATAACCCAAAATTTTGAGATGAAAATTTGACTAAAAAGAACCTGATATTAACTTCTGTTGGCATCGTTGCAGGCGGAATTGCCGGCTACGCATACTACTATTTCATAGGGTGTAAAAACGGCTGCCCAATCCAAAGCAACGCACTGCTTACTACGCTTTATGGTGCCTTCACCGGTGCTGTGGCAACATTTTCCTTCAAAAAAAATAAAAAAAACGAGGAAAACGACCGGAACCGGCAGGACGACCAGAACTAACAGAACAAGCCCAACGAGTACAACTAACAGAACGCTGATAGCAGGCAGAACGAGTAAAACGGTCAAAATTAAAACTAAGCAACCGCGCCGTTTTCTTCTTCAACATTTTTTACTTTATATAGTTCCGTTATTTTCCTGAGAAGCTCCGTTAGGTATTCGGCAATTTTCTCAGGTGACTCAAATTCACTCTCTATTATCAGTTTCATCGAATCCCTCTGCTGATCGAAACGAACTGAATTTTTCAGCTGTGTCATCACGAAGTGCAGCAACACCTTGAAGTGATTTTCGTAAAACTCTTCTCTCTCTTTCGGCGGCAGAATCAGCAAAATTCGTTTCCTTTGTATAATAATTCTGTCGAACAGAGCAAAAGACGCATAGTATCTTATCCGAGCCGCCTCTATCAACCGCCGGGCGGTTTGAGGAATTAAGCCGAAACGGTCGCTAAGCTCATCCTTTATGTCATCGATTTCTTTCATTGTGCCGGCAGAAATAAGCGAGGTATAGAAGTTCAGCCTGTCTGATTGGTCGGGCATGAAGTGCTCGGGGATACCGATTTCGTAGAAAGTATCGATCTTTGGGTCGGTTCGCATTGTCGTTTCAGCTAAATGACGGAACACCTCTTTGAACTCCTGGTGTTTCAGTTCTTCAACTGCCTCGTTTACCAATTTCATGTATAAATCAAACCCCACATCGGTGATGAACCCGCTTTGCTCGGTTCCAAGCAGGTTTCCGGCACCCCTTATTTCAAGGTCGCGCATTGCTAAGTTAAAGCCGGAACCGAGTTCATTAAATTCTTCAATTGCCTTCAGCCGTTTAAGTGTCTGTTGCCGAAGTGCGGTCAACGAGGGAACAAGGAAGTAAGCGTAAGCCTGTCTGTTCGATCGCCCAACTCTTCCGCGCAACTGGTGAAGCTCTGCAAGCCCGAAACGATCCGCACGGTTAACGATGATTGTGTTAACATTCGGGATATCGATACCCGATTCAATAATCTTTGTTGAAAGCAGCACATTGAATTTTTTCTGCAGGAAGCCGTGGATAACATCCTCGAGCTGGTCAGGGGTCATCCTGCCGTGCGCCACACCTATCACCGCTTCCGGCACAAACTTTTTTATGTAATCGCCAAGCTTATTTATCGAGAGAATCCTGTCGTGCACGATATAAACCTGCCCGTTTCGTTCAAACTCTGCGAGCAACCACTCACGGATGCTTCTGATATCGAACAGCCCAACTTTTGTGTAAATAGGCTGTCTGTTTGCAGGAGGTGTCGCCATTATCGAAAGATCGCGCGCACCGTGAAGCGAGAAATTAAGCGTCCGCGGTATAGGCGTAGCCGTTAATGTGAGCGTATCAACATTTACCCTCATCGAACGGAGTTTCTCTTTCGCTTTAACTCCGAACCGGTGCTCTTCATCTATTATTAGCAGACCAAGGTCTTTAAATTCAATATCTTTTGAAATCAACCGGTGAGTGCCGATTATTAAATCTATTTTCCCGAGTTTAAGGTCATCAACTATCTCTTTCTGGCGGGCTTTAGTGCGAAACCGTGAGAGCACTTCAACCCTTACGGGGAACTGCGAAAGCCTGTCGCGGAATGTGTTGTAATGCTGCTCTGCCAGAATGGTGGTGGGGACGAGTACCCCAACCTGCTTGTTCTCCTGCACCGCTTTGAAAGCTGCCCTTATTGCCACTTCTGTTTTTCCGAATCCTACATCGCCGCAGACAAGCCGGTCCATCGGCGACTTATCCTCCATATCCTTTTTTACCTCTTCGGTAACCTTCAGCTGGTCGGGAGTTTCCTCGTAAATAAACGAAGCTTCCAACTCTTTTTGCCATTGCGTGTCGTGGCTGAAAGAAAAGCCCTGCGTAGCCTTCCGGCGTGCATAAAGCTCAATCAGATCGCGTGCAATCTCTCTGATTTTTCTTTTAGCACGGGCTTTTGTGTTCTCCCAGGTGTTGGTTCCGAGCACGGAAACTTTCGGTTCAACCCCTTCTTTTGAAGAGTATTTTTTTATCAGTTGCAGGTAGTTCAAATTAACAAATACCGCACCGCCCTCACCGAATAGTAGCTTTACTGATTCCTGCTCAATTTCACCGATTTTAACCGTGTGCAGCCCTGCAAACCTGCCTATTCCGTACTCTTCATGTACCACAAAATCGCCCGGCTTAATTGTGCCCAAAGTGTTTCTGCGCGACTTGACAGCGCGTTTATAAGTAGTGATTTTTGTCCGGAACGGTTTTCCAAAAATCTGATAATCAGAGAGAACCAACAACTTTTCTTTTTTAAACGAGAACCCCTCGCGAAGCGGCATGAGCGCAAAGGAAATGGTGCCGTCTTCAATCATCAAACCGAATTCGTCGTCTTTGTTTACAAGCAGATCTTTTAACCGGTTTTGCTGAATCTCATTTTCAACGGCGATTGTAACCGAATAGCCGTTTTCAGGAAAACCTGTCAGGGTTGAAAAAAGAATCTCATAGTTTGCATTTATTGCCGGTGCAGAAGCAATATCTAACGGAATATCGCCCTCGGTTTTAATGCCTGCTTCTAAGAGCCAAGTGTTGCCCCCTTTTGACAAAAGCTCTTCAATGGCTATTTTAACTTTTTTTTCCGTTTCTTCCCGGGCGGTTGGCAGGTATTGGAAGTTTTCAATCAGCTGATTAAAAGCTTCATCGTTTTCATCCATGTAGCTGTCGTCAGCGTCGGAAACTTTACCGTTTGCGGCACCATTCGGTTTCCCCTTATTTGTGGTTTTTGTTTTTTTATCAGCTGCGCTGCTATTTGCGTTGCTTGTAGATTTGTTTTCTCCGCCGTTGACTGTGCCTGAATTGCCGCTGTTGGCTCCCGAGTTTGAGGCAGCACTTGTGGCATAACCGGCACTGCTTGTGGGTTGGTTTTTTGCGCCGTTCGTGGCATTTTGGTCAAACTCTTCGTCGTCCGAAAGCGCAATCTTCACTTCGTTGAACCGGGCTTCCCTGATGTAGTATTCCTCGGCAACTATTAGTGCGTCGGTAACATAATCAAAAATATCGTCTTCAAACAGATTCTCATCGTTGGTTGAAAACTCTTCAAGGTCAGGCGAAATGGTGGCAGACTCAACCAACTGCACCGACCGCTGGTTCTCCGGGTCAAAAAACCTAACGGATTCTATAAAATCTCCATCAAACTCCACTCTGACTGGAAGAGACTCGCTGTGCGACCAAAAATCGATTATTGCACCCCGCTGCGCAAAGTGACCGGGGCTTTCAACATACTTTTCACGACGATAGTTGTAACTGCTAAGCAGGGCAACAAACTTATCGTACCCCATCTCTTCGCCGGAGTTGAATCTGTACAAATTCTCGGAAAAATCAGCCCGTGAAGGGAGTTTAACCAAAAGAAGCTCATAAGTTGAAACTAAACAATATCCGCTTAAGGTGGAAAGATTGTTGAGCGTTTCCTGTATCTGCTTCGAGTTGAACTCTGAAATCTGAATTACAGGTTTCTTTGTCCCGATTAATTTTAGCTCGGTGGATATTTCCAACACATCCTTTACCGAGGGAACAAGCAGCATTATTTTTTTAAAGTTCGTCAGTAAATGATGTACTAATAATGTTTTAGAGCTTCCGGGAAGCGAGGCAACACGGTGCACCTTCCCTCTGCCGTCTGAAACGGTTGAAATTAATCGCTTGATTTGCGGGTTGTTACCAAATGATGAGATCATCTCACAACCTGCGTCGAATTATTTTTTTTGGTTTCATATCTTTATTAATTTCAACTTGCCGGGGCATTCCACAACCGGATCGAGGTTGCCTCACAACCCAATCGTTAAGTTAATCATCGGAACGAACACAGGAGGTGCGCCCTCGCCCTTTTCTTTCGAACCGATCAGGTTTCCGGTAAAGTAGCCAATTGCACCACCGAACACCACATCAGAAAGCCAGTGATGCCGGTTGTAAATTCTTTCGAGCGTCATCACGCCTGCGAGCGTCCAGTAAACCCCCCGTTCAAAGTCGTTGTCGGTCGAAAGCGCCATCACCGAAGCGAATGCCATCCATGCGGTTGCGTGCCCCGAGGGGAAAGAAGTGTTGTCCCATGATGTCCGGAAAAAGTGGAAATTTGAGTTATCATCCGATATTGTCGGTCGCTCTCTTCCGATTATCACTTTCAATAATCCCGTAATAGCCTCAGAGTAAATCAGTGCTGACCCCAAGCGCAAACCAAGTTCTCTGTTTTTTTCGTTATCGGCGAGCCTGCCGTGAATGTACAACCCTCCGGCAACCGCAAACAACCCGGCAATAGAATACTCGTTTATTACCGAAAGAGGTTTAGGGAACGGTGGCATTTCATCCCTGAAGAAAAATTTGGTTTTTTCGTCAATTTGGTAAGCAAGAGCGGTGGAGGCGGCAACAATTCCGTAGTTTACGAGATCGTTGTTGTTGAAACGGGTAGCGGAATTTAAAATACTCTCCCCGTACTTTCCGAACTTTTCCCAATCTGTGTTATCAGAGTTCTGGGATATACCGGAAGTAAATAATAAAATAAATAATATAAAAAGTCTGTTTAGTTTGTTAGTAATCAACTAAATTTATGGCTTTTCTTACAAAGCCTTCGGTTTTTTCCAAGCGTTTTCTTGCTTCATCGGCAGTTACATTCGCTTTTATCATAACCAGTGCCGTTTTAACATGACCATCGGCTTCGGTAAGATATTCCGTGGCTTCATCATACGAGACACCGGTTATTGTCATTACAATTCTTTTCGCTCTCTCCACCAATTTTTTGTTTGTCATCTGGAGATCGATCATCATGTTTTCGTAGGTCTTCCCCATTCTGACTAACGAAGTGGTGGTGAGCATATTCAGCACCAACTTCTGTGCTGTGCCGCTTTTCATCCGGGTTGAACCCATTACCACTTCCGGACCCACATAAGGGCAAATCGGGATATCCACCTCAGGAATGTTAAACGCTTCTCGCGGTGTGCATGTGATGTAAACAGTGGTTGCGCCAAGCTCTTTCGCTTTTTTCACCGCACCAATCACATAGGGGGTTCTGCGGCTTGCGGCAATTCCACACACCACATCTTTTGCGGTAACCCCCGCTTTAATCACATCTTTTGCGCCGTTTTCTTCAAAATCTTCTGCACCTTCCTGCGCACGAAACATTGCCTCGACTCCTCCGGCGATATAGCCTTCGATCATACCGTAAGGTGTTCCAAAAGTCGGGGGGCACTCCGAGGCGTCAACCACTCCAAGCCGCCCGGAAGTTCCTGCTCCAAAATAGAGCAGCCTTCCGCCACTTTTAAGTGCCTTAACCACAGCTTCAACAGCTTTTGCTATCCAGGGGATCTCCAATTCCACTGCCATCGGCACGGTTTTATCCTCTTCGTTTATTATGCGCAGGATTTCAATCGCCGAGGCGTTGTCAATATCCGTTGATCTCGGGTTGCGCTGTTCGGTGGCTAATTTAGAAATTTCGTTAAAAAGTGACTGATCGGTTCCGTTAAGTATCATTTGTAAAGCTCCAGGTAAACGAGTTTTTTCCCTTTTTCGTTTTTTGTGTTTGTTGGTTTGTATTTTAATTCGTAAATGGTTGACCTTTTGAACATATAACCGTATTTTTCGCGGGCAACCCTAAATTCCTCGTCGATATCCCCGCCTTTAAGCAGAAGAAGTGCCGCTTTCTCTTTGATTAACGGCAGTGAATACCTCACCAAAGTTAAAATATCAACAGTTGCACGACTGATAATAATGTCAAATTTACCGGCGTATTTTTTCACAAAATCAAGTGCTTCAACCCTGCTGTTTTCTACCATTACATTTCGTAGCATCAGTTTTTCTACAAACTCTCTTACAGCATTGGTTTTTTTCGAAATCGAATCGACTAAAACGCCCGGAAGGTCAGGGCGAAGAATAGCGAAAGGTATGCCGGGCAAGCCAGCTCCCGTGCCAATATCAAGAAAGGCTGATGCCCGCTCCGGTATGAAGTTGGTAATAAAAGCGGAGATAAAAATGTGATTTTCGACTACATTTTCTATATCTTTGCGTGAAATAAGGTTAAGGTCTTTATTCTTTTCTACAAGCATACGAGTGTAGTGAGTAAGCCTGCTTAGTGTACCTTCATCCGGATTTTTGTCGTTCTCCCAAAAAAAATGGGTTAACTCTCTTAAATAAGTATCATCTAATATCAATAACTCTCCGAAAAAACAGAAATCATTTCTTCAAATATACCATTAAGATAGAAATATCAGAAGGAGTAACGCCCGAAATCCGGCTTGCCTGCCCGATATTTCTGGGCTGCACCTTTGATAATTTCTCACGACTTTCGTTTGATAGTGAGGATATATTTTTATAATTTATACTCGTTGGAATAACAAGTTCCTCGTATTTTTCAAATCTTGCAACGGTTTCTTTCTGCCTTTGGATGTAGCCGTCGTATTTGATTTCAAGTTCAATTTGAAATGCAACCTCTTTATCACTTAAAAGATTTTTTATCTCTTCACGGTTTGCTTTGTCTGATATATCAAACACCGGGTTTTCAGATTTTGTTTCAGGGGTTTGTGCCGCTTCCGGATTTTGCTCTTCATTCCCATTCATTCCGGTGTTTGGTCGGTTTAATTCAACGGTTCCTCTGTTTTCCGGGTTAGTGTCGTTAAGATCAGCCGATGAAAAAATAGTACCCCTTTTAAACTCAGATATTGTTCTTGTTTCCGGGTTAGTGTTGTTAAGATCAGCATGTGAAGAGCCGGTTTCAATTTTATCGCTTTCTGAATGCCCCTTATCAGAAGTTGAGTTGCCGTTACCGTTTTTTGTTGTGTTTAGAATTTTCCCCAGTTCAAAAGCATCAACCTCCGGGCGTTTAATAACTTTCTCCAATGTTTCAGTAAACTTAAGCGGTGAAGGACCTACACTTTCCAAATAGGGATTAACATTATCGGGTGTAATCTTAACTTTATTCGCAAGTTCTAAACCTGTGCTTATTTTTTTAATCTTATCGTTCACCCTTTTAAGCTCATCGTCGGTAATTAGCCCAATTCTGTGTCCAAATCCGGAAAGACGGATATCGGCGTTATCAGGCCTTAAAAGCAACCTGTGTTCCGCACGGGAGGTGAACATTCTGTAAGGTTCTAAAGTTGATTTGCCTACTAAATCGTCAATCAGCACCCCGATGTAAGCGTCGCTTCTTTTTAGCACAAACTCAGGCTCGCCCTTAATTTTAAGTGCTGCATTAATACCAGCCATCAGCCCCTGAGCCGCCGCTTCCTCATAGCCTGAAGTTCCGTTTATTTGTCCTGCGAAATACAGCCCCTTCACCCTTTTTGTCTCCATAGTCAAATCAATTTGGTGTGGTGGGAAGAAATCATATTCCACAGCGTAACCGGGGCGAACCATCACTACCTCCTCTAACCCTTTAACTTTTTTTAGTGCCTCGAACTGTATCTCTTCCGGCAGCGATGAGGAAAAACCGTTCAGATAAATCAACTCAGAATCTAACCCTTCGGGTTCTAAGAATAGATGGTGCCTCGGTTTATCTGCGAAACGAACGATTTTATCCTCAATCGATGGGCAGTATCTGGGTCCCGTCCCCTGTATTCTGCCCGTGAACATTGGGGAGCGGTCGAAGCCCTTTTCAAGTATTTTGTGAACCGTTTCGTCGGTGTAGGAAATGTGGCAAACCACCTGCAGAAGAAACGGAAAAAGGCTTTTATCGGTCCGGTCGGAAAAAGGAACGGGGTCGTCATCCCCCGGCTGCACTTCAAGAATATCCCAGTTTATCGAATCTCTGTGTAGCCGTGGAGGGGTGCCGGTTTTAAGTCTGCCCGACTCAAAGCCTGCTTTTATCAGAGACTCCGTAATTCCCGTTGCCGGTTTTTCACCGAATCTTCCACCGGGCGTAGCGTTAAGCCCCGTGTGCATTAAACCGTTCAGGAAGGTGCCCGAGGAAAGAATCACAGCTTTTGCGGCAATTTCCTCACCGTTAGCGGTTACCACCCCCTCAAGTATTCCGTTCGTAATCTTAATGTCAACTATTGATTCGGCGATGATTTCAAGGTTTTGAACGCTGTCAAGCACCTCAACGGCAACACGGCTGTAAATCTTTCTGTCGTTCTGTGCCCTTGGTGACCAAACAGCGGGCCCCTTACTTCTGTTTAAAATTCTGAATTGTATCCCCGATTTATCCGCTATTTCACCCATTACACCGCCGAGTGCGTCAATTTCCCTTACTAAGTGCCCCTTTGCGGTTCCTCCAATCGCCGGGTTGCAGGAAAGGCGTCCCGAAGCGTTTTTGTCCATCGTTACTAATGCTGTGCTGCAGCCTAAGCGTGCAGCCGCAACTGAAGCCTCGATCCCGGCGTGGCCCCCGCCTACTACAATTACATCATATTTGCGCATAGCGTGTTATTTGTTTCATGTGAAACATTTTTATAGTTAAAAGTTTTGCAAAAAATTTTTCTCTGTCATGCAGAGGTTAAAACACCTGTCAATTCTGATTTGTTTCATGTGAAACAATTTTGATTTCCTGCCGGTTGATTGAATCTAAGTGATTGCTTTTTGCAGCATTTATCAATTAGTAATCTTTTTCTAAAGATGCCGCTTGTTTGCGAAGTAACAATACATTTTCCGGGCAGCATCACATTTGTCAGGAAATGATTAGCTGAAATGGCTAAAGGGTAGATCAGAGTTCGTGATTTGCCGATATGTTGCAGAACCTTGCCGAATAGCGAGAGTTAATCAGAGAAAAAATGTTCGTGCTTCCAAATTTTTACTACGCAAAAATAATCATTTCTGAGCGAAACATTTGTTCTGTAGGTTACAGGTTAGTGTATTGTGCCTGTTACCGGCTCCATTTGGTTAGTTAAAACAAGCGGAATTAAACTTTCTTGTTGTGTTTAACTTTTCATCTCTTTCAACTAAAAACGGTCAAATCAGAAAAGGCTAATTTTCATGCTGCGTTTAGCAGGTTGTTTTTCCGGCAAATAGTGGATACAAGTTAAAGAAGATTTAACTTTCAGCCTGCACTTAATAGTTTACAAAGTGAACCTGCCGGTTTGGGTGGTTAAGTACTCAGAAAAACTCTAAATCCTTTTGTGGTTATCACCGGTACTAAAATTTCTTATAATATCCGATGATTCGAAAAAGGGACATATATCAGCCAATTATCAAAATAGTAAATAAATTGCTGAAAATGGATTAAATAATAAAATAAAGTATTAAAATAGAAACGGAGAATAAAAATATTGCAGTATAAAACCGGAGAAGGCACCTCAAAGGGGAAAACTATCAGACCCCACTAAAAAAGCTGAAAAAGCCCCTTGTATAAAAAGTTGTAAAAGACCTTCAATTAAAAGCTGTAAAAGCCCCCACCAAAAAAAGCTGTAAAAGCCCCCACCAAAAAAAACTCACTTTCCGATGCAGAAGTGCATAAAGATGTTGTTTAGAATGTCATCTGTGGTAATATCGCCTGTGATTTCAGCGAGTGCATTTTCCGCATTTCTGAGGTCAACGGATATAAATTCACCGCTAAGTGCTGATTCAGAAGAGTTAAGCGCCTGTTTCAGGTATTCATTCGCCCGTTTCAGGCAGTTATAATGCCTCGAGTTGGATACAACGGCACTTTTCTCACTGTAAGTTTGCGCTCCTAATGCCCGTTCTTTCAGCAAAGAAAACAAAGAATCGATTCCGGCACCAGTTTTTGCGGAAATAGCAATGTCTGATTTTAATAATGCGGGGTGGTCGAGGTCAATTTTATTCAGAACAATCAGAATTTTGCTTTCGTCGGTTAGGCTTCGTATTTCATCGTACAAATCAACTGAAATATTCTGCACCACATCATTAATGAAAAGAACAAGGTCGGCGTTTTGCACTGCTTCCCTGCTGCGTCGCACCCCTTCAATCTCAATTTCATCCTCGGTTTCTCTGATTCCGGCGGTATCAAAAAGCCGGAAGAGTACCCCGTCGATCATAACTTCTTCGCGGATAATATCCCGGGTAGTGCCCGGAATAGAACTGACGATCGCACGATATTCTTTAAGCAGGTAGTTCAAAAGGGAAGATTTCCCCACATTCGGCTGCCCTACAAGCGCCACATTCACGCCGTCTCTCATCAGGCGCCCGAACCCATAAGACTCCAAAAGCGCCTCAATTTCGGCGATTATAGCGTTAATTCGCGAGATAAGTTCAGTCCTTTCGACAAACTCGATATCTTCTTCGGCGAAATCGAGTTCAAGTTCCACCAAAGAGGAAGTGTTGATAAGCATACTGCGCAGTGCGTTCACTTTTGAAGACAGAAGCCCATCGAGCTGGTTGCGTGCCCCTCGCAAAGATGCGTCGGAACGGGCAGAGATTAGCTCCATCACGGCTTCCGCCTGTGAAAGATCTATTCTGCCGTTCAAAAACGCCCGTTTCGTAAATTCGCCGGCTTCAGCGTTTCTAACACCGAGGTCATAAAGCAGCTCCGTAATCCGTCGTGTGATATTAGGGTTTCCATGGCACGAAATCTCAACGCTGTCTTCACCCGTATAAGAGTGCGGGGCACGGAAAACAGAGACAACCACATCGTCAATCACTTCCCCGCCGTGAGCGCTACTGCCGTGGGTGCTATTATTGGAAGCGACACTGCCGTGGGAAATACTGCCGGGAGCGATGATTTTGCCGTATTTCAGCGTGTGGGATTTGGCATCTGCTAATCGGGAGGCACCACTGAAAATCTTATCGCACACCGGTATTGCATTCTCGCCACTTACACGGATAACAGAAACGGCGCCGACACCCGGAGGTGTTATTATTGCGGTAATTGTATCTTCTTTGAATATCATATCATACAAAAATAAGCAAATCATTGTGTATTCAAAAACAAAAGCAAACCGGTAAGTTAAAAGCCCGCGCAAATGATTAAATCCAATGACAAAAAGGCTTTAAAACCCGTTATTAAGTGAAAATTTCACTCAAATTGGTTAAATTTACTGACTAAATAAAAGGAAATTAGATGAACCCGGTTGAAATTATAATTAAAAAGAGAGACGGCTTAGAACTTACCGATGAAGAGTTAAGGTTTTTTATTAATTCTTACACCGCCGGAAAGATTCCTGACTATCAGGCTTCGGCACTTTTAATGGCAATATTTATCAGGGGGCTCTCCCCGAAAGAAACGCTAACTCTAACAAGAACAATGCTTTACAGCGGTACAGTTATCGATCTAAGCCACATCCCTGAACCCAAAATTGGCAAACATTCAACCGGCGGCGTGGGTGATAAAACCAGCTTGATTATTGGTCCCATCGCTTTGGCAGCAGGAGTTAAAGTTCCGCAAATTTCCGGAAGAGGGCTTGGGCACACCGGCGGAACACTCGACAAAATGGAGTCGATTCCCGGCTTCAACACTAAATTAGAGATCGAAGAATTTAAAAAAATAATGAAAGACCCCGGCGGGCTGATTATCGGGCAAACTTCGAACATTGCCCCTGCCGACAGGCTTCTTTACTCGTTGCGTGATGTGGTGGGCGCTGTTCCTTCTATCCCGCTGATTACCGCCAGCATTATGAGCAAAAAATTAGCCGAAGGCACTGATGGTCTCGTCTTAGATGTTAAAAGCGGTTCCGGTGCTTTTATGCAAAGTTACGAAGATTCCAAAAAATTAGCCGAAAGCCTTAAAGGCACTGCAGAAGGTTTCGGCAAAAAGTGTGTTGCACTAATAACCGAGATGAGCCAGCCACTTGGCTTCAAATCCGGCAACTGGTTCGAGGTTCACGAATCAATCGATATTCTACGCGGTGAATATATCGAAGATATGTGCGAAATTTCATTCGCACTTTCCGGAGCAATGATAATGCTCGGCGGAAAAGCTGAAAGCATCGAAGAAGGTGTCGAAATATCGAGAAAACTTGTTGCCGATGGCTCCGCTTTCGACAGGTTCCTCGCAATAATTAAAGCTCAGGGTGGTGATCTTGATACAGTTAAATACCCTGAAAGATACCCCGTTTCAAAAATCCGTGAAACCATCTATGCCGAAAATTCCGGTTATGTCAGCGAAATTAACGGCTACGAAATCGGTATGGCGCTCATCGAACTTGGCGCCGGAAGAATGAAAAAAGAGGACGAAATAGACCATAAATCGGGGGTTTATCTAAAAGCTAAAGTGGGTGAATACTATAAACAGGGGTCGGTTATCGGGTATATCGATTGTGATGACCCCGACAAACTTGAGTCGGCACACAAGAGAATACTCGGCTCGATTAAACAAGTGGAAGACAAAACAGAAAAACCTGTTTTTATCAAAGAAGTGATTTATTAAATGGAAGTGATTTGCTAAATGATTTTACGGCTGCCTGAGATACATCCCGGTTACCGGTTGGACCGGTCGGTCCGTTTCTTTCACATTTCCAAAGACGCCCGCGTAAAATATTCGTTGGAGGAGGAATTATTCTCCCAGACCGGAGTATTAATCGTGGCGAATTTCACGGCAGCTCGTCGTTTGGCAGCGCGCATTAACCGTGTCCGCACTGAAGAATCGCGTGCCGATCTATTAGTAACGCCGGGTCAGATCAATGCGCTTGGCTTGCTACACGAGCTGATGCACCTTGTTTTCAGAAATTACGAGCAGGTTCAAAATCCGGGAGTTTTCACCCGTTCGGTCGTCCACCTCAGAGAGATGATTGGTCCGCGCGAGTTCGAGAAAGTTTTGGTGAAATATGTTGAAACTTTCCCACCGGTAACCGTTCTGAGGGGGGAAGTGTCGGCTGAAGAATTCCTTAGCGGTGAAACAGAAGGCAAACCGAACGCCGAAATCATGGTGGAAGAACTGATGATCCTCCACTTAGAAAATATGAACCCTGCGTTCAACTCGCTAAAAGAGATGTTCGACAGCACTCCGTTGGAAGAAGATACCGTTTATAAAGAATTAATAAACGAAACAAAAGATTTCTTCCGCAAAGAAGAGCCCGTTGCTTATTTCGGCATTTCACTTTTTGACGCTTTAGAATCCGTTATCCTTGCCAACCCATATCAAATATTTGAACAGTTTAAGAGTTTAAGGGCTTTCTGGCCCCTCGGTATCGAGTTCCCATTTGACGATCTTATCCTACTCGGGATGGATTTGCTTAAAGAAGACGCAAGACTTTTCACCGGCGGGGGTGACGGCAAAGGCACACCACCGGTTCCAACTTATGAGTTTGACCAATCGCTTACAGATAAAATCAAAAGCGATATCGAAAAAGGCGACACTTCTTTCCATGAAATTGATGATATCGAACTCAGCTTCATGGTGGAAGAAGAACGCTTCACCGAAGATATCGATTGGATGCCCAATGTTGTGATGATCGCAAAAAACGCACTCGTCTGGCTCGATCAACTTTCAAAAACTTACTCTCAAAAGATAGATACGCTTGATAAAATCCCCGATGCCGAGCTTGACCGGCTGCAGCAATGGAACTTCAACGCTCTTTGGCTCATCGGTATTTGGGAACGCTCTTCAGCTTCGGCAAAAATTAAACAGTTTTGCGGAAACCCCGAGGCGGCTTCCTCAGCATATTCTCTTTATGACTACGAAATTGCCACCGAACTTGGAGGCGAAAAAGCCTTTGAAAATCTGCGCAACAGGTGTGCGCTCCGCGGTATCAGATTAGCAAGCGATATGGTGCCAAACCACACCGGAATTTTCTCGAAGTGGGTGATAGAACACCCGGAATACTACATTCAGGCTTCCGAACCGCCGTATCCGAATTATTCGTTCACGGGGCCCAACCTTTCAGAACACCCTTATATTGAGATCAGAATAGAAGACCGCTACTACACCCGTGAAGATGCGGCGGTTGTGTTCCAGCACTACGATCGACGCACCGGAAGGGTTCGGTATATCTATCACGGTAACGACGGCACCAACATGCCATGGAATGATACCGCTCAGCTGAACCTGCTCGATCCCGTCGTCAGGGAAGAACTGATAAGGACAATTAAAAAAGTTGCGGAGAAATTTCCGGTAATCCGTTTTGACGCCGCAATGATCCTAAGCAAAAAGCACTACCAGCGCTTGTGGTTCCCGGCACCGGGGCAGGGGGGCGCAATCCCATCCCGTTCTGATTACGCAATTTCTAAGCAGACTTTCCACAAGATGATGCCGAAAGAGTTCTGGCGTGATGTTGTCGATCGCTTTAATGAAGAAATGCCGCAGACACTTCTTTTAGCGGAAGCTTTCTGGCTGATGGAGGGCTATTTTGTCAGGTCGCTCGGTATGCACAGGGTTTATAACTCGGCTTTCATGCACATGTTTATGAAAGAAGAGAACGATAAATACAGAAAACTGATTAAAAACACTATCAGGTTCGACCCCGAAATTCTGAAAAGATATGTGAACTTTATGAGCAACCCGGATGAAGAAACCGCCGTTAACCAGTTCGGGAAAGGGGATAAATATTTCGGTATCTGCGTTATGATGGCGACACTTCCCGGATTGCCGATGTTTGCGCACGGGCAGATTGAAGGGTTTACCGAAAAATATGGGATGGAGTATCGGCGGGCGTATTACAACGAGCAGGTTGATGATTATTTAGTCACCCGGCACAAAAAAGAGGTGTTTCCCCTTCTGAAAAAACGCTACCTTTTCTCAGAAGTGCGGAATTTTGAGCTTTTTGATTTCTACGAAAACTACCGCCACATAAACGAGAATGTTATGGCGTTCACAAACCGTGCCGGTGAGGAAAAAGCGCTGGTTTTCTACAACAACTCTTTCTACAGAGCCTCCGGAGCGATTAAATACTCCTCCGGCAAACGACAGAAAGCGCAATATATTGAATCTCTAAGGGCGGAAGAAAACTGGGAAACTTCAAATGTTGAGGATCAGCCGGTTGAAATGAATGAGCTGGAATTTAAAACCTTATCGGGTGCGCTTCAACTGAAAAAACATCCCGGTTTTTATTATACCTTCAAAGATATGACTACAGGGCTTGAATACATCCGCTCCGGTAACGAGTTTGATATTGAAGGATTTGGTATCACCCTGAACGGGTATGAGTATCGGGTTTTCAGTGGGTTTAACGAGATTTTCGATTTTGACGGAAGCTATCAGCAGTTGAATGCTTATCTGCACGGGCAGGGCACACCCTCGCTCGCGCTGACTCTTTTAGAATTGAACCTGTATGAAGTTCATAGTTCCATCAGAGAGCTGTTTACAAAAGATACACTGAATGAGCTGAAGCGGTTCGCAGGCTTAGCACCCGCACAAGCAGAAGCCACCGTGAACGAGTTCAGTACCCCGTTTACTCTTCGCTTCACACAGGTGCTGCAAAAAGTTGCCGACTATAAAAAAGTGCCCTTTGTTCAAAACTCTGTGATGAGCGAGCTGATGAAAGAGTTACGCGTTCTGCGAGGTTACTCCGAATTTCTTACGAATAACGAGAACAAAACTCTCGCCCGCTATTCGTTGTTCGCGAATAACGAAGATGAGGAAAACATCCACACCGATATTCTCGTGATGTACTCGGTGGTTAAAAAACTTCTTTCAGCCGTTAAGGAAATGACGGGTGAAGACGCCTATAATCTTTACGATTCGCTGCTGTTCGAAAAGCCGCTTTGGCAGTCGATTATTCGTCTGGGGGATCATTATAATCGTGCAAAATTTGAGTTTGATCTTCTTCGGGTTCTCGAATCAACGGAAGATATTTACAACCGAAAGGGTGTTTTCAACCCGGTTGGTGTTAATGAGGCTGAAGAGGGTGCACTGCCCACCTTGGCTCTTTTGGAAAAGAAAGAGGTAAGGGAATTCATTGAAGTAAACGAGTATCAGGGAATAAAATACTTCAGTAAAGAGAAGTTCACTCAACTGATGACTTGGGTTTACACGCTCAACGGCTTACGCTATGCCGGACGAACCGTTGGTAAAAATGGCGACAGCCCCAAAGATCAGGCGGCAATTTACAGGCTTTTCCGCTCAAAAGAGTTCGTGAAGGCTATTTCCCTGATGGCGCAGTTCACCGACGGACTGATAGATATGGCGCTGCATTGCGGTTTCCGGCTTGATCCTTTCCTTAAAGGCATTCCGAAACTTCACGCTGAATTGGATGTGTTGCCGGCTCAACCTAAGGTGCCTTCCGATGTTGCGGGAGAAAAACCTTTGGGCAGTAAGAAAGCAACGGTTAAAAAATCAACTAAGGCTAAGGTGACGGTTAGTAAAAAACCTTTGAGCACTAAGAAAGCAGCGGTTAAAAAATCAACTAAGGCTAAGGTGACGGTTAGTAAAAAATCCGGCACGGCAAAGGCAACGGCGGTTAAAAAATCACCCGGGACAAAAGCAACGGTTGGGAAAAAAACATTGAGCAGTAAGGCAGCAACGGTTGGCAAAAAATCAACCGAAGCAAAGGCTGCGGTTAAAAAGCCCTCAACCGGGAAATCCACAGGCGGGAAAACCGGGAGAAAATCTTAAACAAAGCTAAAAATTTAGGTTTGTGCCTAAGAATCGCAAAGCCTGAACAGAGTTAAAAATTTAGGTAGAGGCTTAAGAGCCACAAAGCCCAAACAGAGTTAAAAATTTAGGTTTGTCCCTAAGAAAAAGCTTACATATTCTGATGAGAACCCGACCGTTCCGGTAATCACTATCGAGCGGTCGGGGGGTGCGGCATAAAGCCCAACACCGTTTCCTGCGTGCCATAAGTCGGAACTCTCTCCGTTTTTATATACTCTGCCCGCTTCAGTAAAGAAGAAAACCCCCATCTTTGAGTTTACAATCGTTTTAACCGTTCCGAGTTCAAACCGCAATTCAGCAGTTGCGTACAAGGAAGCGTCGCCCGAGAAGCGCTCGTTCCGGTATGAACGCAGATTCTTCGAACTGCCCAAAAATGAAGCGGAGTAGAAGGGGTAATCGCCGCCCACTTTATCTCCCAGAATCCGGATGGCGAAAGTTGAGTTTTTCAAAAAACCTGTCAAAAGCCCCAAAGGTAAGTAGCCCCTGAAATCAAAATTTGCACGCCAAAACATCCCTTTCGAGTTAAAAACTTGCGGAGAAATCGAGCCGGAAGAACGGATGAATAAACCTGAATAAGGCAGCTCCGGGTTATCTCTGCTGTCTAATTGTAGCCCACCTTCAAGCGACAGCGTAGAAAGTTTGCCAAGTCCGTAGGTTCCGCCCGGAAATCCTGAAAGGAGTGAAGAATCCTCCAATTCTGCGTGGTAATCGGAAATTTTAAGGGAGTAAAAATTGGTTAATTTGCCGAAAAGCGGAATGTTCAGCCCCACTTCTGCCCCAAGTAACCGGTGATATAGCCGATAACCATTATCGTTGAAAACGGCTTTACTGAACTCTGTTTCGTTGCCGAAGCCGTAGTAAAGGTTGAAATCGATCGATTTTTTACAGGCTTTTAACCACACCGTTGCGCCATCGATAACAGAATTGAACCAGCCGGCAAAATCAACATCATATTCCCGCGAAGCAGTGGCGTAAGAAGCGTAAAACATTATTTTGGATTCCCAAGGGAATTTTCGGAAACCGTACCAGTAAAAGATCGGTCCGCCGCCTAACTGCAACCCAAATATGGAGGAAATATCAGCCACCGGATAAATTGAAAATCTGGTCCCCTCCTGCCGTTGTGAGGGTTCTATGTATTCTAATGTATCAGGATAACTTTGATATTCGTTTTTAATTTGATAATTGGCTGAACCTTGAGAGTTATGGAAATCCGCAAGTTTTTCTTTGAAGCTTCTTTCATCAATATTTATTTTTGGCGCACAACCAGATTCACCGGAGGTTATCAACACATCATCACCTCCCTCAAGATAAATTCTTATTTCTTGTGTTATACGGTTGTTAAAAACTTTATGGAAATACGGTTTGCCTTCAACCTCGACGGCATTTCTGTTTTCTTGAGGTGTTTCTTCTTTGCGTACGGATATTGCCCCCGGGTTTGTCTGTTGAAACGGTTCTATACTGCACCGGAAGAGAGAAACTGTGGTGGTGGAATCATCAGAGTAAATACTGACACTGTCGCTTTTGTTTGTGCAGTAAATATGAGCAATCTTGTTGGTTAATTCGTAAAAATCATTTGATATTGCCGCTAAATTTAGCACACGGTTAATCAGTTTTGCCCTAAGTTCATCCGCAGAAATTAGCCGGTATTCCGGCGGTAAAGCGCTTATTGCTGCTTCAATCAACTGACTGCTGAAACAGGAAACCACAAAGTTGGTTACGGAGTCCCATTCTGCTTTAGTAAGTTCCGTTAAAAATCTCCGGTCGAAGTGCCTTCCGCTGTAGGTTGCGGTTTTCGCTGAAGGAAAATCTTCGTTAAAACTGACCCTTTCAGCGTGCAAAAAAGAGAGTGTCAACGGCACTAATCCGTCGAAGTCAGCGAAAGCGTTCTCATAATTTATTAAAACAGGATGAAATTTTACCTTCTCATAATTATCAGAAAGGTGACTCTCCCAGCAGAGTGAGTTAGCATCTCTTCCGAAATTGTTAATCAGAATATCCAAAAGCCTCATCTTGAGGTATTCCGTCGCTTCAACTTTTGCGTTACTTCCGTTAAGTAGCCCAAAAACCACATCTTTGGTTGTGAGATAATTCCCATTATTCTCACCAACTTCCTCCAACACCCCCGGCATATTTTGAAAACCGCCAATTTTCTCCAACACCCCCGGCATATTTTGAAAACCGTTGATGCTCTCCAACAGCTCCGGGATGTTTTGAAAGGGTTCATTTTTTCCTGCCCCCCAATTTGTATCAGAGGGTAATGAGTCATCAGGTATTTTTGAGGGCAGAACCCACATTGCAGGATGGGAGTTTGGCAACCCTAAGGCGTCGAGTATTGGTGTTAAGGCAACCTCCGCACCGGGGAATAAACCGGAGGTATTGTCCTGAAGCACCCATCCGATGTATGTGCCTGCATAGGTATCCGAAAGAGTTGGTTCAAGAAATTTTTCAAGCGACCGAAACTTCCACTTTTTCCCCATTTTATCGGAAAAATAGAGCGTTCTGTTTCCCGATATAGTATCAACTTTAATCACAGTCAGCCCGCCTGAAAAAGAATTAAGGTTTAACACCGGAAGTTTTAACGGCGTCAGCCACAGCTTGCGACGGTTCTCGCCGAGCAAAAATTTTCTGTAACCGGCAATTGAAAAATCTTCTCCAACAACAACCGTAACGGAATCATGTATGTTGTTTATAGAGAAATCCTCTTTCGATGTTGTTTCAGTAAAATTACCGTCAGTAATTGTGGAATCGTATTTTTCGCCACTAAAGAAATCCTCTTTCGATGTTGTTGTATCTGTAAAGTTACTGTCAGCGGTTGTTAAGTTATGTTTAACATTGCCAAAATTAAACTGCGTTGTTGCCTTTTCGGACTGTATAACTAAATCCAAATTTGAAGAGAACTTTCCCTTTGCAAAGCCAACAGACTGAAAAAACAGCAAAAACCAAATTTGTAAGCAAAGGGAAAAATAAATAAATAGCCGGGATGGAAATCTAAAATAAAAGAATTGCCGGGAGACTAATCTAAAGTTCAATTAATAAGTTAGGGTAATTAATAAACGGTTTTTATAACGAATAAACGGGATAAAAATCGACAGTTTCTGCCGTTTCTGATATAAAGATTAATATCCGTTAAAACACCCTGCAAATATACAAACAGATATAACAAAAAAGAGGCAGCGGTTTAATCAATAATCATTAAATCTCCTGAAATTTATCCGGAAGGAATGCAACTAAACAGCTACAAAAAAAAAGAGGCTGCCTGTTTAATTAAACAAACAACCTCTTTTAAGTTTTTAAAGGCACCGAGACGGGGTTACCCTACCCTCAGGTGCTTTTTTGCTTCCGGTTAAGTTTCACCGGCGCCAAAACCTTACCGGGTTACCGGAAAATTACGCATTTTGCGCGGGTAAAATATCCACCGCCTTCAGGCAACAAACACCCATTAACCCTTTCGGAAATAGATATTTCCTGCTTCATCCACATCAGCGGTTATGGTATCACCATCTGAAAATTCGCCGCCGATAAGCTGTTGAGCCAGCGGGTTTATAATATGCTTTTGGATAGTTCGTTTCAATGGTCTGGCACCGTAAGAGAGATCGTAACCCAGATCAGCGAGCCAGTCTTCGGCTTCCTCACTCACATTAAACGAAATCTCTTTTTTAGCAAGCATCGTTTTCACGGCATCAAGCTGAATCTCAACGATCTTCCTGATTTCATTTTTGTTCAACGGTTTGAACAGGATTATATCGTCGATTCTGTTCAGAAATTCCGGACGGATAGTTTTCCGCAACAATTCAACCAAAGAAATCCGAAGTGACGCCATCATATCATTGATATTGCCATCCTCCAGATCAGTAAGCGCTTCCTGAATAATGTGCGAACCCAAGTTAGAAGTCATAATCACAATTGTGTTTTTGAAATCAGCAGTTCTGCCCTGGTTATCGGTAAGCCTGCCATCGTCAAGCACCTGAAGCAGCACATTGAAAACATCGGGATGGGCTTTTTCGATCTCGTCAAGCAGAATAACCGAATAAGGTCTGCGCCTTACGGCTTCGGTCAACTGCCCGCCTTCTTCGTAGCCGACATATCCCGGTGGTGCGCCAATCAGCCGGGTAACGGAGAATTTCTCCATATACTCCGACATATCAATCCGCACCATTGCGTGCTCATCGTCGAACAAAGCCTCCGCCAACGCCTTCGCAAGTTCCGTTTTTCCAACGCCGGTGGTTCCAAGGAAAATGAAAGACCCGAGCGGTTTGTTCGCATCCTGTAAGCCGGCGCGGGACCTTCTAACGGCGTTTGCCACAGCATAAACCGCTTCTTCCTGCCCGACTACGCGCTTGTGAAGATGGTCCTCAAGGTTCATCAGCTTAATTCTTTCACCCTCTAACATTCTTGTCACGGGGATGCCCGTCCAGCGGGAGACGATTTCTGCAACATCCTCGGCGTCAACTTCTTCTTTCAGAAGCCTTTTATCCGCCTGTACTTTGTTCAGTTGAGCAGTAAGTTCTTTCAGGTTTTGCTCTAAACCGGGTAGGGTTCCGTACCTGATTTCGGCAACTTTAGAAAGATTTCCCTCGCGCTCGAACATCTCCGAATCGGCACGCAGTTTCTCAATTCGCGATTTAATCTCGCGTATGTTCTGAATTTTCTCTTTCTCGTTCTCCCAGTGGATTTTTATCCCGTCGCGCTCTTCATTAAGTTCGGCAAGTTCAGCCTCGATTTCCGTAAGATGTTTTACCGAGCCTTCATCTTTTTCCCTCGAAAGCGCCACTTTTTCAATTTCCAACTGCTTGATTTTCCGTTCGAGTATGTCAAGTTCCTCGGGCATCGAATCGATTTCCATCCTCAAGCGTGAAGCCGATTCATCGATCAGATCGATAGCCTTATCGGGCAGAAACCGGTCGCTGATATATCGGTTCGAAAGTTGAACTGCCGCCACTATTGCTCCGTCGGTTATCCTTACACCGTGATGAACCTCGTATCGTTCTTTCAACCCGCGAAGTATAGAAATAGAATCTTCCTCGTTGGGTTCCGCTACCATTACGGGCTGGAATCTTCTCTCGAGAGCGGCGTCTTTCTCGATATATTTTCGGTATTCATCCAGAGTTGTTGCACCGATACAATGAAGTTCCCCGCGGGCAAGTGCCGGTTTCAGAATGTTAGCGGCGTCCATCGCACCATCGGTTTTACCGGCGCCAACCAGAGTGTGCATTTCGTCGATAAAGAGCACAATTTCGCCGTTTGAGTTTTGCACCTCTTTAATCACGGCTTTAAGGCGCTCTTCAAATTGCCCCCGGTACTGCGTTCCCGCAATAAGAGCGCCAACATCCAGAGCGACAATTTGCTTGGTTTTAATCGTTTCCGGAGCGTCACCCGAAACAATTCTGTGAGCAATTCCCTCAGCAATGGCAGTTTTACCCACGCCGGGTTCGCCGATAAGCACCGGGTTGTTTTTGGTTCTTCTTGAAAGCACCTGCATCACACGGCGCACCTCGTCATTTCTGCCGATCACGGGGTCAAGTTTGCCGCTTCTTGCGAGGTCGTTCAAATTTCTTCCGAATTTTTGAAGTGAAGCGTAAGTGTCTTCGGCGTTTTGCGAAGTAACCTTGCTTCCGCCGCGCAGAGCTTCAACCGCTTTGCTTAGGTCGTTTTTCGTTGCACCTGCTTCTTTAAGCAGTCTTCCTGCTTCGGCGCCGTCGTCAACCAACGCTAAAAGAAGGTGCTCGGTCGAAACAAACTCGTCGCCCGATTTTGCGGAAAGTTTCATTGCACTCTCAAAGAGAGCCGAAGCGTTCGCAGAAAGTTTGAGGTCGCCGGCGGAAGTGCCGCTGATTTTCGGAAGTCGGTCCATTTCAGCAGAAACGCTGATCCGTAAACGGTCGGCATTCACACCAATTCGCTGCAGAAGCGAGTCGGCAATACCGCCTCTTTCTTCAATCAAAGCCGCAAGGATGTGCACCGGTTCCACGATTTGGTTGCCGTAACTTCCGGCAATTTCAAGTGCCTTTTGCACCGTTTCCTGAGCTTTGACGGTGAATTTATTGATATTAAAAGCCATTTTGTTCCTCCTAAAGAGAGCTGAATATATTGTTTTAAGCGCTCTCTTAAAATTGTTGAATGTTAATTGAATTATGGTAAAGAGTTCAACAACCACTTTTCGAAAGAACATTCATTTAGATTAGACAGATAAAATGGGGAGAAAGTTCCGTGATCCGGCTGTTTTAAGTCACTTTGTGAACAGAGATGATTTATAGCAAGCGAACTTAATCGTATCAACAAATTTAACTTTGTAAAAGGACTAAACGAATTAAACTTTGTAAACGAATCTAACCGAAACCCAATTCTTATCGGCTGCTTGATTCTACCGTGGCCGCAGAGGATTCATTTGCAACCGGTAGAATCACGGTTACGGTGGTGCCGACATCAAGTGTACTTTCGATCAGTATATCGCCGCCGTGCTTTTTAGCGAAATCGCGTGATAAATCAAGCCCAAGCCCGGTACCTTTTTCACCCGATGTACCTCGTTGTGATTTAACAATCCCGGAACCAAGCAAGTTATTCAGGGTTTCTTCCGTCATTCCGCTCCCCGTATCCTTAACTTTTATTAAAATAGCATCGTTTTCAGCGCACGCACTCACCTGAATAATATCACCCGGATTGCAATATTTGATTGAATTGTTAATAAGGTTTCTTAAAATCAGCGTTAGCATATTAGAATCGGCAACAAGTTCCAGTTCTTCGGGTGTTGAAACGAACAGTTTAACTTTTTTTGCAGCGGCTAACTTTTCGGAGAGAGTTGCAACTTCGCCAATAATGTGTGCAAGTTCTATTTTTTCCGGTTTGAACTCAAGCGTTCCCGCTTTTGCTGCCGAAAGGTGCAACAAGTTTTCAACTAATCTGTAAGAGCTTGTTGCGGTCTGGTAAAGCGCTTCTATTTGCTCTGTTTTTTCTTCATCACTCATGTCATTAATGTCGGTAAGCAACATTTCCGTAAATCCAAGAATTACCTGGAAAGGGCTTCGCAGGTCGTGCGCAATAATCGAAAAGAGCCTTTCTTTAGCTAAGTTCACTTCTTTGAGTTCAAGGTTCGCCGATTCAAGGGCTTCGGTTTGTTGCCTGATCATTTCGTTTTTCTCCGAAAGCTCTTTGTTAATTGCCGTCTGTTTCTTGTAAAAGCGATAAAGCACAACGGCAACAATTATGATGATAATCAGCAAAAACATGATAGCAAAAAGAACGATCAGCTGAATCTGGTTTTGTATTCTCTCGTTTTGAAGGTCTTCTTCATACTGTTGAAAGCGGACTTTGTTCTTCAAGCCGGTAAGTCTGCGGTCTTTCTCCTCTTCGTTAATTTGATTGGAGTAATCAAGGTGCTTCTTAAAAGAAGCAAGTGATGAATCAACAGCCCCCTGTTGGTCGTATATCTTGCCGAGATTTTCATATACTTCGCTCAACAACAAGAGATTACGAACTTCAGTTGCAGGTTCAACCGCCCGGTTGAAATAATTTTTTGCGGCTTGTAAATCGCCAAGCCCCATCTTAACCTTCCCCAAACCTACTAAGGCTTCAGCCTTGCGAAGCGGGATTTTTTCCGAGTCGGCAAGCACCAGCATTTGGTTGAGGTAGCTTTGTGCGTCGGCAAAATTTCCTTTTTTTAGGTTGTATGATCCCACTCCCAACAATCCGAGCATAATACCGCGGAGGTCTTTGGTGTTCCGATAGTTTTCCAAAGACAGATTCAGAAAGTAACCTGCAGAGTCATTTTTCATATCCTGATATGCGTTTCCGATTCCCTGGTAAGCATAACCTATAAAGGATGTATCCTTCGCTTTTATGGCATTTTCTATACTTTTTTTATAAAACTCGATCGCCTCCTCATACTGCCGCGTCTCTTTGTAAACTAATCCTATATTCGAGAGGCTGATTGAAATTCCAAGGGGATTTTCTGCTATCTGTTGAAGTTTTAAGGCTCGAAGATAATACTCCAACGCTTTATCATAGAGCGACCAGTTAAAGTAAACCGTTCCGATGTTGTTAAGAGTTGTAGCCAGATAGTCGGCATTGTGCAGGGTTTCTCTGATTTTTAGCGCTTCGTTAAACAGGATAAGTGAACTATCGAACAACGATTTCTGCCAGAACGCAAATCCGGCATTGTTATAAGCTGATCCCATCCCGGTTGAATCGTTCACGGCACGATACCCACCGACAGCTTCTCTAAAGTAGGAAACGGCTTCATCGGTTTCCCCTTTTCTGTAGTGAATTCTCCCGATATTTTCAAATATTCTCCCGAGATTAGTTTGGTCGCCCGTTTGGTGTGCAGTTTCTTCGGCTCTTTCAAGAAAAATCAGCGCTTCGTCGTTCTTCCCGTTATCCATCAGATATTCACTCTTAAGTATAAGAGCGAGAATTTTCTCCGAATGGTTTTTATTAAGTTCAGAAATACTCAGAAGTGAATCGGTAAGTTGCCCTTTTACTGAGTCTGTAGGGGGGAGTTCTTCTATTTTCTTCTTAATTTGGTCAAAAAGTGCAGAGTTCACCCTCGGCGGTTCATTGCTGCAACCGCTCAGAAGAGTGAATGATATAATTATAGAAATTAATGCACCAAATTTAATTGAAATTGTGCGCATCAAAGCTCGGTTTCTGAAGAATAATTTTTTTATTATGTGTAAATATAGGGGTTTTTGCACGAATGTGCTGACTTAATCTAAAAGAAGATATAACAATTTCCCACAAAATCTCTTCACAACCGCCCGAAAAGGAAGCCGGCAAACCATTAAAACAAGGTTATATAAGGAAAAATCCTCCAAATATGTAACACTTCCTTACACCGGCCCGAAAAGGAAGCCGGCAAACCATTAAAACAAGGTTAAATCACGAAAAAGTGTGTAAGAGTTTTCAACAGGGTGTTTTTTGTGTTGAATTTCTTTACAACCGTAAGTTGTTGTTTTATAAGGGGTTACGCAGCGGGGTCAAAAAGGGTGTTGAATATTTCATCATTTTGCGATTTTTTCAATTTTTCGGGAATCCCCCTAACTCTTTATACTATAATAAGTTACACCATGTTGCAAATTTATGGCACGCTATTTGCATATATATAAGCAAATAATTTACTTAACAATAGCCCCGAAAGGAAAATATCATGGTAGTCGTATTAGTAGTTTTAACATTCGCGGCTGTATTCGCCATCGAAGGATACAGGAACCACAAAAAGGCAGCAGCAGAGAACATCGTTCTTGACCATGGAGGCCTTGGTTTAACTATGGCCGATGGTAAACCTGAAGAGAAAAAGAACGAAAAATAGTTTATAAAATAAATACCTGTCTGATTAATTGATCGCATGGAGGCAGGGCGGTTCATTCACCGCACTGTCTCCGTTAATTTTTTATTTAGCTGTAATCATTTTATTTGGTGATAATCATCTTTTTAATCATCGAATAATTCTTACCTGACTCATTCGACTTCGAATTAAGCCTGTAGAAATACACCCCAGCCGGCAGGTTCGCTGTGCTGAGTTCTAATTTGTGTATCCCCTTTGAAAGATTACCCTCAACCGGCACGCTGATTTTTTCCCCCAAAGCGTTGTAAAGCGTTAAATCGGTGTAAGAATCTTCGCCGAGAGTGAAGAAAACGGCAGTAGCACTTTCACCGGCATTAACGGGATTTGGGTAATTTTGATAAAGCAGATACGAAAACTCTTCAACCGATACTTCAACCTCGTTGTAGGTTCTCGATTCACCGTTGTAGTCAATTTGTTTTAAACGATAGAGAAAGTTGCCGGCTCCGGGCGATTTGTCAACGAACGAATAATTAAGCGGTTTAACAGAAGTGCCACCTCCCGGAACGAAAGCAACACTTCCCCAAGCCTGCGTGCCGCTCATTTTCTTTTGGATTTCGAACCCCTTGTTGTTAAGCTCGGTTGCGGTGCTCCACCGTAGGAAAACATCGCCGTTTTGTGAGTAGCCGTCAAAAGAAAGAAGCTCTACAGGCACCGGTTCGTCGGTGGTAAAATTAAAACAATTAGCCGGCGCTGTTATCGGTCTGGTTAGCGTTCTGTTAGCGGTAGAAACGGAAAAATAATAGTAAATTTTCACTCCGGGAGCAATTTCAGGGATAAAGCCAAGCGCAGTATCAGCCGCAACAAACTGCAAAGGTACACTGCTCCAACCGGCTGTTGTGTCGGTGGTGTAATATAAAGAAGCGGAAGAAACGGGCAACTTTGAATTGACAAAGGCTTTAAGCGGGTAGCCCTGCCCCGGAACGGGTGCCCGGAAAGGAAGCCTGTTGTGCACAATGTGAATCTGATCCTTCACCCCAACCTCTTTTGTGATGCAGTGAATAGCGCCACCGGCGGGAATGGCAACATTTGAATTAATACCAACTATTCTGTAACCCGGAAGAGCTTCGCGATATATACGCAGTGCTGTGGTATCGTAACGCAATTCGTAAGTGGGGACGATAACTGTTTTGTTCACAAAAACAGAATTGGTATAGGTTCTGTAATCCCCGCCCTGATTTGGGTATCTGTTCGAAGCGTCGGGCGGCATCAGTATCCTGACGAATTTATAAGGTCTGCCAAATGCGTTCAGAAAATTGTTTTGAATATATTGCAGGTTAAGTTCAATTTGGGGTCCGTCTGCCACTCCTAGCGGATACTCGCCGACTAAAATGGTTTCTTCATCCAGTAGCTTCATGTGCATATCGATGTGGTGAATACCGTCGTAAGGCAACACATCCATTTTTATGTATCTGTTAATTCCCATGTAAGCGTCAACCATTGCGTTTATTTGTGCTTCGGTTTTGCCCGGGTTTTCGGTTAAAATCAGCTTGGAAGAAAACCCGGTTCCCATCCCGTCGTTCATAAAGTTTCCGCCGGTTGCAACGAAGCGGTTCGGTTCCGAAGTCATTTCGTGAAGCACGGCGCCGTACCGGTTAGCAAAAAACTGCGGCGTAACATCGTCGTTCGGGCGCGGACGGTTGTAAACCCAATCGATAAGCAGCAACGAGTCAACTCCCCCGCCGTAAACTGTCCATGGCCCGTAATCCCTGACCCAAACCGAGTTGAAAGAAGTAATCAAAAAGTTGAGGTTATTAAGTGGCACACCACCTTGCGTCAGGTAGTTCTTCACCGTGTTCGAGTCGCTGCAAATAATGTAAACGGGCACTTCATCCTGAGCGTATCGTACAATGTCTCTTAGTATTGCGGTGTAAGAGGTCCAGGTGATAATCAATGCACCGAGCGGCTCCCACTCCGCCATAGTTCTTACGGGGAAGTCCGGAGGTGTCGGCACGCCTTCAGTAGAGGAGGGGAATATGTAGCCTTTCATCGCCTGTTCTTCCGCCGGGGTCAATCCCTTTGGAAGGTCTTGTGCCAACGGGCGAAAAACCAATAAAACAAGGAGAAAAAGGATAAGTTTTTTCAAGTTAGTTACTCCGAATAATAAATACTTCAAGTTGTTGTTTTCTTTCGTTGTTGTCAGGTGAACATATTTTACGGCATCCCGGTGCGGGAAATTTTCCACGCCTGCCTGCCTGCTTGTATAGTAATTTTCCAATTTTCTTGCCTGCACTACAATTTTCTAATTCTCCTGCCTGCACAGCCATTTCCCATGTTTGTCTGCCTGCTTGAATAGTAATTTTCCAATTTTCTTGCCCGCCTGCACAGCCATTTCCCATGCCTGTCTGCAATTTAGACAATAAAAAACCGAAGCATCCCTAAAAAATCAGTTTCAGGATGGAAAAATCATCCGGCAGGGTTTCATCCCGGTTCAGCACCTGAATGTGGTCGTAAAGGGCGCCAAGTTCTGAGCTTTCGTCATCTTTTTTAAGTTTCAGAAAGTCGCGCATCTCTTCCAAAGTCCACATCACGCCGGGAGAAATCTCCACTTCATACACGCCGTCGGAAAAGACATACAAAGCAGCACCATCGGGCACGGCAACCCTCGCTGATTTATACGGGAACTTCGGCAGGTGCCCCACAATCAGATTTTTGGTAATAAGTTCTTTAATTTCCCCTTCAGGTTCAAAAAGCAATGCGGGCGGGTGCCCGGCACTTCCATAGACTAATTCACGGGTTTCTTTGTTAAAAACGCCGTACCATATCGTGAAATAGAGGTTATTTTGTTTTTCCATCACAAAGGTTTCGTTAAGCGTGGTTAGCACCGAAACAGGGTCGCGGAAATCGGTGTTTGGAAGTGTCTGGCTCCGCAGTACATTCAGCGCAGAAACCGAAAGAAGTGCGGGCCCCACACCGTGGTCGCACACATCTAAGAGGTAAACCGCAAAATGATCTTTATCTATCCAGTGGTAACCGAAAGAGTCTCCGCCAAGATCAGCGGAGGGAACAAATTTCCAGCTTGAGTGCACCACGCCCTCTTTCAGCGGGGCGGGCAGCAGTGAAATAACATATTCGGCAGCGCGGTTAAGCTCGCGGGCAAGTGCTTCCTTGCTTTCAAGAAGCGCTTGATACATCTCATTTCGCTCCATTAGCGCAATGTAACCGTTAGAGTGGTGCCTGATCCTCGCAATCAGCTCGATCTTATCGGGCAGTTTCACTAAGTAATCGTTTGCACCCGTCTCGAAGGCGTTGGCTTTTGTGATAGCTTCTTCTTTTGAAGAAAGCACAATCACGGGCACATCCTTCAGCCTTGGATGCCCCCTGAAGAATTTAACGAGCGTTAACCCGTCGATCTCAGGCATAACAAGGTCCTGTAGAATAACAGTAGGCTCAATTTCTTCAGCAACGGTCAAAGCCATCATTGGTTCCTGGCAGAAGTGAAATTCGATATCTTTCTCCTCAGCGAGCATCATAGAAACCGCACTGCCGACAATCTGTTGGTCATCGACTAACAGTACTTTGATTTTAAATTTTGTGAGTCCTTTAGCAGCTTGATACATTACTGTTCCTTTGTTCCTTTTTTCCATAGAGGATGTTCAACGCTGTGGCGATCTCCTCCGGGTTAAGAATTTTAGTTGCGGCATTAAGTTCAATTGCAGCTTTCGGCATCCCGAAAACAATTGAAGAGGCTTCATCCTGAACATAAGTGAGCCAGCCGAGTTTTTTCAGTTCTAACAGCCCCTCGGCACCGTCTCTTCCCATTCCTGTGAGCAAAACGGCGGTATCTGCGCCAATTCTGTTTTCACCAATCGACCTGAAAAAGGTATCGACAGAGGGGCGGTAGGGGTAATCTTTTGGTTCAACAACATACTTAAATCTTCCGGAACGATCGAGAACCAAGTGGTCGTTTGTGCCGGCTAAGTAAATTTTTCCCGCTTTCGGAAACTCATCCTGCACCGCAATCGATACAGGAAGTGGTGTGTGTTTTCCGAGCCATATCGCAAGTTCTTCGGCAAATTTTTCATCCACATGCTGAATTATCACTACCGCAGCGATCAGGTCTTTCGAAAGTTTTGAAAGAATTGTCGCCAGCGCTTTCGGTCCACCGGTTGAAGAACCTATTGCAATAAGCGGGGTATCGCTCCACACAATTTTTTTGGGGATGGTTACGGGCGCAGCTTTCCCTTTAATCAACCGCTTAAGCGAGTTAATTTTTGTAACCAACTCAGAAGCCCCCTTTGCATTCCCTGAAAAATCGAAAACGGGTGTAGCCACAGCGTCCAAAGCACCGTGCCCCATCGCTTCAAACACTTTGGCTGAATTTCCCGCAACCGAAGCGGTTACCACCAATATGGCGCAGGGGTTTTTCTTCATTATTTCCGCAGTTGCCTGAACCCCATCCATCACCGGCATTATCAAATCCATAAGTATAAGGTCGGGGGTGTCTTTTGCTGTAAGCTCCACGGCTTGTTTGCCGTCGGTAGCCACCCACGCAATCTCAAGCCCTTCAACCGAAAGCACCACGCGCCTAACGGCTTCAACCGCAAGCGAAAGGTCGTTTACTATCCCTATTCTCATTCCGCCTCGCCAATCAGATCAATCACTGCATTAACCAGACTTTCGTCGTGGAACGAGCTTTTAGTGAGGTAATAGTTAGCGCCGGCGTTCAAACCGCGCAGGCGGTCTTCTTCACGGTCTTTGTAAGAAACAATCATCACGGGGATATCTTTTAAACCTGGGTCAGATTTTATCTTTTCAACCAACTGGATGCCGTTCATTCTCGGCATATCCACATCGGTGATAACCAAATCGAACTGCTCTCGGCTCAGAGCGTTAAACCCGTCAACCCCGTCGATTGCGGTAACCACTTCATAGCCGTTGTTTTCAAGAAGTTTTCTTTCAACTTCCCGGACGGTCAGCGAGTCGTCAACCACGAGAATGGTCTTTTTCTTTCCGCCGGCGGCTTCTCCGACGGAAACTTTATCCGGCTTCGTTCCGTGCACATATTTATCTATAGAGCGGACGAGGTCGTCGGGGTCGAGTATCAGCGCAACAGATCCTTCTTCCAGAATTGCTGCGGCAGAAATGTTCGGGAGTTTCCCAAGTTTGGCGTCTATTGCGGTAACCACCAAATCCCGCTCTCCCAGAAAAGCGTCCACGGCAATTGCATATTTCGTGGTTCTGTCCCCGATAACGGCAAGGTTAATAAACTCGCTTTGTTCACCCTCACCGGGCAGGTTCATCAGCCGTGCAAAATCTATAATTCCTATGTTCTCCCCTTCGGCTTCAAGGTATTGACGGTCTTCAACCGAATGAATCTCTTCGGGCTTTATACAGAAAAGCGTTTCAACCCGGGATATTGGCAGAGCATAAAGCTCCCGGTTCACTTTCAGCAACAAAGCTCTTATAACGGAAAGGGTTACGGGCAACTGAAGCGTGAACCTGCTCCCCGAGCCCGGCTCGGAATCAATCTTTGCCTTCCCGCCAACCTGGTGAATAAGCGACATAACAATATCCAACCCGACACCTCTGCCCGAAAGCTTTGTTACATCACCTTTTGTTGTGAAGCCCGGCAGGAAAAGGAAATCCAGAAGTTCAGATTTGCTCAGGCTTTCAGCCATATCGGCGGTAACATATCCTTTTTCAACAACTTTTTTCTTAATCTGCGCTGTGTCTATTCCGCGCCCGTCGTCAGAAACCATAATCGTAAGGAACCCCGCCCTGTGCCCCGCCTCAAAGGTTATTTTTCCTGTTTCAGGTTTACCGGCGGCAATTCGTTCTTCGGGGGTTTCGATGCCGTGATCGACGGAGTTTGAAATCAGGTGCGAAAGCGGCGCTTCTATTTTATCGAGAATATCGCGGTCGATCATCGTATCGTCGCCGGTAATTTCCAGTTTAATCTTTTTGCCCGAGTCTTTCGAAAGCTCTCTTACCATTCTTGGTATGCCGTGCAGCCCGTCGGCAATCGGGCGCATTTTAGATTCAACCACCCGGTTGCCGAGCGATTCCGAAAGTCTCTCGATGTTTCTTGAGAATCCGTCAAATTTATCAATCATAATATTCAGGCTCCACTCCAAGTGCTCGATAGCCTCCCTCAGCGCTTCCATTTCGCCGGTCAGCGGAAGTGCGGCGTCAACGGAATCAACGGCAATTTCAAGTTTCGATTCAGCGCGCGCAATCTCCCGAAGTGTCTGTTTTGCAGCTAAAAGATAGCCTCTGAAAGGTTTTGTGAACTTAGCCTGAATTTTAATTTCACCCGTTAATCCCAGAAGCCTGTTCAGGTTATCGGCAAGCACCCTGACGAACAAGGCGTCTTCTTTTTTCTCAGTCCGTTGCGGCTGTGCCGTTTGGGCGGTAGTAGAAGAGGTTGAGGTTGCTCCCGCATCATTTGCGCCGCCGCCACCGGTTCCGTCTGTTGGTGCACCGCCCACCCCTCCTGATGAGCCGACTGCTCCTTTTTTTTCACCGGGGCTTTCCACCGTGTTGGCAACAGTTGTGTCGCCCTCTTTCCCTCCCGCCACATCGCCTGTTTTAGCAGCACCGGTGTCGCCCTCTTTTCCACCCGCCACTTCACCCGTTTTAGCACGCTGAAGCATGTCGGTAAGCTCGGTTACTTCTCCCAGATTCTCTTCCAACCAGGGAATTATCTCATCAACAGGCAATGCCGCAATCACCTTGAACAGGTCGTTCCCCCGCAGCAGGATATCTATATGGTCGGCGGTTAGTTTTACCTCACCCTTAATCGCTAAGCTGAGAATATCTTCCATAGCGTGCGCCAAGCCAACTGCATTGTTTATCCCGACGATCCGTGCGGCACCCTTAATCGAGTGTGCAGAGCGCATCAAAGGCTCAAGTTTCTCGTTGGAGGTTTCTCCCTCGGCTTCAATCAATCCTTTTTCAAGCACTTTCGTGTGCGAATCTAACTCGATCTTAAAGAGATCAATTAAAACGGGGTCGTAGCTAAGTTTCGGCTTTGCCTCCTGTTTTGGCGGCTCGGGCGGGGGTGCGGCAGCGGCGGTTATCTCCGCAAATTTTTCGGAAAGGTCTTTTATCAGCTCACTGTTCGCAGCGGCAACATTGGGAATTTCACCGGCGTCAACAGCCGCCATCTCACTCATAAGCTCAGCAGCGGCGGAAAAGAAGTTCTGCTCCAATTCACCCAGGCCTTTGCCGCTTTCATTTAAAGTGGCAAGAAACGAATCCATCGTTTTGCATAAATTAACAACCGGTTCAATCGAAACAACTTTAGCGGCAGCTTTAATATTGTTGCAAACGGTTAATAAACTTTTAACATCACCGCCGGCGGGCGCCGAAAGTGAAGCCTCTAAAACCGGGAGGTTCTCGTTTATTACATTTTTGAAAATTTCGTATAAAGCCGCTGTCTTCATCGCTTTTAATGCTGTAGCTATTGAAATTTAAGAGTTGATCTGAACGACTCGCACACCCGGTGCTCGTCCAAAAGTGCAACGGATTTATCGTTCAGATGAAAAATCCCCTGCGAGAAGATTTCATCGGCTTTTTTTGCCGTTGCCGGAAGTTCCGTCATCGAGTCGGAAGATATTTTAGTAACGCCCACCACTTCATCCACTTCGAACACTAACTTTTCGTTGGCTCCTTTAACCGCGATCATCCTTTTGTAAACTGCGTAGTCCTCGTTTTCTTCAACCGTTTCGCGCCCGTTGCGGGATATACCAAGCAGGTTTTCCAAACTGTAGCACAGCAGCAGCTCGCCATCGAGATTTACCAACCCCCGGAATGTGCGGTTAGTACGGAAAGGTACAAAATGCACCGGTTTAACAGCCACCGCAACCACGATAGCGTCGGTAAGAACGGCGAGCAGTTCGTCGCCCAGTCTGAAAATAGTAACCGAAAGATTGCCTTTTTCAATCGTCTCTTTCCGGCGTGTGATATCGAGAGTCCACGAATTAATAAACTCGGGCGGCACCTCTCTTTCAAAGAACTCTTTAGCGGCGTTGGTGTAAACGGGGCAATACTTACAGTGGAGGTATTCGTTCAGTGATTCGCACGATTTGTCGCCGAAGACACCGATTTCGTTCCAACATTTATTTTTAATTTTAGCCATTGTTATTCCTGTTTCCACTTCTTCTTAGGCGGTCTGTGTAAATTCGCGCTTTCATAGTGTCGCCTCTTTTTTCATAAAGGAGGCTAATGTGCGCTAACGCCTCAAGGTTATCCGGTTCAAGATACAGTACTTTTAAAAAACTGCTTTCTGCTTCTTCAATCAAACCCGTTGCGTTGTAAATCACGCCGAGCAGGCAAAGCAGTTCACGGTCTGCCGGGTTCTTAAGAAGCAGCAATTCGCACTGTTTTCGTGCGGTTTCAAACTTTCCCCGGTCAGCCAACCGCCTTACGGTTTCAATCTCTGCGGAAATATTCATTCCGGGCGTTGCGCCGTTTAGGGGGGCAGAAGTGTTGCCGCGGTTTAAGGGAGCGGAAGTGTTGCCGCTGTTGTTTATTGCCGGAGTTTCACCCTGTTTCCCGTTCGAGGCGGTTATTCCCGTGTGCCTTTTAGCCGTTACTTCTGAAGCGTTGCGCTTTGTACCAATAACCGCGGAATGCCTTTCCGGCGGCATTTCAGTTGAGCTTCTTTTCCCCGCAATTTCGGCATTGCTTCTTCTTGGGGGAATATTAACCAAGTTTCTTTTCCCCTTAATCTCTGCGGAACCTTTTCTGGGCGGAATTTCGACAGAATTTCTCTTCGCCCGCCCCTCAGAGTTATAAAGCACAAAAGTTTTGGTTTTCGTATCAGGAACAAAACCCGCAGCCGAAAAGAACATAACTTCTGTGTGCCCTGCAAAAAGGAGCCCGTTGCTCTTCAAAAGCCGCTTTATGTTTGCAACGGCAACATCCCGTCCCGCGGCATCAAGATAAATAACCAAATTTCTGCAGAAAATTATGTCGTATTTCGGTACACCCGCCGGGAAAGCAGGATCAATAATATTTCCGTTCCTGAAGTTAACCATCTCTTTTATTTTACTGTGCAGCGCAAAAACCCCGTCGTCCTCAGTGAAATATCTGTTTTTAATTAAACTGTCGTTCCCTCTGAAAGCGCTTTTTCCGTAAACCCCTTTCTTAGCCTTTTCCAAGGCTCTTTCGCTTATGTCAACGGCGTCGATTTCCACCTTTTGCGGCAGAAAGTTAATATCTCTCATCGAAATGGCAATCGAATAAGCCTCTTCGCCCGTTGAACAAGGGATGGAAAGTATCCTCAGTGACTGCGACACCGGGGTCATAAACCTTGATAACACCTCTTCTTTCAGAAAAAGAAACGGATGCACATCCCTGAAAAACCATGTTTCGGGCACGACTATCATCTCAATAAAAGTATCTAATTCGCGAAAATCGCTCCGAATCAGCTTAAGGAACTCACTCACATCGGTTAGCCCGATCTTACTCATCCGCCGCTTTGCGGCTAATTCAATGCTTTTGTAGCCGATGCTCGTGGGGTCAAGCCCTATCCTCTCGGCAAGAAGCCCGGTAATTCCGGCGAGTTCTGTCTCAACTTCAGTCATGCACAGCGCCCAAAACCGGGGGTTTCAATTTCAAAAATTCTTATAAGTCTAAACGGACGCATAAACGAACGCATAAACGAACGCATAAACGGATGCATAAACGGACGCATAAACAAAAACCTAAATAAAAACATAAACAAAAGCATAATCATAAATCTGTCAAAAAACGGAAGCACAGGCACTCAATCTTCCTTAACATCCCTGAAAAGGCTTTCTCTCACAAATGGGGGAATAAGCTCTTTCACTGTAATCAACTGCACAACCCCCGATTTCAGGTTAATCAACCGCCCGAGGTAGCGTGTTTCTTCGGTTATCAAGCCGGGGTCTTGCAACTCATCATCACGAATTCTTATAATATCCATCACTTTTTCGCCGAGCAAACCAAGTTGGTGAATCTCACCGTCGGTCTCATACTTAACCACAATTATCCGGGTGCTTAGGTACATCTTCGTCTGAAAGCTCATCATAAGGTCTTTCAAATCTAACACGGGCACTATTTCACCCCTGTAGTTGAACCTTCCGGCAAAATACGAAGGCGCCTTTGGGAATGTTGTAAAGTTAACCAACGGCACCACTTCAATTATTTCGTTTGCGTCGATAGCATACCGGTTTTCACCGACCTCGAAAGTTAGGCAGAGCACCTGAGTCAGCCTCCAAACCTGAACTTTGCGAGTATCTCGCGCAGCGAACCAACGGCACCTTCAAGGTTCTCGGTTATTTCGCTAAATTCAGAGATAGATTCCCGTGTGTGAAGCGCCACATCGTTCAGCTCGCTCATTGCGTCGCTTATCTGTGCGGCACCGTCGGTCTGAATCTTCATTTTTGTGCTCACTTCCTCAAAACTTGGGAGCACCCCTTTAGTATATTCAATAATTTCGTTGATGTTATCGGCAATCCCGGAAATCCGGCTGACGCTCGATCGTGTTGTTCCGGCGTAAACCTCCACACCAATAACATCCGCTTTAACCGCCTGCTGCATCTCGCGGATGGTCTCTTCAATTTCTAAGGCTGCCATCGCTGTTTCTTCGGCAAGCCGTTTAATTTCCGCTGAAACCACCGAGAAACCCGCCCCGTACTCGCCGGCTTTTTCCGCCTCGATCGAAGCGTTAAGCGAAAGAAGATTGGTTTGTGTGGCAATTTTAGTTATTGTTGTAATAACATTGGTGATGTTCGAGGTCTTTTTGTAAAGTTCGGAAAGTTTTTCCGCAATTTCTTTAGAACCTTGTTCCAAGGAAGCCATCGAAAGGTTAATTTCGGTTAACCCTGAAGCGCCTTTATCGGCTAATTGAAGCGTTCTGCCCGATTTTTCGGCTACATCTTCAACAGTTTCCGAGAGCTGAATCGAGCTGCTGTAAATCTCCTTTCCGGTTGCTTTCACTTCCGCAGTCGAAGCCGCCTGCTGGTTAATGGCAGCGTTTAACGCCTGAACCGAAGCTGAAATTTGCGTTACGGACGAAGTAACGGCTATTCCGGCACGCCCGACTTGACGCAGTATTATTTCAAGATTATCAATTGTACCGTGTATTGCCCTGAAAAGCTTCCAGATTTCGTCTTTCTCTTTCTTTGCACCTATCGGGGAAACCAAAAACCGCTCGGCAAGTGCAAAAACTTTCTCTTTAGCCGATTGGATGTCCCCCTCTGAAAGGTCGCGTGCTATCTCGGCAACGCCATTTACCGGGGTTATCATTCCTTTTGCAGTGAAGTATATCATCACCATTGCTAATAAAAATGCCCCGACAGAAATTATGAACCGGAAGAATATTCTGTAATAAGTGTAATTGTAGTTAATGTGAACCACTTTTTCAAGTTCATTCAACGCGGCACGGTTGAAATCCAGACTTTCATCCAACTTTTCGGTGGTTAAACCGGTCAGTTCTTCGGTTCCATAAGTGCTGTTGTTCCGGATGATATTCTCGTAAATTTCAAGAATTGAAATCACATCGGAGCGGTAGTGCTCCAGCATCGGGGAAAGCACCCCGTCAATCGAAGGGAGGCGCCCGTTATACTCAGGGTCAAGGTCTATTGCGCTTCTTACTGCCGAAGGTATCTCGTCGGTTATGAGGTTGCGCATTGTTCGTGTCAGATAGATAATCTCGGCGAGCCGCTCGTTGTTGAAAAGGGAATCCTGTGCATCTTCAATAGCAACAATAAACGCCCGCCCGATAAGATCGTGCATCCTGGGCATAAGGTGTATCGAAAGATAGATCAGGTGGTATGCATCACCGGAGGGGTCAAGCGTAAGCCTTGCGTTCACGGTAACCAACCGCATGAACTTCCCGAGGTTATCTTCTAACTTATTGTAAGCGGTCAGAAGGTCCCCGGGCGAGAGTCTTTTGCTTTCAGAGAGTAATTTTTCCCATTGCGCCATCAGCGAAGGAGGCGAAAGATAGTAGTCTTCACCCAGATTCATCGTTTCATTATCAACCCCGATATTTTTTCCTTCGGTGTTGTTGATTTTAATCAGTTGGTCAAGCTCATCTTTAATTTGTGAGTTAAGTGCAGCAATTTTCGTCTGATAATCCACCCCCGAACTTATTGTGGCGAACGAGTAAGCCTTATGTTCCATCAGGTGCACCTGCAGCGATGTTAAGGGGATGAATATCTTTATACCCGTCTTTTCTTTGTCAACAAAATCTATCGAGTCAAACAGGTTAAACAGGTTAAGAACCAAAATGATCGTCAGGGGCAACCCCAGTAAAACACCGATCATCGTCAGTTTTGTGAGTACTGTATAACGCCGGAGCAGAATGTTAAACCGTAGCGTCAGCTTTCTTAACATGGCTATTTATACCTTGAATTTTTGTATTTCTTCGTTCAGTGCGTTAACCGCATTGTTGAGCTGCCCTGTGGCTGACCGGAACTCCTGCAGCGAGTCTTTCGTTTGTTCAGCCGCTACGGAAAGTTGTTGCATCGCCTCATTAATCTGCCCTGCGCCTGCAGTCTGGCGCCTCATTCCGTCGTTCATTTCATCGAAGTGTGGCGCAAGCTCGTTCACGCTGTTGATAACATCGTTCAGCCTTTCCGAAATGTTGGAAACGGTAATGCTGTCCATCCGCACTTCTTCGGAAAATTTATCCATTTCCATCACCCCTGCCGAAACAGAAGAGAGCATCTCCTTTACCATGTGTTCAATATCGTGCGTTGCCACGGCGGTTTGGTCGGCAAGCCGGCTTATTTCGCGTGCCACTACGGAGAAGCCCTTTCCGAACTCGCCTGCTTTTTCAGCTTCTATTGCAGCATTCAGCGAAAGCAGGTTGGTTTGGTCGGATATCTTGTTAATTGTAACCACAACGGTGGAAATTTTATCAGCCCGCGAGTTAATGACGGAAAGTTTAGCGGAAATAGATTTCGTGGCGTCTATCAGCCGGTGAATAGCTTCTTCAAGAGTGCGGAGGTCACCGCGGCCCTCTTCAGCGGTTTTTGATGCGTGCGCAATCGAACCGCCGATGCTCTCTTCCATCGTTTCAAGCAGGGTGTTGGAAGTCTGAAGGATTTCCTGAGTTGTAGCCGTAACTTCTTTAATAGATGCCGCCTGCTCGGCAACCGTTGCTTCCAGCTCCCGCGCCGAAGCGGTTATCCTGTTCACCGAAGAATTAACCTGAAACCCTGAAGACCCTACTTGGCTGATGAGTGAAAAAAGATTTGCCGCCATCCTTTTTACGGAAGAAACAAGGAGGTGCGACTCGTCATTATCCTCAATTTTCAAAAATTTAGCTGCAATTTTCAGGTTGGTCTGTTTTTCTTCATATTTAGTAATCTCTTCGTTCCCTTTTTTCAGGTCGCCGTTGGCAATTTTTTCCACGCCGCCAATCAGCCCTGTTATCGGGTCGGTTATTTTGTTGCTGAAATACCACGCGGCAATAACCGTTAAGGCAACAATTCCGAAAGCCAGCAGCAGCATGTTCCGTGTAAACGACGAGCTTACAGAATCAATTGTAGTTTTTGCTTCGTAGTACTCATCCTCGTAGGTAGAGGCAACAATAACCCAGTCCCAGTCGGGAAAATAATAAGCCACGGCAATTTTCCGGCGGGCTTCCTTGTCGCTCCCCGGTTCAATCCATGGGAAAGTGTGAAATGTCGGCTCGCCGGTTTTAACGGCGTCGGTAACCAATTTTTGCAGATAATAGCCGCCGTTAGCGTCTTTTTCAAACCATGCGCTTTCCCCCTCTTTTTTGCCGTCGTGTGTAATTATGTAGCGCCCTTTCCTGTCGCCCGTTGCCCCAAAAATTGTAACCACACCTGTTTCCCCGACGGTAACCGACTGTATGTTTTTCCGCAAGGAAGGCACTGCTTCAATCAGCTCGCCGACAACAAACATCCCGACAACCTGCCCCTTGGGGTCAACTATTGGGTCATACGAAGTTATAAACCATGATCCGGCCGCCCACGCCATTCCCTTATAGGGGTTGCCGCTTAGCACAGCTTCAACAATCGGGTCGCGCGTACCGTCCGGGCGGGTAGAAGGAATAAAAGTGCCGATCGCTCTCGCGCCGCCGGCGTTGGAAACGGTTGTTGCCACTCGCACCATATCCCCTTTTTCATCCATTCGTTGAAAAATACTGCAGACCACCCCCATCAGCGACTTAATATCGTCAACCACGGGCACTTTAGTTTCAAAACTTGTCGTTTGCCCCAGCCACTTGTCGCCAACCATAAGCCGCGGCAATTCAACTTTAGTCGATTTTTTGCTGAACTGGTCAACCGCCGTCCACTCCGCTTTATCATTAGCGAACCTGAACCCGCCGTCTTTCCCGACTATTTGCCATGCAACTTTCAGCGCCCGGTCCACTTTTTCCTGGATCAGATCGTTGGAAGTGGTGCACAGAGAGTGCATGTCGTCCACTATCTGCTTTAGGGCGTCTCTTCCGAGTGTATCAAGCTCGGCTTCGGTAGCCGCAGAAAGGTTTGCCTGTAGCCCGAGCATCCCAATTTGGGTTACTATTACGGGCACCAATGCCGCGAAAAGCACAAGAATTATAACCTTGCGCCTTAGAGTAAGCTTCACTGCTTCGCTCCTGTTGTTTTAATTATCAATATCCCGCGTAAATCAGACATCTAAAATGTTAAATTAATGAAACATATACAAGGGTTATAAGAGGTTAATTCATTATTTTTTGGCACTAACTTAAAATTTTTATCAAACTTTGGCGAATTTTTGTAATTTAAAGTTAAATCCTGCTAAAATTAAACCAAATCAGCTTTGAAAATTACCGTAAAAAATTAACACAGATTTTAAGTATTTATAAAAAATATAAGAAGAAAAACCCCCGCAATGTCCCAAACCCCGTTAATGGCGCAATATTATAAGATTAAAAAGGAGAACCCTGATACGGTTCTGCTTTTCCGGATGGGGGATTTCTACGAGACTTTTGAAGAAGACGCAAAAATAGCGGCTAAGGTGCTCGGCATTACTTTAACCAAACGGGCAAACGGCGCAGCGGGCGAGGTACCGCTCGCAGGTTTCCCCCACCATGCCGTTGAAAGTTACCTGCCGAAGCTCGTGCGTGCCGGCTACCGGGTTGCCATCTGCGAGCAGTTAGAAGACCCCAAAAGCGCTAAGGGTATTGTTAAACGCGGCGTGATCGAAGTGGTTACTCCGGGGGTTGTCTTCTCCGATGGTGTGTTGGACCATAAGCGAAACAACTACCTTATGGCGGTTTTCATTTCTGCTCCCGTTGCAGGTGTGGCGTTTTGCGACATTTCAACGGGCGATTTCTTCCTTTTCGACGCCGATCTTGCGACACTTCACGACCGCATCAGCATGATTGCTCCATCAGAAGTGCTGGCGCCCGGCAAACAACGCGGTGAGGTGCAGGCTTTGCTTGACAAAGCGGGGTGCGACGCACGGATTACGAAAACAGAAGACTGGATTTTCAACCGGGAGTACGCAAAAGAAACACTGCTGAAACACTTCGGAACAGTGAACCTGAAGGGCTTCGGCGCTGAAAATCTGGAACCCGCCGTGCAGGCCGCAGGCGCTGTGATTCACTACCTGACCGAAACGCAAAAAGCGCAGCTTACCCACCTGAATAAGATGCAGGTGTTCAACGCTTCAGGGTATATGGTGCTCGATCAGGCGACAAAACGGAACCTTGAAATTACTTCCTCTATGACCGACGGAGGCAGGGAAGGAACTCTGTTCGCCGTCCTCGATAAAACCGAAACCCCAATGGGCGGACGACTGCTGAAACAGTGGATTTCGGCGCCGCTTACCTCTTTGGAACCCGTGCGGCAAAGGCAAAACGCCGTGGAAGTGCTCTTCAGCAATAAAAAAATGAGGGAAAAACTTAAGAAATCCCTCTCAGGTGTCGGCGACCTCGAAAGGCTTATTTCCCGAATCTGCACCGGAAGAGCTACGCCGAGGGAATTAGTTGCGCTGAAATACTCGCTGATGGAAGTGCCGGAGTTGGTGAAAATTCTCGCGGAAGCCGATAACCCCGTGATGGCTACACTTCGGTCATCACTTACACCGTTGGGAGAGCTTACGACCAAACTCGCAGGGGCAATTTCCGATAACCCGCCCGCTGCGCTCGCCGAGGGGAATGTAATAAGACGGGGTTACAGCATCGAACTGGATGAATTGCGAGAACTTCTCTACTCCGGGCAGGACTGGATCGCAGATTTCCAAAGGACAGAGCGCGAAAGAACCGGCATTTCTTCCCTTAAAGTCAGTTTTAACAAAGTTTTCGGCTACTATATCGAAATCAGCAACGCTCACAAAGAGAAGGTGCCGCCCGAATATATCCGGAAACAAACTCTCGTGAACGCCGAAAGATATATTACGCCCGACCTGAAAGTTTATGAAGAAAAGGTGCTGCACGCAGAGGAAAATACCCGTGCGCTTGAAGCGGAACTTTTTAACGATGTGAGGATTTTTACCGCCTCTTACACCGAACAGGTGCAGAATAACGCCAAACTTATAGCAATGATCGATTGCCTTAACTCGTTTGCAGAAGCCGCCGTTGAGTATAACTATGTGAAACCTATAGTTAACGATTCCGGCAGAATTGAAATCAAAGGCTCGCGCCACCCGGTGGTTGAAAGGATTTTGCCCCCCGGCGAGAAATTCACACCAAACGACTATTCGATGGATCGGGAAGGCAGCCGGATTATAATTCTCACGGGCCCCAACATGGCGGGTAAGTCCGTTTATTTAAGGCAGTTAGGTCTGCTTGTGTTGCTTGCGCAAACGGGATCATTTATCCCCGCAGTCAGTGCTGAAATTGGGATGATCGACAGGATTTTCACCCGCGTTGGGGCGAGCGATAACATTACGGCGGGCGAATCCACCTTCTTGGTCGAAATGCAGGAAGCGGCAAATATTCTCAACAACGCTACTGAAAAAAGCCTGATTTTGCTCGATGAAATCGGAAGGGGCACGAGCACTTTCGACGGGCTTTCGATTGCGTGGGCTATTACGGAGTTTCTGCACGAAAACCCCCGCCGCGCCGCTAAAACTTTGTTCGCTACACACTACCACGAGCTGAATGAAATGGCGGAAATCTTCAGCGGTATTAAAAACTACCGCGTGCAGGTCAGGGAGTTTGACAATAAAGTTATTTTTCTCCATAAGGTTTCACCCGGAAGTGCCGATCACTCCTACGGCATCCAGGTTGCGATGATGGCAGGGCTGCCCCCGGAGGTTACCGCCCGCGCTAAAGAGATTTTAATTAACCTTGAAGGGAAAGAACTAACCCCGTACGAGGTGAAAAAAGCAAAAAAAGCGCAAAAAGAAAGCGAAGACCGGGGGTTTTATCAGCTCAGCCTGTTCGAGTTTACAGATGACGCACTCCGGAAAGAGATTGCGGATATCAAAGTGGAAGAGCTTACCCCCATGCAGGCGCTTAATAAGCTGGATGAACTGAAGAAGAAGCTTAAAGAATAAGGTTAAGTTGGAGGAACTTAAAAAGAAGTTGAAGGAGTAAATTTCTACCCTGCGATTTTCCCCGCTTTTATCCGGCGAATACTCTGCTTCTACCCTGCCTTTTTCACCACCCGGATGCCGAAAGTAACCGATCGGGTGTCAGGCGTTGCCGAAAACCTGTTCGAGTTTCTCCCCACGCTGCTTTCATAGTACCACGAGCCTCCCCTCAGCACACGGCTGCCCCCTTTTTCGGCGCCTTTTGGGTCAATCACTTCCGTTTGTTCGTAGGGACCGTAGATATCCCAGCACCACTCCCACAGGTTCCCCGACATATCAAACAGCCCCAGCTCGTTGGGTGCTTTCTGTTTTGAAGGGCGCGCCCTTCCTGCCGAGTTCTCTTTGAACCATCCAACGGTGAAGGGGTCGTTGCTTCCGGCAAAAAGCCATCCTTTGCTCAGGTTGCCGCCCCGCGCCGCGAACTCCCACTCTGCTTCCGTTGGCAGGCGGTACCCGTTTGCGCTGAAGTTGCATGTAACTTTCCGCCCTTTAATAATGTAGCACGGGTTCAGTTTATGTTTCAGGCTCAGCTTGTTGCAGAACTCTATTGCGTCGTACCAGCTTACATTGTTCACGGGAAGTGTCGGCTCTTTAATTAATGAAATGTTGCGCCCCATCACTTCGTCGTACACCCCCTGCGAAATCTCCGTGGTCGAGATGTAGAAACCGTAAACGGTCACATCGCGCAGCTCGGTTTCGTCGTCGTCGCAGTCAAGCGAGGGGTCGTAGCATCCCATCACAAACGAACCCCCTTCGATGAACACCAACTCCATCCCCTGCCCGGAAACCACCGTTGGGATGAGGAGGAAAACGGGAAGGAAAAAGAGAATTAATAAGGGGGTAACCGCCGGAAATTGGGCTTTTCTCCGGCGCAACTGCGGGGGTTTCATATATTCCGCTGCGCTGCCGGCGGTCGTTTCCGAAGCGGTTGTAAGCGTGCTTTCGGCAGTTTTTACTGCAAATATTCCGGCTGCAACACTTCTGATACTGTGCTCTCTCATTTCGGTTAAATTAAAACAACTTTCCATTCCGGAAATTTAGCGATAAATAAACGGAATACAAAGCCCGTTTTTCAAGTCTTTGCCTCCGGCTTTTTTCAGCGCCACATCCCGCATTGCCCGCAAGCCCCGTCATGCGCCACATCCCGCATTGCCCGCAAGCCCCGTCATGCGCCACATCCCGCATTGCCCGCAAGCCCAAATCAACGACTCTTTTCAAATCTTTGCAACTGATGGGCGCTTACCGTTGTTCCGTTTTTTATATTTGCGGTTGGCTATTTTGAAATTAATCATTAAAATTTATAAAATATTTTTTCGGAGATAACTGGATATTATGGATATTTCGAACCTTTCGATCAACACGATCAGAACCCTTGCCATTGACGCAGTTCAAAAAGCAAACTCGGGCCACCCCGGCGCACCGATGGGGCTGGCACCGCTTGGATATTTCCTCTTTCACGATGTTCTTAACTTCAACCCAAAAAACCCGAAGTGGCTGAACCGCGACCGTTTCGTCCTCTCAGGCGGGCACGGAAGCATGCTGCTTTACTCGCTTCTGCACCTTTCGGGGTACGATCTCTCTTTGGAAGATATTAAAAACTTCCGCCGGTGGGGCAGCAAAACCCCCGGGCACCCCGAACGCGGCGAAACTGACGGCGTCGAGGTTACCACCGGACCCCTCGGGCAGGGGTTTTCTAATGCCGTTGGGATGGCGCTCGCATTCGAGTTCATGGCGTTTAAATTCAACAAACCCGGCTTCAATATCTTCGACCACCGGGTTTATGCCATCTGTGGCGACGGTGACCTGATGGAAGGGATCTCGCACGAAGCTGCCTCGTTTGCCGGCAATAAAAAACTGAGCAGATTGGTGGTCTTCTACGACGATAACGGTATTTCGATCGACGGCAGCACTTCTCTTGCTTTCACGGACGATACCGAAAAAAGGTTCCTTGCCTACGGGTGGAATGTCTATAAAGTATATGATGTAAACAACTTAGAAGACCTCAGGCTCGTCCTCCACGAGGTTAAATCTTCCGACCGCCCCTCGCTCGTTATCACTAAATCGCACATCGGTTTCGGCAGCCCGAACAAGCAGGATACAGCAAAAGTGCACGGCTCTCCGCTTGGCGATGAGGAAATTAAACTCACGAAACAAAACCTCGGTTGGCACTACACCGAACCCTTCACCGTGCCCGAAGAAGTGCGGGAACATTTCGCCTCGGCGGTGAATGAAAAAATTAAAATTTATGACGAATGGACTAAACTTTTCGCAGAATATTCCGAAAAATACCCCGAAGATGCCGCTTTTCTCAATAAGGTGATTAACGGCGAACCCCTTGGGAAGTTCACAACTGACGAATCCCTTTTCCCCGATCTTAACGAGAAACTTGCCTCAAGGGCGTCTTCTCAAAAAGTTATTAACACCCTCCCCGACGCTTTCCCGACACTTCTTGGCGGATCTGCGGACCTGACCGAATCGAACCTGACTGATTTCAAAGGGCTGCCCTGGTTTTCAGCGTCCGAAAGAGGCGGAAGAAACATCCACTACGGCGTAAGAGAGATTGGAATGGGCGGCGTGATGAACGGTATTGCCGCTTACGGCGGAGTCATTCCTTTCGGCGGTACTTTCCTCGTCTTTACCGATTATATGAGACCAACTATGCGCATGGCGGCAATGCAAAAACTCCATGTTATTTATGTGATTACGCACGACAGCATCGGGCTGGGCGAAGACGGACCCACACACCAGCCGATCGAGCAGCTGATGAGCCTCCGTTTAATCCCCGGGCTTACCGTTATCCGGCCCGCCGACAGCCACGAAACCGTGTACGCATGGAAAGCAGCGCTCGAAAATACATCCGGACCGACAACTTTGGTGCTTTCGCGCCAGGGCTTGCCCGTAATTACGGATAAATCAACCCCCGCCTCGGGCGTTCTGAGGGGGGCTTATACTGTCCGTGAATGCGCCGGCACACCCGATGTAATATTAATCGGAACAGGTTCCGAATTGTTGCTTGCCGTAAAAGCTGCCGGAAAACTGAGCGAATCGGGCAAAAAAGTGCGGGTAGTTTCGATGCCCTCTTGGGAACTGTTCGAAAAACAATCCGCAGAATACAAAGAGAGCATCCTGCCCGCGGAAGTGAAAAATCGTGTTGCAATCGAAGCCGGCGTCCCCTTAGGCTGGGAAAAATACACCGGAGATAACGGCACAGTAATCGGCATCAACAAATTTGGCGCCTCTGCACCCGCCGCTGTGATTTTCGAAAAATATGGCTTAACCGTTGAAGCTGTTGTAGCCGCCGCCGGCTGATGTTTGTTGGGGGGGGGGTGGATGAACGGCGGATTCGCACCACTCCCCCTGACTCATTGTAGGGCTGTTGGCTGAGGTTTTTACGAAAAGCACAGCTTGGTTGCTTGCGCCACCCCGCCGGCAATCGGGTAAGGTTGAAAAGGAGTGAGTTTTTACAATCTTAATTGCTTTTCAAAGAGTTTTTTATAAAGTAATTGAAAAAACACAAAACTTAATGTTTTATCAAAAGTGAGAACTAATAATGATTAACAGAGAATACAAATACATCCCCCCGGTTTTTTATCCTCCGGGAGAAACCCTGTCAGAAAGATTAGAAGAGTTAGGAATCTCCTCCGAAACTTTTGCTGCGCAAGTTAATCTGCCGGAAGAGGTAGTTATTTCTGTATTAAAAGGTGACGCTCCCATCACTCCCGAAATCGCGGAAAAATTAGAAAAAGCCCTTAAACTTCCTGCTTGTTTTTGGCTGAACATGCAAAAAGATTACGATGAATTTCAAAAGAAGAAAAATAATCAGTAAACTTTATAGCAAAGTACAAAACTGCTCCCTCCCTTCCGAATAAATCTAACCTAACCCTCTAATCAGAAAGAAGGGATCTTTAATAATAATTTACCGGGAATCACAAACTTCCGGAAGGGAGTCCCGAAATAGTAAATCAAGAGAAAACACAAAGTTCAAATATAAAGAAGAATAAAAAGTTTGTGGGAAAGCACAAACTTAAAAACAAAAAAAGGGAAAAAAATTTGTGGGAAAGCACAAACTTCTGAATGGCGATCCCGAAGTAGTAATTATCAGCGAAGGCAGCAAGTTCGGAATGGGATCCCGAAAAAATTCAAATTAAGGGCAGGGGGTTCGGGACGGGTTCCCGAAAATTAGTTCAAAGGATAAGCAGCAAGTTCGGGATGGGATCCCGAAAAAATTCAAATTAAGGGCAGGAGATTCGGGACGGGTTCCCGAAAATTAGTTCAAAGGATAAGCAGCAAGTTCGGGATGGGATCCCGAAAAAATTCAAATTAAGGGCAGGAGATTCGGGACGGGTTCCCGAAAATTAGTTCAAAGGATAAGCAGCAAGTTCGGGATGGGATCGGCCTAAGGGAAAGTGCGAAAGAGATTTAGAAGGCTTGGAGCGTAAAAAGGGAAATCTGTCTGAGCGGAGCGAGTTATTTCCCTTTTAGCGTAGAGCCTGAGAAATCCGCACTTTCCCTTCAGCCGGCTCCCCCCTCTTTCCTTAGGCAAGGAAAGAGGGGGGATACAGGGGGGAGAAAGGTTGTGAAACACGCAGGTTCAAACCCGGCACCCCACTACATGGAAACAGCGAAAGGTTGTGAAAAAACGCACGCTCCGACAAAGCACTCCGTTTTAAAGAAAACGAAAGAGATTGCAAAAACCCACGCTCAAACCCGGCACCCCGCTACATGGAAACAGCGAAAGGTTATGAAAAAACCTTTTTTTATTACAAAATTTCCCTTAAATTTGCGGTTTCAAATTAATCAAATACAGGTAATCATAATGAACAAACATCTCACCAAGATCGCAGTGATCTTACTTCTACTCGCCCCGTTAATTCAGTCAAAAAATGCAGCACCTGCAGGAGCGCTAACAGGCGACGATCCCGCAGCGGCAACCCCGCAAACGGCACAGGCACAGAAAACGGGCGGACTGCACATCAGCATAACCGCGGGCGAAGCAGAGTGTATCCTCAGCCAAAACGGAAATGAGCATCTCCGGTGGCAGGGCACAAACCTCGTAACTCCGCTTCCGGAAGGCACTTACGAGCTTACCGTTACCGCAAATGGCTGCAAATCATATCGAACAAACATAACCGTAACGGCGAACGAGACGACACTTCACGAAGTTCAAATGGAGCCGTTTAACAATTCTCCGGAAATGGTGCTGGTTAAAGGCGGTTCGTTCAAAATGGGCTGCACTTCCGAACAGGCAGATGGCTGCGAGGCTAATGAAAAACCGGAACATAAGGTAACGGTGGACGATTTTTACATCGGGAAATATGAGGTAACCCAGGAATTGTGGGAAAGCATAATGGGCAGCAACCGCTCCGATTTTAAAGGCGCTAAACTTCCCGCTGATAATGTAACATGGATAGACGCCGTTGAATTTTGCAACAAACTAAGCGAAAAAGAAGGGCTCCAAAAAGTTTACGGCGGCACCGATTTCTACCTTAATGTTACATGCGATTTCACCGCAAACGGATACCGCCTTCCTACAGAAGCCGAGTGGGAATACGCCGCAAGGGGAGGTAGTCAGGCGAAAGGTCTTAAGTTCAGCGGAAGCAAAACACTGGATGAAGTCGGTTGGAACCGCGACAATTCCGACGAGAAAACTCACGAAGTCGGAAAGAAAAAACCGAACGAACTCGGGCTTTACGACATGAGCGGCAATGTGCACGAGTGGTGCTGGGACTGGTTCGGGGACTATTCCGCCGACGACCGGACAAACCCAACGGGCGCCTCGGCGGATAGATTCCATGTCCTTCGCGGCGGAAGCTGGATGAGCTATGCGCGCCAATGCCGGGTTTCGTACCGCGACCGTGAAAAACCGGATGACAGAAGCAGAACCGTCGGTTTCAGGCTCGCAAGAAACAAATAATTTTTTTCGTTTTAAGTTTTTAGATGAACGGGGGAAGTGTCGGCAGCAACCGCCCTCTCCTCCTCCTCTCCTGCCGGGGTTTATGCGCAAGGATTTGATAGTGTGTGTTATGGTTTCTTCGGAATTTGGATGGTTGGTTAAGGGTTGTGTTTTAGGTTTTGGCAATATATGTATTAAGGTATATGCCCGCTTAGGTTGGTTGGCTAAGTGTAAGGATTTGGCTGTTTAAGTGTTAATGTTCGTGCCCGCTTAAGATAGTGAGTTAAGAATTATGTTTTAGCAGTACGAGTGTTAATATTTATGCTCAATAAAGATGATGGGTTAAACATTAGGTTTGCGGTTCGTATGAACATGTTTATCCCCGGATAAAACCCCGGTAAAAGAATACTTTTTTGGGGCTTTATTTTTTTTCTGACTAAGTAAAAGGCAGAAGAAGGTAAAGCCCCTTTTTTTTGCGCATCAAGGAATTTTTGCCTGCAAAGCTAAAAACCAATAAAGCAAAAAAAGTCCCCGCAAAAGCACAAACTTCCAAACGACGATCACGAAATAGTAATTATCAGCGAAAACACGAAGTTAAAAACGAAAAAAGGCATATAAGTTTGTGGGAAAGCAGCAAGTTATTTCCCTTTTAGCGTAGAGCCTGAAAAATCCCCACTTTCCCTTCAGCCGGCTCCCCCCTCTTTCCTTAGGCAAGGAAAGAGGGGGGACACAGGGGGGAGAAAGGTTGTGAAAAAACGCAGGTTAAGACGAACCACCTTGTTACAAGGAAAAAGAACAAAACCTGCGAAAAATCAAATGGCTCTGAAGGGAAAACCCCGCAAGGAAAACAGAAGCAAAAAAGGGTATTTTTTCTTTCCCCTAAAACCTTTAACTTAGGGTAACAAAATAATATTAATAACAATCAGGAAATCATCATGAAAAGTCAGTTGTTTAAACTATTTGCCCTCTTAATAATTCTGATCACACCCATATTTTATGCGAAAAATTACGCAAACTCGGATAAGCTTTACAAAGAGAAGCTAACCGCAAAAAAGGAAAATAACACTTCCTTAAAATCAGATCAATTAATTAATCATTTATCAGATCTCCAAACAAACACGACATGTGAAAACCCAAAACAAGGTACCGGAAAACTGCAATTCACGGTCAACCCGGACGAGGCAGAATGTACACTTAGCCAAAATGGCGCTGAAAAATACAGATGGACAGGATTGAAAATTTTCAATGCGATTCCTGCCGGTATTTACGACTTGAAGGCAACATGTAAAGGTCGTAAACCTCACACAAAGAAAATCACAATTAAAGAAAACCAAACTACAATCACTGAAATAGAAATGGTTTACGGTGTGGAGATGGTATTTGTAAAGGGTGGCACCTTCACAATGGGCTTTACCTCGGAGCAAGTTGGTGTTTGTTATGATAGGGAAAAGCCGGCTCATCAGGTAACCTTGAGTGATTTTTACATTGCTAAATACGAGGTAACAGAGGGATTATGGAATAAGGTAATGAATGCTCAATTAAATTCAGAAGAACCACTGTATCCGGCAGAACCGAGTGATTGGGAAGAAATAATAAAATTTTGCAATAAATTAAGTGCTTTGGAAGGGTTACAAAGAGCCTATTCTTTCAAAGGAAAAAAAGTTGTTTGTAATTTCAATGCTAACGGCTACCGCCTGCCCACCGAAGCCGAATGGGAATATGCCGCCAGAGGAGGCAACAAATCAAGATATTATAGATACAGTGGGAGCGATAATATTAACGAAGTCGCATGGTACTTGGAAAATTCGGACAGGGTTCCTCACGAAATTGGGACAAAGAAACCGAATGAATTGGGAATATACGATATGAGTGGAAATGCATGCGAGTTGTGCTGGGATTGGTATGGAAATTATACTGCTTCGAAGCAGATTAATCCCAGAGGTCCCGCAACAGGTGAATATCATGTAATTCGTGGAGGGGGATATTTTTTCCTTTCCTATGATCAACAATGTCTGGTAATGAGCCGAGGTGATGATCAACGCACATTTCTGAGTGGCCCCCCCATATATGGCTTTAGACTTGTCAGAACAAAGTAATTCAATTTTAAGGTATGATTATTCTTTCTTGTTTGACAAAGCAGGGCAATTACATTACCATGAACTTTTTAATAAAATTAAGGAGAAAAAAATGAATCGTCAGTTACTTAAAATATTTCTTTTCTTAACAGTAATTTCTGTCTTAATAGTCCCTCAACTAAAAGAATTAAATATTAAACCCGCAGAAGACGGCGGAAACTCAATGGTTGCATATGATGAAGATCCGGTTGTTGTGGTAATAAACAGCACACCATCACAAGCAGATATTTTTATAGATAATGTTCATAAAGGAAAAACAAAAAAATCAATGTTTCTCTATCCGGGGGAATATGATCTTAGGTTAAGTTTAGAGGGTTATTTCACAATCTCAGAAAAAATTAGAGTATCAACTGATACAAAAAAAAACATATTCAATTATAATCTCGTAGAAAATGTAGGGAAGTTAGAATTAGATGTGTCTCCAAGCTATCCTACGGTTCGGATTGACAATAAAAGAGTGGAGATGGATTACGAATTGGAACGGTTAAAAACCGGGATTCATCAAATTGAAGTGGAACAAGATTCATATTATCCGTATAAAGGAACAGTGGAAATAAAGTTCGGGGAAACAACAAAATTGAAAATTTCCTTAACTCCCAAAATCGGTAAGCTGCAATTTGATATAAGCCCAAATAATGCGGAGTGTGTATTGAGTCAACGGGGATCAGAATTATTCAAATGGTATGGTTCAATGAGACAAGACAGCATTTTAGTAGGAAGTTACGATTTATTTATAACTGCAAAAGGGTATAAGACTTATAGGGGTAGTGTAACTGTATTAGAAAACAAAACTACAGTTAAGAAAGTAGAGTTGGTTCGCGGATATGAAACGCCAACAATGGTGTTCGTTAAAGGGGGTACCTTTACAATGGGATGTAATGGGAAATATGATTTACCATGTTTCGAAGACGAAATACCGGCTCATAGAGTAACTTTAAATGACTTTTATATTGGTAAATATGAAGTAACGCAGGAATTATGGGTTAGTGTAATGGAAAGCAACACCTCTTTTGAATATTTAAAGCTTCCAAAAAAGGAAGTATCATGGTATGAAGCGGTAGAATTTTGCAATAAGTTAAGTGACAGAGAGGGGTTGCAGAGAGCATACAGTGGGAGTGGATACAACATAAAATGTAATTTCAATGCAAACGGTTATCGCCTGCCCACTGAAGCAGAGTGGGAGTATGCTGCAAGGGGCGGGAATAAATCAAAAAATTATTTCTACAGTGGTAGTAACAACTTGGATAAAGTTGGTGTCTACTTTTTTAATTCCGGGTATGGTTCCGTATTTAACCCTGTCGGATCATTAAAACCAAACGAATTAGGGTTATACGATATGAGCGGCAATGTAGAGGAGTGGTGTTGGGATTGGTATGGAGCTTACACTGTCTCCGGCCGGTCAAACCCTAAAGGACCGTCATCAGGCCAACAGCGTGTTATTCGTGGTGGTGGGATACATGATAATGGTGGTGGGTGCGGCGTATTTCGTCGTTCAAGTAAAAGCCCTGATGACAAATACCGTCCTAATGGTTTCCGGCTTGTTAGGACGAGATTATAAGTGACTTGGAAAAGTTAAGTTTTTACACTAAGTTGTTTTCACTAATGATAATTTGATTAATGGTCGTAGAGAGGGGAACAAAAAAGAAAAATTGATAAAATTTTTCTTTTTTCCCACAAAAACACTTAATTTACTTTCTCAAAAATCTAATAAAAACACACAAGAATAAAAATGATAAGTCGGTTGGCAAAAATCTCTCTGTTTATAATGCTTTTCACAACGCTGCTTCACCCACAGCTGAAGGAATTAATCGTAAGACCAACGGAAAACAGAGGGGGAATACCCATATTAAGAAATAACCCCGACCAAGCGGGAATAATCTTTTATTCACAATTCGATAACCTCAGTTTTTATTCAACATACGGCATCACGAAAATAACCGGTGACCCAGAGCACGGGAAATATATCTTAGTCATAGAACCCACCCGCCAAACGATAGAAGTGCGCGCACCGGGTTATAAAACGGAAATGATAAAGATATATTCCATAGAACCAAGGGAGTTTCTTTTCTACGAAGTTCTTCCAAAAAAAGAAGAAATAACAGGTGTAGCTGAAGTTGCAATAACAATTCAGGCAACACCCTCTGACGCAACAATTCTATTGGATGGTGCGCCATTTCCAAACAACACCACTACAAAAGTATCAGTCGGCACCCACAACTTAACGGCTGAAAAGGGTGGTTACGCACCCTTTTATCAGGAAATTGATGTCAATCCCGATAATACACTGTTCTCGATTTCACTTGAAAAAGTTCAGCTTACGCCGGTAACAATAAGATCAAACCCGACTAATGCGACCGTTTATATCAACAACGAACAAAAGGGAACAACAGAAGTGGGGTTTTTCCTTTTTCCGGGGGTTTATGATATAAGGGTGGAGCTGCCGGATTATCTCCCGGTTCAGGAAAAGCTGACCGTCCGTGCTACAACCGATAAAACAGTAAATGTCTTCAATTATAATCTGACAAGAAATAAGGGTCATTTAGATTTTACGGTAAAACCTGCTGAGGCAGTGGTAACTCTTAATGGAAAGAGTATAACACCCGGTAATTATGAACTTGATCCGGGGAAATATCTTCTTGAGGCAAAAGTGAATTATTATGCACCCTTTTCAGAGGAAATCGAAATAAAAATCGGTGAGACCTTAAGAAAAAATGTTGTACTTAATAAAGTCACCGGTACATTTGAATTATCGGTAACCCCGAGCACAGCGACAATAACACTTGATGGTAAAAATATATCGCCGGGTGTCTTTGAATTAAATCCGGGAAAATATCAGTTGGAAGTTAGGGCAAATCAATATTTAACTCACTCAGAAGAGATTGAAATACAAAAAGGCGAAAAGTTAAAAAAAGAAATTATCCTTATTAAAAACACAGGGATATTGGAGTTATCGGTAACCCCGAGCGCAGCGACAATAACACTTGATGGTAAAAATATATCGCCGGGTGTCTTTGAATTAAATCCGGGAAAATATCAGTTGGAAGTTAGGGCAAATCAATATTTAACTCACTCAGAAGAGATTGAAATACAAAAAGGCGAAAAGTTAAAAAAAGAAATTATCCTTATTAAAAACACAGGGATATTGGAATTAACGGTAACTCCACAAAACGCATCAATATTAATAAATAAAGAGAAAAAAGAGGGGAATAAATTTGAACTCATATCGGGACTTTATGAAATTGAAATAGCAGCGGGCGCATATTATCCGGAGACATTTACAGTTCAAATAGAAAGAGGCAAAACAGAGAAGCGTGAAATAGCCCTAAGGCAAAAAACGGGTATTTTGCAATTTGTTATAAAACCACTATCAGCAGTTGTTGAATTGTCGCAAAACGGAGTTCAAAAATACAAATGGGAAGGATTAAATCTTTTGGATCCTATTCAGGAAGGAGAATATGACCTTACGGCAAAAGCAACCGGATACAAGACCTACAAAGAGACAGTAACCATAAAGGAAAACCAAACGACAGTAACAGAGATAGAGATGACCGCGGGAAGTGATGCTCCTGAAGGAATGGTATTTGTAGAAGGCGGCACCTTCACAATGGGTTGCACCTCGGAGCAAGGTGATGATTGTTATTATTGGGAAAAACCGGTTCATCAGGTAACCATGAGTGATTTTTACATAGGTAAATATGAAGTAACTCAGGAATTATGGGTGAGCGTAATGGGGAGTAATCCGTCAGATTTTAAAGGTTCCAAACTCCCTGTGGAAAGGGTAAGCTGGTACGAAGCGGTAGAATTTTGCAACAGATTAAGTGATAAAGAGGGATTACAGCGAGCCTACAGCGGAAGCGGGGCAAACATCACCTGTGATTTCAACTCAAATGGTTACCGTTTACCCACGGAAGCAGAGTGGGAATATGCGGCGAGGGGCGGGAAACTGACAATGAGATACAAATACAGCGGTAGCGACAACACAGGAGCAGTAGCCTGGTACGGGGATAATTCAGGCGATAAAACTCACGAAGTGGGATTAAAGCAACCAAACGAAATAGGAATCTATGATATGAGCGGCAATGTATGGGAGTGGTGTTGGGATTGGTATGGAGATTACACATCCCCAAGCCAAACGAATCCTAAGGGACCCTCATCGGGCACATCTCGTGTGCTTCGCGGCGGGAGTTGGGGCAACGACGCGCGGCGCTGCCGTGTGGCGTCTCGTGGCAACCTCCTGCCCGACATCAGGTACAGCAACAACGGCTTCCGGCTCGCCAGGACAAGATGATTAGATTTTTACCTTTGGCATTTTTACCTTTTGCCGCCTTCGGAGAAGGCGATGAGGAACCCGTCCCCTTTGGGGACGCCACAGAGCGAGGATGCGCAGCCAAAGCGGAGCGGGCGAGCAACCGAGCGAAAATTTCAAGGAAAGAGGCAGGATACAAGTGGGAGAAAGGTTGTGAAAATACAGGGGGAAAACAATTAAAGATTATTCCCCCTAAATAAAATTAGTCACTTTCTTCCCCCAAAAAATCACAAAAGCCTCGCCAACAACTCCCTTGAGATAAAAACTTCGGTGAACATTTCCTGCAGGGCTTCCGGCGTCAGGCGGTTGAAGTCTTCTTCGACGGGAACAATGCCGACACCACCAACATCAACGGAGGCCGGAGAAAGCAATATTCTATCCGCTCCTTCGGCAAAATATCGGGCGGGCCGGTGCTTTGCACGCAAGAAGATTACGCACCTGAAAACATTACCCGTTTTCCAAAGGATTACATTTAATAACGGCTCTTCGCCGGCAGGCGTATCGGTTAAAACACGAAACTTTTCCAAAAGTTTGTAAAACCCCGAAGCCAGAGAAGCTTTATCTGCACCTTCAAGGAAGAGCATTTTTCTTACTCCGTCGTCAACTGCGTTAACCGTTAACCTTTTATCACCTGTTCCAGCTTTGGCTTTACCTCCAGCGCCATTAACCCTTACTCCATAAGTACTTTCACCAACTTTTGCTTCACTTCCTGCATCACCACCCCCCACTTCCCGCCCGGCAATGGAAAACTCAGTACGCAAAGCCTCTGCCCCACCC
>WBUK01000005.1 GCA_008933765.1 Ignavibacteriaceae bacterium | reverse complement strand
GAGAGGGAATGGGCATTGGCGCAACCTCTTCCGGCGGAGCAAGCCAAGGAAAAGAGAGGGCACATTATCCGGGTGCTAATTTACGGTTTGAGAGCGGTTCTAAAAAAGAGGCAGAACTACCACCCTCCATTAAAACCAAAACCGGAATGGAACTTGTTTCAGTTGAAGGCGGCACATTTAGGATGGGTAGTGATGAAGGTGACTCTGATGAGAAGCCAATTCACGAAGTTACATTGGATAGCTTTTTAATTGGTAAGTATCCGGTTACACAAGAACAGTGGGAGAGTGTAATGGGTAAAAATCCGTCGTATTTTAAGGGTTCCAAACTCCCTGTTGAGAATATAAGGTGGTATGATGCGGTTGAGTTTTGCAACAGATTAAGTGAATTAGAAGGGCTTGACCCATACTATATTATTAGGGAAAGAGAAGCAACCGGATTTTGGAAATCATTAATTGATTCAACGGAAATTGTAATTGAATGTTCCGGAAATTCCAACGGTTACAGGTTACCCACTGAAGCGGAGTGGGAATATGCCGCAAGAGGCGGAAATCGATCAAAAAACTATATATACAGTGGCAGCAACAACATTGATAAAGTAGCCTGGTACGGGGGTAATTCAGGCGGTAAAACCTACGCAGTTGGATTAAAGCAACCGAACGAAATAGGAATCTATGATATGAGCGGCAATGTATGGGAGTGGTGTTGGGATTGTAAAGGAAATTACACATCCCCAAGGCAAACGAATCCTAAGGGACCCTCATCGGGCATAGGTCGTGTGCTTCGCGGCGGGAGTTGTCGCAACTACGCGCGGTACTGCCGTGTGGCGAATCGTGACTACAGCATGCCCGACTACAGGCACAGCTACTACGGCTTCCGCATTGCACGAAATAAGTAAAGAAGTTAATGGTACATTCCACCTCTAGCGGGAAAAAAAGGTTGAATAGTGGGAAAAATTTCATATTTTAATTATGAATTTATTTCACTTTCCTTTTAATATCATTTTTTGTTAAAGATGGCAAAAACAGTACAGAATTATGAGTTGATAGAACAGATTGGGCAAGGGGGGATGGGGGTGGTGTATAAAGCCCGGCACATCCACTTCGGCGAAATTTTCGCGGTTAAAATGTTGTGGCAACAATTCAGAAACAATCCTGCCGTACTTAATCTCTTCCTTAACGAGGCAAAACTTCTCAGAAAACTGCACCATCCGAACATCGTAACTGTAAATGAGGTATTAAGTTACGAAAATGAAAACTATATCGTTATGGAGTTCGTTGAGGGGCGGACACTTTCGGAAATTATCAGGAAAGAAGTGGGGCCCATCCGGCGGGAGCGGGCGGTTCACCTCCTCAAACAGATGTTAGAGGGGATGGCGTATATCCACTCGCAAAACCCTCCGATTATTCACCGCGACCTCAAACCGCTGAACATTCTCGTAACTAAAGATGATGTAGTTAAAATAACCGATTTTGGCATCGCAAAAGTGCTGGAAGCAGAAGCCTCCGCAAGCACCGTAATGAAAGGCACCCCGACAAATATGAGCCCCGAAGCACTTATGAACCCCTCATCGGTTGATACCCGAAGCGATGTTTATTCGCTCGGGATGACTTTCTACGAGATGCTTTGCGCCAAAACACCATTCACTGATACAAGAGCGACAACTCCCATAGCGGTTTACACTCAGATAATGCAGGGGAATATACCCCCGCCGACTGCGTTCTATCCCGGCATTTCCGAAAGACTCTCCGATTTCGTAATGAAAGCAATAAATAAAGAAAGAGAGTGGCGGTTCCCAAGCGCGTATGAGATGTTGCAGGAGTTGAAAATTATTGAAGAAATGGGCGAAACGATGGTCAGCTCCGCTCCGCTTTGGTCGGCTTTGGCACCGGCGGATGGCTCACACCCAACGCATGGGGGCGGCACGGGGGCATTTGTTAAATCGCCGGCGGAGAGGGAGCAGATTCTTCTCGGCAGAAAGAAAAAAAACAGGCAGAGAACGGAGATAATAGTAATTGTGATGATGATTGCCGTTTCCCTGATTTTTCTGTTGCTGATAATTAACAGTATCTTAAAAGAAGTGCCGAAATAGCATAATTACAGAACAATTTCGTAAGTGGGATAACATGGCAAAAATTGTACAAAATTATGAACTGATGGAGCAACTTGGTCAAGGTGGGATGGGAGTGGTGTATAAAGCCCGGCACATCCATTTTAACGAAATCTACGCCATGAAGATGTTGTGGCAACAATTCGGCAGCGACCCCACCGTACTTCAGCTTTTCGTCAACGAGGCGAAGCTCCTCCGGAAGCTTCATCATCCGAACATTGTAAATGTAACTGACATGGTAAGTTACAACAGCGAAAACTTCATTGTTATGGAATTCGTCGAGGGGCGCACCCTGGCGGAAATCATTCAAAAGGAAGTGGGCCCCATCCAACAGGTCAGAGCGATCAATCTCTTCAAACAGATGTTAGAGGGGATGGCGTATATCCACTCGCAAAATCCTCCGATTATTCACCGCGACCTCAAACCGCTGAACATCATTGTAACAAAAGATGATGTTGTTAAAATAACAGATTTTGGGCTGGCAAAAGTTTTGGATTTGAGCGCAGCGCAAAGCACGGTTATGAAAGGGACGCCACACTACATGAGTCCGGAACAGATACGGGAACCGGGCAATATTGATGTCAGAACCGATGTATATTCCTTAGGGATGTCGCTCTATGTTATGCTCTGCGGGCGTTTGCCGTTTGATCCGGCGACGGATAACACACCTATGTTGATCTACGAGAAAGTGGTGAACAAACAAATCCCCCCACCCACTGAATATTACTCGGGCATAACCGAGAGCTTGGCAGCCTATGTGATGAAGGCAATCCACCCGAACCGGAAGCGCCGGTTTTCAAGCGCACAGCAGATGTTGGATAAGTTGGAACTGCTGGAAGACAGAGGGGAAACTATAATGGATTACAAACCGCCACGGCTTAGCACTTTCCCTGATAATGAAGGCCGGCACGATAATGAACACCGGCACAAATCCGCAAGCGGAGACACTTCCCAACACATCAGGGAAAACCGGCTGAAAAATCTTATCCGGCTAAGCAAAAGCAGGTTTAGTAGAAACCTGCTAAGGAAAATTAAACCATTCAGAAGCAAAAAATTCAACATCATTTTTGCCGCAGTCAGCGTTTCCCTCGTATGCTTAATACTTCTGTTTCAATTCTTATTAAAAGATTCTATACCGACCGGCAAAGGGCTTGAAATGGTATTTGTTAAAGGAAGAAAGCTTGCTTCGTCAAGTTCCGGAGCAGATAGAGATGAGCCCGGATCTTCAAACCATAGTTACCTAATTATACCCGGTTTTTACATAGGGAAATATGAAGTTACGCAGAAATTGTGGGAAGAAGTAATGGGAAGCAACCGCTCAATGAATAGAGGTGATAACCTGCCGGTGGAAAATATTTCGTGGTTCGAAGCTGTTGAATTTTGCAATCGGCTGAGTGATATTTATGGTTTACAACGGGCTTATGAAATCCGGGATACAATGGTTAAATGCGACTTTAACGCAAACGGCTACCGCCTGCCGACAGAATCTGAATGGGAATATGCCGCAACAGGTAACTCAAACTTAATTAATGAGAAACGCAATGAAGACGGGCAGTATGATGATGATTCAGACGATTATGATTCTTACTCGGGAGAAAAGTACGGAGATGTACAATATTTCGACGGGATACTCCGTTCAGAATTTGGCTGGTATCAGGATAATTCAGATTTTAATACCCATCCGGGTGGGAAAAAACTACCCAACGGGATAGGGCTTTATGATTTTATCGGTAATGTGCTGGAGTGGTGTTGGGATTTGTATGAAAATTACTATTTTCCCTTTGAGGAAAACCCAAACGGATCCGAATCGGGCACTGAACGAGTGCTTCGCGGAGGCTGTTGGGCTTCCCCGTTGGAAGATTTAACATTATCGAAACAATTCAAAGCAGAGCCGAATACCAGAAGTAGTGTCTTTGGCTTAAGACTTGTTAAATCAAAGTAAATATTAAATTAAAATAAATCCAATCGATCGGGGCAAAAATGTCAAAGACTGTAAAAAGCTATCAGTTAATTGAGCAATTAGGGCAAGGGGGAATGGGTGTTGTTTATAAGGTACGGCACATCCATTTTAATGAAATCTACGCCATGAAGATGTTGTGGCAACAATTCGGCAGCGATCAGGCGATGATCCGGCTGTTTTTGAACGAGGCAAAACTTCTCAGAAAGCTCAGTCACCCAAATATCGTTAAGGTTTCCGATATTTTTGAGTTTGAAAACAACCACTATATCGTGATGGAGTTCGTCGAGGGGCGTACCCTGGCGGAAATTATTCAGAAGGAAGTGGGGCCCATTCAGCACACCCGGGCGATCAATCTCTTCAAGCAGATGTTGGAAGGGATGGCATATATCCAATCACAAAATCCGCCCGTACTCCACCGCGATCTCAAACCGCTGAACATTCTCGTAACTAAAGATGATGTAGTTAAAATAACCGATTTTGGGCTGGCAAAAGCGTTGGAGGTCGGTTCACAGACAAGCACCGTGATGAAGGGTACACCAAACTATATGAGCCCGGAACAGATACGGGAACCGGGCAAAATTGATATTCGTGCGGATATCTATTCTTTGGGGATGTCGTTTTATGTAATGCTTTGCGGTCGCCTTCCCTTTGATCCGGCGATTGATACCTCCCCGATTTTAATATATGAACGGGTGATGAAGAATAAAATCCCTCCGCCAACGGCTTATTATCCCGGCATATCTGATCAGCTTTCCGATTTTGTGATGAAAGCACTCCACCCCGATCGGGAGAGCCGGTTCGCCGGTGCACAGGAGATGCTGGAAGAGCTAAATAAATTGGAAGAAATGGGTGCAACAGTGGTAGAATCAATCAAGGGGAAGATTTCTCTCGCCGTTGTTATGAATAAAACCAAAATTAAAACCCGGCGTATTCTATCGCTTAAATTCAAAAATTTTTTGAACCAACTAATCCGCCCCCGGAAAAAAGGGGCAGGAAGCAGGCTACACAGAGCTGCAAATATTGTTAAGTTTTCTCTTCTCGCGGGTTTGTTGCTGGTTGCATTTTTTTTAATCAAAAGTTTAACTTCCGGTGAGATTCTGCACGAGATGGTCTTTGTGAAAGGGGGTACTTATTTGATGGGTTGTACGCCCGATCAGGAACCCGAATGTAACGAAAGCACTAACCCGGCGAAAACAGTTTCCGTTAACGACTTTTATATCTCCAAATACGAAGTTACGCAGGAGCTTTGGGAAAGTGTTATGGATTTTAACCCTTCCAAATATGAGGGTAAAAATCTGCCGGTCGAAGGAGTCAGCTGGCTCTATGCAGTTGAATTTTGCAACTGGTTAAGCGATAAAGAAGGGTTGGAAAGGGCTTACAGCGGTGGGAGTATGAATATTTCGTGCAATTTTCAGGCAAACGGTTACAGGTTGCCCACCGAGGCGGAGTGGGAATACGCCGCACGGGGTGGTTTGCGTTCGGGAAATTATAAGTACAGTGGCAGCAGCGATATTGAGAAAATTGCCTGGTATAAGAAGAATTCTAACAAGGTTTCCCACCCGGTGGGAAGAATGCTGCCGAACGAACTTGGGCTTTACGATATGAGTGGTAACATTTGGGAGTGGTGCTGGGATAATTGTATGGATTTAGGTTCAAAAACAAGTGACACAAATAATAATTCACAATTAGCGTGGATTCTGAATTATCGGGCGCTTCGTGGGGGTGATTGGTCCCGACAGGGGAGTGATTGCCGGGTTTCTGCGCGTGGTTGCAATCATTATACTTCTAAAGGCACCAATATCGGCTTTCGGCTTGTGAGATCAAAATAGTAGTGATTTTGGCGAAGTGATGGTTGTTCCCGGGGAGGGTGTTGGTTCGGGGAGTTCCGATAGAGGTGGTGTGCTCGAATCAGGTGAAGCAGAAAAAGTGTTTGATTTTTCAGAAGAGGTCATTCAGATGTCTGCGTGGTGGTCTGTGCGAATCAACCGAAGACGGGCATACAAATTTTTTCGCCGGTAAATTCAATAATTGCCCGTAAATATTGAAATATTACGGAAAGTTTGAATATTTTCGTTATCTCACATTTCGTTTTCTTTCATCAGTCAGGTTTTTATGGTTTATGGCTAAAATACCGGATTTACAAAGGCTTTTCGTTCAAACAGGGCAGTGTGTGCTGCCCCGGCGTTAAACAATGTTACCAATTTAAATTAAAAATAGTTGGGCCGGAAATATGGTTACAAATAACAAACAAAAGTTACGCAATTCTTCGCTGTTTTTTTTGCTTCTGGGCGTAGTGGCTACTTTACTGATCACTCTGGTAGTGGCGTTCGTAATATTCGAAAAATCAGACGCCGCCGGCGAGCTTAACACTTCTTCTACCGCAGATACGGCAAATCGTAATTCACCGGAAATGGTGTTAGTTGAAGGCGGAACATTTATGATGGGCTGCACTTCTGAACAAGGGGGCGATTGCTACAATTATGAAAAACCCGCTCATCAGGTTACATTAAATAGTTTCTATATAAATAAATTTGAGGTTACTTTTGGGCAGTTTTCCAGGTTTATTGAGGAGACCGGCTACAAAACAGATGCCGAAAAATCAGGCATTTGCTATCTCCGGTACGGAGATTCGTGGAGGGTTTTCTCCGGCGTGAACTGGCGCTTTGATGTCAACGCAAAGATTAGAAGCAACTCCGAGAGGAATCACCCGGTTATCTATGTAAGCTGGGCAGACGCAGTGGCGTACTGCAACTGGTTAAGCGATAAAGAAGGGTTGGAAAGGGCTTACAGCGGTGCCGGAAACTCTGTTTCCTGCGATTTCAATGCTAACGGGTATCGCCTTCCAACTGAGGCGGAGTGGGAGTACGCCGCACGGGGTGGCAGAAAATCGAAAAGCTATAAATATTGCGGCAGCAATATCTTAGGGGAGGTTGCATGGTATGATGGTAACTCATGGGGCAGAACACACGAAGTGGGCAAAAAGCTGCCGAACGAGCTTGGGCTTTTTGATATGAGCGGTAATGTCTGGGATTGGTGTTGGGATTGGAAGGGGGATTATTCTGCCGTAAGTCAAGTAAACCCTACGGGACCGCAATGGGGGCAATACCGAACATTGCGAGGTGGCAGTTGGTCTGAAAACCCGAGTTATGGCCGTGTGGGGGCACGAGGCATTATTTCCGGCAATTATGGGTATAATAATACCGGGTTTCGGGTGGCAAGATCAAGGATGTAGTGATTTTTTTTCAGAGAGAATTTGAATAATCAAAATATGGAAGCAGCGAACAAGTTATGAAAGCACTTAAAACAATAACCGGCGCGGTATTTCTCCTTTTTGTGATATTTCTGTCTGCGTGTGAAAAACCTAAGAAGCCCGGAGACGATGATGTTTCAACGGATAAGGAAAAATCGGCTGAAACATCCGGGGCTGATAAGAAAGAGGGGGAAATTTCGGGTGAAAACAAAATAACAGCCAAAACTTCCGAAATGGTGTTTGTTGAGGGCGGCACATTTACAATGGGGTGCACACCCGATCGGGATGGTGAGTGCTTAAATGACGAAAAACCGAAGCACAAAGTTACCCTGAGTGATTTTTATATCGGCAAGTATGAAGTTACGCAGGAATTATGGGATAGTGTGTTGGGTAGTAATCCCGCTGAATTTAAAGGTTCAAATCTCCCGGTTGAAAATGTAAGCTGGAATGATGCTGTAGAGTTTTGCAATAAGTTGAGTGACAGAGAGGGGTTGCAAAGAGCTTACAGTGGAAGCGGGAAAAATATTGTTTGCAATTTTAATTCAAATGGTTACCGGTTACCCACAGAGGCAGAGTGGGAATATGCAGCAAGGGGAGGAAACCTGACAAAGAATTACAAATACAGCGGAAGCAACATCATCGATGAAGTTGCCTGGTACGAAGATAATTTAGGGAGCAAAACTCACCAAACAGGAAAGAAGCAACCGAACGAATTAGGGCTTTATGATATGACCGGCAATGTTTGGGAGTGGTGTTGGGATTGGTACTCACGAAATTACTACACATCTTCCGGCAAAACGAATCCCAAGGGGGCTTCAACCGGCAAGTATCGGGTGTATCGCGGCGGAAGTTGGCTTCATGATCCGCAAAACTGCAGAGTAGCAAATCGTGATTGCAATAAGCCCGATTTCAGGTACAGCAGCCTTGGTTTCAGGTTAGCGAGAACAAAACTGTAGTGGTTGTTTGTAGTTGGAAAATTCTGAAGCCGGCTTTTGGGACGGATATTTTTATGCTTTTGGTACAAAGTTTTAATGGGCATAATGAAAATAATCCTGCAGGTCAGTTTCTTAAGGAAAAATCGATATTTTGCATAAAGGATTAAACTTCTTTTTTGGGAATCATAAATAATATAAAATGGCAAAAACAGTACATGTTTACGAACTGATTGAACAACTTGGGCAGGGTGGAATGGGTGTTGTGTATAAAGCGCGCCACCGGCATTTCGATGAAATTTATGCCGTAAAGATGTTGTGGCAGCAGTTCGGAAGTAACCCGACAGTGCTTAAGCTTTTTCTGAACGAAGCGAAGCTGCTAAGAACGCTCAGCCATCCGAACATCGTTGGCGTTTCCGATATTTTTGATTATGAGGGTAACTACTACATCGTTATGGAGTTCGTTGAGGGGCGAACGCTTTCTGAGATAATCAAAAAAGAAGTGGGGCCTATCCGTCGTTCCCGGGCGGTTAATCTCTTTAAGCAGATGTTGGAAGGAATGGCTTACATCCACTCACATAATCCTCCGATTATTCACCGTGATTTGAAGCCGCCGAACATCCTTATTACATCGGATGACCGGGTTAAAATTGCAGATTTCGGAATAGCCAAAGTTTTGGAGGCGGGTCAGGGGGCATCAACCGTTGTAAAAGGTACTCCGGTTTATATGAGTCCCGAATCAATAATTAATCCTTCATCCGTAGATATTCGTACCGATGTATATTCACTCGGAATGACCTTTTACGAGATGCTCTGCGCCAAAACTCCCTTCACCGGTGATGATACCATCACCCCCACCGCAGTTTACGCCCGAATAATAAGCGGTGAGCTTCCCCCACCGACAGAGTTCTATCCCGGCATTTCAGATGAGCTTACCGCCTATGTGATGAAGGCAATTCACCCGGACAGAGAGAAAAGGTTTTCAAGTGCGATGGAGATGTACTACGCACTGGAAGAATTAGAAAAAGACGGTGCCACCGTTTACGGAAGTGATGTTGGTGCGGGTCATGGAGTGGCAGGTTTTAAGGAAATGGGTGATTCTTCAGGGTTCGCCGGTACTTTCTCTTCTGATTTTGGTCTGCCAAAGTTTGGAATACCTGCAAACGCCGGATCGGGTGGCGGTAACATATCAAACGCCGGAAGAGATGCACTTAAGCGGGAAATGGCAAACTCACAATTCCAAACTGATGCAAAATCGGGGAACGAGATAAAAACCAAAACCGGAATGGAACTTGTTTCAGTTGAAGGCGGCACATTTAGGATGGGTAGTGATGAAGGTGACTCAGATGAGCAACCTGTTCACGAAGTTACATTGGATAGTTTTTTAATTGGTAAATACCCGGTTACACAGGCACAGTGGGAGAGTGTAATGGGTAGAAATCCGTCATGGTTCAAAGGTTCCAAACTCCCTGTTGAGAATATAAGGTGGTATGATGCGGTTGAGTTTTGCAACAGATTAAGTGAATTAGAAGGGCTTGACCCATACTATATTATTAGGGAAACTAAGGCAACCGGATTTTGGAAATCGTTAATGGGTTCAACGGAAATTGTAGTTGAATGTTCCGGAAATTCCAACGGCTACAGGTTACCAACTGAGGCGGAATGGGAATATGCGGCAAGGGGTGGGAACCGGACAAGGAATTATAAATACAGCGGGAGCGACAACACAGGAGCAGTAGCCTGGTACGATGGTAATTCAGGCATTAAAACACACGAAGTTGGATTAAAGCAACCGAACGAAATAGGAATCTATGATATGAGCGGCAATGTATATGAGTGGTGTTGGGATTGGAAAGGAGATTACACATCCCCAAGCCAAACGAATCCTAAGGGACCCTCATCGGGCGAATATCGAGTGCTTCGCGGCGGGTGTTGGTACAGCGTCGCGCGGAACTGCCGTGTGGCGAATCGTGGCAGCAGCATGCCCGGCTTCAGGAACAGCAGCCTCGGCTTCCGGCTCGCACGGAATAAGTAACCGGAGTGAAAAAGCCCGTAAATTTGAAGTTTTGTTTAACTCAGGGAAACCGGCAATCTGTTCAGACAGGCAACGGAAGTGAAAAAGCCCGTAAATGATGCCGGGTGTTAAAAAGTTAAAGATTTTTTAATAACCTGAGTGCAAAAGGGTTGTATCACACGAAAAATTTCATATTTTGGTGGTTAATTTATTTCTCTTTTCTTTCATAATAGTAGTTGTGTAACATGTCGGTTAATCTGCAAAATATCAATGTGCAAAATGAAGGATCGGTATCACTTCCGGTGCATTTTAATCTTCTGAAAACTGATCTCACAAACGGCTCATCCGGAAGCGGCCACAACTTCGGAAGTGGCTACGCTTCATTCCCTCCGCCGAATCCAAAAGGAAAAATAACGGTCGGCAAAATATTTGGCTTTGTTGTTATAATTTTAGGAGTGGTTTTATTCAGTGTAACCGTTTATATGTTGATACGGGAATTAAGTTCTGAGGAAACTGCTCAAAAACCTGCGGCCGCTCCGGTTAAAAAGGAAGAAGTTCCGGAGGGGTATGTTTTCGTTGAAGGGGGCACATTTTTAATGGGCTGCACTTCAGAACAGGGTTACGATTGCTGGCAGGACGAATATCCGGCGCACGAGGTTACATTGAGCGATTTTTACATCTCAAAATATGAAGTAACGCAGGCGCAATGGGATAGCATCATGCCGGTAAACCCTTCTTTCTACAGGGGGGCTTCTCTTCCTGTTGAATTAATTTCGTGGTACGATGCAATCGAATTTTGCAACAAACTTAGCGAGAAAGAGGGGTTAAAACCTGCATACAGCGGCACAGGAACAAATATTACCTGCAATTTTTACGCCAACGGTTACAGGTTACCTACTGAAGCCGAGTGGGAGTACGCAGCACGGGGAGGGCGAAAATCGAAAAATTTCAAATACAGCGGAAGCAATAATATCGATCTTATTGCCTGGTATGCAGGCAACTCCGGATACAGACCGCATGATGTGGGGACTAAACTTCCGAACGAGCTTGGCATTTATGACATGACCGGAAATGTGTGGGAATGGTGCTGGGACTGGAAAGTGGGCTATAGTAGCCGCCGTCAGACCAACCCTATTGGGGGTATTACCGGAGATCAAAAAGCGTTGCGCGGTGGCAGTTGGTTTTTCGCCGCACAGTATGCCCGTGTTTCTAATCGGGGGGACCATTGGCCCGTCTATGGCAGAAATAATTTAGGCTTCCGCCTTGTGAGAACAAAACTGTAGTGGTTGTTTGTAGTTGGAAAATTCTGAAGCCGGCTTTTGGGACGGATATTTTTATGCTTTTGGTACAAAGTTTTAATGGGCATAATGAAAATAATCCTGCAGGTCAGTTTCTTAAGGAAAAATCGATATTTTGCATAAAGGATTAAACTTCTTTTTTGGGAATCATAAATAATATAAAATGGCAAAAACAGTACATGTTTACGAACTGATTGAACAACTTGGGCAGGGTGGAATGGGTGTTGTGTATAAAGCGCGCCACCGGCATTTCGATGAAATTTATGCCGTAAAGATGTTGTGGCAGCAGTTCGGAAGTAACCCGACAGTGCTTAAGCTTTTTCTGAACGAAGCGAAGCTGCTAAGAACGCTCAGCCATCCGAACATCGTTGGCGTTTCCGATATTTTTGATTATGAGGGTAACTACTACATCGTTATGGAGTTCGTTGAGGGGCGAACGCTTTCTGAGATAATCAAAAAAGAAGTGGGGCCTATCCGTCGTTCCCGGGCGGTTAATCTCTTTAAGCAGATGTTGGAAGGAATGGCTTACATCCACTCACATAATCCTCCGATTATTCACCGTGATTTGAAGCCGCCGAACATCCTTATTACATCGGATGACCGGGTTAAAATTGCAGATTTCGGAATAGCCAAAGTTTTGGAGGCGGGTCAGGGGGCATCAACCGTTGTAAAAGGTACTCCGGTTTATATGAGTCCCGAATCAATAATTAATCCTTCATCCGTAGATATTCGTACCGATGTATATTCACTCGGAATGACCTTTTACGAGATGCTCTGCGCCAAAACTCCCTTCACCGGTGATGATACCATCACCCCCACCGCAGTTTACGCCCGAATAATAAGCGGTGAGCTTCCCCCACCGACAGAGTTCTATCCCGGCATTTCAGATGAGCTTACCGCCTATGTGATGAAGGCAATTCACCCGGACAGAGAGAAAAGGTTTTCAAGTGCGATGGAGATGTACTACGCACTGGAAGAATTAGAAAAAGACGGTGCCACCGTTTACGGAAGTGATGTTGGTGCGGGTCATGGAGTGGCAGGTTTTAAGGAAATGGGTGATTCTTCAGGGTTCGCCGGTACTTTCTCTTCTGATTTTGGTCTGCCAAAGTTTGGAATACCTGCAAACGCCGGATCGGGTGGCGGTAACATATCAAACGCCGGAAGAGATGCACTTAAGCGGGAAATGGCAAACTCACAATTCCAAACTGATGCAAAATCGGGGAACGAGATAAAAACCAAAACCGGAATGGAACTTGTTTCAGTTGAAGGCGGCACATTTAGGATGGGTAGTGATGAAGGTGACTCAGATGAGCAACCTGTTCACGAAGTTACATTGGATAGTTTTTTAATTGGTAAATACCCGGTTACACAGGCACAGTGGGAGAGTGTAATGGGTAGAAATCCGTCATGGTTCAAAGGTTCCAAACTCCCTGTTGAGAATATAAGGTGGTATGATGCGGTTGAGTTTTGCAACAGATTAAGTGAATTAGAAGGGCTTGACCCATACTATATTATTAGGGAAACTAAGGCAACCGGATTTTGGAAATCGTTAATGGGTTCAACGGAAATTGTAGTTGAATGTTCCGGAAATTCCAACGGCTACAGGTTACCAACTGAGGCGGAATGGGAATATGCGGCAAGGGGTGGGAACCGGACAAGGAATTATAAATACAGCGGGAGCGACAACACAGGAGAAGTAGCCTGGTACGGGGATAATTCAGGCAATAAAACTCACGCAGTTGGATTAAAGCAACCGAACGAAATAGGAATCTATGATATGAGCGGCAATGTAGGGGAGTGGTGTTGGGATTGGTATTGGAGCAATTACTACGCACCGTCAGGCCAAACGAATCCTAAGGGACCCTCATCGGGCACCCGTCGTGTGCTTCGCGGCGGGAGTTGGTACAGCTTCGCGCGGAACTGCCGTGTGGCGCTTCGTGACGACAGCATGCCCGACCTCAGGGGCAGCGACCGCGGCGCCCGGCTCGCCAGGACAAGATGATTAGATTTTTACCTTTGGCATTATTACCTTTTGCCGCCTTCGGAGAAGGCGATGAAAACCCGTCCCCAGAGGGGACACCACATAGCGAGGTTGCACAGCCAAAGCGAAGCGGGCAAGCAACCGAGCGCCGGTATCCTCCCCTAAAAAACTGTTAAACCCTTACACGGTTAAAAAGCTACACTTGTAAGGGGCCGGCAGTAAGCCCGAAATTTGCATTAAAAAAAGCGAAAAATGGGCAACTACTTAACACACACCGAGATCAGCGAGCTTCACTTAGAATCCCTCAATTTTTTTGAAGAGGCATGGAAGCGGGGTCGCAGAAACGAGCGCTACAAGTTCGGGGTTCACTGGACGGATGATGAAATGCGTGAGATCAGGGCGCTGAACCGTCATCCCTACTCAATCTCGCTGATGAACCACAAAATCAACAACATAATTTCCACGCAGCGGGGTGCACGCTATGACAAGACAGGGGGTATGAGAAATTGCCCGTGAGCATAAATTTCGCATAAGTGTTTGTATTCCAATGAGTTAGTAGATGTTTTTGAGCGTGAGAATTGTGTCCAACTTTTACACATTATTACACTTTATTACATATTGATTGAACAGCGTTTAAATACTGTTTAATAAAAGAGTTACAGCGAATTAAGCCTTAAAACCTATGACTTCCACGAAGGTTTTTTCTGATTAGTTTGTCCCGTTAATTGGGAAATAACGGGACAATATCGGGACAACTCGCTAAATTTCCGCCAATTTCCTGAATTATCGGGACAAGAGGGCGAAGACCGCCAAAAAAGCCGTAACACTGTTTAAATTCTGTTTAATAAAGGGGTTACAGCTGTTGATTATCTTCTTTTAGCTTAGACAGCTGTTTTAACAACTGGTAATTAAAGTGCTTAATCTGCAGAATGAACTTGAATAAGCCGGCAATAAATATAAATAAAATACCAAAAGCACCGGCAGTAAGTGAGGCGAATAAATATACATCTTGTTTCTTATCTATTCCGATTAAAAATATCGTTGCTGCAAGGAGGAAAAACAGCACTGAAAAGACAATGCTACCATCCTTATAATTCTCGTACTGACGCGTAAAATCTGCGCCAAATTGAGATAGAAATTCCTTCTGTTTTTTGAGTTCCGATTGTTTCATTTTGCGCTCCTTAATTGTGCAAAATTAGGAATATTATTAGTAAAATACAAAGCAGAATTGAGGGGGTTGAAGTGGATATAAAAAAACCAATTAAATGCCGTTTAATAAGGGTATTTTTGGGTTGGTGAAAGCTGCGAAATACCCACCAATTATGAGGTGCTGGCGGGCTCCCGGCATAGATTCCGGTACTTCGTGTTCCCCGTACTCTTGGGAGAAGACTAAGCCTGTAATAAGTATAAAAGAAGTGTCGGGTATGATGAAAACTTCGACTCCTGCACCCCAGTAAGATATACCGGATACACAGAAACACCTAAAGAAACTTCCTGAGCATTTAAACCAAGGGAGATAAGACAAATAAAAGCAAATATCGTCATTTTCCACCACTATTAATTGTATCCGGCCAGTCAACATCTTTAAGAATGAAAACTACTTTCTTTATAGTAATAATCTCCTTCTTTTTAAATGTTACAGGACTATAATAGGCGTTATGTGAGTAGAACATAACCGTGTCTTCGTTATAAGCACCAAAATATTTAACAAACTGCTCTTCTTCTTTTGTTCTGACAGCTACAATATTACCCAGCTTTGGACGGTTTATTATATCAACCAACACCAGATCACCATCACTGATCAGGCTTGCCATACTGTCCCCCACAACTCTAAGAACAACGGCTTCACCCTTAAAGGGGAAAGGGATCATTTGTGGGGTTTGGTCATCAAAGGGAATAACCGAGCCGGCACCAACCATGCTGACTAATGGGAACTCTTTAATTAACTTAGAAGGCTTTTCCTTTATCTTGCCGGTTAAAAGCCAGTCAATATCGCAGCCAAATGTTGTAAGCAACCCCAATAATTCCCCGCCGGGAATGCTTCTACCATTTAGATACCCATTATATAAGTTGTCCGGCGTCTTTCCTAAAGCCTCTGCGGCAACTTTTACAGACCCAAAACGAGTAATTAGGAAGCTTTTTAGGCGCTGAGCCACACTTTTTTTATCTATTTCCATAAAAAATACAAATAATTATTTAGTGAAGTATTGACTTTAGCCAAATAATTGTTTAGTTTTACATTTAGTTATTAAAAAATTACTTAAAGTGTTTAACAACCCATTGAACAAATAATGAAAAAAGTTAAAATTGATTACAAGCTTGTAAATAAAGCTGAAATTGCCAGACGCCTTGGGATCAGCCAGCCGTACATCCACATGCTTTTAGCGGGGAAGAAATCGGGTCCCAGGGCTGAATATTGGCTTAAAAAGATAGAGGCAATCGCAAAAGATACAGCAGCCTAAAACCAATTATCAATATTAATATACGCATTAAGCCAAAAGCAAACCATTAAAATAATTAAAAAAGATTTTAGTAACAAATATGTACAACATTAAAGAACTACTCTATCGCACAGCTCACCGTAACCGCAAGTCGCTAAAACAGCTTGCAGACGAAACCGGCATAAGCGAAAACTACTTATACCGTGCGTGCATGCCGCTGGATCAATCCGGGGTAAAGTTCCCTGTAGAGAATCTGATCCCATTGATGAAAGCGGCAGAAGATTTCTCGATTCTTTCACATCTTGCAAATCTTTGTGGTTTTATACTTGTAAAGATTCCCAGATTTAAGGCAAAGAGAGGGGAATCGATCGATATATATGACGATTATCAGAAAGCTTCAGCTGTAGCATTGAATGCGCTGAAGATTTTCTTTTCGGATCCGAGCAAAGCAAATAAAGATTCTGTTGATGAGGCACTGATGAAAGTATTGGAAGAGAGCCAAACGGCAAAGAAGTATTGTGATAAGTTTTACGGAAGTACACCGGAACTTTTCTAATGCGTGAGGACAGATACCCGGTATTCGCCGCCAAAATGGAATGGAGTTTTGCTGAGTTTGCAGAAACGAGAGGCTTAACATACGAAGCTATCAAGAAGATGGCACAGCGGAACAAACTTCCTGAAGGATATGAAGTTTACAGTTATAGTGACCGGAAAAAGGTAATCCGTTTTGTGGGGATTAAGGCACCACAGGCGTTGCAGCAACCGCAACCGGAGAGAGTTCAGCTTGAGAAGATCACGCGGGAGGAGATTGCCCGCAAAAATACAGTAAAAGAGTGGGTAAAATTTAGAGAATCGGCTAAGAAAGCGGGTACAACTTATGCGGTGGCAGATGAGAATTTTATACTACACTTTAACGAGCTTAAAATGTATCCGGCGGAGTATGCAATACTTGGGGAAGTAAGCATACCGACGCTTTACAGATGGCTAAGCCTGTATCAAACCGGTGAAATAAGACCCGCTTTAATGGGGAGAAAACTTGGGGATACACTAAGCCAGACGGAAAAACAACTGCTTGAGCGCTTCTGGCTTATGCCTGAGTGCCACAGCAAAGAAGCCTGTATAAGATACACTATAAAAGCCCTGCAAGAGCAAGGATTTACCGACATAAAAAGCAGCAAAACATACCAGAGACACCTTACTGAATACACGAAACTTAACTACAGCACAGTAATGATGTGCAGGCGCGGACGAAAGGCAATGATTGACAACACAGTGCCCGCGCTTTCCCGGGATCACGCCCGGATTGATGTGGGTGATATGCTGGTTCTCGACGGGCACACAACAAATTTTGAGATACTGAATCCTGCCACGGGTAAGCCGCAAAGAATGACACTATTAATGGTGGTTGAGGCAAAAACCGGCTTGCCCGTAGGTTTTGAGATTATGCCCACCGAGAATGTTTACGCAATCACTTCCGCAATCAGACGGGCGATACTTACACTTAAATTTAAGCCGAAAGTGATACTGTTAGATAACGGCAGAGCGAACCGCTCGGTTGGGAAACAGACCAAAAACCAAACTGACTGGTACCGCGCTGACGATCTTAGTATCGGACGCGGCATCCTTGAAAGAATTGGTATCGCGACGATATTCGCCAAACCATATAATGCACAGGCAAAAGTAGTTGAGAGGTTCTTCTCCGATTTCTTAGAGTTCGAGAAACAGATGCCCACATATACAGGGAACTCTATAGACAGGAAACCTGCCCGGCTATTGAGGAATGAGAAGCTGCACAGAGCACTATACGCGGAGAAATTGGAGTATATGGGCGGGGGAATTACAATAGAGCAGGCTATTATTTCTATTGCAATTTGGGTAAATGAATACGCCAAAAGAGAGATCACTTCGGGGCGGAATAAGGGACGCACCAGAGGAGAATTATTTACAGAAGGTGTTAATAAAATTTACGGCTCGGAAGAGTACCAAACCCGGGTAGCAACCCGGTTGGAATTAGACGAGCTTATGACCCGTGAAGAGGTGCGGACACTGTACAGAAACGGCATTCGTTTCCGGGGAAGATACTACTGGAACGATGTTTTCTTCCGACTCGAAAGGGGTGAAGGAAAGCACAGGTTTATGATTCGGTATGACTTGATTGACCCGACGAGAATTTGGGTCTATGATAAGAAAGGTTTTGTATGCGAAGCGATGGAGCCGGAGATGCAACATCCGGCGGCGAGGTTGCTCGGCACAGACGAAGACCGCCCGAAATTGGAAGCAGCGCTTAAGCAACAACAGGCATTAGTTTCTGCCGCCGAAAGGGAGGCTACGGAGAAATTAAGCGGGCTTTTAGTGCCGGTGGATATATCCCAGTCTTCCCGCGGGGCGACGGCAACAAAACTGAAGCTGCATGCTAAAAGGAAGCAGAAAAACAACAGAGAAAAGAGAGTTTTAGAACCGCCTAAAACGGCGGGCGTTTTTGACTGGGCGGAGCACCTTCTGCCCGGTGAGGAGCTTAAAGAACAACTAAAAAACAGGAGCTAAAATGAATGTATCAAAACGCGATTGGATAATCGCAAACTACGACCGGCTGAAAGCACAGGGTGTGATAAAAAGCCAGAACACAGCGGCGAAAGCACTGGGGCTTTCAGCAACGGCATTGAGCCAGTATTTTGCGGGTAAGTATATGGGCGACATCGACAGCGTAGAGCGAAGCCTTGAGAAGTATATTAATCTGCTGCTTACCCGGCAGATAACCAACACCACGCGTAAAGTATGGGTGGACACACAAAACAGCAACACGGTTCTGGCAATCTGCCAGCGGGTGCATGTGCATGTGTCTTTTGGAGTTGTAACGGGCCGGGCAGGTGTTGGCAAAACCGAAGCCCTAAAGCGGTATGCCAAAGAGAACCCTGATGTGATTTATTTAGAAGTGGACACAGCATTTAGTCCCCGCGAGTTGATGAAAGCCATCTTAAAGACACTTGGCGGAGATTTTAAGGGCTCTATAAATGAGCTTAAAATAGCCGTTATAAACCGTTTGAAGGACTCGGGGCGCATGATAATAGTTGACCAGGCGGAGTATCTTAATGAGCGCGCACTTGACCTTCTTCGCACCGTCCATGACCAGGCGAATGTTGGTATTTTGTTAGCCGGAATGCACCGCCTCTACCAAAACCTTTATGGTACAAAGGGCGTAAACGAACAAATTCTCACCCGGGTTGGCGCTTATGCTAATCTTGAGGCTTTGCCTGAAGCAGATGTGGATAAGATAGTAACGGCGCACTTCCCTGAACTTGAAGATGAGGATTTACGACAGCTTTTCTATACCAGCTGTAAGGGTAACACCCGAAGGTTAACTTTATTGATAAAAAATGTGCAACTAAACCAGCAAAGCCGGGTTGGCGTTACAGATTCCTTATTCCTTGACGAGAAGACGATCGCTTCAGCCAACGCTATATTATTATAGGTGTGAAATGGATGAAGAGAATATTTTAGTTGAAGCGCAAAGAAAGGTATCAGAAACCGCTCAAAAGCTGCACTCTTACGCCGTAAATGGGATGTTTATTTCCGCTCTTGCCTTAAAACGAATTTTCGACGAGGAGTTGTACCTTGAGCTTGGGTGTAAAACCCAGAGCGAGTACATAAATAAATACCTTCCGTTTAACCGTATGCAGGCCTACAGATATGTGCGTGTTGCCGATGTGTTTGTTCAGACAATGAACATAGACCTTAACAGCACTTTCCGGGTATTTCTTTTAACCGGAAAGCCCGAAGATGTAACACCGGTGTTACAAAGTACACGGGAGTACATTACGGAGTTGTGGGATATTGGGATAAAAAAGCTATACCTGCTTGTATCCAAAATTCCGGCGGAACGCATGAAAATGCTTACCGATACCGGCGTGCTTATCTTAGAAAAAGGCAGTATGACAATACAGGAAATGCGATATATGTCGTACGACGCACTTGCAACCCGGATTTTAGAGGGCGAAACAAAGATTGCTTTACCCGATGATGAAGAACCGGGCTTTGACCTTATGCGCGAAAGCCGCTCTATCTTGACGCAAGCCAGATTTATGCGGGCGAAATTTGAGCAGTTGCTGGCATGCCCAAACTTGCGTGAAGAGCCGGAGAAGATACACGCGATCCGGGCGAAGCTAAGTGAATTAGAGAAGGAATTAAAAAGTTTAACATGGAGGATTGAACATGACCCAGAATATAATCGCTGATGCCGAAAAATGGCGAATAGCAAAATTTGAAGCGCTCGGGAAGGCTTGTATTGAAGCGTTCCATGAGGCTGAGAATGTGTGGCAGGCAGTGGAAGAATACAGGCTAACTATTAGGCGCGAAATCCTGCGCCGTGAGCAATCGGGACAGGCCACCACCCGGGAAAGGGCGGAGTATGAAGAAGTAAAAGAAATGGCGGAATATTTTGCCAATAAATTAGCAACCGCAGAAATGAGAGGTGTGTGATGTTTTGGACAATAGTAGCTATGTGCATTGGAGTTATTTTGGGCATTTTTATCTCCTCTGTCTTAAGCGCTGCAAAGTGGCACGACATAATGATAGAAAACTGTGTTTTACGAAGCAAATTAATACAAATCTATAAACCCAAAACCCCCGAGGACTACAATGAAAATTAAACGGCTAACAGGAAGCCAGGCATACAGCTTGGAAAGCGCCCTAACTGACTTAGCGTTTTATACCGCGGAAATCCAAAAGAAAGAAGCGACGCTAAACTTAAGGATAACATCCTTGCGCGAGAATTTCGAGCAGGATACCGCCGAACATCGCGGGAAAATCGAGAACCTGCAAAAAGAGATAGAAGCCTTTTGCCTTGCCAACAAGGCAGAGTTCCAGAAGAAAAAGAGTTTAGAGTTCCCCTCCGGTGTGGTGGGTTTCCGCACCGCCACTTCCCGGCTTGGTTTTACTGAGGATGAATACAGGGAGCTGTTAAGCCAATACGGCGTGCAAACAGCAAAAGACCTAAGCGCCCGCCAGTTTTCCACCTTAATGAAAGGACTGGAGAAGTTGGGGTGGAAGCTTAAAGATAACCGTTTACGCGGGAACGACAGCGGAACCGGTAACCATGCAACAACTGCACAACTCAGGATGATCGAAGGGTTATGGATGACAAAAGCCCGTGTGAAGACCCGGCAGGCACTTTCGGCATTTACAAAACGGATTACAGGAGTTGACAGGATAGAATGGTTAACAGTGTATCAGATACGAAAACTAAAGAAGGCAATTGAAGCTTTATGAAAAATGAACGCTGGTATGAAGAAGTACCTTTGAATGAGTTTGGAGAGGATTTTAAGGAAATCGCTCAGATTGTCGGGAAAGAGAAAGCTATTGAATTATACGACCGTTTTCGGAAGACCAGCGTTCTTTTTTCCAATGCGCCTTTGTACTCGGCAAAAAAGTGGTGGATCAGAATGAACCGTCACAAATACACCCCTTCTCACATAGCACGCGTGCTTGAAGTATCTCAAAGATTTGTGTATGCTACCCTGAAAGAGAAAAAGGGCCCGACTTTATTCGATTAAACTTTTTTTACATTTCAAACCCTGCCGGAGGCTGTCTCAAATGAGCAGCCTCTTTTATTTATAATCCACCAATGAAGCGTGCTATTTCGGAAACAATTATTCTGTGGTTTTTCTCAGTTAGCGCAATATAGGGTCTTGCAGGGATAATTATTGAATGTGCTCTGAAAGTAAATCCTTTGCCTCCTGAAGTGCCTCTTCGGAACTGACCTTTTTTGTGAATTAAATCCCCCTTTTTGTTAAATTTGTCCTTTTTCCATCTTTTTCGTATGAAGGTTTCGGACTTCGCAGCTTTATTGATTACACCACCGAACTGATGGATAGCGGCATATTGAAGATTCGTTCCTATCTCTGCATAGTCCTTGTTGTATGTTGTTATAATCGAGCCTAAAAGACCTCCTCCGGCTCCTCTTCTTTGGAGTATCTTTATGCGTTTTGTTTTACGGTTTTGCAGGGTAGATTTAGCAAGCGGTTTCCACTTTTCTCCTTCATCTCCGGCTTGTTCGCGGCGGAAGTTTCTGTGCACTGCATCGTCCATTTCACCGGCAATAAGTTGATGCAGCGATGTAAGATCGCCGGTTTTATCTTTCATGTTCTTGATGATTTCAATAAATTTATTATCTTGCAACTTAATTACTCGGTTTTGCGATGTGACAGCAAGAAATTTTCGGCGTCGCTTGCCGGGAGTCTCCCGATGTATCGGGATGTAAGGCTCTGTATGGAGGGACTGCCGGCCTCCCATATCGCAACTATATTATAATACAATAACACTTTTTCTGCTTGTGTCATACAATTCCTTTTTATAAAATGTCAGTATCTGGTTGTAAAACCTGCCTTTTTTAGCATAATTAATCGCCAGGATGAACTTCGTATTTGTTTCACTGTTGAATAAAATAAACCTGTTATTTTGACTGTCAAATAAAAATGTCTCATTCTGAAGTACCTTCAGTTCCTCCAAAAATTGTTCAACTGTTAACGATACCCGCTTGCCCTGATCCGGTTTAATCGAGTGAATAATCTCCTTAACGGAAACAGTTAATATTCCGGTTTTAGGATAGACACCGACTGATTCCATTTTCTTTATTTGGGTATCTGACAGGAAACCGACAGCAAATTGGCTATTATCGATGTAAGGTTTACCGTTGATAATTTTGGGGTTAAGCGCCCTTTCGGTGTACTCTCTTAACATTTCTTTCCACTGAGTTGAATTAACCAACATTTTCAGAGCGGTTTCCTTAAGTGCTTCGCCTGCCAAATTTCGATAAGCATCCCAGAAGGCACCCGCTAAGCCAAGATTAGTGGAGCCACTATTGTACGCCCATTCCTGCTTAACGCTTGCAGAAATTTCATTTTGAGATGGTGGTGAGGCAAGTGAAAGATTTTCCTCATTTAATTGAGCCTGCGAAAGTGCTCTCACTGTACATCTGCACCCCCAGTCATTCGGGGGAAATATTACATCCCAAACAGGATCATCAAAGCGCCAAACCTTGCCCGAGAGAGCCATGTGGGAGTCTCTGGTTCTTGAATCTTCAACGGCTATATACTGCCAGAAAGGGCGGTTTTTTGAGTTATCGATGAGTGTTTTATATCTTGCCTGTGAATACGCAACAGTCCGGTTTGTGTAAAAGATAGTTTTTAGTCTTTTATTCGATCCTAATTGCACTGTTTTATTTGGATCGATATTTGGGTATTTGCTTTGGTCGAATCCGGGTATATCTGAAGCCTTTACCTCGCCCCACCAGCCGTTCTGAATCAACTCAGGACGAATCTGTCTTTTCCACTCTTCTATAGTTTGACCTGAACTGATTGCTTTAACCATGCTGTTTTGAATCTGGGCAAGCAGATCTGTTTGAAGCACCTTCGCAACTGTAAAAGAATGGTTGTTGGCAGACTGCCACAGTTCATACCAATTGTAAGAGGTTTGGATTCCTTTATCTTTTAAATATTTTACCACCTCTTCAGGTTCAAGGTCAAAACTAAAATTAAAGATATCATCCGTTAGCATCTGCTGAGCCTTTTATTTGCGCTGCCAAACTTTCTTTTGCGAGTGCTTCTCTGATTTTCACAACATCCAACGCAGAATACAACTTGTCGAGATTTTCAAGCAATTCATCAAAAGAGGAAAACTCCTGAATTTTCGCGACTGCGGCGTTGATAAGCGTAGCCGACAAATCATTAAGTGGCGCCGGTGGTGTAAATGCGCTCCCGGGTGAGCCTTCCGCAAACTCTGCAGATGCACTTTTTACCGGCTCAATTTCAAACTCATCCTCTTGAAGGTTGTATGTCCTGGCAAAGTAAGCCTTATTAAGCTTTAGCCCCATCTCAGTGAGAATCTTATCACGATCAGCTATTACCTTATCTACCTCGTCCTCAAAAAACATAACAAATTTGGGTAAATCATCGGGAATATCTGAGAAATTCAGTTCAACGATATATCTGATAAGGGTGCCAATTGCTTCGCTGACAAATTGCGCATCAGCTTTTGCGATATCTTCAAGGGTGTTAGCGTGCGATTGGGTTGCGCTATAGCTTCCGGTATCACCGAGCTGCGTTGTCAAAGTTTGCGTCAAAACTGCTTTGGAAATTGCATTTTCAAGGTGAGAAAGGTACTTTTCATAGTTTTCGGAGTTTGCTGAGGCGTTTGGATTCATTGGCTCAACAGAACCATCTGCCGGGATCACAGCCACACCGTCATCAAAAAGCAATTCAAGGACATCTCCTAATTTGTCAATGCTTTCTTGTGGGGTACCCGGGGGGAGTTTTCCAATCCATTGGGGCATCCCGTATTTTTCAGTATATTTTGCCCAAAACTTCAGCCCTCCTCTTTTTAATGTTACGGGCCAGAAACATCTTTTTAATATTTTTTCACCATAGGGTGATAGTGGATCGGCTGAATTTTGGATTATAAGAAATTTATAATCAGGCAGTGATTCACCCTCTCCATTAAAATTCTGGGCACCATTTTGAGGAAGATACATCCGCCATGACAGATCAGGTTTTAATTTAAACCACTCAATTGGTTTTGGCTCAAGTTGCACAGGCACCCAATACCCTTTTTTTTGCCCCCAAATTATCTCAATAATCGCGGTACCCATAAACCTGGCGTCCAGAATGTATTTTATTAACTCGTAAATTTTAAGATTCTTTAAACAGTCGTTAACCAGATTATAAACGGCATCCGCTGCCTCCGAACGGTAAAGCTCCCATTGCATGCTTTGGAGCTTTAACTCCCTCTGCTGCCGTACGCTATAAAGATGTTCGTCAACCATTAGGTCGCGATAGGCTTCTAAACCTTTTCCCGCTCTCTGCAGAATCTTATCGGGGTCTGGCAAAAGTTTCTGTATTTGTGAGTAAGACATCTGAGCGATATGTTTTTCTAAGTTCTTAGCCATTGAAGTATCCTTTTAGAAGTTGTTTTGACTCTCTTTTTTTTCCGGTGATCGGGAAAAATGCTGCCGGTGTGGAGCAGGCAGCATGAACCATCAGCCCAAGCGCCCAAAATCTGTCAGCATGTCCTACCACATTATTACCGGCTGCCTGATCGAATCTTATGTTACCCGCAGCGGTGGTGATTTTTTGTATGCTGTGTAAATCATTTCTGATGTCATCATTGGCAGGAATTGCTATATGCCGATCCTCAAATTTTCGCAGCAACTGAAATGCTATCTCCTCCTTTGCTCTGCCGGTGAACCAGACCGGTTCGACTTTAGACCCAAAGGCAAATCGGGCTTCCTCGGCAATCTGGATGCCTATTCCTGTTTCGTCGATACATACTCTTCTGACTTGTGGGAGGTTTAACAGGCTAAACAGTAGAGACTTTTGGATGTGAAACGGCGTTCTCTCCATTACCCAGACGCCAAGTGTAATGATAAAGCCTGCAACATCCTGACCAACCCAGATAACTGAAAGGTCTTTTTTTCTTCCTATATCCATCCCGATGAAAAGTGAGTCCGATTTATTAGTAAGCTGTGCAATAGTTTCCGGCGTAGCACTCAAAGAGTGCCCGCAACTCTCATTTTCACAAGCCGCAATGAGGTCATAAGGCAGAAAAGCAGTGGTCTCATCTATCGCTATACAACAATATTCCTGATTCCAGGTATGTATATCAGAGCAATTTTTTTCCTCTTGATCAATCCACTCAAGTCTTTCCTTATCAGAAAGACTTCTTCCCAGAATCTTATCAGCAAGCCCTTGACTTACGGCAGTTTGGATGGTAGTAGTTTGCTTCCACCATCCGTTCCTTTTGGCGGCGTGCACAAATTCATAGTAAAGGCAGTTTTTGCCATTATGGGTTGATAAAATGCGTAAAGGAAACCCCCAGGTTGTTGCAGGTTTTGCAGCTGACCATAGTTCCCTTGCATTTTTGTGAAAGGCGAACTCATCTAAAATTACTTTCCCCCCCTTTGAGCGAAACGCCTTGGGATTTGATGAAAGGGCATTAATGCGCGTTCCGTTGGCAAACTGAATAAAGAACACTTTTATATCCTTTTCTCCATCAAGCGCTTCTTCCCCCGCGTCTTGTGCCACGACTTGAAATAGTTTTGCCCACATAGCACAATAATAAATATATTCTCTTGCGGCTGATTCATCAGCACTGGAAAACCAAACGGAGGGCACTTTTTTGGTAATACAATCTTCGACATCTTCATAGGCTTGGACATAAGTTGCCCCAATTCTCCGGGATTTCTCCCAAATTTTTACTCTGTCTCTGTTTTTTAGCCATTCAACCTGATAAGGGAGAAAATAGGGAGGTTGCTTGTTTCCGCTCTCTGCGGACTGTTTTTTTATCTTGGTCATATAGCCTATACCCATTTAAAAACGTTTCACACCCGTTTAAAATCGTTTAACTATTTTAAAGCCATATAATCTTATCATTCTGAAAAGATCGTCGCTTAGAATGGATTTTTACGATTTCAAACCGAGTAGTTCGTGAATCTTCGCAAGAGTTTCCTTGGAGATATTTGAACTCTTTTTCTGTTCACCTTCACTCTCTTTAAGTTCATCTGAAATTGCAGATTTTAGTTTTTTATTATTCATCAGTGCAGTTACCAAAGATGAGATAGAATAAGCCAGTTGCGGGTCTGGGTTCTCCCTGGCCGCTTCGGCGTAGATTTCGGCCAACCCCCAAAGTGTTTCATCAAAGCCCTTGGCACGGTTAAAAAATTTTACTTTTGCCTGATCCCATTCCCCCCTTTCTTTCCAATTAAATAAAGTTTTCCGACTTACACAACCCTCCGGGAGTATTCTGAATATAGTGTCGATTGACATTCCTTTTTTGACATAGTACTCAAAAGCTTCTGCTTTTACCTGCTCTTTATTCAATTTTGTAGGTTTCATCAATCTCGTCCATTTTCTCTTTGATTTCAATAATATCCTGCTGTAAGGTTTTTAGAGTGCTCACAAAGTTTTCTACTTTCTCAAAATCTATTTGCTCGAACTCCCTGAACAATGGGTCGATTTCCTCTGCAAGTCTCTGTCTAAAAGTGGTTACGGTTAACGATTTTTTCCTGAGAGAGGATTTAAGTTCCTGATATTTGCCAATTATTAGGGTTCTTCTACCGTTCATTTTTCACTATGTCCTTAAGATTATCAATTTTAACCTCCATCCTGCTGAGGGTTTCATTGATCATTAGTTTTATTTTATGATCTTCATGGATATATCTGGTTAACTCAACCAATATCTGTTTATTGCTTTCAGTGTGATATTCCATCATGTTTAACAAATTATCGTTCATTTGTTTCATCTGTGACTTATACAGTTGCAGATAAGCCTTTGAAGAGTATAACCAAATTGCAAAAAGTATTCCGGCAACCACAACGATGGGTGATCCGTTCTTAAGCAGTTCCGGAAAGAATGAGAGTTGAGCCATATTTGTTCCATAAAATTGAGAAAACGCAACTTAATCTAATCTTTACCGGGCGGGTCAGAAATTGCATGTTGCACTTTTCACGGTATCCGGGTAATCTTAAGTTGCAGTCAAAAAGGAAAGGATTTCGCTTTGCGGATAGAAATTTTTAAGACGGGGGTGCATAAACCTATGCAAGGGGAGGCTCGAACCTTTACAGTGGCTGATCTGGATTCAATTGTAGCAGCAAGTGCAGGGAAAGAAATACCGGCTGTAATAGGGCACCCTAAGTTGGCTGACCCGGCTTACGGTTGGGCTAAAGTCATCGAAAGAGAGGGCGAATCCCTTTTTGCACAACTCGACCAGGTCGATCCCGGCTTCGAAGAGCTGGTAAAAGCCGGCAGATACAAAAACATATCAATCTCAATTAACAAGGATGGTAGCGTTCGTCATATCGGGTTTTTGGGTGCTGTACCGCCGGCAGTAACCGGATTGAAACCGGTTGAGTTCTCTAATGATGCAGAAGCGGCTGAATACGCAGTTGGGGATATTATTCCAGCACCGGTGGAAAGCGACAGCAAGAAAGAAAAAACCAAGAAAGAAGAAGAAGAAGAGAGTTCAACCCCTGAATGCAGTGCGTCTGAGGAACTTTTAAGGAGGGTTACTGCAGCAGAAAATAAGGTGGCTCAATTGGAAAAACAACTTCTGGAAAAAATAAAAGCTGAAAAGCAAACCGAGTTCGCTGCTTTCGCAGATGCACAGGTGGCCGAGGGAAGAATCAAACCTGATGCTAAAGGAAAAGTTATTAATGTGCTGATGCATTTGAATTCAGTTGGCACTGATGGCGCCTTAAACTTTGCAGAAGCTGAGCCTGAAGCCTCAAAAATATTTAGGGAGTTGATAAAATCACTTCCAAGTATTGTAACTCCGGGAAGAATCCCGGGACTGCAATTTGCCGCCGGAGACCAGCCTACTGATGAAGCAAAACCGCTTGCCGGAAAAGAATTGGCGCAATTTATTAAAAAATCTATGGAGAACTACGATGAAGCTTAGGGAAATAAGCAACAATGACACTTTAACTCTCTCGGCATTAGAAGAGCTGATGAAAAAATCGGCTCTTTTGCAGTTAGCTGAATTCTATTCGATGACCGGCAATGCAGATAACAAAAGAAAAGCAGCCACTGCCACCGGAGGCGAGTTCAGGGCGTTAGACAGCAATTATGCCGATAATCATATCACCCCTCAGTTTGCTTCCGTGGCACTGAAAATATTTGGTGGTCTGGTGCAGGTGGACAGAGCTCACGAGCGAAGAGGTGCTGATATCGGGTCTGTCCGAGCAACAGAATTGATGAATTTCGTGAAGAATCTGGCAAAAAACTTTAATGATAAGTTTTTCAACGGGGTTATCTCAGCAACTTCTTTTAACGGGCTTAAGGCAATTATGCCGGCAGGCCAAAAATTTGTTCCCCTTAACGATGGTTTTCAAGTGCTCGCCGGCAGTGATAATACGGCGCGTAAGAGCCAGCAGGCTTTTCTGGAGTACATCCATTACCTCATAAGTTTGCTTGACGGCGGTGCCGGTGCGCTTTTTATGAACGGATCTGTTATCGCCAGGCTAACGACAATTGCTGAAGGACATATAGAAAGGACGCCAAACGAGTTTGGAGTGCTGATACCTTCTTTCGACGGCGTCCCATTGATTAACCCGGGATATAATGCTTCAGGCGGTGAGATTCTACCGGCAAACGAAGTTTGTGGTAACAATTCGGCAACAACTTCAATATACGCGGCTTCGTTCGGCACCTCAGATGATCTTACCATTGCAACCAACAAGGGGTTGGAAGTGCTTGATTTGGGGTTGATTGGTGTACACTATAATCACAGTGTTGAACTTGATGCTGATCTGGTTCTGGTTAACGATAAGGCAGTAGGACAACTTGCAGGAATAGAAATAATTTAACATTATCTCTGTTCCCCTCTCGGTGGCGGAAGTTGTTATAACAACCCGCCCCGATTTTTTTTAAGTAACTATTATAAAAAAAGGAAGACAAAATTGAAAAAAATATTTTTAACTATTTTAGTTTGCCTGCCCCTCTTTTTCTCGCATGAAATAGTCGGTCAAACTGCCTGGTTGCCCGGGTTAAACGGAAAAGTTACGCATGAAAACGGCTGGAAGGTTATAAGGTATGAGGGTACTCTCAGCGGTACTGATACTCTTATCTCCGCTCCTTTTAATCTTTCTTACTGTGACAATAATTTTAGGATATTCAGACGGTTCACCCAAAATTCTGATTCCGTAAGTATTACTGCGTTCAGAGAAGAAAATTGGTTACCGGGTACTTGGAGATTCCTGAATCGATTCATTTGTGAAAATGACAGTGCAAATGTTTCTTCCGTATATTACGATACGATGAAAATGCCGTTGTATTCCAGGCTTGTGTTCATCGGCACTGCAGGCAACGGAAAGGCTGTTAACATTAAAGTTAAAATATTGGCGCGTTTTAGAGGTAATTAACGATTTTGAGTATCCGGCGAAAGTGAAACATTAATGTACTGCTCCCTTGCTGACTTGCAGAAAAGAATATCCGTACAGGAGATTATCAGACTTGTTTCCGATTCGGGCAGTGAACCCGACTTTGAAGACACATCTGATGCAGGAAGGCTTCTGGTTGAAGCTGCAATCATTTCTGCCGGTACTGAAATTGATTTCGCCTGTGCCGGGAGATACACTGTTCCCTTATCTCCAATACCTGCACGAATTGTGGATATCTGTGTGGATATCTCTGTTTATAATTTGTTTAAGCGGCGTTTTCGGGATATCCCTGAACTGATCGTAAAACAATACGACGATGCAAAAAAGGAGTTAAACGAAATTGCAAAAGGAAATCGCATACTAAATGTTAACACATCTGAAGAAAATTCACCGGGCGGAGGGATGGCGGTAAACAAAACGAATGCAGATAAAACTTATAATCTGGAGGGATATTTATAAATGCCCGGAATGACATCAGAAGCGAAGGCTATTGTAGCTGATATAATTGAGAATGTTATGGCGGGGTTAGTTTCACCTGCGGATAAGTTAAAAATTTATCTCCCGGCAAACCTTGAAAATTATGATGATTTGGATGATGGGGGGCACATTCTGGTGCTGTATAAAGGCTCCCGGTATAGTGATAACAAAGTTTCTTATGCAGTAAATCAAAATCGTGAAATAACTATCTCGGTAACCATTGAAAGCCTGAGTGTGCCGGGGAGAATGTTACCCGAAGATTATCTTGATGCAATTATTTCAGGGCTCATAAATTATGAAATGACAGTCAGCTGGCGCCAGCCCGGCAAACGAATCACTGTTTCTTCTGATGAACTAATGGGGGAAAATAATGGCAGGTGGCGATACATACTCGAGGTATCTGTGCCCGCCACAATCTTTTCAGGTGGTACTATATGATCTTTAACGGCATTATCCTCATCATTTATTGTGCGTTTCTTCAGGGAGTTTTCAATGCCGGAATGGATGCAATAAAGTTTAAGGTGTCTGACTTCATCTTTCAAACAGATTACTGGTTATCAAAAGGTGCTTATTCGCCGGGCAAACGAACCCGGCTTAAAAAACATATTTTGGTATTTCTTGCAGATGGTTGGCACCTGCTGAAAACTTTTATGGTATTAATGTCAGGTTTAATCACTTACATCTCAGTAGCTCATGCAGGTTCCTTGGGTGAAACACCATGGAGCCTGCTTTTTATCCCCGGGTACTACATGTCATTCTCACTCGGGCACATTTTCGGCTACAATTGGTTTTGGATTAAATGATAATCCCTTAATCAAAGCCGGATAACAAGTGAAAGGTAGAAAATGAAAATAAACAGCTTTTTAAGAAGAATGTTTGTTAAGCCTAAGGCTTATTTTTTAACACATGAGGCAATAGTAAGAATCGCAAAAGAAGCAAAAGGAAAAGGTATTCGTTACCTCCCGCTTCATTATGTCGGTGTGGCAAATGCAGACACATCAGGTGAAGCAATTACCCGGTATCATAAAAATACGCTTGGTTGGAAAGCCGATGGATATCATCTTTTTCTAAACCACGACGGAATAATTGAAGAACTTGAGCCGATTGGAACAAGAGCAAATGGTTGTAGAGCCTCCGGAAGATCATGGTGGAATCGATGGTCGAAATTTCCAAGCAATGAAGAGTACATCGGAATCAAAGCCCTGCACATATGTTTTGAAACAATCGTTGGATACAAGATGTCTTCAACACAGGAAAGACTGCTTTTGGAACTTTTCAGGGAACTTATCCGGCAAATTCCAAATATCTTAATTGGCGGGCATCGTGAATTCCCGGACTATGAGAACTGGAACAAAAGGCAGAATACTCTGTGCCCCGGTTTTTCCGTCTCCGACTGGCTGAAAGACGCCGGAATCCTTAAATCTAACTGTTTTTATGAGGTGTGGAAGCCATGAAGATAAGTATTGGATGGAGGAAATATTCAGCGTTTCTGTTTAGTTTAGCCACATATGCGGTCTTATTTATACTTGTTTTGGTATTTCGCTTCATTAATTCAACAGAAATCCCTGCGTTTGCTTTTCAGCTTGGCATGGGGATTTCGGCGGTAACAGGTGTATATTATGGCGGAAATGCCTTAGCAAAAAGATTCAAATCGGGCGCAAATGAGTATTAATAACGGCGTAATCTACATAATTCTTTTTGCAGTTATTGCAGGATTTGTTGTGTTTTACTTCTTTATCAACCCCAACCAAAGATTGCAACAGCAGATAGTGTTAAAATCCGGGTCGCCCGACACGATCAGGATTAGCATTGTGGATACTGTTTGGAAAGAAACAAAAACCAGGGAAATTATCAGAATTAAAGAGGAAAAAATTATCAGATTTAACAACGATTCTTCCCGGTTTGATACCACAATTACAGACGATAATAATCAGATTCGGGTAACGGGCACAACATTTCCGGCTATAGACAGCCTGAGGCTCGAAGTCGCTTCTATAATTAAATATCCGGAAATTTCAGGAACAGATACAATTAAGATAACAACGGTTGACACGCTTAAAATACAAAGCAGAATTGAGGGGGTTGAAGTCCCTTGGTATGATCGTTTCTGGGTAGGTGTTGCGACATGCACAGCGGTGGTTCTGGGTTTAGTTTTCACTTCCGGCGCAATAAAGTAATGTTTAGATTTACCCTTAAATTTAAGGCACTATTACAATTGTCCTGCATTGGATACGGAACTGATAGCAAAAAAGGTTTGAAAATTCACTTATAAAGGAAGAATGTATGAATACAATATCCAATTTTAGACGAGTAATGCTCTTTGATCGCGCCGGTACAAAAAACCCGGTTTTGCCTCTCTTCTTTAGCGAAGAGCGCTCCTTGAAAGTAAAAGATGTTGAGGATGTTAAAGATTATGAAGAAAGAGTGATCTCTGACATGACAGAAGTGGCGTTCAATGCAACCGTCCTTTCAAATGGTGCCGGTGGCTATGTCCCACTTATCCCACTCTTAGCGTTTTACAAGGATGGTGGGGTATCAGCAGAATTTCTTGGCGAAGTAAAAAACGGCGTACATGATGGGGTTCTGAAATTCGTCGGGAGTAATTGTCTGGGCTTGAACTTTGAGTATGGGTGGTCTGCGCTTAAGCGCTTTTACACTGTTTCTTTGCTTAGAAGATTTCCCGAAAGAATTTACGAGTCGATAATCAGCAACGCTGTGACTGATGATTATATTCATTTCGGAAACACACCGCCGCTTTATGAACCCGGTTCTAATGTTATGGACCAGAGAAGTTTTCAGGAGTTTATCTCTTTTTCATGGGGAAGCACACCCGCTCTTTTCACCGGCGAAGAGATAGTGGATTTATCCTTCGGGTTGAAATCTGACTCGGGTGAAAATTACCTTAAGAAATCTATTCCGCGACGAATACTCATCGAACTTTCTGTTACGCTGGACAAGGCCTCAATCACAGATCTTAAGGCTTTCGGAGATGGTAATGATAAACGGACCAATGGTATCTCACCTGCCATAAACTATAAAGTTGCCTATTCTGACGCCGGTAAGACAGAAGAACACAAATTTGCTGCAGGTGTCTTAACCCGTACTAAAGAGATCGATTGGAATCACACCACACGATTCTTGAAACTTAAATTTACCGGCTCTGTTAATCCACATCTGATCACCTCATCTGTGGTCGCCGACAACTTTACTTTTAACTACACAAAATAGGATTGAAACATGTCAGTCACAACCCAAAACCTTAGCTTTCAGCCTGAAACATACGCCCCGACCCACTCATTTTCTGTAGCGGGAGCGGGCACCGGTGACAAGGTATTTATTCATATCTATAAAGACTCTTCTTTTCAGGAACCATTCAGAAGTTTTTCCGAAACCGAACTTGATGTTTCGGGCGGATATATCTCTTTTGACCCTGACAGTAATGAGGTACTGTCCTGGCCGTCACTCTGTTGGTACCGGCTTTATTTTAATAATGGCGGTACGGGTAACTATGAACTTTTATATCAGGGTTCAGTAACAGTTTTAGGGGGTGCAATTTTACCTCCACTTCAGTCTTCTGCAATCCAACTTATGAAAGTTCGACAGATTCTCACTGACGATGGGCAATTTCCTTTCACATTCCCGATAGGTACTGTGATCCTGGGCGTTGTGGCAAAAACCGTAGTAACCTTATCCGGCACCATAACCTTAGAGAACCCAGATGCCAACAATGTGCTTACGGAAGAAACGCTCCCCGATAATAGAGTTTTGTTTTACGAACCCGATGCCGTCGGAACTTATTTCACCACTTCCGGGAAGGTGGCGGTGGATTGTTCGGCTTGGCCCGCTTCCGGTGGGGTTGACATTACAATTATCTATACGGTGCTTTGATGGAAGATGAAAAGATATTTGTAATAGCCGGGGTGAACTGCAGGGTTAATTTTGACCAGACGCTAAGAGAAGTGAAGGAAATCGATGAAATGATGGTACGATCTCAGTCAAATGGTTTGGAATTAGAGGACGCAGAACGCCTTCTACAAATACTCTTAAAAGCAGATAAACCGGTTGATTATTTGGATGTTACCGAGAGCCAGTTCACTGAAATAATTGCTGAATATTTCGCTCAAAAAAAAAATTGGAGTCTGAGTATCATCAAAAAATGCGCCCTCTCAGTGAACGAACAGAATGGCTCGAATCAGAACTTTTCCGAATCACTAAAAGAAGAAAACGATATCTAACAGCTGAAACATCTGAAATCGAGGGTTTTATCTATTTTCTCTCTCAAGGCGACCTCTCTCGCCGAAATTCAATACTTGATACTCCATACAAAGTTTGTCTGGAGTATTTTTATATTAGAAAAGTTGAGGAGATTAACCAGGCAATTGCTAATTTGCCAACGGAGGAATGAATGAGTGAATATACAGTGAAGTATCGTATTGGTGTCGATACCGGAACAAGCGCGGAAAGCCTGGATCGTGTTTCAAAATCAGCTGAGCATGCTGATGAAAAATTATCCAAAATGGCAGCAGATGGATCAGGTTCTAACTCTGCTGCCTTTGCATTAACAAATTTTAACAGAGTTCTTCAAGATCTGCCTTACGGGTTCATAGGAATTGCAAACAATATCGACCCGCTTGTTTCTTCATTTCAAAAACTCAAGGGTGAAACAGGTTCTGTGGGGGGTGCTTTTAAGGCAATGCTTGGTATGCTTTCAGGCCCGACGGGCGTGCTGTTCGCAGTTAACGCGGCGGTGATGGTTTTTCAACTGTTACCCGGAATCCTGAAAAAAGTTTCGGGGGAAACTGATGAAACTACAGGTAAATTAAAAAAAATGAAAGCCGCTGTAGTTGAGAAAACATTTGCCGAGGATGCTGATATTAAAAAACTTATTATGCAGCAAATCCAAATTCAAGCTGTTTCCGCCGCTTTGGCAGCCGGCACTCTTGAAGTACAAAGTAAAAAATATTGGATTAACAAGCTTAACAATGAATATAAACCTTATCTGGGACAGTTAAAAAACCATAAGGTTGACGAAGATAACCTCTCAATAGCCCTTAATAATGTAAATATACAATTAGCCACGAAACTTAACAATATGATTATGGAGAAAGTACTGGTTAAAATGGCAGATGCTTTAGCAGTTCAGATGACGAAAATATTAGAATTAAGGACGCAAACCGAGGGGATAACGAAAGAATATAATGCTCTCCGAGATAAATATGGTCTTTCTGATGCAGATATTCGTAATGCAATCAACCAAAAGAAGCAAATGGCCCAGTCAGCAATTTCACAAGGTGGCGTTCCATCTCAGTATGATTCGAAACCGTGGCTGAGTACAGCAGATGACCTTTTAACAAAAATCAGAAAAAACCTTACCGAAATAGATAACATGGGTGTTATTTACGAAAGCGGAATTAAAGAAATAACCAAACTAACTGCGGGGTCTAATTTCCAGTTCGGGGAAACAAGTCCTGATGCAACACCCAAACCAACTGCATCTTCATCCGGAAGTTCGAAACCCAGCAAAGAAGAAACCAAAGAGAAGAAAGACCCTCTTTTGGAATTAATTAAGGAGAGTTTAGCAGCCCGTCCTGACCGGTTAAACAAAATTTATGCAGAGAAAATAGCACGCGCAAACGAAAGACGAGCCTCCCCCGAATATCGGTATAAAGACCCGTTTTATTATCCCCCCTCCAAAAACCGTGACACTTCGCTTGATGATTATAACCCGGCCTCCGACCCGTTTGGCACGGCATTTAGCAAAATTGAAATCAGTGTGATAAAACTGGATAATTTTTTCCAGAAGTTAATAAAATCAATTGTTACCACGGTTGACCTTACCGGCAGTCTAAAGAAGGGTTTTGAAGCTGCCGGTGATGCGGTTACTAAAAATATCGCCGATAATGCCGTTGTCTTCAAAGAAGCAAATTCGCTTTTGGAGATTTTTATCAATAATCTCGTCAGAGCTGCTGCACAGGCAATGTCTCTTTCGATTATGCGAACTGCCTTTTCATTTTTGGGCGGAAATATACCATTTTTATCTTTTCTGTTACCGGAGGCCCGGAATACAACAGGAACCGGCTTGTCCGCAACAGAGATGATTGCTAACAGGAAAATAAGCGTAGAGCTGGCACCGGTTGAGTTCAAACAATCCGGGTATGATCTTCGTGCAGTTGTTCAAAAAGTTAACCAAAAGATAGCTTACGAAAGATAATATGCTTGATAAAAATAAATATCATATCAAGATTCTTGATACACCACTTCACAGGGATGTTAATACGAAAGTTGTGCTTTCTGTTGATTATAATAACACAATCGGTTCAGCTTGGACAACAATATCAGGTGCAGATTACGGAATATATCTGCAAGGGGACATCGTTATTACTGAAAAATTTGAGCTTAATGAATTTTGGCTTGCCCAGGGTGAAGCATCGCTAACATTGATTGACAGTAATGGAGAGTTAACAACTATTCTACATTCAAACTTAACTGATCTCGATACAATTTATATTTCAATTTATCAGGATACTACTCTGCTGTATCGAGGCTTTCTCGATCCGTCTTCTGTCGATTGTAAACCACTGGGTCGTTTAGTTAAATTTGATTTCAGACCCCGTAGCCATTATCTGAATGAAACTGATACCTATATTGCTGACTTGATTAACACAACACCTTTAGGCCCCGACTTTGATATAGATTATAACTTTAATGATCACGCAGATCCCGATAACGACTATAACCTTGTCTCAGATGTAATAACCCGAATATTTAACATCCCACCTTTACCGCCGGATATCGTGTCAGGTGTAACCGTTGAAATTGAGCAGAACTGGAAGTATAAGACTGTTATAGGCGGATCACCCCCAACCACAATTCAAAAAAATTTTTCAGACTTATATGTACTTAACCGCTATTTATTTGGAAGATATGACGGAGCCGGTGTTTGGGTACCTAATGAATACACAAATTACGGGCAAATTATAAAAGCACTGGCTTTTGATTTTGGTTGTTTTGCAGGTTACTTAAGCGAAGGCAGAGCAGTATTTTTACAATTTTCAGAAATAGGCAACTCCAGGATTTTCGAAATATCCCAAGACCAACTAATTGATCACGAAAAAATGATCACAAGACCCAAACTGCAGTACCTTAAATTAGTTGCTGATTCAACGATATTTGCAGAAGTAGGTACTCCAACAAGTATCCAATCTAAGTATTTAGAATATCGTATATATGCAAACATTTACCGGTTGACTAATTCAGGAAAATACTGGAATATTAACTATTATCTTCCCGCTTCAGAAGCCTACCAATTAGTTAAAGAAAGTTTTTTATCAAACTATTGGTCTGCCTACTTCTTCCGCACAAAACAACAATTTGAAGTCACCTTTGAAATTAATGGGATAGATTTGGATTTGACACGGCAAATATTATATGAAGGAGAGTATTTTCAGCCCTGTGAAATCACCAGAAATATCACCAAAAACACAACATCTGTAAGGGCTATTTACCTGTAAAAAAAGCCCTGTTAAAATACCCTTTAACTGGGTTTTAACTACCATTTAAAAATATTGTTTTGCGGTTAAAAAGTTCTCAAACTTTTTGTCCGTTATTAGTAACCAAAATATCCAAGAACTGGCACGACGGAACCACCTCAATAGACGCTATCAGAATCAACAAATACAGTCCTGTAAACACCCCTTAAAAGCCGTTTAAGAACCCCTTAAACAGAGGTAAAAAGGTGGGTAGTTAGGTAAGAAAATAAGTATTAAATTGCCCCTCAAAAAAATTCTCAAACTTTTTGTCCAAAATTCTCAAACTTTTTGTCCGTTATTACACGCACTTCGATCAAAGTGGTATCCGACGAGCAATTCGCGCCGCTTTCGGAGCTTGCCACCAAAATCCTTAAAACGAAAGAAAAAACCGAAGACCTGCCGCAAATCGAAAGCGACATATTCGACTCCGGGATCTCGGTCTGTTACGGAGCTGCGGAAGTGGTGCCCGCGGTATCTGCCGGTGAGGTGAAAGTTACGATAAAAAAACGGGACTACCTTGATGTCTTCTGGGACTGCACCGCCAAGGATTTCAACCTTTCAGACGCACTTTTCACAGCCGTCGGTGAAACCTTCACACGCGAGAGCGTCGAGCGCAAATACGGCAAAATATCCAACTACGGCGACCCCCTTTTCGGGCACAGATTCTACCGCGACGCCGGCGGCTCGCTCTTCACAGGGGGCAAAGAGACGGTGCGCTTGGTTAACCACTACGCAAAAGAGCCAATCCGCGAGTATATTTTGCTGTTCAACGACTACAAGCGCCTGACGGAGCACGGTGAAGATGTATTCATCGGAAAATTTGCGCAAAGAAGTGCAGCCGATGCAAAGCTCCGGGAGCTGAACTCGGCATATCTCGCTCAGGATGCACCACTTCCCATGGGTGAAATTATACCTTATGACGCAGAAGCGATAACAAAATATGTGGTAACCGGCGGCGAGATTGTGGATGTGATCGAGCTGCAGCTGACGGGTAACCCGGTGGCGGTATTCAGACCTTTTCAGTTTGAGAACAGGTTTTGGTCGCTTGCCGATCTGCTGATTGAACCGCAGATTTTTTTGGACAGGGTTTTCATGCAGATTGACTACAGCTTCGGGCGGGATGTAAAAAATGTCTATCAGGGGAATCTGCACGCTCTTGCTGACTCGGAAACGCCCGACTCGGCGCTGCGCAAGGCGGAGAAAACGGGCGGGATAATCTGGACAAGAACCGGCGAAGAAGTATTCAGGCCGATTAAGGTGTCGGGCGTGAACCCGCAATATTTTCAGATTGCAGCGATTATGCAGGGGTTCATTGAGGATCTTGCCGGCGGAAGAAGCTTTCACGGGATGGCGGAGTACAGCAACGAGTCGGGGAAGGCTATTCTTGCGAAGCAGAAGCAGGGGATGCTTGCAGCAGGGATGGTTTTGGATAATCTAAGGAGGTGGAAGTGCTCGCTGGGGGAAAAACTGCTTGAGGCGACACTTCATTATGAGGGGGAAAGCGCGGTTGCCATGGCAGCGCAGCAGTTGGATCAGGAGGCGTTTAACGGGGGGCGCCTCCCAACTGCAGAAGAGATTGCGCTGATGGACAGGGAGATTGTGGTTACCGACGCACCGCTCAGCGGGGATGAAAAAGCGGAGAAATTGGAGCAGCTGATTTCGGTGAACAACATTTTTCCCGGCGCCGTCCCTCTTGAGGTGATGTTGGATAATATGAACTTAGACAGGGAAGAGCGGGACCGTATAATATTTAATTACAATAACTTAAAGGATCAACGAGATGGAAACAAAATTGAATGAAACTGTTAATATTCAGAGCGGGGAAGTGCTGCCGGGTGTAAGTTTGGGTGCCGGGGGTGCTTCTGAAACGGGTGATGCAACCGCCGTGGCAGCCGAGGGTGCAGATGTTGTGGGTGCCGGAAGTGAAAATACGACAGGAGCCGGAAGTGTGCCCCTTGGGGGTACTTCTGCAAACGCGAGTGCAGTACCTGTGGGAGCGAAAAAGCCGGTTGCGACAGAGGATGAGGCAAATGCTACGGTTCAATCCGGCGGTGAGGTGAATGGTGCTGTTCCCTCGGGTGTTGAAGTGAAAGATACAGTTCCGTCGGAAGATTTGGGGCAAAACTCCGCATCCGGCGGAACAGTGGGTGCAGTGGACGGTGTGCCAAACATACCCGTTGGCGGTGGGACTACTCCGGGGCAAAACCCCGCTTCCGCACCGGAAGACACGAAAAACAACGAAAACGGGGCAGTTGAAAACCAAGGTGATGAAGAAAAATCCAACCCTCTGTATAACAGTGCAAACAACGAGTTGTATGAGAGACTTAAAAGCGAACTGATGGAGGAGATCAGGAAATATTTCGATCCCTTTTTGAAAGGGGCACAGGGCGGAAGCGTTTCTGGAACGGGCAATCAGGAGGGATTTTCGCCGGGCGCAGGTTCGGGCAAAGGTGCGGATGTGGACATGGGTGCCGGTACAGGTGCGGGCGCCGGAGCGGTTGCAGGTGCGAACATGAGCGCAGGCACAGCAGCAGGCGCAGGCATCCAACCAAACATTAACACCGGTGCACAAGCCCCGGCGGGGGTACCGGAGGGAGGTGTTCACCCGCAATTCATTTTGGATATGGAAGGAAATGGCGGAAGCAAAAGTCTGGTCTCGAGGATACTTGAAGAAACGGGTTGGTAGATGGCGGAAGATTTTTACGAGAACTTCATTAAGGGGTTTGCGCAAGGTTTGGGTCTCGGGGAAAGAGGCAGGGTACGACGGTTAGCGAGAAGAGAGAAAACCGGCAGGCTGGATGAAATTGCCGGTCTTTTCGCTGAACTGATTAATGAAGGGGAAACAGCGAAAGATGGTGCTTCTGAGGGGGGAGCACCTCTTTCATCGGGCGGTGGTGCTACATCTCCGGGTGCGGGTGTTTCATCGGGCGGGGGTACATCTTCGGGAAACGGCTCCGGCGGCAACACTTCCGTTTCCGGTTTACAGGATTTGGGTGCTGCGTTGCAGAATCCGGTAACCGGCGTAAACTCAGCCCCGGAAACTGCGGCGCAACTGAAAAAAAAGGCACTCCTTGCGGCGCTTTCACCCGCGGTGTTTAAGCTTTATGAAAAACAGAAAGAAGCAAAACGCAAAACGCTGAAATTTGACGAGCAATACATCTATTACACTGATAACGAGGGGAACCGAACCTGGCTTACCGACGGCAACGGCGAAAAAATCAAAAATAACTTCTGGAAACCGAAAATTGTTGATAGGTTCAACGAGTATAAAGACGGCAAACCAAGAAGGGTCTATCTCTATGAAGACGGCAGCAAGGTTTTCCACGATCTGGAAATGCCGCCACCCGTAAAAACCGCACTCGACCCGATTGAGTATGAAGAAAAGCTGCTTAAACTCTACAAAGAAGGCAAAATCTCACTTAAAGACTACCAAACCCTGAAGGAAAAAAACCGAAAAAGGCTTTTAGAGTAGGGACCTAAGTTTTGGAAGCAAGCGCAAAAGTGTTTAATCTGAAAGAAACAGAAAAAACCGAAAAAGGTTACCGGTGTAGAGATTTAAGTAAGGTTATTCGCAGGCGAATGGTCTCTTTCTAAAAATGAGACTGTAAAGAGTACCAAATCCGTAAAGATCGAGCGAAGCACTACAAAGTATTTTGTTTTTATAAAATATTTCATTATTTCGGCTTACCTGTAATTAAAGAAGTATTTATAAATCATTTTTTTAACATACAGACCGGCTAAGAATATGAAAACTAAATTATATAAATATACCGTTAAATTTCCCTTATTAATTGTAGTGAGCGTCTTCATTGCGGGTTTTGCCGGGGTTGAAGTGCCGGTTAAACAATCAGCGAGAACTCAGCCGGAAATGATTTTCGTGCAGGGCGGTTCATTCATAATGGGCTGCACTTCGGAACAGGGTAAAGATTGTGATTATGAAGAAAAGCCGGCGCATCAGGTAACAGTGAGTGATTTTTATATCGGCAAATATGAAGTAACACAGGAACTGTGGCATTTCCGCTTGTGAGATTGTGTTAGTTTTGTGCAGTGTTTTTTGGGTTAGAAGTGATAAATGGTTGGCTTTATTACCCCAACTTAGTGCCCAATAAAGTGTAAAAGGGGTGGATTGAAATTTTGCTTTTGGTGATCGGCTTAATCATCCACTCCTCAGGTTCTCAAAAAAACATCCCAATGCGAGCACCAAAGGACTGCAAAGTGTTCGGATTATTAACAAACGGATTCTGAGGGTTAAAAAGTATGTTATATCTTGCTGAAATATCGAATCCAAAAGAGTCGGAAAGATATAAAAGGTAACCAATATTTAAACCCGGTCCGTAGGAAAAATATGTTTCACTTTCATTGCCTGCATTCTTCACTTCAACTCCGTTTACCATTTTTGTTGATCGGGATTCGGCAACCGAGAAGGCATTTGCCATTATGCTGAAATAGAGAGATGGATTTATCAGATATTTGTAACCAATCCCTCCACCGAAGGTTGTTTGAGAATTGGTGATTTCGAAAATATTTGATTTATATTTTCGGTCGGTATAATTCACGGTTGCTTCAAGTACCAAACGGCTTGGGTTTCCGAGGAAAATGTTAACTGCGGCGCTTATGCCCGGATTAAGAGTATATTCTTCGCCCAAATAAGATGTAGTGGGTGATTTTAATATGTCAATGCCAATTACCCAGTTCGGTTTTGGTGTTACGAAATTTTGCTTTTCTTCTGTTTTATCATTTTTCACTTCCACAGCTGTTATCTGTTTCAGTTCTATTTCTGTTATGGTAGTTTCATTTTCTTTAACGGAAATTGTTCCGGTGTAAGTTTGGTAACCGGGGGCTTTGGCGGTTAGATTATATATGCCTGCAGGTATTTGATTAATAATTTTTAAGCCGTTCCATCTGTATCGTTCAACCCCATTTTGATTTAGTACCACTTCCGCTGAAGGCGGCTTAACGGTAAATTGTAAAGACCCCGTTTTTTGTCTTAATGAAATCGACTTGTTTACCGTTTTACCCTTTTCTATTTGTACCGTAAAGGTTTCCGGATAATAGGTATCAGCACTTATTTCAACTTCATATATTCCTTCAATCAGTTCAATCTCATTTCCGTATTTTCTCTCTTTGTTTATATTTATTGAAGCATCTGCCGGTGTTACAGATAACTTCAATATTCCCGTAGTTTTAGAAAGAATCACATCCTTTTTTATCCTCTCCCCTCTTTTAATTTCAATCTCCTCCGAGTGATTTGAGTATAAGTTAGCTTTAACACTAAGTTGATATTTCCCGGGATTAAGTTCGTGATTACCCGGCGTTATATTGTTTCCGTTCAGTGTAATAGTGGCATTTGAGGGCGTTACCGAGAGTTCTAAAACGCCGGTGTTTTTTAATAAATTATAACTAAAAGTGTTAACACTGTTATCTTCGGATGCACGGACGGTTATCTTTTCTTCAACCGGAAGATAATCCCGCAGTTCTATTCTTAAGTCATAAACTCCGGGAAAGAGAAAAAACCCCACTTCTGTTGTTCCTTTATGCTCGTTATTTACATAAACGGTTGCGTTTGCCGGGTTTGATTTTATAGTTACGGGTGAAAGCTGTACTCTCTCAAGAGTGATTTGGAAAAGGGTATTCTCCGGGGTTACATCAATCTCACGAACGAAAGGGGCATAACCGCTTTTCTCAACCGTTAAATTGTGGGTGCCGATGGATACCTTCGTGTTCGTGTTGTTCGAAATGGATGAACCATCCAAAAGAATTGTCGCATCCGGTGGTGTTGCCTGAACGGTTATTCCAACCTCAGTTACACCCGTCATTTCTTCTTTTTTAGGCAGAACTTCATAGTAAAGAACCTCCCTTGGCTCTAAGGAGTTTATTCTTATCATTTCTGTTTTATAGCCCGGTGCACGAACTTCTATCGTTTGGCGGGTGGGTTCAAGAACGAGGATATATTTCCCACCTTCAGGGTCACCGGTTATTTTTGTTATGCCGTATGTTGAATGGAAAATAAGGTTATCAAACTGTGTGTAGAAAACTATTCCCGCTTTATCAGGATAATTTCTGAATATGATTATTCCACCTCTGTTTTCAGTGGGTTTAACCGTTAACTCTTTCAGTTGCGGGAATATTAAAGAAGTTAATAAAAGAAAAAAAAGAGATATCTTGAGTAACTGACGAATCATAATTTTGCTTCTTTACGGATATTAAATTTCCTGAAAGACAAATTACTAATTTTATGATAAAGAGACAAGTTTTTTGGTTTTTCGCCTGCTTTTTCTTTTTAATCGGGTATAACTTCCTTGCCTCAGAAGCATTTTTTTACCCTTCTGTTATCTTCAGCACACCGAATTAAGAGGGTGAGAAATTTTGGTATTAATATTCGGGTAGTCGGAAGACATCGATATGAATATTATCTCGTTGCCGGATATTTTACAAAAATAAAGAATATTTGAAATAAAGGCTTTTTGATTAATCATTTTTTCTTATATTTTGCCGGTTGTAATCGGAAAAATTTTTATTTATAAATCATTCTGCAAATCAATAAAATAGTTTTATTTTTTATGGAGACACCGTTCAAGAAGTTATTGGTTAAACTTTACATTGTAATTGTAATAACCTCCCTGCTTTCGGGGTGTTCGATGATCGAAGCGCCTTTTGAATTGCCCAATCAATGCTCTTTGACTGTTAATGTTAATTCGGATGAAATGTGCAGTCTCTTTTTTGGGGATACAAAAATATTGGAGTGGTCAGGTCCAAAACGAATTGATGGATTGATCTGGGGAATATATCGTTTGAAAGTTACCAAAAGTAATTTTATCTACTGGGAAGAAACATTCTTATTAACAGCCGGGGAGAACATTTCATTATCTCCCCCAACTGATCTTGTTTTCGTACAGGGCGGCACCTTCACAATGGGCTGCACCTCGGAGCAAGGTAATGACTGTTATTCTGATGAAAAGCCTTCTCATCAGGTAACCTTGAGTGATTTTTATATCGGTAAATATGAAGTAACTCAGGAATTATGGGAGAGTGTAATGGGCAGTAATCCGTCATATTTTAAGGGTTCCAAACGCCCTGTGGAATCTGTAAGCTGGTACGAAGCGGTAGAATTTTGCAACAGATTAAGTGATAAAGAGGGATTACAGCGAGCCTACAGCGGAAGCGGGGCAAACATCACCTGTGATTTCAACGCAAACGGTTACAGGTTACCCACAGAAGCAGAGTGGGAATATGCAGCAAGAGGCGGGAAACAAACAAGGAACTACAAATACAGCGGTAGCGACAACACAGGAGCAGTAGCCTGGTACGATGGTAATTCAGGCTATAACACGCACGCAGTGGGATTAAAGCAACCGAACGAAATAGGAATCTATGATATGAGCGGCAATGTATGGGAGTGGTGTTGGGATTGGTATGGAGATTACACATCCCCAAGCCAAACGAATCCTAAGGGACCCTCATCGGGCGAATATCGAGTGCTTCGCGGCGGGGGTTGGATCATATACGCGCGGTACTGCCGTGTGGCGCTTCGTGTCAGCGGCATGCCCGACGGCAGGAGCAGCAGCAACGGCTTCCGGCTCGCCAGGACAAGATAATTACCTTTTTACCTTTGGCATTTTTACCTTTTGCCGCCTTCGCAGAAGGCGATGAAAACCTGTCCCCTTCGGGGACGCCACATAGCGAGGATGCGCAGCCAAAGCGGAGCGGGCGAGCATCCGAGCGAAGATTGCGAGTAAAGAGGGGGGATACATGGGGGAGAAAAGTTGTGAAAAACGCAGACTCCAACAAAGCACCCCGCTTCAGGGAAAAGTACCAAGCTGAAAACAAAAAAAACAAAAAAGTTTGTGTAAAAAGCACAAACTTCCGGATATTAATCTTTAATGACAGAAATATTAGAAGAAGTTTTAATATTTTAGCCTGAGAAAATTTCAATTTCTATTTTTCCAACATCATTTATAATATAGCATGGCAAAAACGGTACAAAGTTATGAGCTGACAGAGAAGCTTGGTCAGGGTGGGATGGGTGTAGTCTATAAAGCGCGTCACATCCATTTTAATGAGGTGTATGCCGTAAAGATGTTGTGGCAACAGTTCGGCAGCGACCCTGCGGTGCTTAAACTTTTTCTGAACGAGGCGAAACTTCTCAGGTCTCTTCATCATCCTAACATCGTGAATGTTACCGATATTTTTGAAGCCGAGGGTAACTACTACATCGTAATGGAGTTCGTAGAGGGGCGCACGCTTTCTGAAATAATTCAAAGGGAAGTGGGGCCCATCCGTCGTGATCGTGCAATTAAACTCTTCAGGCAGATGTTGGAGGGGATGGCATACATCCACCAACAGAACCCGCCGATAATCCACCGTGACCTTAAGCCGTTAAACATCCTTGTAACCAAAGATGACACGGTAAAAATCACTGATTTCGGAATAGCGAAGGTGTTGGATATAGGCTCTGCCGCCAGCACGGTAATGAAGGGCACACCCACTTATATGAGTCCGGAAGCATTGATTGATCCGGGTTCAGTAGATATTCGTACCGATGTATATTCACTCGGGATGACCTTTTACGAGATGCTCTGTGCCAAAACCCCATTCAGCGGAGAAAAAACGACAACCCCCGCCGCTGTTTACTCAGAAATTATTAAAAACGGAATCCCACTACCCACAAAATTTTATCCCGGCATATCCGATGAGCTTACCGCCTATGTGATGAATGCAATCCACCCTGACAGAGAGAAAAGGTTTTCAGACGCCCTTGAAATGCTGGAAGAACTGAAGAGAATTGAGGCATCCGGAGGGGCAGAAGAAAGAACATCGAAAAATGAATTTGCCGGGGACAATATTAAAACCGAAGAAGAATCAAAAATAACCAATATTGATATTAATTCTGAAAATATTTCGAAATCTGAGAATAATAAACCCTCAAAGTTTTTCAGGAACAGTATTATAGTTTTATCAGTTATCACCCTGATAATTTTATTAGTGCAATTGGGAAAAGACGGTAAAAAGGCGGAAGTACCTGTTGAAGAACCGGAATCAACCGGGGTTGCGCTTGATACAGTGCTTAAACAAGATGCACCGGTTCTTCCCGGGATGGTATTTGTTCAAGGCGGCACCTTCACAATGGGCTGCACCTCGGAGCAAGGTGATGATTGTTGGTATAATGAAAAGCCCACTCATCAGGTCATTGTTAATAATTTTTATATAGGTAAATATGAAGTAACAGTAGGAATGTTTTCTGAATTTATAGAAGCAACCGGTTACAAAACAGATGCGGATAAGGATGGAGGCAGCTTGATTTGGACGGGCAGTGAATTGAAAGAGACAGCGGGCGTCAACTGGCGTTGTGATGTAAATGGTAAGAGAAGACCTGAGAGTGAGAATAATCATCCGGTCATCCATGTCAGTTGGAATGATGCGGTATCCTTCTGTAACTGGTTAAGTGACAGAGAGGGATTGCAGCGAGCCTACAGCGGAAGCGGGGATAACATCACCTGTAATTTCAGTTCAAATGGTTACAGGTTACCCACAGAAGCAGAGTGGGAATATGCGGCAAGAGGCGGGAAACAAACAAAGAACTACAAATACAGCGGCAGCAACAACACAGGAGCAGTAGCCTGGTACCGGGATAATTCAGGCAGAACAACGCACGAAGTTGGATTAAAGCAACCGAACGAAATAGGAATCTATGATATGAGCGGCAATGTATATGAGTGGTGTTGGGACTGGAAAGGAGATTACACATCCCCAAGGCAAACGAATCCTAAGGGACCCTCATCGGGCACATCTCGAGTGCTTCGCGGCGGGAGTTGGGGCTACTCCGCGCGGAACTGCCGTGTGGCGGTTCGTTACTACATCATGCCCGGCAACAGGGACAGTAGCAGCGGCTTCCGGCTCGCCAGGACAAGATGATTAGATTTTTACCTTTGGCATTTTTACCTTTTGCCGCCTTCGCAGAAGGCGATGAAACACTTGTCCCCTTCGGGGACGCCACATAGCGAGGATGCGCAGCCAAAGCGGAGCGGGCGAGCATCCGAGCGAAAATTTTTTACGAGCACGCTGCCGGAAGAAAGCCCAAATCCCAAACACTTCCACAAGAAAGTTTTTTGCATATCTGAAAAATTGGGAGAATGGTTCTTTTTTGATTGAAAGAATCGGGTATTTTTGAAGCGGACAATTTTATCCTTTTTAAAATTTCCGTTAAAGGAATTTTCTCAGCAAAGCCGTTTCTGAGTTTCGCTTTTAATAAATTGGTAACAAAACCCCAATAATGAATTTTTTCAACAAGACCGTTGCAGTGATTCTGCTTCCGGTAGTATTGTTCAACTACATCAGGATAGTCGGCCCGTTTTTCGATTATATGGTGAACTACGATTACATCGTCTCCGAGCTTTGCGTTCAGAAAGATGAAGAGGTGAACGATTGCTGCGGCAGCTGCGTGCTTAACGATAATGTTGAAAAAATAGTTAACGAGCCGGAGCACGAAAAGAAAGAGAACCTTCCGCCAAACAACCTGAGGGATCGGTTGGAGGAACAACTCCCGACACTTCAATACCATCATTCTGCCGCACCTTTTGCGGAAACGGAGCAAATTTACACACAAACAAACGAGTTTCCGCCCGCATTCGGGGGAAAAGAGCCGCTGCTGCCCCCGCCCCGAGTCTGACCCTTTCGCAAGTTTACACTTTTTTTCAAGTTTAACGAAAGGATGCAGATGTTCAGCAAGAATAACATCTATCTTCTGCTTTCGCTTATTTTGCCCACAGTTATTCTCGGGCAGGGAAGCGACAGCCTGTTGTATTACCGGCTTGACCCCGTGGATATTGTCGGTAAGAAAATGAATCTTTATGACTATTCACTCTCACTACAAAAGGATAACCTTGAAAACCTGCTGGCATACGGCGGCGTTTCGCTGATTAAAAAGGGGGTTTCGTTCGCTCAGGATATCTATTCCGACGGGTTCAGGAAGGGGGATATCAACATAATTATCGACGGCGAAAGGTACCACCCGGCATGTGCAAACAGGATGGACGCCCCCGTCACCCGGATTAATCCGTTGGAGATCGAGTCCCTTGAAATGCTGAAAGGCTCCGGGACGCTTGGATCAGGAATTGGCGGTGTTGTTTCACTTCATCGCAAGCCCGCAGGTGAAAAGCCCTTTATCAGTGCGAGCCTCGGCAGTGCTGCGGGTGCATACTCTGCCCTCGATTTTTCGCTTACCGGAGGTGGAAGCGGGCAGGGGCTTTCGCTGCACTTCGTTTCCGGAACACCTTATAAAAACGGCGAAAACAAAGAATTTACGGAGCTTTACGGGTTCAAAGAGAACTATAACTACACGCTCGGCGAGGTCTCTTTCCGGGGTGAAAAGGGTGACTGGAAGTACGGCGCCGCATTCTCTTACACGGAGAATATCACATTCCCCTACCTTCAGATGGATGAGCGGTTCAACCGGTTTTTCAGCGCAAGCCTCTCGTTCAAAGGGCACAAAATTTACGCAAACTACACGAACCACCTGATGAACAACGACCTGCGAAACAGCATGATGAAGATGGAAACCGACGCCCGCAACCTTACGATCGGCGCAGTGGGTGATTTCTACGAGCTGTTTTTCAGGAAGTGGCACTCAGATAACCAAATTGTATCCCCGGCGATGAAGATAGAAAACAAGATGATGCCGGGTGTTAACCAATATTTTGCGGCGGTTTCGCACGGGGTTAAATTTGGCGAGTTAACGCTGAACGGCAAAGCGGGTGTCTCTTACTTCAACATCGATAACGAAGAGGTGAAAAGCTACTACGCAAAGGTATGGAGCGACCCGAAAACCACCGCATTTTACCCGGTTTTTGGGCTGAATTTAACTTATTCCGGAGCGATCAGCCCCGATTTTGCATACGGCATAACGGGTGAAGTGGCGGCGGAATTGCCGGAAACCGAGGCTCTTTTTGTTGCGGTGAGGAGGCCGGCAACGGGCGCTTCGTGGGTGGGAAACGCCGGCTTGGATCAGCCGTTTAAGTCGGGCGTGCGCGCTTCGCTGCTCGGGAGGTTCACCCGGTTGGAGCTTTATACCAACTACATTTCAAACTATGTGAACTTAGCGAGCATGAAGGTTGGCAGCACTAACTATGTAACCTACAGAAACATTAACGCCTTGTTGGCGGGGGTGAATTTTGTTCTGGAGTATAAATACATCGATTTTATCGCTTCATACACTTGGGGGAACAACCAAAGTGACGATGAACCGCTCAGCGAGATTCAGCCGCTGAAACTTACGACGAAACTTACCTCGCCGGAGTGGATGAATGTGCGGGCTTTCGTGCGGCACACCTGGTCGGATGCGCAAACCCGGATTGACCCTTTTGTGAACGAAACCGTTACCGCTGCATGGAATAAGCTGGATTTGGGGCTGACCGGTGAGTTCGGCGGGCTTAAGGTGATTTTTGAAATTGAAAACCTTACCAATGCGAACTACGGGACGCACCTTTCATACTCGCGGGACCCGTTCCGTGCCGGCACAAAGGTTTACGATCCGGGCAGGGTTTTCCGGCTTTCGTTTGAGGTGAGGTAGCAGTGGGGTTGTTTGATCAGTATAAACCAAAAAACGGAAGTGGGGCAGGGTTTTCCGGTTTTCGTTTGAGGTGAGGTAGCGGGTTTGGCATTTTGTTCAGCCTGCCGAAAGGAAACGGGGGATTGGAAGCAGGGAATTTTGTTCAGAAGAGAGGCGGTGGTGCGCCTCTCTTTTTATAATAAGTTAAATCGTCTTCCGGGGAGAACAAAACCTAAGTAGTCCCAAAAAAATCCGGGAAGTATAGAAGAACCGACGCACTCAACGGACATTCCAGTCGCTGAGGGATAAAACCTCGCCGGTGGAGGCGTCGATAAGCATCTCCTGCCCCGAGCCACGGAAGCCGAAACTCCCCTGCGACTCGGAAGTAACCGAAAGCACCTGCCAGACATAGTTACCTCGTGATACGCTCCAGGTAAACTTAGCGGAAAGCTCTTTGATGCCGGGTTTGATACCGTTGTTAAGCGCAATCTCTTTTGCGCGCCCGGGGGTTATCGAGTATGCGCACCCCTCTGGGTTTGAGTTGCAGGGGGGAATGCCCACCACATCCATCATCGGATCGGGGTTGCCGAGAGAATCGGTGAAAAGCTCAATTTTTCCGTTTGCCCATTCTTTGCCGGGGATTGAGATGTCGTAAACCCAATAGTAGCGGAGGGAATCGAAATAGGAAGAATATTCGTTCAGGCGGATGTTGTTTACGAAGAACTCTTCACCCGTTCGCTCTGCGATGTAATTTTCAACCCGGTTTTTCATGCTTTCCGGCACATCAATCAATTTGAAAATTTTAGGGTAGCGGTTTTGAGTAATTTCGCAGACCGGGCATGAGCACCCAAAAAGATAAAGCGAGAGAAACAATGTTGCAATTATGGTTGAGCTGCGCATTTTTTCACCGTTAATTTTCTGAAAACAAGTCAGGGGTAAAAGAAAATAATAATTAAAATCTTTACTAAATTAAAACATTTCAGGCGGAAAATTGTTCCCCCGGTCTGAAAATTTAGTTAACACAACGGCAATTCCGTGAAATTACGTCTAAAAATGAAATAAATTTTGCACGAAAGAAACAACACGATTTATAATTAATTCAACTTTTCGTAAATTAATGATTCAATTAATTAAAACATAGCAAAACCAGGAGGTCCCATGAATTATTTAGTTCTGTTAAGGCACGGGCAATCTCAATGGAACCTTGAGAACCGGTTCACCGGATGGACTGATGTTGACATAACCGAACTCGGAGAGCAGGAAGCCAGGCATGCAGGTGAACTGCTGAAAGCCAATAACTTTAAATTCGACTTTTTATTCACCTCTGTCTTAAAAAGAGCGATTCGCACGGCAGATATTTCGATGGAAAGCGCCGGGTACGAACACATCCCGTTGGAAAGAGACCAGGCTCTGAACGAGCGCCACTATGGTGACTTGCAGGGCTTGAACAAGGCAGAAACCGCAAAAAAATATGGTGACGAGCAGGTTCACCTTTGGAGGCGCAGCTACGATGTTAACCCGCCAAACGGTGAAAGCCTGAAAGACACCGCCGCACGCACTATCCCCTATTATATCGATAAGATTGAACCGATGGTGAAAGCGGGCAAAAATCTGTGGGTGGTTGCACACGGTAACTCGCTCCGTTCGCTCGTGATGTATCTTGATAACCTTTCGAAAGAAGAAGTGCTGGAACTTAACATCCCGACGGGCGTTCCGTTGGTTTACGAGTTCGAAAACGGAAAGATACTCAAAAAGTACTATTTGGAATAATTCAGAATAGAGAGAACGCAGTTCCGGATAAACAAACCTGCAGTTCTTTTTTTGCAGGCTGTTGGCACAAAACAGAGTACTGTTGCCGGAAAACAGATTAAAAACATCAAAGGGGTTACTTGGGAAAGCTAAAACCACAGCAAAACCCGAAACCCTTTTTTATGATTAAAACGCAGGGGGAATTAATTCTCTTAAATATATAAGGAGTTCCCTATGAAAAGAATTTTATTCTTTTTTCTCATCGGCGTTGCTTTTGTCAATGCTCAATACAGTACCCCGGGAACGGGTGTAGTCTGGAATATGGATTCACTCGTCGCCAATTCAGGCGGCGTAGTAACGGGTGCGTTTCCAAACTATTCAGTAACGGCAGTATGTTCCGTTAAGGTAAGCGACCGGCTCATCATCCCGCAGGGTTCTGTGGTTACATTCACCGCCACTTCAGCCGGATTCGAAATTTTCGGCGCAGTTGAAGTTAACGGTACGGCAAACGATTCGGTTTACTTCAAAGGTACGACCGACGACCCGTTGGGCGCATACCAGGGCTTTTATTTCAAAAACACAAACCCGGATACTTCATCCGTAATAAAATATGCGTCGTTTGTTTTCGGCTACTACCCGGTAAGGTGTTCTAACTCAAGCCCGAGGGTGTATGATTCCCGCTTCTACAAATGCAGAAGACCGGTTTATGTTCAGACAACCTCGCACCCGGTAATTCAGCGCAACTACATTGAAGAGGCGTACGAATACGGCATTTATGTAACAACCGGCTCTTCACCCGTTATTGAGTATAACGAGCTTTACAACAACAACGCACAGAACACCAGCCCGAAAAACCAGATTTCCGTCGGCACGCAGAACGATAACTCGCCGAGGATCCGCTATAACAAAATACACGGTGGTTCATACAACAGGACGGGCGGAATCGGCATTTCAGCGATTCTTTCCGGCAGCAGTTCCTCTTCCGAAATTGCGTTTAACGAAATCTACAACAACAGTTTCGGCATTACGATGGGCGGCGGCTCTATCACCTGCTATGTGCACGATAACCTGATTTACAACAACAACATCAACCCCGATCCACTGACCACAGGAAGTGGTATCAGCATCACCGGGGCGCCTTCGAACACACCGATCGTTTCAAGAAACACGATCTACGGCAACCTGTGGGGCATCACGGTTTATAAAAGCTCCAACATCGAGCCGGGGCCACAGCCTTCGATCGGTAACCTTACAAATGTGGATACCACCGACGACGGCTACAACAAAATTTACGGAAACCACCAAAGTGGCGTTGTTTACGACCTCTTCAACAACTGCACAAACGACATCTGGGCACAGAACAACGACTGGGGCGTTTACGACTCTTCCGCTATCGAACTGCACATTACACACAAGGTTGACGACCCGTTGCGCGGCTGGGTGTTCTTCAACCCGTTTATCGATTCAAGCATCATTCCTGTTGAGTTCACCTCATTCAGGGCTACCGCAAACGAAAAAGAGGTGGTGCTCGACTGGGAAACCGCTACCGAGCTGAACAACGCAGGCTTTAAAGTGGAAAGACTGAGCAAAGACCTGAAAAACTGGGATGAACTTGCTTTCATAAACGGAAAAGGAACCTCAACAACCCCCACCTCCTACTCGTTCACCGATAAACCGGCTGCACCGGGAAGCTACACCTACAGGCTCCGCCAGATAGACTACGACGGCACGCACCACTTTTCGAACTATGTGTATGCCGAGTTCACCGGGTTGCCGGAGGTGCACGGCTTAAGCCAAAACTTCCCCAACCCATTTAACCCGGAAACGGTTATAAGATACACCGTCGGCGGGAATGAACCTGCCGGAGTGGCGCTAAGGATTTATGACATGACCGGGGCTGAGATTGCGACACTTCTTGAAGAAACACAACAACCGGGCAACTACGAGGTGAAATTTAACCCCGTTTCTGCCGGTTTGAGCTTAAGCTCGGGGGTTTATTTGTATGAAATCACTATTAACACAACAACTATAACCAAAAAGCTCGTGATCAATAAATAACACGGGCAGGAAGCAAAAATGGCAAAAGTATTACTCAGAAGAATTGAAGAAAGGCGGCTTAAAACAGGGCATCAATGGGTTTTCAGCAACGAAATCCAGGATGTGCAGGGTAACCCCGAGAACGGTGCGCTCGTGGAGGTGTTCTACTCCGGCGGGCAATATCTCGGAACCGGTTTCTATAATAAGAACTCTCTTTTCGCTGTCAGGCTGCTTTGCAGGAAGCCAATTGAAGATTTGCGAACTTTCTTCGTCGGGAGGATTTTTTCAGCACTTGGTTTGCGTGAAAAGATTTACCCCGAGCGAAGCGCTTATCGGATGGTATTTAGCGAAAGCGATTTCTTACCGGGCTTGATAATTGATAAGTATAACGATACTTATGTGCTTCAGGTTAATACGATCGGGATGGAAAAAAATCTCGATATGCTGGTGGATATCCTTAAGCGAAATTTGAACGCTGAGAACATTTTTACGCGCAATTCACCCTATTTCAGGCAGCTTGAAGGGATGGAGTTCGCGGATGAAGTGTTGCTTGGGAATGACGGGCCTCAGGAAGTAACCGACGGCAGAGTGAACTATATTGTGAACTTCACCGAAGGACAGAAAACCGGACTGTATTTCGACCAGGCCGATAACCACTTCTTTGTCGGCGAAATTGCCAATAAGCTGACTGTGCTCGATGCTTTCTGTTCTGCGGGAGGTTTTGGGCTGCATTGTGCTTTTAACGGGGCTCACTCGGTTGACTTTGTTGACTCTTCACCGTTGGAAATAGAAAACGCCGAAAAAAACTTCATCCACAACAACTTCGATTGCGATGCCAACTTCATTACAAGCGAAGCGTTTGAGTATCTTAAAAATTGCTCGGACGACGGGAAATCGTACGACATGGTGATACTTGACCCCCCTGCGTTTGCGAAGCAGAAAAAGAACATTATTCCTGCCAAGCAAGGCTACCAAAAGCTTAACCGCAGCGCTTTGAGGCTGGTTAACAACGGCGGATACTTAGTTACTTCTTCATGTTCTTTTCACATTTCTAAGGATGAGTTCCTGGATATCGTGAAAGAGGCGGCGTACAAAGAGGAAAAGATATTGCAGTTGGTCCATTTCTGCGGCGCAGCTAAGGATCACCCTGTGATACCCGCAATTCCTGAAACATCGTACCTTAAGTTCTGTGTTTTCAGAGTATTTGATAACCCGCGGGACGAGTGATTTAAGTCTCAAATTTTCCATGAGGGATGTAAAATACACTATTTTACATCCCTTTTTTGTTTATATTTGGGCACATCTCGTTTATTAGGTTTTAGGTAAATTCCATAGAGTGAAAAATGCGATAAGTAAGCCGGGGTTTGGCTTACTTGCCGGCAGGTTATTAATTTTTAATTTTTAGGTTAGTGCCCATCGGGAGGTCTTCTCTGTATTCACTTTTTACTTAAAGTTTAACCTGATTTTTTGGCTTAGCAATAAGCCTTTGCTGAGTTTTTAATAATTATCATCAGTGATTAACTAAAACACAGGACATATAAGTATGTTTAAAATTCGTGCTACACTTTCAACCATTGTGCTGTTGGCGTTGCCGCTTTTGGCTCAGACAAACCCGGCTTTGTTTAACCTGAGCACGGGGGCATATTCCTTTACGGAGTGGGCTGCCGCAAACGCCGCCGGCACTTACCCTGCGAACATGAAATTCCACCGGACTTCGACGCAAGACCCGGAGCTTGGTGTCGAAATGTCGAGTGATTATACACTGGCGTATAATTTGGCAACGGGGCCAAGAATCAACGGGCTTGGTGCAGAGGGTATTTCGTTTGTAAACACAGGCACCTCAGGCAACCTTGGTGCTGCAACTGTTGGTCTGAATGCCACAGGGCGGGAAAATATTAAGGTTTATTTCACCGCTCAAACCAAAGTTGTCGGGGCGAGAACTTACGGTTTGCGCCTTCAGTACCGGATAGGTAACGGCACATGGCTGGATGTACCCGGACCGGTTGAGTATATCTCTTCCGGTACTCAGGGGCACTCGCTTGCTTTTGGCCCACTTACACTTCCGGCAGAATGTAACAACCAAGCCGAGTTATATCTGAGGTGGAAATATTACAGTATTTCAGGTTCAGGTACACGACCGGAAATCCGCTTGGACGACATTTCCGTTGTCTCATCACCCGTTGGTGGTGCGCAGACTTACACAACCTTCAGAACGGAGGCAATAGACGGAAACAACGGGTTCAGTGAACTGAACGAAAAATTCAACACTACAAGACAGCAGATTAGTGCATATATTACCTGGGATGCTGACTACCTCTATTTTGCATATTCCGGGAACACACCGGGTGGCTCGTTAACCGATAACGACAGAGCAATTCATCTTTATATCGATACAGACCCAAAACCGAACCCAACGGACGGAACGGGAACCACATCCGCTGACGCATGGAGATGGGCGCCAACACTTCCGTTTTCTGCGAACTATCACTACACTTTCAAAACTTCGGATATTACCGAATACAGAAAACAGTTCGACGGCTCGGCTTGGGTGCCTGCCGGTTTCACAACGGCTAATTTCAAAAATCCCGGCACGGGCTACTGGGAAATGAGCATAAAACGCGCGGACCTCGGCAACCCGAAACAGATTAACTTAGTTGCTTATGTGGAAGAAGACTGGGATAACACCGCTTCCATCACCGGCGGCGTGCCCTCCAATCTTTTCACCGATAACACAACACAGGGTGCCATTGCGTTCAACCCGCACTTCCTGAATGTTTCGTTTATCGATAAGATGATACCCGGTTCAGCGTTTACTGTGGATAACCACGGCTGGTCGCTCAGGCTGAAAGCTACTACGACGGGCTACGCCGATACAACCGCAATGGCGGGGATGTTCAGAAATGCAACGGACGATTACGACGCCGGGCTTGACCACCCGAAAGCTGTTGCACCGCCGAATAACTACCTTTCGGTTTATTTCCCGAGGGATGACTGGGAGTCGATGTTAGGTCCAAAATTTGAAAGAGATTTCAAGAGCCTGATTGATCTTTCGAACACAACCAAAACCTGGACGCTGACGGTTAGGTCTGACCAAACGGGGGACATCACGCTTTCTGCGGCTTCGTTTGAGGATATTCCGGCAAACTATGAAATCAAACTGAAAGACAACACAAACAACACGGTTACCGATCTGCGCGCCGGCAGCTACACCTACACAAACGGCAACGCAGTTACCCGCAATTTTGAGCTGACAATTGGTGTTCCGCCGACAAATCCTTTGATTTCAATCGTGCCGGATACACTTCAGTTTGGCAATGTTAAAACCAATGCCACAAGCACACTTGCGGTTACAATCAGTAATTTAGGCGAGCTTCCCTTAACGGTGAACAGTATGGGTGTATCAGGTGCCGGTTTTTCTTTCGTGGGAAGTGGTGCCCAGGTAACTTTGAACCAAAACGACACTATTGTAAGGCATGTGAAATTTGCTCCTTCTTCGGTAGCCGCATTCACCGGCTCGCTGGTTGTTACAAGTAACGATCCGCTGCACGGAACAGTAACGGTGCCGCTGTTTGGTGCCGGTGTTCTTGCTGCACCGGGTATAACAGTTCGCCCTTCAACTTTGGATTTCGGCAGCACTTTAGTCGGCACAACTGCGAATGGTTCCGTATGGGTTAAAAACACGGGTGGTGATGCGGTTGATCTTGTTGTATCCTCTGTTCCGGTACTAAGAAGCGGGCAATCGCCTTTCACTTTCACGGGTGCATTACCTGTTACGGTTCCTTATGGTGATTCAGTTTCGCTGCCGTTTGCTTTTACGCCTTCGGCTGAGGGAGCGGCAACGGGTACGGCTTCGATTGTGAGCAACGCACCAAGTTCGCCAACTGATGTGCAGCTGACCGGAACGGGAACCTACTCTTCCGTTTCGCACAATTTTTCCGCCGGGTGGAATTTGATGTCGATTCCGATTAACCCCACTTCAAGCTTAGCTTCTGATATCCTCGCCGGCTTCCCGCTTTACTATCTCTACGGATATTCAGGCGGCAACTATGTAACCTCGACGGTTTTGGTGCCGGCGCGCGGTTACTGGCTCGGTACGGAAGTGGCGGGCAGCGTAAGTGTTTCGGGTCTCCCGATCACTTCAGACCAGACCTTTTCGTTAGCCGGCGGCTGGAACATGATTGCCTCGCCGTTTGTTAACGGAACTGCCAAAGCTGATGTAAGGATTCAGAAGAACGGCACTTTCTACACGATCGAAGAAGCCGTTAATCAGGGTTATGTGCAGCGGCCGATTTACATCTATTCAAACGGTTCAGGTGCGTACGACACCACCACAACTCTAAGTGCGTGGAACGGTAACTGGTTCTTTGCAAATGATAACGATCTGAACATTAAATATCTCTATCAGACCGAGCAGACAACGCCCGTGAAACAGGAAATTATTGCCGCTGAAGCTACCAACGACGACTGGGCGGTTACGGTTAAAACCTCCGCTAACGGCGCCGTTGATAAATATTTAGTGTTTGGAACAAACCAAAGTGCTACCTCCGGTTACGACGGGGTGTTTGACTTAGCAAAAGCACCGATGGCACCGGCAAGCAACGCTGTTGAAAGTTACTTCCGCCACGAGGGGTGGTCGAATTTCACAGTAAAATATGGTGCTGATATTCGTGAGCCATACTCAGTTAACGGTTCAAAATCGTGGGAGTTCAAGGTGGTTTCTAACAAGGCGGGTGTTGTTACACTCAGCTGGGAGGATATTTTGGCGGCAATTCCGCAGGATATCAGAAACAACTATAAATTCCACCTGACGGGCGAAGGAATCAACGCACCGGTTAACATGCTGCAGGTTACATCGTATCAGTTCACAGCGGCTGAAGGGGTTGTTTATACCTTCTACATCAACTCGAACCCTGTGGGCGTTGAGGATGCTCTGATGAACCTTGATTTCAGCCTCGGGCAGAACTATCCGAACCCGTTCAACCCATCAACGATGATTCTTTACAGCATCAAGGAGGCGGGTCAGGTCAGCCTTGTGGTTTACGATATTCTCGGAAATGTTGTCGCCAATTTGGTTGACGACTACAAACAACCCGGCAAATATGAAGTAAGGTTCGATGCAGCTAACCTTCCTTCAGGAATTTATTTCTACAAACTTGTTCAGGGCAAAAACAGCGACATCAAAAAGCTAATGTTGCTGAAGTAAGTTTTTGTTTTACTTAATTTCTAATCAATTTGATGAGAATTAAGCTTGAGTGTCTTTGAAATGGCAATATGTTTTAGATAATTTCTCAAAATTTTGAAGAGGAATTAAAAAGACATGCAACATTGAAATAAAAATGTTATATTGCGCTTGAGATACCTTACATTTGGTTCGAATTGAGTCAACTGCTAATTGTGTCTTAATAGGTTTCAATACTTACTCCAAAGTATATACATGCGGCTGCCTTTCTTTTGAAGGGCAGCCGTTTTTTTTTGCTTTTTTCTTAATCTACATTAAGGTTATTTCTTAATACTGTTTATTGGAGGGGCGCGGCGCTAAGAGGTAGATTTGTACAGTTGATTTCAAAAAATGCGGAGATTAAGATGACAAGCAAACTGATGAATACTATTCTGCATACTGCGGACTCCCGCGGGGGCGCCGACCACGGCTGGCTGAAAACAAAACATACTTTCAGTTTTGCAAACTACTACGACCCCGCGCGGATGCACTTCGGCGCACTGCGCGTTCTGAACGATGATTACATCGAACCCGGTATGGGCTTCGGCATGCACCCGCACGATAATATGGAGATAATCACTATCCCTTTGGTTGGAGACCTTGAGCATAAAGATTCGATGGGGAACACTGAAGTTATCCGTCACGGTGATATTCAGGTGATGAGCGCAGGCTCCGGGATAAGACACAGCGAGTATAACAAAAACAACGATCAACCCGTTGAACTTCTGCAAATTTGGGTTTACCCAAACCGAAGAGATGTTACACCGAGATACGATCAAATAACCCTTAACATAGCCGACCGAAAAAATAAATTCCAACAGATCGTTTCACCAAATAAAAACGACGACGGCGTTTGGATTCACCAGGATGCATGGTTCAATATCGCAGACCTTGAAAAGGGGAAAGAGCTTGACTACACACTAAACAACCCACAAAACGGGCTTTATGTTTTCGTAATCAGCGGCGAAGCCGAGGTTCAGGGGCAAAAACTGAACCCAAGAGATGGCTTTGGGCTTTGGGATACTAACAAAGTGAACTTTAAATCTATTACCGGCATTTCCATTTTACTGATGGAAGTGCCGATGAATCAGTAATTTCTAACTTTACATTAATTTAATATTGGAGAACACAATGGCAACTTCAAAATGGTCGATTGACTACTCACACACCGAAATCGGTTTCAAAGTTAAACACATGATGTTTACGAATCTTTCAGGCAAATTTGAAAAATATGAAGCTACAATTGAAAACGAAGATGATAAGTTTGAAACTACAAAAGTAAGTTTTTCGGCGGATGTTAACTCGATTACAACCGCAAACAACGACAGAGATAACCACCTTAGAAGTGCTGACTTCTTTGATGCGGAGAAATTCCCGAAACTTACATTTGTTTCCACAGGCGTGAAGAAACTTTCGGATCACAACTTCATCGTTACGGGCGATTTTACGATTAAAGATGTTACAAAAAGCATCGATTTAGAGTGCGAGTACAGCGGTCTGCAAAAAGACCCATGGGGCAATGTGAAAGCCGGCGCTACTTTAACGGGTAAAATTAACAGGAAAGATTACGGTCTCCTCTGGAACGCAGCACTGGAAACAGGCGGCGTGCTCGTTGGTGATGAAGTGAAAATTAACATCGAAATGGAACTTAACAAGGTGGCTGAATAAGCCTGTTAAACATTATTTTTGTAAACAAAATGTTCAATAAATTTTCAAGGTTATATGTCTGTAGTTAAATGCACAACTGACCCGGCACACACCCGAATAGGGTTCAGGGCAAAACACATGATGTTTACCGATATTTACGGTAAATTCACCAAGTATGAAATGTCGATCGAGTTCGCTGATGAGCACTTCGAGTCAGGGAAGTTTTTCTTTAAAGCTGATGTTGCTTCAATTTCAACATCTGAAGAAAAAAGAGATGCACACTTAAGACACTCAGATTTTTTTGATGTTGAAAAGTATCCGTATCTTACATTTTCTTCAACAGCGATTAAAAAAATCAGTGATGATCGGTATATTGTAACGGGCGATCTTACGATCAAAGATGTTACTCAAAGTATCGATCTGGATGTTGAATATATCGGCTGGCGACTTGACCCATGGAACAACGAACTTGCCGCAGCGAAACTGACCGGAAAGATAAACAGAAAAGATTTCGGTATGCTTTGGAATGCCGAGTCAGAAACCGGCGGGTTGTTCGTGAGCGATGAAGTGTGGTTAGAAGTGCAGGTTGTAATTAAGAAGATTGATGCTTAGTTAAGACTTTATTAATGTTAAATGTTTTAACAGCAGTTTTTCCACCGGCTTGAATATTTTCAATTGTTAAATATTGTACTGAATAGACCCGTATGGGATTTTGCAAAAGGCACTCGTTTTCTCGGGTGCCTTTTTTATTGCCGCCGGGCTAACCCTTTGCTACACTTCCTTCTGAGTTAACCACTTTGAGCTGAAATTTCGTTATTTTTGCACTGTATGCAACACATTTTACCAACGAACAAAGAGTGAAACCCAATGTTTTCGAAAATACCAAGAGTTAAACTTTCCAACCTGCCGACACCGTTGGAGCCTGCTGATAAATTAGCATTTCACCTCGGTTTGGAGAAGCTTCTGATTAAACGGGACGACCTGACCGGGCTCGCCTTCGGCGGTAACAAAGCCCGGAAATTGGAGTTTGAACTTGCTCAGGCAATCGCCGGAGGGTATGATTCCGTTATTACGGTGGGGGCACAACAGTCGAACCACGCACGAATGACAGCTGCCGCAGCATGTAAATTGGGGCTGGATGTTAAACTTGTACTCGGGGGAAAAGATTTTGCGGAAATTAAAGGGAATTTACTTTTGGATACGATGTTTGGTGCAGAAATACGCTACATAAACGGCAGCAACGAAGATGAAGACTTAGCGACACTTCAACACGCATGGCGCGATGAGTTGGCAGCTCAGGGGAAGAAGCCTTATGTTTTGCCGCTGGGTGGTTCAACGCCTTACGGCACGCTCGGCTATGTGAAAGCGATGGAAGAACTTGCCGGGCAGACTGGGAATGAAAGAGTGCACATTTTCACTCCGGTCAGTTCGTGCGGAACGCTGGCGGGGGTTGCGCTTGGGGCTTCGCTTTTCATTCCGAACGCAGAGGTAACGGGCATAAGTGTTTCGAGAAAAAACGATGAAATCAGGGAAATAACGAAGGAATTGCAGCTGGGTGCGGCGGCACTTCTGGGGGTGAGTGAGGCTTTCATATTCGAAAAATATAACCTTTACGACAACTATTTTGAAGAGTACGCCAAACCGGTTAAAATTGCAAGGGAAGCAGCCGATGATTGCGCCCGGTTGGAAGGTTTAATTTTCGATCAGGTTTATACAGCAAAAGCGATGGCAGGGTTGTTCGATTTGGCACGCACGGGTGCGTTGAGGAAAGATGTGCCGGTTATTTTTATACATACAGGCGGCATGCCCGAGGTTTTTTCGGGCACGCTGCTCTGTGAAGATTATCCGAATATAACGAAATTAACACCTGACGAAGTGCGCAGACTTCGGAAGTAATTTGTCGGTTATTTCCGGTAAGTATATCTGAACTCGAAATTAATTCCTTCAGTGCCGTCTTCAGCAACAACTTTGTATCGGGCTTCTACAGGTAAGCCATTGGCACCGAGTGTGTAATTATACTCTTCTTCCAGGTAAGGGCTTGTTGTTGAAGAAGATAACAGGTTGCCCTCTTTATCATAATTGTAGTCAGAATTCCAAAGTTCATGGTCTTCATCAAGATTGCTCCAGCCTTTTTGCTGAACCAAATTTCCCGATTTATCATAATAGAAGTTGATAGGGTTAATCCGGTGAATTTTGGAAATTCTTTCCTCCTCGTCGAAGTAATAATTTGCTGAGGTCTCTCTGAAAAGAGCGTTTTTGAGCGAACCATCGGGTCTGTACTCAAAAGTATATAGAGTTGAGTTAGGAATTGGCGCTGCTTTATCGTCAACCCTGACGATCTCAGAGAGGCGGTTGCCTTCAAAAAGAGGTTTGAAATTCGCTGTTTTCAGAACTTCGCCCGAAAGGTCGGTTACTTTCCGGGTGAAGCCGGAAAAGAAACCGTTCTTGTCATAATTAATTAAGTTTTCGGTAATTTTGTTGTCAAAACGCTTATCAGTGTAAGTAAATTTGGAAACTCTTCCGTTGTTATCGAACTCAAAGGCAAAAACCATTGCTGTTGGCTCAACACCTTCTAAGGGTTCATCACCCTCATCAAGCGAATAATTTTGGCTGCTGATTTTTTCGACGGATTTTATTTTTAACTTTTGTCTTTTCTCAAGGCTTGGCAGAAAGTCTAACGGCAGTTCCGCATAGGTTAAGTCAAGCACGAAAAGAGTTGCAATTGTTTCGTTCATCTTTTCCCGGTTTTTTTGCGGGAAAGCAGCGAACGCTGCAAAGAGGAACAGCAATAATATTTTCTTTTTCATTTAATACTTTGTTTTTCTTTTTTGAATTTCGTTGTTGAATTTATCTTGCGAATTCACTCCGGGTTCTTATTATTTGAACTTCTTATGTGAATATCTTTTTCTGTTTTTTTCCCCGGACTTATTTTTTGTATTTAAATTCGTAGTTCAACCCCCAAAGTTCCCCCTGTGAATCAAACATAAACGAAGCGGAAAGAGGTAAACCATTTTTTCCGAGAGTGTATTTCATTTCCTCTGTGTTGTCCCCGGTAGTTTTTATCGAGGTTAGATTCCCGGATTTATCGTAATTATATGCGCTCTCCCACTTTTCACCATATTCGCCATTGACAGCAACTTTGGCAAGTTTGCCCGATTTATCGTAAGAGTATGTTTTGCCAATAGCGGCATTATATTTCAGGGTTCTTCCCTGCTCGTCAAAATCGTAGAGGCTTTCAGTTCTTGAGTCTGCATACACACTTTCGATCGAGCCGTTGGTGCGATATTTAAATTTGAAAGAAGTGTGTTCAACCTGGATTAAATTTTCCGTTTTTTTGGCTTCTTTCACGAGGTCGCCCTCAAATTTGAACTCGTAGGTAGTGCTGATGTTAACATTTCCGAGAGTATCTTTTACGAGCAGTTTAGCGCCGGAAATGTTGCCGTTTTTTGCATAATCAAAGAGAAACTCAAAGACAAGCCCTCCGTACCTGTATTCACCGGAGCTGAATTTCGAAATGTTGCCGTTATTATCAAACTCGGCAACATATCTTTTTTCGATGAATGAAATTCCCTTCTCCGGAACTTTAGAGGGTTTTACGGTATATTCGTTACCTCTGATCTTTTCAACCGCTTTTATCTTTTCAGCTTTAACTTTTTGAATTTCAGGCAGAAAATCAAACGGCAGTTGCCCATCGATGAAGTTCGAAATAATAAGTGAGGCAACAATTCGGTTGTTCGTCTCCTTGATCGTTTGCGGATATAAAATGACGGAGCACGCAACGAAAAAGAGGAGAAAAAGGTTAAGTTTTCGCATTTGTGGTGCCTCCGTTATTTTGTGTATATAAATTCCCAGTTTGTAATTTGAACGGGAACATCATCCGAGCCGTAATATTCATAAGCGGAAACCGGTAAGCCGTCTTTGCCGTAAGAATAAACTGTTTCACTCAGTTCGTATTCCGCTTTATAAATTTTAGAGATCAGGTTGCCGTTTTTATCGTATTTGTAGGTGAAGGCGAAGTTTTCGTCGAAGCCGCCCTCTTCGCTGACTTTATCAATTTGCCCCGCTTTGTTATAGGTTATTATGTAAGTGGTGGGGGTCACAAACATTTGTACCAAACGGTTTTGGTTATCGAACTTGAAATAGTACGGGTGGTCGTCCGGCTGTACCATTTTTTCAAGCGAACCATCGGCGCGATATTTTAACTCAATAGTGAAATCCAACGACAGACCTGAAGGCTTGCCGATATTTTTTGCGGAAACGGTTTTGATGACGCCGTCCTGAATTTTCACGATGATTTCACTTTCATTAACCGGTTTGCCTGTCGTATCCTGAGTGAAAATTTTTCCTCCTGAAATTAAGCCGTTTTCGTTGTAGTTGAGGGTTAGTTCCGTCATCAGTGTCAAGTCTTTGTTCGAAGAGCCGGGGTTTGAATAAGTGAAGTTAGTGTATTTCACCGGGTTGCCTTTTTCGTTAAGCTCGTAGATATCCCGTGAGTAGAAATAGCGCATTCCTTTCAGGCCTTTTTCGTAGTTGCCGAATCTGTCCAAAGGAGCGGCGCCTTTAATTACTTCAAATTTCTTCACATTTTGTGCTATGAATTTTTTGAAATCAACGGGTGAGTAATAATCCCGTTCCTCAAAAAACGAACGAACCTGAATTGCATAGAAGACATTTGCGTTTATCCAGTCGGTTTTACTTTGTGCTAAAAGGGTAGTAGAAAGCAGAAGTGCAACTACAAGTGATTTAATTTTCATTTCACTCTCTGTTTGTTTTTAATATTGTCAGTTGTTTTTGTGTTTAATGGTTCCCGGTTTAATGTTCCGAAATTGACTATTTTTGGCTTAATAGTTTCTCCATCGCATTAAGCGGAAAAAGTTTAACGAGTGTCCCCGGCATTATTGGTTAAAAGGTATAAAAACCCATAACAGTTGGTAACAGTTCAAAGTCAGGGAATTATTTAATTCGTCAAAAACCGGAATTGTTCTTCTTTAGTAACACACAGGCAGAAAAAAGCCTTAACGGAGTTATACAGAATTACCCGTGAAAAGTTCCGTAGCGGAAGTCTCTTCCGGCACACAACCATTACAAATGATGCGAATAGCAGTGGCAAAATTCCACCAACTCGCAAAGTGTTGCAACCGGAAGAATTTTATAACTAAAGCAGAACTCCGTTAATTTCGGTTTACAATTTAACTTTTTTTGAAGAATTTTAATGCACTACGACTATATTATTATCGGCGGAGGCATCGTCGGCGCTGCCACTGCTTACTCATTGCTTAAAACAAAACCGGGGGCGACACTTCTGCTTATCGAAAAGGGCGCAGCGCTTTCCGGACACCAAACCGGGAACAACAGCGGCGTGATTCACTCGGGACTTTACTACAAACCGGGCTCGCTAAAGGCACTGAACTGCACAAAAGGGCGGGATATGATGTATCACTTTTGCGAATTTAACAATATTCCGCACGAAAAATGCGGTAAGGTGGTAGTGGCTACCTCTGAAAATGAAATTCCCCGGCTCGATGAGCTTGAAAGAAGAGGAACGGCGAACGGGTTGCTTGGAATGAAGCGGCTTTCTTCCGGAGAAATTAAAGAATACGAACCTCACACCGTGGGCGTTGAGGGGTTGTTCGTTCCGCAAACGGGGATTGTGAATTTCCGGCTTGTTGTTGAAAAACTTGCAGAATTAATCGTCGGAATGGGGGGCGAAATTAAACTTTCGTGCGAGTTTATCTCACTTGGCGGAGCCACCGATGGCAGAGCCGGCGGGAGCGAAATTACAATTAAAACCAACCAAGGTGATTTTACGGGGAAATATCTGATTAACTGCGCAGGGCTGCATTCAGATGTGGTGGCAAGGAAGTGCGGCGTTGACCCCGAAATTAAAATTATTCCGTTTCGGGGTGAATACTACAAACTTGCGCCTGAAAAAGAGTACTTAGTTAAAAATCTGATTTACCCGGTTCCCGACCCTGCATTTCCCTTTCTTGGGGTACACTTCACACGAATGGCAAAAGGGGGCGTTGAGGCGGGTCCGAATGCGGTGCCGGCTTTCAAACGGGAGGGCTACAGCTGGGGTGAGTTTAGCCTGAAAGATACTTTTGAGTTTCTGACTTATCCGGGCTACATTAAAATGGGGTCGAAGTTTGCCGGAATGGGGCTCAAAGAGATTTACCGCTCGCTGAACAAGGCAGCGTTCACGAAGGCGCTGCAGAAACTTCTCCCTGAAATTAAACCGGATGATTTGGTCAGGGGCGGTGCCGGGGTGCGTGCACAGGCGTTGGACCGCCACGGCAAACTCTTGGACGATTTTTATCTGAAACAAACGGCTAATATGCTGCATGTGCTAAATGCCCCCTCGCCCGCAGCAACCGCCTCCCTCAGCATCGGGGAGCACATCGCCTCCTTGGTGTGAGGTGAGGGGGGGCTGCAAATTCTGTTTGCGAATGAGGTTTGGAGGGGTTTCAAGTTTTTTTAAGAGGGGAGGGAAGTTAAAGCCGGTTTTAATTTTTTTTGGGTGAGAAAGCGGAAACAGCGTTGAAGGAATTTTCATAAAGGTACTTTGCCTTTCACTCCGTTCTGTATTTTTTCAGCCAGTTCTCTAAAGTTTGGTGGTTTTCGAAACCCATAATGCGGGCAATTTCTTTCTTTTTTGTTGTTTTTTGGCTTGCTTTGTCGTATAGCCTGTTGAAAAGGTGTTTAATCCCCTGGTTAATATTCAGCCCTGCTCCTTCGGGCGTGAGGGAGTTTTTGTAATAACCGGGCGTGTCAGTTATCGTTTTTGTGATTGCCCGCTCTGCTTCTGAGCCTGTTACCGATTCCCCATTGCTGAAAATAACTAATCTCTGAAGGGTGTTGATTAATTCCCTGATATTCCCCGGAAAATTATGGAATTGCAACACATCCATTGCCTCCGGTGAAAGTTTCAGACTGTTTTTACCGAAATTGGCAGCGATTTTTGGAAAAAGCGTTTTAAGGAGGTGAACCAAATCCTCCCTTCTTTCCCGAAGTGGCGGTAAATTGAAACTTACAACCGCAAGTCTGTAGAAAAGATCTTCCCTGAAACCGCCGTTTTTTATCAAAGTGGGAATCGATTTGTGCGTTGCAGCGATAACCCGAACATCACTTTTTTGAGAGATTGTGCTGCCGACCTTGTTGTAGGTGCCGTCGTTAAGAATGCGGAGCACTTTCACCTGTGAATCCAAGGGCAGGTCGCCGATTTCATCCAAAAAGAGCGTGCCTCCCTCGGCTGCTTCAAAATAGCCGGATTTGTTTTCGATTGCGCCCGTAAAAGCCCCTTTAACATAGCCAAACAACTCCGACTCTACCAAATCTTTGGCGATTGCACCGCAATTGATGGCAATAAAAGGTTTGTCATTTCGGTTGCTTTTTTTGTGGATCAGTTTCGCCAGCACTTCTTTTCCCGTTCCCGTTTCACCCTGAATCAGGACGGGCACTTCAAACTGAGCGACGGTTAGTGCCTCATTCAAAAGGCGGGTCATAACTTCGGAACGGAAAACGATTCCTTCCAATGCGGGGTCGTTTACAAGTTCTTCTGCTGTAAGGAAGTGTCGGTTGCTGAACCCTTCAGGGGCTGCCGTTTTGTAGAACTCCATAGAAATCGAAAAGGGGAGATCGACCAACCTTAAGCCCTTTTCTTCCGTCGTTTCGATCAGTTGGGCGGGTATCTGTGTTTTGGCAATAAGCATCCATACTGCGTGCATTGCGGGCGTGCCCGGGCTTAAGTGAAAAATAAGCTCCGCTTCCGGATATTCGTTGCGGATATTTTTAACCGTCTGCAGCACGACAGGATAAATTTCTTCGTGCCGGGTAGGTGAGGAAAGAGAAACTTGCACAATTTCAACGGGTGAGGCAGTGCTTTGGTTGAGAAATTCAGTGAAGTGCTGAATTGTTTCTTTACTGAAGTTGTTCAGCAGAACAATTTTATCGGGGTTAAGTTGTTGCACTGCTAAAGCAACCGCCCCCGTTGCTGAGGTTTCAGCAAGTTGAATGTCTCTTTTGCCTATCCAGCTGAAAAGTATTTTCATAATACGATTTTTGTTGTGCGCGTTTTAGTTATTGATTGTTAATTGTCAGTGTGCTTTTAATTACTAACTGTTAATGAGCTGTCAAACATGTTGTTAATTGACCTTTTGTTTGATTGAGGCAGAAAAAAACTAATTTCATAAAAAGTAAAAAACTTTACCAATAAAGTAATAAAAATTATTTATTTGTGCAATTATTGGTTCTAAAACTCTTTTTAGGTGGAGTTTTTAAGTTTGGCACGGTAGTTGAAACTACATAGCCAAAACACACGAACAATGCCTCATAAAATTTATAAGAGCATGAACTTTTTCGAGGTTTCTTTTATTGATTCATCCCACATACGGGATAACCTCTATTAAAAGAAAGTGTGTAATTTAGTTTAGTGATTAATTAAATTTTTGGAAACGCAAATTTCTGAAAAAACACAGGATTGAACAAAATGTCATTAGATTATCTACCAGTACCCGAAAATAAACAAGAGATCATCGATTATATCTTGCAGCAGGATGATTTCGTTTCGAATGACACTCTTATGAAAAAGTTTAGGGTTGCAAATGGACAACTTAAACTAAGGATGAACTTCAAAGATAGTCATTTTTATAAATATTCGGTTAAAGAGCTGACCCCACAAGATATTTTGATGTTTCATTTTGATGACTTTGATTACACAGATATACCTATTCATCCGGAAATTTCAGAGGAGGAACCGCAACTTGCCATTGTTGTTTTCAAAAGAATTTATTTCATTTCTGTAAGAAATTATATAAAAATCATTTCTGGGTTGTTGGAAATATATCTGATGTCTAATAATAATATCGTATCCCTTGGGGCTGCATCTTCGTATCTAAATTTGAGTCTTAAAAAATTGCTTGATTTAGATGATATGCCGGATTATTATAAAGGTGATATTGTTAATATACCGTTTCTTAAATATGTGATTTTAAATTCCGACTTATTTGAAGTTATTACAGCTACCAAGCACGAGAGAGATGAGAATAATAAAATTGTATTAAAAGATTACTATAAAAAAACTGACCAGGATTTGAACTTGGTTTCATCTACTATTAGAGCTTTTACCTCTTTGAAGAGAGAAAATCTTACAACCTCACAATTAGCTTATGCATTAAGCCTTGATCCAATGTTTACAGCTTTACTTAAACCTGTTAATCCTAAAGAACTTTCTGAAGCACTGCAAAAGTTTGAAAGGTTTAAATTGGAAGGCAATAGCATTAGTTTAAGAGGAATGGAAGAAATGATAAATAATATACCCCCGGACAAATATGTGTCATTTAACAATATCCCACATTTCTGGAGAGGTGAGGGGTTACTGCTTTTAAAATTTATCGGAGATAAATTCCCAATGGAAGAAGCGATTAAATATTTGGAAATAAGACCTATTATCTTTGCTTCTATAGAATCAGAATTTTCTGCTGAAAAGTTAGAAGATCTGAATGCAAATTTTCCAGAATTTTCAACCATTTTAACAGCTTTGTTGGGTGAATCCGATATTGAATCGTGGTCAAAAGAAAACTTAAGAGCCTATTTTATCCATGATCAGGTAGAGCATCTGAGAACAATATTTGATTCAATATTAAAAGAAATCTCACCAATTTTGAATATTAAGAAAAATCCGGGGAACTTGTTCGCAGGATTAATTGAAGAAAAACTAAATTCAATCGATAAAGATGAAGAATAACAATAATATCGAGACACTCGTAAAAAAAATATCTGAATTAGAAAGGGATTTACAGCTTCTTCGTTTGACGAATTTAGAGCGCGAAAAAGCGATGAATAGTATCATTAGTGAGAGGGATAAATACAAGACTGATAGTATGGAAGCAGCTTTGCGTGAGAATGAACTGAAGGCAATTGCAGAATCGTGGGAGATAATAGTTGATGAATTGGCACATTCGATAAATACAGATATATTTATTGCGGTTTCCTCGATGTCATCATTTTTACATGAACCGGAAATAAAAAAGGCGAGCTACCACACAAAACAAGTAAGAGACCTCACCAATTTGTTGTTATTATACCTAAAAAGAGATGAAGTTCAATACAGTTATGACTTCGTTAACCTTGATTTAACTGAGATAATAACTCAGCAAATTGCTATGTTGAGGGACGGTATTAGTACACTAAGACTCTCCTCGAAAGATCACAAAGAAACCCTCTTAAAAATGGAAATTCCCGTTAATTCGTCGGGTAGTTGTTCAATTGAAATCCTCCAGGAGTTTAAGGATGCAGTTTCATTGGTAATCAAAGATTTGATGAGAAACGCTATGAAGCATACCTCAAAAACTAATCCCGCAGTTAAAGTTACCCTTGAAGAGTTAAGTTCATCAGTAAAAGTAAAAATTGTGAATAACAAGATTATGTCACAGAAATTTATTGATTGGTTCAACAACAGCTCTCAGGAAGACCCGGACAACATGTCGAAATCTTCCAAAGTAGGTCTTCGCGTGGTTAAAAAATGGGTTGATCTGTTGAAAATCGAAACAAAATATGAAATCAATGAATCAACAGAAACAACAACAGTTACATTAAACTTGCCTAAAAGGATAACCTATGAAAAAAATCAGAATTCTGGTAGCTGAAGATTTTATAGATGCAAGAGAATCAATTGTTAACGCATTAAAAAAATATGAACTAAAAAGATATGAAAACAACGAAAGTTTTAAAATAGAAGAAGCTGAATCTTTCATTCAAGCAAAACAGATTTTAACCGAAAGCGAAAAAAATAAAGAACCGTTTGATGTTTTCTTCTGCGACCTTGATTTCACCGAGGACGAAGAAGGAGGGGAACGGGATTCAGGCTTTGAACTTATTAGACTTGCCTTCAAAATTTGCTCTATCACCAATATTTACACATATTCAAGTCAGTTTAATAAACCAGATCTTTACGGTGGACATGAAGAGTTAGTATCGAAAGGATTTGTGATTAAAACTTTTGATAAATCGCATTCTGAAGGAGGTGACCCTGATTGGTTCAATAAAAACTTTGCACAACTTTTCACAAAATTGGAGAAAGAGAGATATTTGAATGAAATCTGGGCTAATCATGAACTGATAAAGGAGAAAGTAAGAAGAATCAATTTCTCAAGTGATATCAAAACCAGCAAATTTACTACCTATGAGATCATCGATAATCTAAACACAATTTTATATCTTATGAGGAACAGGGATAAATTACAAGCAGATAAAGTTATATATAAACTGATTATACAACTGTATCATCGCTGTTTGGAATCATTTTGTCTGCGGGATAAAGACGATTCTCAAATAATGAGTGAGTCTGAGAAAAACAAGGTGGGCTTGGCAAAATCTCTGGGTAAAAAAAGTGATTGGAAACTTGGGGATAAAGTAAATGCTTTAAGAACAATTGCAGCCCACACAGATAAAAATTATTCGAAATTTGGTTATAAGGTAAATTTTTACCGGAACAATTCCGTCCATCCTGCCGATGACTTTGCGGTCGGTTTTTGTAATGTACTCTTTTGTAATTTAGCCCTGGCTGTTTACGCAAACGACGGTAGCGCCTCAGGTATCAGCTTTGAGGAAATCAGAAGCATTGCAAGTAAACAGAAAAACGACAAGGGGATAAAAGACCTCGAAGAGCTGTTTAATTATTTGAAATAAAAGAGAAGAAAATTTATGCGGGTTTTAGTTACTGTAATATTTGCAGTTTTAAGTGTTTGCACGGTTTCTGCGCAGGGGTTTATTCCCGGTTTTGAGTGGTATCAGCAGAAACAGAGGAAGTTTATTACGGATAAAAAGATTGAATCTCTGAACGCAAACAGGTACGAAACGGCTGCAGATGGGATCCCGGGAGGAAGGTTGCTGTCGAAATCAACGGTGCATTTTTATAAATCGGGCTACCCGGCTTCGGTATTTTTTAAGGATTCAACCGGCGGGAGGTTGGATTCAATCTTTCTGAATGCAAAAAATGAGCCGGAAAGAATTATCAGATATACGGTTCGGAGCGACACCACTTCGCCAATTCCTTATCAACGGCTGCTTTTCAACCGTGACGAGGGTGGGAAATTGCTTAATGTGCATCTTTTTGATGTGAACGCCGGTAAGGTTACCGCAGTTTTTGACTACGGATACACCAAAGACGGGAAGCTTGCAACGGTGATGAAAGCGAAATTGTTTGACTCGGAAATGAAGGACAGCACGCTCTGGCAGTTCGACAAAAATGAGCGGGCAACGCTGTTTATATCGGGCAACCACCGGACTGAATATAAATATGACGGCGCCGGAAACCTGATCGAAGAGAAATTTTTTGAGGAAGGGGCACTTAAAACCACTACAAAATATGTTTACGGAAAAACGGGTTTCCCGATTAAATCAACGGTTACCGGGAAAGGATTTAATTCGGAGTCTGAATATCTCTACAGCCAAAAAGGCTTTTTGATTCTGACTAAAACAAAATCGGACTACGGCACGAAAACTTCCGCTTTTTACTCAACTGAAATCAGGGAGTATTTTTTCTTTCAGTAAGGAAGGGGGCTTTCAATCCGGGAGAAAACTGAGCTGATACTGAAATGTAACTGAACTTAATTTTTGGGTTAAAACTGAGCTTAATTTTGGGTTAAAACCGGGGCTAAATTTGGGGCTAAACCTGAACTAAGTTTTAAGCTAACCGGGGCTAAATTTGGGGCAAAAGCGGGTTGAATCTAAACCAATTTTCAACAAAATCTAAACAGAATCTGAAAAAATCCGAGTAGTTCCCTCCTAAAAAAACTCACTCATTCCAAAGTTCCCGGTCGAGTGAGCGGTATTGAATCGCCTCGGAAAGGTGCACGGCATTAATATCCGCCTCGCCCTCTAAGTCGGCGATGGTGCGCGAAACCTTCAAAATCCTGTCATAAGCACGGGCGGAAAGCCCTAAGTTAGTCATTGCAGATTTCAGAAGAGAATCACCTGCTTTATCGGGCTTGCAGAATTGTCGCACCTCTTTGCTTCCCATATCTGCGTTAGTTCTTATGTGCTGAAAATTTTCGAAGCGTTTCCGCTGCAGTTCACGGGCACGGATAACGCGCTCCCGGATAGTTTCTGAAGGCTCACCTTTTTCAGTAGAGGTGAGGTCTTTGTATTTTACAGCCGGCACTTCTATGTGAATATCAATTCTGTCAAGCAGGGGGCCCGAAATTTTGCTCATATATTTTTGAATCTGATAACCGTTGCAGCGACACTCCCGCGTGGGGTCGGTGTAGTAACCGCAGGGGCATGGGTTCATCGCAGCAACCAGCATGAAATTTGCGGGGAAAGAAAGGGACATTTTCGATCGGCTGACGGTAACCACCGAATCTTCCAACGGCTGGCGCAGAACCTCGATTACATTCTTCTTAAACTCCGGAAATTCATCCAGAAACAAGACACCAAAGTGGGAAAAAGAGACCTCGCCCGGGCGGGGGAAGGCGCCACCTCCTACCATTGCGGAATCGGAAACGGTGTGGTGCGGGTTTCTGAAGGGGCGCTCGGTAATAAGAGCCGTGCCGTGCGGAAGCAGCCCGGCGATTGAGTAAATTTTTGTAGTTTCAAGCGCTTCATCAAATGAAAGAGGGGGCAAAATTGAGGGGATCCTCTTCGCAAGCATCGTTTTTCCGCTTCCGGGAGGCCCAATCATAAGAATATTATGCCCGCCGGCGGCAGAAACCTCTAAGGCGCGCTTAACATTTTCCTGTCCCCGCACTTCGGAAAAATCGAGGTGGTATTTGTTCAGAGAATCAAAAAGCTCCGTTGTGTCGGTTATTTCAGGTTTTTGGTCGAGTTTCCCTGTTAAAAAGAGGATAATATCGGTAAATTTAGTGAATCCGAAAACCTCAACTCCCTCAACAATTGACGCTTCTTTCACCGAATCCAACGGCAAAACAACGCGGGTGAAACCTTTATTCCGGGCGGTAACCGTTAGCGGAAGAGCTCCTTTCACGGGGCGCAGGGCGCCATCTAACGAAAGTTCCCCCAGAAAAATTGTTTTTTCCAACTGCCCGGTCGGAATCATCCCTTCAGCGGCGAGAATGCCGACGGCAATCGGCAGGTCGAACGAGCTTCCCTCTTTTTTCATATCGGCGGGCGCCATGTTGATAGTGATTTTCTTCCCGGGGAAGTGCAGCCCACTGTTCTTAATTGCTGCGGTAACGCGCTCGCGGCTCTCTTTCACGGCGTTATCGGGCAGCCCGACTATAGTGAAGGAAAGCATCGATTTTTCAAGGTGTGTTTCAATTTCAACGATATAAGCGTCGATACCAAAGGTAGCGCCCGAAAGGACTTTGGAAAAATTCTTCTTCTCTTCCATCTCTATTTTTTTCCGGTAATTTCAAGTGAACAAACAATATCAATTTTGATGTTATCTAAAATAGTTAAGATTCGGTAAATTTAACCGTTAATTTTTCAAAAAGAGGCAATAAGATGGATAAAGTAACCCCAAATGGGATTCATTTTCAAAATTTTGGCAGCGGCGAGCAAGCAGTGGTTTTCATTCACGGGTTTATTTTCGATTCGGAATTGTGGCTTAGGCAAATTCCGCCGCTGGAAGATAAATACAGGGTTGTGGTGCCCGACCTTCGGGGATTTGGCGCTTCGACCGACTGCGACGGCATGGTTACTCTTGAGAGCTATGCCGACGATATTCTGGAATTGGTGAAAGAATTGAAACTGGAAAAGCCGGTTCTTGCGGGGCTTTCGATGGGCGGGTATGTTACCCTTCGTGTTGCAGAGAGGGAGCCGAACCTTTTCCGGGGGCTGATGCTTTTTGACACACGGGCAACTGCCGACAGCAACGAGGCGAAAATAAAACGAGCCGCCGGAATAAGAATTATTAAAGGAGGCGGGTTGAGAACTTATACAGCAGCGCTTATGGACTCAATTTTTTACGATACTTTTAAGAAAAATGAACCGGAGGAGTTTCAGGCGTTTATTGACCGGGGGGCATCGCTGAAGCCGGAAGGACCAATCGGCGCACTTTTGGCGATGATGGGGAGAACCGACACTTCCGCTTTCTTAGAGAGGACAGATTTACCGGTTATGGCGGTTTGCGGCGAGCACGATGCCCTGACGCCACCAGCAGAAATGACCGAAATGATGAAAAATGTGAAAAACGGCGAACTGCACATTATTCCCGATGCGGGGCACGGCGCACCGTTCGAAAAACCGGAGGAGTGCAACGCACTGATTAATGATTTTCTTAGCAGGGTGTTTTAGCCGGCTTTGCAAAGGGGGACGGTTTTCAGGTAGGTTTTGCAATTGGGGGCTGAGAGGCAATGAGAAAGGAGGGCGGTTTTAAGGTAGGTTTGGCCGGTGGAGCTTAGCCGACTTTAAGAAAGATGGAATGTTTTTGGAGATATAGCCGGCTGTTGGTGGTTGAAAAACCTTAAAAAAACAGTCGGCAACCCTTTCTCACATTGGATTGATGGTGCAACAACAACAGGATGATTAAACAACCAATAACAAAAAGTAGTTTTTGAGAGGCTTAAGCGGGTGGGCAGTGCAGAGGGGTGACAGACAGACCAAAAACAAAGAGAAGCCCCAAAATCGTTATATTTACAGCCGAAAATTTTAGGAATTTATGGATTTTTTTGAAAAATTAACAAAAATTAAAGAAAAGTTCGACCGGGTTAACGACCAGTTAGCGGTTCAGGCGAACCTTTCCGATACCGAAAAACTTATCGCTCTAAGCAAAGAAAGAAGCGACCTGCTGCCGATTATGGAGGTGTTCGAGAAGTATTCGCGGGTAATCGCTGACCTGCAGGAATCGAAAGATATTCTTGAAAACTCCAATGATAAAGAGTTGGTTGAAATTGCCGAAATGGAGATCGACGGGCTGAAAGAACAGAAAGAAGCGTTAGAAGAAGAGATAAAAGTTTTACTTCTGCCAAAAGACCCCAACGACGATAAATCGGTGATTATGGAAATCCGTGCCGGAACCGGCGGTGATGAAGCCGGGCTTTTTGCCGGCGATCTGCTTAGAATGTATAACAGATACGCAGAAATCAAAGGATGGAAAACGGAATATATCGATCTGAACGAAGCCGGCGGGCTTGGCGGCATTAAAGAAGCCGTTCTAACCATTTCCGGCGCCGGCGTTTACGGTGAACTTAAGTGGGAAAGTGGCGTGCACAGGGTGCAGCGTGTTCCGGCAACTGAGGCGCAGGGGCGCGTTCACACTTCGGCGGCATCGGTCGCAGTTCTGCCGGAAGTGGAGGATGTGGCGGTGGATATAAACATGAGTGATGTTAAAATTGATGTGTATCGATCCGGCGGGGCAGGCGGGCAAAATGTGAACAAAGTGGAAACCGCAATCAGAATGACGCACATACCAACCGGAATTGTAGTTCAGTGCCAGGATGAAAGATCGCAGTTGAAAAACCGTGAAAAGGCTCTGAAAGTGCTGAAAGCAAGGCTTTATGACCTGAAAATGAGTGAACAAAACACCGAAATTGCGGCTCAGAGAAAACTGATGGTGAAAAGCGGCGACAGAAGTGATAAAATCAGAACTTATAACTTCCCGCAAAACAGGGTGACCGATCACAGAATCGGCTTAACACTTTATAATTTGAGTGATGTTATCGACGGTAACCTTTCCGAACTTATCGAACAACTAAAAATAGCCGACAGGGCGGAAAAACTTCAGGCGGAGGCGTAAACACCGTCGCGGAACTTACGCTTTATGCAAAAGCGTTAACTAAGCCAATAAATTTTATAACAGCCGGTGGCAACGGCAAAGCAGAACCGGCTCTTACTCTATATTGGGGTGTTCCTCGGTAGTTAGATCCCACCCGCACTCACAATTATTACCGGCTCATAACCCAATATTGGGAAGTACCCCCTCCGTTTACTCCAGTCCTAATTTTTTAAGCAGGGCGTCGTGTTGTGTGTCGGTGAAGTCGGGGTCATATTCTCTGTACCAATCGATTATACATTCGATTGAATAGCCGTATTCCCGGCACTTCTCGCAGTTTTCGATATGATGTTTAATGGCTCGGCATCTGTCGGAATCGATATCCTCGTTCAGATTTTCGCAGATATGAATGATCACATCTTTGCATGTAACCGGTTCAAACTTCATTTTTGAAACTCCTTGGATATCTCATTTCGTAAAAAGGCTCTTGCTCTGTGAAGGCGCGATTTAACCGCGGGGACCGAAAGCCCCGTTATACCGGCAGTTTCCTCAGTGGAAAGTTGCTGCACATCACGAAGTGTGAAAACAATCCTGTATTCAGGTGCTAATTTTGCAATCGAGCGGTCTAAAATATCTTTCAATTCCTGATTTTCAACAGATTTATGGGGAATGTTCGACCAGTCAGCGGCGTATTTATCGCTGAAAAGTTCATCGTCATCCCCGGGTTCTACAAAAATCCCTTTTTTCTGCTTTCGAGCTTCCATCAGGCAGTGATTCACCGAAATTCTGTAAAGCCAGGTCGAAAGTTTCGAGTTTCCGTCGAACCCTTTCAGAGATTTCAGCATGCTTAAGAAAGTTTCCTGCATGATGTTTTCGGCTTTATCCCGGTTTCGGCAGATTTTAAAAGCAAAGCTGTAGAGGGTTTTCTCATATTTTTTTACGAGTTCCCTGAGCGCCTCCTTGTCGCCTGTTTTAGCGCGAGCAATTAGATTTTCTTCAGACATTAGATGATCCGTGCATAAAAAAGATTCAATAAATAGGTGAAGTGGCGCCGGGCTCGTCGTCACTTTTCCATAAATAATAACAAGCTATCGTGTTGTAAGGTGCCCACTTATATTTTTTTGAAATCTGCTTGATTTTTTTCGGGTTTGGCATCTCTTTCAAGCCATAGTTGAGCATAATTGTTCTTTTAATTCCGAGGTCACCTGTTGGGAGCACATTCAGTCTGACGAGCGTAAACATGAGGAACATGTGTGCCGTCCACTCTCCAACTCCTTTAATTTTAACGAGTTCCCGGATAATATCTTCATCCGGCATTTCCGGGAATTTATGGAAGTGCAGCTCGTTGTTCAGGAAAGCCGAGGCGATAGCCTTCACATAAGTAACCTTAGCGTTCGAAAGCCCAAGTGCGCGGATTTCGTCGTGCTCGGCGTCATAAATTGCCCGGAGGTCCGGGTCGTCGCCGAATTTTTCCAAAAATCGTTGTTCAATTTTCCACGCCACTTTGGTGGAAAGTTGCTGCCCAAGAATAGCAGTAATCAGGTCTTTAGCGTAAGAAGTTCGTTCTTCGTAGTAAAAAGGGGGAATCGTCTCGCTTAATCTTTTCATTACGGGGTCATTTTTTGCGAGGTGTTCTATACCTTTCATTATTTCTTTTCGATTCATTATGTTAATTTGCCTGTGTAAATTTGAATTTTTCACTTTCCTAAAGTTAAATGATAACGACACCAAATATAAATGAAAAATTGAAAACGAATCTTCTCTTTAGAGGCACGGAAGTGTCTCCGGGGATTCAGACGGGTGCCAAAGCATTCCGCACAGGGGAGGTTATCTATAAAAACGGTGACCCCGCCGAGGGGGTGTATCTGCTTCTTTCGGGTGAAGTGTTGGTTAAAGTTTTCTCAAAACAAGGGGTGAAACTCGTTATCAAACGGGAGGGAGAATTCTTCGGTGCACTGGAAATTGCTGAAAACAGCGTTAGAGGAATAAGTGCAACTGCAGGTAAAGGGGAAAACCTTTATGGATCGGCTGCTGAATCGGCAAGTGAAAAGAAGAGCCTCCGTAAATCAAGTGCTACTGCAGGTGAGGGGGTTGAGGTGGTGTTTGTTCCGGTGGCTGAGTTCAGCAGATTGGTTGCATCTGACATTGGGGTTAGGGAAAATTTAGCGGATTACCTTATCAACACCTGGAACTTCACACCTGAAGAAGTTCAGCTGCAGATTGAGGGTTTGAAAGAAATTGCAAAAAGTGCTCTTGCGGGAGATTTTTATGTAGCACCGGATGCAACCACCGGGCAAAGTTTGAAGGAAATTACGGGAAAAAGTGCACCGACCGAGTCGGCAGGAACAGCTGAAGATTTTTCGGCAGAGAATACCGGTTCTCTTTCATCAGAGCAGGAGGGTCCGGAAAAAAGTGCCGGCACAGACATGGGGGAGGATGAGGAACCTTCTTTTGGATATACAATTCCTGATAGTGATGATGAAGAAGAGGAAGAAGAGGTGCACGAATCACCCGAAGAGCCTGCTGAACCCGAGTTTGAAGTTTCATCTGTTTCCGATTCAGCTGAAGACCGTGAAGAAGATAAAGAAGAGGTGCACGAATCGCCTGAAGAGCCTGCTGAACCCGAGTTTGAAGTTTCATCTGTTTCTGATTCAGATGAAAACCGTGATGATCTTGAAGTAGAAGAGAGGAATGGAAAAGACGAAGAAGACAAATCTAAAGAGATATATCAGGGTGCGTTTGACGGATACGAGGGAGACGAAATTTATGAAGATACCGAAGAAGATTTTGAAGGTGAAACCGACAAATTTTTCGATGATGAAGATATAAACTTAAATGCGCATGAGGATGGATTAAACGCCGACGAACTTTTGGAAGAATTTACCCCTGATGAGATTGATGATTTCCCACCCGTTGGCTCTGAAGAGAATCTTCCCGAACATTCTGTTGAGGATTTATCTGAACAATCTATTGAAGATTTTTCGGGACAGCCCTTAGCAGATGAATCAGCGACACTTCCATCCAAAGTTCCGCTCACACCGGAAGAAAGCCCAACGGAAGAACCGAGAGTTGACGAGCTTACAAATGTGTTGCTTCGTTTATGTGCCGCAAACACGCCTAAAGAGCTCTTTCTTGCGCTCGAGGGGTATTTGCCCGGATTAGTTGGTGCGGGCGAGTTTTCGATGTTTGTTTTTGATGGCGGGTTCCTTTCAGAGGCAGGCTCAACGGGTAAGGGCGATAAAAACCTTGCGATGAGAGAAAAAATCGCCTACGAATTGATTACAATGGAAGAACCCGTTGCGCTTTTCGATATAAATGACCCGGGCTTATTCGGGGGCTTTGAAAGCGTTGACCCGACGAATAGCTCAAATTCACTGCTGTATTTTCCACTGCTTAACAGAAATAAAACAGTTGTTGGTTGCTTCCTTTTCTTTTCCGAAAAGAAAGGGAGTTTTACTTCACAGCACTCGGGGCTTCTTTCAGAAATTGCAACGGCAACGGGCGGTATTTTGGAGAAATTAACCGAGCCTACCACTTCAATTTCGCTTAAGTATGATGATTTGGGGAAATATACTGCTTTTTTTGGTTCTGAAATTAAAATGGCGGTTGATACAATTCTTTCCGTTACCGGCTCTTTGGATCGTTCCGGTTCTTTAGACCGCGGAAAACAGAGTGATAAAGTCCGCTTTGGCTTGGAAGTTATAAAAGAGAGAGCCTCGGGGTTGAAGGGATTTTTAGATTCAATCCGGTTTTTCTTAGGGAAAGTATCAGGGTTCTCGAAACAGCCGTTTTTAGTCAGCGAGCTTTTGGACGATTTTCTGATGAAGGTTTCCGACCCCGCAAAGCAAAGAGAAATAACGCTTCTGCGAAAATATGACGCTGATGCCGTTCTTTTCTTCAACCGGGAGCTGTTTTTGCACGCACTTGGCTTAATAACGCAGAACGCTTTCGATGCAATGCCGGCAGGAGGGAAGATATTCTTCTCCACTTCTACAGTCAACGAGGAAGATATCAGAATTTCAATCCGGGATACCGGTCCGGGTGTACCCGCTGAAATTGAAAATAAAATTTTTGAGCCGTTCTTTACCTACGGGAAAACCGGGGTGGGGCTCGGTTTGCCGATCGCAAATAAAATTATAAAAGAGCACGGAGGGTATATTTACGCCGAATCATCAGGTAAAAAAGGGGCGGAAATCATTGTTGTGTTGCCCCTCTAAGAAGTAATATTTTAATCGAACAGGTCAGTTAGAAATGAAACACGAGTGTAAAAAATATGACTATATCGCCGTTATTGGTGCCACCGCCACAGGCAAAACCCGTTTAGCGGTTAAAATTGCGCAATTAGTCGATGGCGAAATTATTTCGTGCGACTCCCGGCAGGTTTACCGGGGAATGAGCATCGGCACGGGAAAAGATATCAACGAATACACAACGGAGCAGGGTACAATTCCATATCATTTAATCGATATTCTCGAGCCACACGAAGACTACAGCGTTTTTCAATTTCTTGAAGATTTTTACGAACGATACGATGAAATTGTCGCCCGAGGGAAAATTCCCGTTCTGTGTGGCGGAACATATATGTATTTTACTGCGCTTTTTCTGCGTTATCCGATGGTGAAAGTTGATGGTCTGGAGGAAAAAACAGCAGCACTTCTGAAAAAGGATCATCAGGCATTGATCGCAGAATTAAGGGCGCTTAACCCGCAACTCCACAACCGAACCGACCTTGTGGATAAGTATAAAACCGCGAAAGCGTTAGTGATTGCGCGCGAAAGCAGTGAGTTTGAGAAGATAAACGGCGTTGTGCACCCGCCGATGGAAATTAACCCCCTGATTATTGCAACACAGGTTTCAAAGGAAGAGTACTATAAGAGAATCAGATTGCGCCTTGCCGAAAGGTTGCGTAACGGATTGGTGGATGAAGTGCGGGCGCTGATGGGTTCCGGGGTTCCTTTCGAAAGATTGGAGTATTTTGGGTTGGAATATAAATATGTGGGGAGATACCTTCTTTCGCAACTGAACAAAAATGATATGATTCAGAAATTAGTTTCAGCGATTAATGAGTACGCCAAAAAACAGCTGACAGGTATTGCGAAACTGGAAAGGAACAACACCCCGGTGAACTGGGTGCCCACTGATGATTTCTCAGCTGCCGAAAAGTTGGTGCTCGAAGCGGGGTTTAAAAGAGCTTTATAACTCAGAATTTTCTTTTGATTTGGATGTTTTATTGATCAGTGTGCCCAGCGGTTCAGGGTTTTCTTTTGATTTGGATGTTTTATTGATCAGTGTGCCCAGCGGTTCAGGGTTTTCTTTTGATTTGGATGTTTTTTAATTAAAAGGGTTTAGAAGGCGTGAGCAAGCGGAGTAAAGGAGTAAATAATTTTAAAATCGGTAAAAGCGGGGGAAAAGATACCATAGCGATTTATCTTCGGAAACGGGGGTTTTCTTTCGAAATTACCTGCCAAAATTTTAACGGGGTTTTCGATGTCGTCGTGGTTGTACCCTGCTATGATGAGCTTGAAACTTTGCCGGTGCTGCTTAATTCCCTTTCTTTTAACGACGCCGGATTGATTTCCAAAACTGCGTTCCTTTTCGTTGTTAACCACCCCGAAAATGCCCCCGCTGATAAAAAACAAAAAAGCACCGCAACCTTGGAGTATCTTAAATCGGTTGGGGAGGTGGGGTTTGAAAAATCAGGGGTTGCTAAAACCAAACTCCCACCGGCAATTAAGAAACCGGGAGCAAAAAAAATTATCGAAACTTCATCAGGGGTTGCCGGAACAAAATTCCCATTAGCAATCGTTGAACTGATCGAACCCGGAAGTGAAGTGCCTGCCGCGAACGCCGGAGCCGGATACCCGCGAAAAGCAGGTTTGGATGCGGCACTTGGTCTGATAAACAGGGAACGCCCTAAAAACTCGCTCTTGGTTTGCTTGGATGCGGATTGTGAAGTGGCGCCGGAGTACCTTAGCGTAGTTCACTCTTTGGCAAAAAAGGGAACACAGGCTGCTGTGTTGGGATATAAACATCGGGCGGACACCACTTCAAACTTAAAAGCGATAGCCGACTACGAGGTGTTTTTAAATTCTTACACCGAGGGGTTGAAATTTGCAGGTTCACCTTATGCTTACCACACAGTCGGCTCAACGATGGTGTGCAGCGCTGAAGCGTACGCCAAAGCAGGCGGAATGAACACAAGGCGCGCCGGCGAAGATTTTTATTTTCTGGAATCGTTGGCGAAAGTTACTTCAGTTGAAGTGGTGCCGGATATCTTGGTTTTTCCCTCGAACCGAATATCTGAAAGGGTGATCTTTGGCACCGGCAAAGCAATGATGAAACACGCCGAAACCGGCGAAAAGATCGAACCTTACCCGAAGTTCGCTTTCGAAAAACTTAAAACCTTTTTGGAAATTTACACCCGCCCGTATGAGCCGGCTGTTTCATCATCCGAAAAGTTTAAAGCAGGCAAACTTAATATCCCGCCCGTCAAGCGCCTGTTTGAACCGGCTATTTCGCAATCAGAAAAGTTGGAATCCCGTGAACTTAATATCCCACCCGTTAAGCGCCTGTTTGAACCGGCAGTTTCGTTATCAGAAAGCAAGAAACCCAATTTAGATTCTATTACTTTACCAAATGGCGAAATTGAGCGAACCCGGCCCGGTTCAGACCATGTAACTTCACAGGATCAAGTAATGAGGCAACTCGAATACAATTCAAACCCCGTAACCGTGTCAACAGAAGAAATTGGGCGACTCAATCCCGGTTCAGACCCTGTAACTTCACAGGATCAAGTAATGAGGCAACTCGAATACAATTCAAACCCCGTAACCGTGTCAACAGAAGAAATTGGGCGACTCAATCCCGGTTCAGACCCTGTAACAGCACTAACCGAAGAAATTGGGCGTTTTGACCCTAAAATTTTGCAATTCTTAGAAAGCCATAAATTTTCCGTCGCAATGAGAAAAATTTATGCCTCATCCAAAGACCCCCTGCAAATCATCCGCCGTAAACACGAGTGGTTCGATGCACTTAAAACACTTAAACTTATAACCTTTCTTTGCAACATGTAACCTACTTCTGCAACATGTCCCTTCTCATTGCGACAAATAATCTTCCTTTACGGCATGTGCCTCCTCGTTGCGACAAATAATCTTCCTCTGTGACATGTGCTCCCTTTCAGCAACAAGTAACCTTCTTCCTTTGTACAGAACCATCATATCTAATCAGTAGTAATTTTTTTAACAACTTTTTGAACTTTGAATCAGTTCAATCCTATTTTTCGATAGCATATAGGTTTGTGTAAATACATCTCTTCATTGTAAGCGGTATATTTCAAGATTTAACGAAGATGTTTGTTGAGATAGGAGGCTGTCGAAAAGATTTGATTAATGTTACACCTCAACCCACCATTTTTGCCACCAATCAAACGAAACTGAATGAAAAATTTCTTTTCTTTTTGTTCGAAAATTAACCATATTAACGGTCAAGAAATTATACCTAAAACAAAAGGAATTTCGTATGTTAAAATTGACTCTCTTCTTTGTTGCCCTCGTAAGCTTAGTCTATTCCCAAGCGAATGGATTAATGGTACAACTATCTGAAAATAACTCGCCTGATTCAAAAACGCAACTTGTTCCAAACGAACAAAGCGCGAAAGAAAACTATTTTTCCCAAAGGAAAGAAAATGAAAGTAATATGCCCGATTGGATGGTTTTTGTTAAAGGCGGTACATTCAAAATGATTGATTTAGTAGATATTTATGGTGGTTCATCTCAAGGTGAAAGATCTACACGAACTGTAACCTTAAGTGATTTTTATATCGCTAAGTACGAAGTAACTCAAGAGTTCTGGGAAAGTGTCGTGGGCAACAACCCATCCATGTTTGTTGGGCCAAAACTACCTATTGAGAATATAACCTGGGGTGACGCTATTCAGTTTTGCAATTATTTAAGTGAAAAAGAAGGATTAACACCTGTTTACACTGGCTCCGGATTCAATATTAAATGTAATTTTAAGGCAAATGGTTACCGGTTGCCTACCTATGCAGAATGGGAATATGCCGCCAGGGGTGGTCAGTTTTCAAAAAAATATAAATACAGCGGCAGTAACGAGCCTGATAAAATTGGGTGGTTCAGTAATAATTCTAATGAGCGAACCCATGATGTTGGCACAAAACTTCCAAATGAGTTAGGTCTCTACGATATGAACGGAAATGTTTATGAATGGTGCTGGGATTTCCCCGATGACGGTACCAAAGACCAATCCAAGAATTCTCGCCATCCATATCGTATTATAAGCGGAGGTGGCTGGAATAGTAATTGGGAATATTCCAACCTTGATTCCGGAGGTAGGCATTCTTTATTTTATGGAACAGAAACGGGCGTAGGGATGCGGCTTGTCAGAACTAAATAAACCAATTCATTAAAAATTATTGTGTAAATATTTCAAAAAAACCAAACAGAGTGAATTAAACAAATTTTTAACATTAAATTCATCGGTGAGACAATGAAAAGCAACTATCTAAAAACTTTTCTCTTCGTTTTGATTTTATTATCACTTGTTAACACTACATCGGCAGTTAGCGCGTATCATAATCCCTTTTCGTCAAAGGTGATCTTTGGTTTTAAAAGCAATTCAGACTTTCCAATTCTAAGAAATTTAACACCCGGCAGCCATTTGAATCGTCCGGTTTTTCAGGGACACCACGGAAGCCGGAAAATGGAAACAATGTTATCCCCGGAATCATGGCTATTTTACACAAATAACAGTGAGTATTGTTGTGGTTTCATCCAAACATACAACTTCTCGGACAAAGGTAAGAAACACCAAAATACTTTCGAGAAATTTAGAGAAGATATTAACAAACCCACTATTCAAAAAGTTTTATTGGCAGCGCCTTCTAACATTGCATACGAAATGGTTTTTGTTGAAGGTGGTAGCTTTATCATGGGGCGTATCCCCGGACAAAGCGAAGAATATCGTAATGCGGCGAACCCGGCACATAAAGTAACATTAAGCAGTTACTACATTGGTAAATATGAAGTAACAATAGATTTATGGAAAAGTGTAATGGGTAGTATACCCACTTGCTTAGGACATGAGCTCCCCAAAAAAGGAACTTCGAAAAAAGCGGTTACCGGAGTAACTTGGGATGATGCGATAAAATTTTGTAATAAGTTAAGCGATAAAGAGGGGTTGAAAAGGGCTTACAAAATTTCAGGTGACCAAGTAACTTGCGATTGGAATGCTAACGGGTATCGGTTGCCAACTGAAGCAGAATGGGAGTACGCTGCAAGAGGAGGGAAGAAATCTAAAAATTTTAAGTACAGTGGCTACAATAGCCCTGAAGATGTTGCAAAGAGCGAACAAGAAGGTCCCGAGTATTATCCGCAAATAGGTGCACAACCTCCAAATGAATTGGGAATTTACGATATGACCGGGGGGATGGATGAATGGTGTTGGGACTTTTTTGCCCTGTATTCTTCTTTTGATCAGGTTAATCCGAAAGGACCTTCAGTTGGGATATGGCACATTGTTCGGGGGCATCGACCTAATACAGATCGTTTTTATGATTTTAACGCTTATTTTGGAATGTGTCACGGGCTTCGTCTCGTAAGATCTAAGAAATGACAGTGTCAGACCATCTTACTCAAACATAAGAAGGCAAATTCTTTAAAATGTTTTTTTACTTGATTTTGTTGTAACCAAAATTCTAAACAGAAAAATATTCCGGTGATAATTCCTATATATTGGGATTAGTAAACGCTTTAAGTAAAACTAAATCCTTGTATTAGAATTAGTGGACATTATAACTAAAATTACATCCTTGTGTTTAATCGTTTAGAATAATTTCTAAAAAGTATTAAAGATCAAAGGTTAAAAGCAAAAAGCAATAAGAGTTTTAACTTATTTGACTTATAAATACCCGTAGAAATTAGATTAAGAAACCACTTAACCTCCTTCTCCATATTCCGTGAAAATCTGTGGGAAATGCTGCACGGAGAGCGTGTATTCATTTCGCTCATTTCCTTTTCGAGACAAAAAACCCATAAAATTGCTTAATACCGTTCCACGGGCCAACTTCTCTGCATATTCTTACAAATCGCGTAAATTTGTGTATTTTTAAAGTTTGAGATTTGGTAAATATTTACGGAGAACTTTATGATTTACCGTAAATTTTTTGATATGAAAGCCTGAAAAGATAAATAAAATGAGAAAAATTTTACCATTTGCTACAATTCTTTTTGTGTCATTTGTGCTAAGCTCTTGTGCCGGGTTGCAGAGTGAGAGCGCCTATATTCAAAGTTATGATTTTTCGAAATTAAAGGTTTATACGATATACCCCAGCACCGCTCTAAAAGAGAGGGCACCTGTGCTTGCGAGCACAATATCGGGGATAATTGACTCAATTTTGCCCACAAAAGGGTTCATCAGAGGCAACGAAATTCACGATTTTGTTGTTACTTTTTATACAGAAACAGAGATAGAAACTGCCTACGGAAGTGTAAACTTCGAGAGGTGGCGGGGGTTCTGGTCGAATAAAGAAGAACCTCTTTTCACTGTTAAGGGTTTGATTGTGATAGATTTGATAGACGCAAATACGGGGCAGGTGATTTGGCGCGGTTGGGAAACACGGCTCGCCGGCAGGGAGGATGATCCTAAAACTGTGATAAGATCGGTTATTTCAGATATTTTTGCACAGTTTCCGCCCAAGTGATTTTGGGAGGAGTTTTTTAATGGGCGACCCCACTTCCGGCAAAAACGAGGGAAAAGTTTTCCGCCGATGTGGTTTAGAAAGCAGGAGAACGACAGGGGAGTGCCCAAACCTGTTGAAATAATAAGCACGGCGGAATAATGAGAACAACCAAAATTATGCAGTTAACCGGGACGATGCAAACAACCGGAATAACGCGAACAACCAAAATTATGCAATTAACCGTAACAACCTGTTTGACGGGAACAACCGAACAGGCAAAAAAAGATACAGATTTTATAATTATAAGGAGATAAAAATGTTAAAATATGCGGTAATTTTATTTCTTAGCGCACTAATTGTTGCTTTTCCGCAGAAGAAAAAACCGAATAAACACAAGGATAAGAAACCGAAAGCAAAAGTGGAAAAAACTGTGCCCGGTGATTTTAAGGTAAAATTTCCCGAGGGTTTTGATTCAACAAACATTCCGAAAGATATGAAGAAGTTGTTGGAAAAGCCGCTTTACAAATTCACCGAAGAGGAATTGGGGCAATACCTCGGTTTTCTGCAGCAACGCCTGCCGGATCTCAGAAAAAGAGTGCAGTTTCTGGCAAAACAGATGATCGGGCAGCCGTATAAAATCTATCTTCTCGGCGAGTTTCCGTTCGAACTTTACGATAAAGAACCACTTTACACGCTGAAAAACAGTGATTGTGTGGTTTTCAGCGAACATATCTATGCTATGGCGCTGAGCCACAACTGGAAAGAGTTTTTCGCTATGCTTCAGAGGATTCGGTACAAAGACGGCGAAATAGGGATGCTAACCAGAAACCATTACACCGAAGCCGACTGGGATAAAAACAACAGCTGGTTAATAACCGAAATAACCGATGAAATTGGCGGCGACGCTGTTGTGCACACTTCTTCAGAAATTGACAGGGCAAAGTTTTTCAAAAAACACAACATCGGGCAGGATATCCCCGTTCAAAAAATTGAGTGGAGTTACATCCCCGGCGACTCCCTCTACAAAGTTTTGCCGCTTCTTAAAACGGGTGATTTTGTGAATATAGTGCGTGCGTATCCCGGAAAAGACCCCTGGGTTGGGCATGTCGGTTTGATCTCGGTTGAGAATGATACAACGGTTAATTTTATTCATTCCGCAGAACCGCAAGTGCGAAGCCAGACAATTCTTTCATTCTGGGACAACTGGAAGAAAGAGAAACACAAGCCGGGCAGTTACAACTTCCTCGGCTTCAGATTTTTCAGACTGAACGAGAACGCAATGGAAAATTTAAAGAAAATTGACGGAGAAAAAGCTCCAAAAGTAACAATTTACGGCAATTAATAATTTTTAATCAAGGAGAAAAAGATGAAAATAGGATTTGTAGGTTTGGGCAAGATGGGCGCGAATATGGTCGAAAGGTTGTTGCGCGCCGGGCACGAAGTGGTGGTTTATAACAGGTCGAAAGAAAAAATTAAAATTGCAGTTGAAAAAGGTGCCATAGGCTCCGACTCAATTGAAGATATGTGCGGTAAGTTGGAGGGCAAAAAAATTGTCTGGCTTATGGTGCCTTCCGGCAAACCTGTGGATGAAAACATTGACGAAGTGGAGAAATACCTGAATCAGGGTGATATTATCGTAGATGGTGGCAACTCATACTGGCGCGATACGCAAGCGCGCCACGCAAGAGTTGCGGAATTGGGGTTCGAATATGTTGACTGTGGCACAAGCGGAGGCATCTGGGGGCTTCAGAACGGTTACTGCCTAATGTACGGCGGGCACAAATATGCCGTTGACCATCTTCTGCCAATTTTCGAAGCGCTTGCGCCGGAAGGCGGTCATGCTTATTGTGGAAGCACCGGTGCGGGGCACTTTGTTAAAATGGTGCACAATGGCATCGAGTACGGAATGATGCAGGCTTATGCAGAGGGGTTTGAGATAATGGAAAAATCGCCTTTTGACATCGATTTGGAGAAAGTTACCGGGATTTGGCAGTACGGAAGTGTTGTTAGATCGTGGCTTTTGGAACTTGCGAACCTCGCCTTTAAGGAAGACCCCAAACTTGAACATGTGAAAGGTTATGTTGCAGACAGTGGCGAGGGAAGATGGACTGTTCAGACCGCAATAGATTTTGATGTGCCGGCACATGTTATCACCACTTCGCTTTTTAACAGATTCCAAAGCAGGCAGGATGAAAGCTTTGCCATGAAAACCCTTTCAGCGCTAAGGAACAAGTTCGGCGGGCACGCCATGAAAACTAAGGATTAGTAATATGCCTGCGGATCAGATACTTACGATATTTGGTGCTTCGGGCGACCTGACCGAGAGGAAATTGATTCCTGCACTTTACGCTCTGAAACAAAGAGGGTTGTTGCCCGAAAACTTTGCCGTGCTGGGCACCGGAAGAACCAAAATGACCGATGAGGAGTTCAGGAAAAAGATAGAGAGCAAGGGGGAGGAGTACGATAATGACTTTCTTGCTATGCTTCACTATATGCCACTTGACCCATTAGACCCCGAAAACTACTATAAACTGCGGGAGAAGTTACGCAAATTAGACCACAACATGCGGGTAAAAGGGAACTATATTTTCTATCTGGCTACACCTCCCCTTTTATATGAAACTGTTGCGGAAGGTTTGGCGGCGGCGGGGCTGAACCACAATGAAGCCGAGGGCGGATTCAAAAAATTAGTGATTGAAAAACCCTTTGGGTACAGTTTGGAAACAGCTAAAAAGTTGAATCAGGTGCTGCAACTCTATTTTGATGAGAGCCAGCTTTACAGAATTGACCACTATCTCGGGAAAGAAACCGCACAGAATATTTTGGTTTTCAGGTTCGCAAACGGAATTTTTGAGCCTCTTTGGAACCGGAATTACATCGATCATATTCAAATCACTTCCGCTGAGAGCATCGGCGTGGAAAACCGTGGCGGATACTACGATACTGCAGGTGCCCTAAGGGATATGGTGCAAAACCATCTGTTGGAATTGGTGGCGCTGGCAGCGATGGAGCCTCCCGCAGGGTTTGACGCTGACTCGATCAGAAACGAAACCGTGAAGGTATTTCAGTCGATTAAGCCCCTTTCTTCAAATGATATTAAGAACAATGTCATCCGGGGGCAATATATTGCTTCCAAAATAAAAGGTGAAGAAATTGCCGCTTACCGTTCTGAAAAAGGTGTTGACCCCGCTTCGAGAACGGAAACTTTTGTGGCGCTTAAGTTTTTTATCGATAACTGGAGGTGGGGAGGGATACCTTTCTTCATAAGAACCGGTAAAAGGCTGCCGACAAGGGTTACGGAAATTGTTGTCAGGTTCAAAAATACCCCGCACAGGCTCTTCAGAAGTATTTTTGACGATGAATCGGGGCCTAACCAGTTGATAATCAGAATTCAACCGGATGAGGGAATTTTGTTGCGCTTTGCGTTGAAAGAACCGGGTGCGGGATACACAGTGAAGAATGCATCCTTGAATTTCCACTACAGCAGTCTCGGTGAGCAACGACTGCCGGAGGCTTACGAAAGGCTGATTTATGACTGTATGATGGGTGACTCAACCCTTTACACCCGAGGGGATGCTTTGGAAGCCTGCTGGAAATTTATTGATCCGATTTTGAATGCCTGGAAAGATGACCCGACTGTTAAAATGTTTGGCTATCCGGCAGGAACCTGGGGACCTGAGGAAGCCGATGGGCTTATGAACTCGAACGGACAGCACTGGAGGTATCCGTGCAAAAACCTTACGGATGATGATAATTTCTGCGAGTTGTGATAATTTCTGCGAGTTGTGACAGCACCAGGCAGGAAAAACAAACTTTACGGAAAGTGAACAATAGTTAATGGACATTTTAAGAATATATCCCGACCCTGAAACCACGGTGGTTGCCTGTGCTGCGTTTATTGACAGGAAGATTAAAGAATATTTGGAGCAGCAACCAACCGTTTCTTTGGCGCTTTCGGGGGGCAGCACACCTCTTCTCCTTTTTAAGGAACTTGTAAATTCCTACGGAAAAGCCGATTACTGGGGCAAAGTGAAATTCTTTTGGGCGGATGAAAGGTGCGTGCCACCCGACGACCCCGAAAGCAATTTCGGAAATGCAAAAATGGCGCTGCTCGATCCGTTGGGAATACCGGAAGAACAAGTTTTCAGAATGATGGGTGAAAACAACCCGGATGAAGAAGTGAAGAGATACGCTGAAATTTTAGCGGAAAACCTTAAGAAAGAGAACTTTAAGGAAGAAGGTTTAAAGGAAGAAAATCTTAAAGCGGAAAACTTTAAGGAAGAAAACTTTAAGGAAGAGGTCTTTAAAGCTGGAAACCATGAACTAACGGGAAGAATTGACATCTGCCTTCTGGGTATGGGTTCGGACGGGCACACTGCTTCAATTTTTCCTGATTCGTTGCGGTTAATTCAGGGAGAGAGTGAAGTTGCGTCTAAAAGCCGGGTTGGTTTGCCGGCAAAAAAAGGCGGGGCTTCCAAAGTCAGCGGCAGCACAGAAACACGGGAAAAATCCACAGGCACCGCTTCGGGACAGGGCAGCACTTTGGGAGAAGGCTCCACTTCGGCACAGGGCAGCACTTTGGGGGAAGGCACCGCACCGGCACAAGGCACTATTTCTGCACAAGGCACTATTTCTGCACAAGGCACTATTTCTGCAAGGGGCGCTGTAGCACCGGTTGCGCACACAAAAAACCCATACAGCGGGCAGGACAGAATAACCTTAACGGGCACGGTGATTAACAACAGCAGAACAACGCTTTTTCTGGCTCACGGGAAAGAAAAAAAGGAGGTTCTCACGGCAATTCTTGAAAATAAAGGGCGGGAGAAATTCCCAGCGGGCTTGGTTACAAACCGGTTCGCGGGAGTTTATTGGTTCTTGGATAGTGCAGCAGGAAAGCTGAACTAATCATCAGGAATGCTGAGCTAAACATCTGGGAAGTTTAATTAAACATCGGGAATGTTGAGTTAAACATGGGGAATGCTGAACTAAATATCAGGGAAGTAAAACTAAATATCAGAGAAGCTGAATTAACTCTATTTTTTAATAATTTAACAAATAGTGATCGGTTTGCATTGCGGGAAAAACGGAAGCAAACCATGGAGAAAGAATGATACTTGCTTGTGATGCCGGCGGCACTAAAACTGTGCTTTCGGTGTTTTCATTGAAAAATAAAAAATTAACAGAACACAAATCTGAACGATATGTTTCCGGGGATTTTGAGGATTTAGAAGATATTATTAACGCTTTTCTGAGTGACTCGGATTTCAAAATTGAAGCGGGATGTGCGGGCGTGCCGGGCCCCGTTGTGAACGGCAAAAGCGCTTCCACAAATCTGACATGGGATATGAGCGAGAAAAGAATAGCTCAAAAAACCGGGATTGAAAAGTTCAGATTAGTGAACGATCTTTATGCCCTCGCTGCTGCCGTTCCGTTTTTAGAAAGCGATGATGTGCTGACGGTCTATCCCGGTAAATCAAGCGGAGGTAAAGGGGTGAAAGCGATTCTTGCTCCGGGTACCGGTTTGGGGCACGGCTTTTTGGTGCCGCTTGGCGAAGAAAAATATCGGATTATCCCTTCGGAAGCGGGTCACGCAGATTTTGCACCGGTTGATGATCTGCAAATTGAGCTTTTGAAATATATGGCGGCTGAATACGGCAGAGTGAGCATCGAAAGAGTTGCTTCCGGTTTGGGGTTACGGAGTATTTTTAAGTTTTTGCATGAAACGGGCGCAGCGAAAGCCACTACAGAGTTTTTAGCAGAGATTAAGACAGAAGACCCGGGCGCCACCATTTCAAAATATGCTCTTTCAGGTAAAGACGAGCTTGCGGTTATGGCACTCGATCTTTTCACGAGGATTCTGGGGCAGCAGGCAGGGAATTTAGTGCTGACCACAATGGCGACCGGTGGCGTTTATTTGGGCGGCGGAATCCCGCCAAAAATTGCAAAAAAGATTACCGACGGGGCATTCGTCGATGCTTACCTTGCCAAAGGGCGTTTAAGCTACATTGTGGAAAATACCCCGGTATATTTAATCAAAGACAGCAATGCCGGTTTGCACGGATCGGCATATATTGCTGCGGGTTTAATTTGATATTCGAAAGGAAAATAAAATGAACAAAATTCAAAAATTAGCGGAAATTGGGCAGTCAACCTGGCTTGATTTTATCAGCCGAGACTATATCGAAACAGGGAAACTGCAAAAACTTATTGACGAGGGGATCAGCGGAATAACATCGAACCCGGCAATCTTTCAAAAAGCGATTACAGGAAGCAGCGCTTACGACGCTGAGATTAAAGAATTGCTGGCTAAGGGGCTTAGTGCCCGGGAAATTTTCGACCATCTGATGATAAACGACATTAAAGCCGCATGCGAAGTGATGTTGCCGGTTTTCAGGCGCACAAACGGCGGCGATGGCTTCGTGAGCATCGAGGTTCACCCGAGCTTAGCCTATAAAACAAAAGAGACAATCGATGAAGCCATCCGGCTCTATATGGCGGTTAAAATGCCGAACCTTTTAGTGAAGGTGCCCGGAACAAAAGAGGGCTTTCCGGCAATTAAGGAGCTTACTTCACACGGGATTTCGATTAATATAACGCTGATTTTCTCGATTGAAAACTACCTTGAGACAGCAAAAGCGTACATCGAGGGGTTGGAAATTCTGAAAGAACACGGCGGTGATTTATCACTGGTTTCTTCAGTGGCATCATTTTTTGTAAGCCGTGTTGACACTGCCTGCGACGCACTACTTGAGGCGAAAGGCAACAAAGAGCTTCAGGGCAAAATTGCCATTGCAAACGCAAAAATTGCGTTCAAAGAGTATAATCGCCTCTTTTCAGGTGAAAGATGGGAACAGCTCGCGGCTGCAGGGGCAACACCTCAACGCGTCCTCTGGGCGAGCACCGGAACAAAAAACCCCGCTTACTCCGATGTGCTTTATGTCGATGAACTGATCGGCAAACCGACGGTGAACACGATGCCGCCGGCTACAATAGACGCATTTAACGATCATGGTGTTTTGGAAGTTACACTTGACAAAGGCGTGGAAGAAGCCGAAGCACAGATAGCCGCTTTGGAAAAATTGGGAATAAGCCTTACCGAAGTTACCGATAAACTATTAAGCGACGGCGTTGTTCTGTTTGAAAACTCAATCAATTCTTTAGTCGGTTCGATTGAGCAAAAATCGTTATCTATTTTGCGCGAAAATAACAAATTTGAAACCTACCCCACAGTGCTTGCGGACGACCTTTCGACCGGGCTGAAAAAACTGAAAGATGAGAAAATTCCACACCGGATTTTTGAAAAAGATTTCACCGTTTGGAGCAGTTCACCCGTTGAGATTGAAAACAGGCTCGGCTGGTTGGATAGCCCGGCACACACCCTGAGCGCTCTTGATGAGATTAACGAGTTCGTTGATGGGGTGAAAAAAGATGGTTTCACCAATGCACTTCTGCTTGGGATGGGTGGCTCTTCACTTGCACCGGAAGTGCTGGCAAATATGTTCGGGACGAAGCCCGGCTATCTTGAGCTTGAAATACTTGACAGCACACACCCTGCAGCTGTTCTGGAAAAAGAAGCAAAATTAGCCGATAAAAAGACTCTATATATTGTTTCTACAAAATCGGGCGGTACGGTTGAAACGCTTTCCTTTATGAAATATTTTTTCGCTTCCGTTGCGGAAAAATTCGGTAAAGAAGAAGCGCAAAAGAGATTCGTTGCAATTACTGACCCCGGCAGCGGGTTGGAAGATGTTGCCCGCCGGTTGGGGGTCAGGAAAATATTCCTTAACGACCCGAATATCGGCGGAAGATACTCGGCGCTTTCACTTTTTGGTATGGTGCCGGCAGCGCTTGTGGGAATAGACATTAAAGATATTCTGCAAAAATCACTTTTAATGGCTGCCGAATCGAAAATTGCAGAGGGTTCTCCTTCGGTTATCGGTATTTTGATGGCTGATGGGGCAAAAGCGGCTTATGACAAAGTTACATTTTTAACGCCGGGCGTTTTTTCGCAGTTTGGGCCCTGGGTTGAGCAGCTTATCGCCGAAAGCACAGGCAAGATTGGTAAAGGTATTCTGCCGGTAGAGGGGGAAGTGTCGCTTGAACTTGCAGATTATGCAGCCGACAGGGTTTTTGTTTACCTTGCCGACACTTCCGATGATCCTCTGAAAAAGAAATTTGACTCGCTTGTGGCTGCAGGGCACCCGGGAATTGAAATTATTCTGCCCGATAAATCGTACATCGGTTACGAGTTTCTCAGGTGGGAAATTGCAACGGCAGTAGCCGGTTACGGGCTTGGCATTCACCCGTTTGATCAGCCGGATGTGGAATCTGCAAAAGTCTCCGCCCGTGCGGTGCTTAAAAAATTCAACGAGGAAGGGAAACTGCCGCAGCCGGAAATTGCTTTTGAAGAGGGCGGCTTGCGTATCATGGCGGATGTTAAGGCTCACACGCTTAAGGCTGCACTTGCTGAGTATATGACGAACCTGCACGAGGGCAATCCGGGCGATGATAAGAGAAGTTATCTGGCGATTCATGCGTATGTTAAAGCATCACCTAAAACGGACGCAATTTTGCAGGAGATAAGAACAAAATTTGGCAAGAAATATCACATTGCTGTTACTACCGTGTACGGTCCTCGGTTTCTTCACTCGACAGGGCAATTGCACAAGGGTGACTCGGGGCATGGTTTGTTCCTTCAGATTTTGGCGGGCTTGGAGTCAGACGCATTCATTCCCGATAATCCCGGTGAGAAAGCAGGGAAGATGTCATTCGGCACATTGATTACGGCTCAGGTGCTTGGGGACAGAGAAGCCCTCACTTCCAAAGGACGAAAGGTGTTTACGATCTTCGGCGGAGCTGACGCACTTGCTGTCTTGAAAGAAGTAGCCGGTATGGTTTAACCTGTGCCCGCACGGGTATTTCCGGAGGAAACGGCGCTTGATGTACTGAGGGAGATGTCGGGAAGAAATATCCGGAACGGTTTAACTAAGTAAACTTTTAGAAGGCGGTTGATCGTACCGCCTTCTGTAGTTTTTTCTGTTATTCTTGTTAATGAAAAATTACATTTGAGTGAGTGGGTGGGGGTTGCTCACATTTCTGCATGATAACTGTTGCAACGGATGTGTTTAATAGTAAGAGCAGGATTTAATCAACCTGCATTTCTTCAAAAAAACCGCTGCAACAGGGGTGTTTAACGGTGAAAGCAGGGTTTAACCTGCTTGCATTTGCATTGCAGTCGTCGAGCGGTTTTCTTATAACCAACTGTTGCTTGGACGAAACTCAACCACGATAAATTTGGTAACTTTCGACCGGTAAAGTCAAAAATTTTCGACGAATGGTGCAAATAAATTTGGATAATTTTTCAAAATTTTATTACTTTTGCAATATAATAATTAATATTTCAGACAGTGTATCATTTTAACAGTTACCCAATACAGAGTATAGGCTGTATTTCCCCGGGTTTTTCATCGAAAGTAGTGATGCTTTTGTCTGGTGCCATTCTGCCCGTGTCTCTCTTAGGAGAAACCCTTTTTTCGATTTTTACAACGAGAATCCGATTCAGTTCATGTGATTTTGAACAAACTTTCGTTAAGGGTGAAAGTTTATATTGGTGTGCAATGAAAAGCAGATTTATTTTTCGGACTGCACATCTTTTTAATAATTATTTTACCAAGCATGATTCCAAAGACCCGTAAGAGAAAAAGAATGAGATTTGAAGAATTAGCACAGCCTGTTCTGGATGGGATGCCGCTCGAAAATCTTATGCTCGATTATAGGATCGCTAACACAGTTGGCGCCGAGGCTTTGGAATTTATTCGTCAGCAGGTCAATCTTAACACTTTAAGCACAAAAGTTTTACATACTTCTTCCAAGTTTAATGTTGAATCAATCTCAGATTCTGAAATCTCAGATTTTGTTAACATTCGCCCTCTGAACCATGTAAGATATTTGAATAAATTTTTTGAAGCCATCAACCGAAAGCTTCCTGAGGATGGAATATTTGTCGGGACTTTTGAAACTTTCGGGCAACGCCGCCGCAGAATTTTCCACAGATATAAGAAATGGATAGCCGCACCGGTTTATTTTGTTGATTTCATGTTTCACAGGGTCTTCCCGAAAGTTAAACTAACCCGGAAGATTTACTATTTCCTCACAGGCGGTACAAACCGGGTTTATTCTTTAACTGAAATGTTGGGAAGATTGGTCTCCTGCGGTTTTGATATAGTTGACTATAAACAATACAGCGAGCAAACCTATTTCGCAGTAAGAAAAATATCCGAACCCGAATACAACGAAGAGCCTTCTTACGGGCCACTCTTTAAGATGCGCAGAATTGGTAAGAACGGAAAAGTTATTCATGTTTATAAATTCCGCACTATGCACCCATATTCTGAATATCTGCAGAAATATGTGTTCGAAAAAAACAAACTTCAGGAAGGCGGGAAAATAAAAGACGATTTCAGAATCACCTACTGGGGCAGGATCATGCGCAAACTTTGGATTGACGAACTACCTATGTTCATCAACTTCTTTAAAGGTGATTTGAAGCTTGTTGGTGTCCGCCCTCTTAGCAAACACTACCTTAGCCTTTATGATGACGAACTCCGAGAGTTGCGGATGCGCTACAAGCCGGGGTTAGTCCCTCCATTCTATGCAGACATGCCGAAAACGCTCGAAGAGATAATCGAGTCCGAAAAAAGATATTTGCATCAATTTGAAAAGTATGGTTTTATAACCGATACAAAGTACTTTTTCAAAGCCGTTTATAATATTCTGATCAAAAGAGCAAGAAGCAACTAAATTTTTTTTCTTTTTTATTCAGTAATAATTCAGTAATTTGAAATTAAATCTTTTCCTTAGTTTGAAAAGGTAAAGTTTGTTCATTTAATTACAAATAATCGCGGAGATAAAATGAAAAAATTTCATTTACTTTTATTGGTTCTCTTTTTTGCGCCATTAACCTTCAGCCAGTTGCCAACCTTTAAACTTGGTGTAGGTGCAAGTACGGGCATTCCTATGGGCGCTTTTAGTGATTGGTACAACACCGGTTTTGGTGCACACGCCACTTTAATTTTCCCCACACCTGTTGTTGAAGTGTCGGCAACGGTGGGCTACCTTTCATTTGGTTCAAAGGTTACCGGCGCCAGTGCTCTGAGTTTGGTGCCAATTACTGCAAACGCCAGATACTATTTTTCACCGGTTGCGCTGCGTCCTTATGGTGAAGTAAGTGCAGGGTTGGGAATTATGTCAGGTGGCGGCTCTTCTGAAACGAAACATCATATCGCAATTGGTGTTGGTATTTTAACAGATTTGGCTCCCAAAATTGATTTAGATGTCAATGCCAAATACAACCTGATGGGGCATAAGTTCTACGACAGTTCATCACCGGATGGAAGTGCCGGAACTTATCTCGGAATTAACGCCGGTATCAGGTTTAAACTCTAAAACTCATACTGCACTTTTTGCAGTTAACCGTTAGTTTTTCGGTAATTGGTTAGTTTGCAATTGACTGCCGGTTTAACCGATAGCGGGATATGAGGCTATGATCCGATCAACCGGCTGCATATTGGTTGCTTATATACTTAGCAATTAACCGCCGGCTTAACCGATAGCGGGATATGAGACTATGATCCGATCAACCGGCTGCATATTGGTTGCTTATATACTTAGCAATTAACCGCCGGCTTAACTTGATATATTAATTACTAAAATACAAACTAAGTCTTAACCACCGGTTTCCTTGTACATGTTTAATGCATTGCAAGTAAAAAACATGGTAAACAGTGTAATTCAGCAAATATTTATTTTTTAGAAAAAGGCTGCCCTGAACCGGCAGCCTTTTTTAATTTTAGAATTAAGCTACACCACTTCGTGGTGTTTGGCGGTGAAGATAGTTCTCACGGCATTTTGCAGGGCTTCTTTGAATTTTTGCAGGTTAACGGGTTTGTTGAAAACGGCTTCTGCGCCGGCTTCGCTGTAAGCGATATTTTCGCTTCTGCCCATGTTGGTATCGAGGATGATGCAGGGGATTCGCGCCTGCCGTGGGTTTGAGTTGATGGCTTTAATTAAATCGAAACCGGTTTTTGCTCCCAACGAATGGGCTGTAACAACCACGGCAGGAACTGAAGCCAAAATATTGGAGGCAGCTTCTTCAAAATCTTTAAGCGACACCACTTCGTAACCGGGCATAAGATTGGAAATTATTTTGCCGAAAAGCACACGGTCTGTGTGGTTGGTTTCAACCAAAGCAATTTTTGAAGACGCAACCGGAAGCGTGAATAAAAACTTAGTGCCGGCTCCCACTTTGCTCTCTAAGCGAATAGTACCGCCGTGTTTTTGAATAATTTCCTGCACAACATTAAGCCCAAGCCCTGTTCCTTTTTCACCCTCAGTTCCGGGCGTGGTAAATTTCGAATCAATTCTGAAAAGGTTGGGGATATCACTCTCTTTAATACCTACGCCGGTATCTTTAACAAACACTTCCAAAAATCTTCCTTCGGTTTCACCGGTTATCCCGGCTGTTATTTTACCACCTGAAGGCGTAAACTTAATTGCGTTCGAAAAAAGGTTGTTAAAAACCTGAAGGATTAGGTTTTGATCGACAAAAACAACGATGTCTTTAGGTGTATCGTTTATCAGTTCGATATTCTTCTGCATGGCCGTACCTGAAACCGCCGAGAAAGATTTGCTGATAATAGTGTGCAGCCCTTGTTTAACCGGTTCAAACTTCATTCTGCCGGTTTGCAGCCTCGTCCAGTCCAAAAGCGAGTTAACCAGACTGAGCATAATTTTTGTGGAATCCTGAATATATGTGATATATTTCTTCATTTCATCCACTGTAAAATCGTCGGAAAGGAGCAGATCTGTAAACCCAAGAATCGAGCTGAAAGGTGTGCGCATGTCGTGCGAAATGATGGAAATAAACCGGTCTTTAGCTTCGTTAAGTTTTTTCAGGTCTTCGGTTGACTGGTTAATTTCCTGTTCAGCCTGCTTTTCTTTAGTAATATTGGAAACAAGGCCGAACATTTTAACAATCTTATCTCCATCGCGAATAATCGAAACTTTGTTTCTCACCCAAATTGAAGCACCGCTTTTGGTAATTATTCTGCACTCCAAAGAACCCGTTAATTTATATTTATTCCGAAGTAAGTCTTTAAGTTCCGAGAAATAATCCGCCAAATCTTCCGGGTGGATAATGCGGAACCAAAACCGGATATTATTTTGAAATTCGGCTATAGTGTAGCCCGTCATTTCTGCGAAAGAAGCAGTAACGAAGAGTGGCGTAAATTCACTCTCTTTTCGCTCCATAATCCAGAGGAAATCGTCAATATTTTCAGCGATACTTCTGTATTTTGCTTCCGACTCTTCAATCTGCCTTTGAGCATTTTTAATGGCAGTGATATCGCGTGTAATCAGTACCACAAAAGTTTTTCCGCTGAATTCAAAAGAAGCCCGTGAAAACTCCAGAATAAAAGTTGAACCGTCCTTTTTCACGCCAAGTGCTTCGTTTTCCTCGAGGGCTGCTTCTTCATTCCGGGCTGTAAACTCGTTGAAATTTCTGCCGATAATCTCCAATTCCGAATTGTAGCCGAACATTTTGGTGAAGCTGTTGTTAACAAAAATCAGTTCGTCTTCTTCTTTCAGAGCAATCCCGTCATTTGAAGCTTCAAAAATTGACTGCATCAGCAGGATATCCTGCGCGGTTTTTTCCTCAGAAGTAAGATCGCGCAGCAGGCAGGAGTAAGAGTTCCAAATACCTTCCCCCTCTTCAAAATAGACGAAAGTTGCTTCAGCGGGGAATTCCTTTCCCGCATTAGAAACGGCAGTCACCCTCTCTTTGATCGTACTCTCGGTTCTTATCTGCTCCAAATTTGGTAAATAACCGGAAAAAATTTCCTGAATGCCGGTGGGCTGTTTCCCTTTTTTCTTCCCAAAAACCTGTGTAAATTTATCGTTAACGCCTGTAATCTCAAGATTTTCGTTAAATCTGCAGATCATATCGTCTGCAGTATTCAAAAACGCGGAATATTGCTTGTTCAGCAGTTGCAGTTCTTTTTGTTCCGCTTGTTCTTCGGTGATATCCCGGCAGATCACCCACAGCCGTTCGCCGGTTGGGATCAATCTGAACTCGCCGAGGCTTGTTCCCTTAGGTGAAGTGTAGGTTGAGGTAAAAACACCCCCTTTAGACGAGCGGCGGAACTGCCGGATCAGGGTACTGATGCTTGTTCCGAACACTTCAATCATTTTTCTTCCGAAGAATTTTTCCGCTTCTTTACCCCACGAATTAATAGTGTTATTTTTACACAACGAGAAAAGCGCCAGCCCCCCTCTTTCGAAAAGAAGCGCATATTCCTGAAGCTCGGCAAGCTGATCTTTCAGTTGTTGAAGCTCTTTATATGCCTCAGTTCTGTCGTAACAGATAAAAAGCGACATTTCCGCGCCATCAGCACCTTTGAACGAAGAGGCTTTAATATCCAAGTACGAAGTTTTATCGCGGTGCTCAAAAGCAAGAAGCGATGAAGTGTCAGCCTCTGTAATATCACTGAAATTAAAGAGGGAATTGATATTTCTGCCGAGCACTTTTTCATCAGCGGTAAAAAAGTCGGATAGTTTTGTTCCTCCGTAGAAGACTATTTTTCCGCTGCCCTCGCAAACAAACACTAAATCGGAAAGGGCTGCTAAGGCATCACCTGCCAAGTCCGTTGGGAGGTTGGGTGTCATAGAAATTTCCGGAATCAGCCGCAGGTCTTCTACCAACAACACCGCTCCGTTGAACTCATTTTTTGAGAACAGCGGTATTCCCTTGCAGATTATGCTCAGGTTTCTCTTGCCGATACTGAGCCTTTTAATCTCTTTTTCGAAAGGGATACCCTTTTGAATATGTTCCAATTCGTAGGAAAGGTCGATATTTTCGAACAGTTGGGTATCTGACACGGAGGAGTCTTTGCCGCTTCGGGTAAGTTTTTCGCTTACAATGCCCATCCCGATCAGAGTGCTATTCATGGATGTGATCTTCATCAATCGATCAAGAACCACCACGCCCACCGGCAGATGATCAACATCAATAAGCATGTTCCTGGCTGATTTAGGCTTGTTTTCAGGCATAATTAATACTATTTAACATTGCAATTTAAGAGTTTATAACGAATAAACAGAGGGGGAACATTTTAAGGATGTCAGAGTAAAAAGAAAAGACTGCCAAATTTTGGTTTGTTTAGATATATAATATGTTCTATTTTTTAAATGCGAAAAAAATTAATTAGCAAAGGAATATAAATATGAAAAAGCTCGTTTTGCTTGCTGCGGTTGCGGTATTTTTCACTGCCGGCACGGCAATTGCGCAAAAAGCACCGGCTGAAGCAAAAATTAAGATGTGTAACAGCTGCCACAAAGAGGGCAAAAACAAATTTGACGAGTATAAACTCTGGCTGCAAACAAACCACAAGAAAGTAACCTCTGCTTTTGATAAACCGGAAGCCGCAGAGATTGCTGCAAAAAATGGGGTTACAAATCCTAAAGAAGATCAAAAGTGCCTTTCGTGCCACACTAATAAATTTGAAGCTGCTCAATTCGAGCCTAAAGATATCGATTGTATGACTTGTCACAACCCGGAAAGCAAGGTTCACGCAATTCCGGAGAAAGTCCAGCACCCCGCTGCCACAAAAGCCGGTGTTAAGAACGATTAGTTCTTTCTTACTACTTTAATTTTATTGAGGCTGTATCGACTAAAAATATCGAACAGCCTCTTTTTTTTGTGGTTTTGGAACAAAGTGGAATTATTTGAGTATTATCACAGTTACTTAGATTATAAATGAATATATTTACATTTATAAATTTACATTCTTTGGAAACAATAATTTAACCTATGAACGCTAAAGTAAAACTTTTAATTTTGTCATCCTTTTTAATATCCGTAATTTTGATTGGATGTGGGACCAAAGAAGAACCAAAAGAACCGGCAGACTCAGTAAAAACAACCGTGCCTGATACTGCAACTGTTGATACCGTGGCTCAAGATTCTGTTGATGCAGTTAAGGATTCAGCGGAAACTGAACCGGCAAAACCGAAATCCGTCTCCGTGCTTGGCACCTGGAGCGGTAAGCTTTCAAATTATTCAGCTACTTTAACAATATCTAACCAGAACGGAAATAACTTCACCGGTTCTATTGTGGTGAACTACAGACATGTTGCAAAACACCCGGTTTCGGGAACTGTTGACCCTAATACGGGTGTTTTTTCGATGAGGGATATGGATCAAACCACATCATCAGGCAAATATTACGGCAAGGTCTCCGGTAACGGAAGATCGATAAGCGGTTCATACACCGAGAACAAACCGGGCGGTATAACCGTAAATTTTTCATTTAATAAATAATCAATAATTAACTTAAGTCGGAGAACACTTCAAAATGAGAAAACTCCTTTTTTCTATATTTACCATTTCAACTATCCTTTTGATCACAGGTTGCGATAAGTTAGAAAACCCACTGGATCCTGATAAAGGTAAATTAGTAATCACTTCAACCCCTGCACTTGCTGATGTTTATGTTAACGGAACAAACTCAGGGAAAAAGACAGGCGATACACTTTCACTCGCAACCGGAACTTATAACATCACGCTGAAAAAAACCCTTTACAGTGATACCACATTTTCAGTTACGGTGATAAAAGATCAGACTGTAAGCAAATCTGTTACAATGAAACAAGCCAGTTTCACTGTTAATTCAGCCCCTGACGGTGCTCAAATTTACCTGAACGGTGTAAACACGAATGTTGTAACCAACGGTTCGATCCATCTTGCAGCAGGCACAAACACTATCACTCTTGTTTTAGCCGGCTATGCAGATACAACCTTCACCGTTCCTGCTGATTCTGCAAGTAAAACTGTGAATATAACTTTAACACAACTCAACTTAGCTGAATATAAAAATGTTAAGATTTATGAATCACAATCAACTGCCGCAGTACCGAGTGGATTGATTCTTTCAGTAGGTCGTGCATCCACAATTTCTTCAGGCATAAGCAAAGATTCCGTAGATATTTACTACAAAACCAACGGTTATTTGATTTCATCTGCTAAAGATTTCCCAAATCTTCCGAGAGAAACATACTTCAAACTTGGTTCGGCAACCATCATTTTAGACGGTGTTGATTCGCCTGCGAAGGATAACACATGGGCGTTAAGCATTTCAGATGCTCACTCAGAGTATTTCTTCCTTTATGATGCAAGCGGTCACTATTCAAAGATGATCATCACCGGAACCGGCGGCGGAACAAGTGTTTCAGACCCTGCTTACCTTGAACTCCATTGGTTTTATAATAAAAACCAGGGCGACAAACGATTCTAAGAGACATCGTTTACCCACCTAAAAGGTTATAAAATTTTGAGGCTGCCTTGCATTGAATACCGGGCAGCCTCTTTTTTTTGCCTTATTCAGAAATAATCAATTGCCCCACATAAGAACCCGCTTTTCTTTATCTTTGTACTTCATTTTCGGGTAATTTTCCGAAAAATTTGAATGTGTAACAAAGATCGAATGAACAATATAGAACAGATTATTATCAAAATAGAAGAGAACAAGAAAGAGATAATGTACAGGAAGAACCGGGTTTTGAAAGTCTTATTGTTTCTGCTATTGTTCCATACAGTTTTTGGTTTGGGTGTTCCCACTCCTGCACAATCCTTAAGCTATACAAAGACAGAACCTCCAAACTGGTGGGTGGGGATGAAAAAAAATTCCATTCAACTGATGGTTTACGGTGAGGGTCTGTTGGGGGCAACGGTAACATCGGAGAAGCAGGGGGTTAAGGTTAGAGCAGCACAGAGTTTTAACGAGAATTATCTGTTCATTGATGTTGAAATAAACCCCGCGGCAAAAGCGGGAGAATACCCAATAGTTGTTAAAAAAGGTGAGGAAAGCTTCACGATCAATTATCCGTTACTTCAAAGAACGGGTAAAATGCCGCAAGGCTACTCAAATTCGGATGTAATTTATTTAGTGATGCCCGACAGGTTCTGCAACGGCGACACCTCCAACGATTCAGTTGCGGGGCTTTCCGAAAGTGTTGAAAGAGATTATTTTGACGGGAGACACGGTGGCGACCTTCAGGGAGTGATCGATAAACTTGAGTATATAAAAGAGCTGGGATTCACTGCACTTTGGTTAACTCCGGTTGTTGAAAACAACACTTTCAGGAGTTACCACGGCTACGCAGCAACCGATTTCTACACCGTTGACCCCCGTTTGGGAAGCAATGCACTCTATCAAAAATTGGTTAAAGAAGCCAACAAACTTGGGATTAAAGCTATTTTAGACCATGTTGCAAACCATTTCAGCAAAGATCACCCATGGATGAAGAACCTGCCAACACCCGATTGGGTTAACGGCTTAATAAACAATCCCCCACCTCCACACCACGAAAAAGAGGTTTTCTCTGATATTCACGGCGACAGTTCAACGATTCAAAGGGTGATTGACGGCTGGTTTACCGATTACATGCCCGATATGAACGAAACCAACCCCTTCGTGGCAAACTACATTATTCAAAATACGATTTGGTGGGTTGAGTTTGCCGGACTTGACGCAATAAGAGAGGACACTTACCCCTATAACCACGAAGGCTTTATGGCACAGTGGGCGAGAACTATCAGAGAAGAGTATCCAAATATTAACATTCTTGCCGAGGTGTGGACAGGTGAACCCGCTTTCCTTTCATATTACCAGCAAGGGAGCAAAACGAGGCAACATTTCGACAATTACATCACTTCGCTAACTGATTTTGGGCTGCGCGATGCCGTTTATAAGTACCTTGCCGGCGGTGGGAACAATATGTACTCCGTTTACTCGACACTGGCGATGGATAATTTGTATGCTGACGCAAATCAGTTAGTTACTTTCATCGATAACCATGATATTAACCGTGCGATGTACGGTGCTGAGGGAAATGTTGATAAATTTCTTACAGCTTTTGATTTACTGTTCACCACACGAGGGATACCGCAAGTTTTCTACGGAACTGAAATTGGAATTAGGGGGACTGACCATCACGGCGAATTAAGGGCGGATTTCCCCGGCGGATGGCGCGAAGATACCCGGAATGCTTTCACTCGCCATGGCAGAAATGAAACCGAAAACCGGATATACGACCATATTAAAAAGCTGATTTCGATCAGACTTAACAACCCGGCATTCACGGTCGGTAAACTGATTCACTTTCCGCCTGAACGGAATATTTATGTCTATTTCCGTGAATTTGAAAGTGAAAGATTCATGGTGGCAATAAACAGCAGCAAAATGAAGTCTTCGGTTGATTTTGGCTTTTATGCTTCGCGACTGAAAGGGGTTACTTCAGGTGAAGACCTTCTGAACGGAGGTGTTCTTGATGTATCACCTGGGAAAGCACTTGAACTTAACGCTTATTCATCAGTTATTTTGAAGCTGAAATAGCTCCGGGGGATTAGAGATTGGGGGATTTGTGTGCGAAAAGGTTCGTAGATTGTGATGAACCTAAAAATGTTTAAACAAAAAAAGGCTGTTCCGATTAAAACATCAGACAGCCTTTTTTAAAATCGTTTATTAACGGTAATTAATTGTTCCCAAAAATTCAATTACGGAAATTGGTAGTTCCCAAAAGTTGAAAACAAAAACCGGAATTAAAGAACTTTCAGTTTATTGATCGCTGTTTCGTAAACTTCTTTATCTACTAAGCCTACATAACTTGCTGTAATATTTCCTTCTTTATCGATAATGAATGAAGTGGGGATCGAACTGATTCCTCCGTAAGCGTTAACCACTTCGTTGTTATAGTAAACTACAGGATAGTTTATACCTTTTTCTTTAATAAACCCGGGGATATCGCCGACTGTTTTTTCGTTATCCACTGAAATGCCGATTATTTCGATATCATCGCCATATCTGTTTTTCAAATCGACCAAATCAGGTATTCCTCTTCGGCAGGGTGGGCACCAGGTAGCCCAAAAATCGATAATCACAACCTTACCTCTATAGTCAGAAAGTTTAACATCAGCGCCTGTGCTGGTGTTTTTCAGTGTGAAATCGGGGGCTTTGTGCGTTGAAGCCGTTGTTGCGGAAGCATCGTATTTTTCCGGCTCGCTGTTTTGAGGTTTATTGTCGTTCTGTTGTGCGCATGCCGTAAGCAGCAACAATGGGAGTAACATTAGTGACGAAATAACCAGTTTAATTTTCATTCTTTCTCCATTTAAATATTTCGTGGTTTGATGCAAAAAATCAAAAAAAGATTCATGTTTTTAGGGTTTATTTTTTTCGGCTTTCAGTTTTTCATTCCCATGGGGATATTTTTAAGTTACGCTCCGGCGGAATTAAGTATCAGTTTTTCATTCCCATGGGGATATTTTTAAGTTACGCTCCGGCGTAGTTGAGTTTTAATTTTCCATCTCCGCCTGAAAGTGTATCAGAATACTGCCGTAATCTTAGAAAGAGAGCAGAATAACGCTTCTCATCCTTCCCCTTTTCAATAGGTACTCTGTAGCGAAGATAAAGAGAACGCAGAATAATGCTTCCCCGCCTGCCCATCCGGAGGGATAAAGGGACAAATTATAAGATTACATCGGTGGAACCGAATCTTGTTTTGCAGAATCGGCGTGTGCCGTATCCGGTTTAATTAAATCCATCACTTTTGCAGAGTCAACCCCGTCGGGGTATCTTCCTGTTTGGGTTTCTTTCCCGACATTGTTCAGAATCAGAAAGAAAATCACCACAATTCCGAAGATAATACCTTGAATCCAGCCTTTATGTTTTTTATAGTAAACTAACCACTCGGGGTCCGGTTTTTTAGCGGGTCTTTTCCCGATTTTTCGTTCTTTTGGGTCTTTAGCCATTAAGTTCGTTTTCCGAAGTTATAATAATTCAAACCAATAAGATAATAAGTGCGGTGTTGATAAAAGAAGTTAAAAAAAATCTATAGAGAATAATCAGCTCTTGAGTGATTCTCAACTCTTTTTGGTAAATTAGTGAACGGGAATTTTTATAAATTTTTGAAAAGGCAGAAAATGAACACGAGAGATTATATAGCAATAGAAGAACAATTTGGTGCACATAATTATCATCCGTTGGATGTAGTGGTTGACCACGCCGAGGGCGTATATATGTGGGATGTTGACGGTAAAAAATATTTAGACTGTTTAGCCGCCTACTCCGCCGTTAATCAGGGGCATTGTCATCCAAGAATCATTAAAGCATTAAAAGATCAGGCTGAAAAAGTAACATTAACATCGCGCGCATTCAGAAACGATCAATTGCCACTTCTGGCGAAAGAACTCTGCGAGCTTACCGGCTACGAAATGATGCTGCCGATGAACTCCGGCGCCGAAGCCGTTGAAACTGCTCTGAAAGCGGCAAGGAAGTGGGGCGAAAAAGTTAAGGGTGTGCCGCAAGGAAAAGGAAAAATTTTAACCTGCTCTAACAACTTTGCCGGAAGAACAATTACTATAGTCAGTTTTTCAACCGAAGAACAATACAAAGACGGTTTCGGTCCCTTCACCCCCGGATTTGAGACTGTAGAATACGGAAACATCGATTCGCTAAAAGCAGCTATTGACGAAAACACCGTAGCATTTTTGATAGAACCAATTCAGGGTGAAGCCGGTATCATAATTCCACCGGATGGTTACCTGAAAGAGGCAAAAGAAGTGTGCGAAAAGCACAATGTTCTCTTTATGACCGACGAAATTCAGTCGGGGTTGGGAAGATCGGGTAAGCTTTTTGCATTCGAGTACGACGGCATCCGCCCCGATGTAGTAATAATAGGAAAGGCACTTTCAGGCGGTTGCTACCCTGTATCCGCAGTGCTTTCTGACAAAGAAGTGCTTGGCGTATTCAACCCGGGCGACCATGGTTCAACCTTCGGCGGTAACCCACTCGGCGCTGCTATTGCAAGGGAAGCCGTTAAAGTACTGATTGAAGAAAATTTGGTTGAAAATTCGTTTGAACTGGGTAAATATTTCCGCAGTAAACTCTCAGAAATCCCATCGAAGCATGTAAAAGAGATTCGGGGGAAGGGTTTATTCATCGGCATGGAACTTAACGAATCATCCGGCGGCGCCAGAAGATTCTGCGAAGCACTTGCCGAGCGCGGAATACTTTGCAAAGAAACTCACACTCATGTTATCCGTTTTGCTCCTCCTTTGGTAATCAAGAAAGAGGAGATAGACGAGGCGTTAATTCACATCAAAGATGTGTTGCTGATGGACTAAAGGCGGGTGGCAGATTGATAAATATTCACATTAAATAAAAGGATCCGGAGAACAAATGAAACTTTCTGATCTGTTAAAGACAGAGTTAATTATACCTGAGCTTACCGGAACGACGAAAGAAGAGGTGATTAATGAAATGGTTGACCTCTTCGATGATGACCCCCGTGTTGACGATATTCAAAAAGTCCGGACGGCGGTCTTCGAGAGAGAAAAAATTATTTCTACCGGAATAGGGAAAAACTTCGCTCTTCCGCACGGTAAAACTGATTCGATCTCGGAAATTTTATGCGCTTTCGGCAAAAGTTCGCGCCCGATTGAGTATAACTCGCACGACGGTCAGCCCGTTCATTTGGTCTTTTTGCTCGTTGGTAAAGAGAATTTAGTGAGCCTGCACATCAAATTATTAAGCAGGATTTCACGGATGATGACCAAGGATGAATTCAGAAGAAACCTGATGGAAGCAAAAACTGCCGCAGAGATTCTGGAAATATTCAAGACTGAGGAAGAGACTTATTACGATAATCTTTAAGGCAGCCATCCGATGCCGCTGAGACGACAGGAGGGTGTCCCCAAGATACCGAAAACCCGTAAGAAGACTATCGATAAGATGAAAAGCACAACCCCGGTTAAAACCGGGGATGTGATCGAATATCGTGCGATGGTTTATTATCATTACGATGAGATAAAGAAGAAACAGTTCTATGTTCTCACCATTACTACGGTTAAAGAGTTCGTTTTTCTTAATTATCTGATTTCGGTGGATGTCAGAAAAATAAAAAATGTGATTGATATCAGTCTTCTTGGTTTGAACACGCAACAATCTTACTATGTTCAGCCGGGGCCCGCCAGGGTTGATCTCTATTTTGAAGATTTATACGGCGAGCACACTTTTAATGTAATTAAGCAGGATGGCAGTATCAACTCTTTTACTGTTGACTTCAACATATACAAAAAAGATATTGCAGTCGTCGGTGAAACTATCCCCGAGAAGAAGAACAACCGACATTTCTGCACCTTCAGGTTAGCTCCTGAATTAAATACTTTTGAAGAGGTATAACCAAAAATGTATCCGGAAATAATTTCAATTGGGCCCTTCACTGTTCACAGCTATGGGTTGATGCTCGGCATTGCTTTCATCGTTGCGAGCTGGATGTTAACCAAAGAGTTCGAGCGCAGGGGCATTGATACACAATTAGCCACTGAAATTACCCTTTTGGCAATTGTCTTCGGCGTTATTGGCAGCAAACTTTTCCATCTGTTTGCTAACATGGACGAGTTCTTTAACGACCCGATCGGCGCACTTTTTTCGCCCGGGGGTCTTACTTTTCACGGTGGACTGCTGCTTGCCATGCTCGCAATTTATATCCGTATGAGGCAGAAAAAGGTTCCGTTTTTATTTATAGCTGACTGTGCAGCGCCTGCTTTGGCAATTGCTTACGGAATCGGAAGAATTGGCTGCCACCTTGCCGGTGACGGCGACTATGGAATCCCAACCTCACTTCCCTGGGGCACAAACTACGAGAACGGCATTGTAAAGCCCTCTTTAATGTTTATGGGTTCTGATATTGCAAAGGGATACCCGAACGGAATTGTGCCCGACAACACCCCGCTGCACCCGACCCCAATCTACGAATTTTTACTGATGATTGTGCTGATGGCGATTTTACTGCACTTTCGCAAGAAAGACTGGCCTATTGGCAAACTTTTCTCAGTCTATTTACTCGGTGCAGGCTTGGAGCGTTTTTCGATCGAATTTATCCGGCTGAACCCGCGGCTTTTGTTCGGATTAAGCGAAGCCCAGTTGGTTGCAGTTGGTTTGATGGCCGCCGGAGCGTGGGGCTTGTTCTACTACACTTATAAAAACCCGGATAAACCGAGGTTCGTTGTTCCCGATTCGCTTAAGCCAAAGAAAAAAACGGGCGAACAGAAAAAGAAAAAAGCAAATTGAGCGGAATAATAGTAGTAGCCGGCAGAAAACCGGTGCTCGAGGCGCTGCGTTCAGGTGTTAAGGTAGAGGCTGTTACTTTTCAAAAGGGAATTAAAGGTGAACTGTTAAACGAGATAAGGGAAACAGCCGGCAGGCTTAAAATTCCCATAACAGAACTTGAAAACAAGAAATTTTCAGATTTCACCCGCGGTCACGAGCCAACACAGGGGGTTGCCGCGCGGGTACATGCTTTCCGAACCTTACCTTTGCACGAAATTATTAAATTATCAGGAGGGAAAAACAAACTTCTGTTGGCTTTGGATTCCGTTCAGGATCCTCACAATTTTGGCGCAATAATAAGAAGTGCAGAGTGTGCCGGGGTTGACGGGATAATAACCACAAAGCACTCGAGCGCCCCACTTAATATGACGGTATTTAAGACTTCGGCAGGTGCAGCGGTGCACATACCGGTTTGTGAAGTCAGCAATTTAACCGATGCGATTAAAGAGTGTAAAGAGGCGGGGTTTTGGTCGGTAGGTCTGGCATTGGAAGAAAAGCCTAAGGTTCAGAAAATTGACTACACTTTACCGCTTCTGATTATAGTCGGGAATGAAGAGAAGGGGTTACGCAGATTAGTTAAGCAAAATTGTGATTTTATTCTGACAATACCAATGATGGGAAATATAGAATCGCTGAATGTATCTGTTGCAACGGGGGTTGCTCTTTTTAATGCTTTGCGCGAAAGGGGTGTCTGGTAAAGAAGCTTTAGGTACAAATCTCCGAACGCACAGCCGGAAACCTTATACCCGCAGGTGTTTGATAAAAAGGTTTTAGGTGCAAAAGAGGGGGGGGGGATTTGGGATTTTTTTGTCGAAGTTTTCAGTACCCAACACACAATGAAGGCAGCGGGTAACTTCCTGTAAATTAATTAATAATTTTGGGAATTTAACCAATGTTAATGAGAATTAAATTAACGCTTGAAAAAACCCAAAATTATTATTATCTTTAGAAATAACAAAAATTGATTAAACTTTGGCAGTTTATTATGGCAATTCATTTTCTTACCGGTAAAATAGAGTTTCACACAAACGGAGACTCGGAAATAAAAGACCTTACAGCCGATGTTGAAAAGGTTATAGAAGAAAACAATTTTACAGAAGGAAATATTCTCTTGTTTGTTCCCGGTTCAACCGCGGCATTAACCACAATTGAATTTGAACCCGGTTTGCTTAAAGACTATCCCGAGTTCATGGAAAGGCTGATCCCTTCCGGGAAAATATATCATCACGATATGACCTGGCACGACGGGAACGGCCACTCGCACCTAAGGGCTGCATTGCAGGGTCCTTCGCTACACATCCCGTTCTTAAACGGAAAATTGATACTTGGTACCTGGCAGCAGATAATCTTCATCGATTTTGATACTCGTCCGCGTGAAAGAACCGTGGTTTACCAGGTGATCGGAGCTTAACTTAATGAAAAAATTATTCCTCTCGTTGGTGTTGTTGTTTTCGGTTGCCTTTGGGCAAGGCGAACTTGAGTGGACACCATATTTTGCAACCCCCGAAGACTCGATCGTGATTATTTACGACGCCTCAAAAGGAAGTGCAGGTCTGCTGAATGTTTTCCCGATTTATGCGCATACCGGTGTAATAACCGACCAAAGCACAAGCCCGTCGGACTGGAGATATGTTAAAACTCAGTGGGGGCAGAACACCCCGGAAACACAGATGACTTTTGTAGGCGGAACAAAATGGAAAATTGCGTTCAAAATCAGGGAATACTACGGTGTTCCTGAAAGCGAAACCATACTTCAGTTAGCCTTTGTATTCAGGAACAACACCGGTTCGCAAACGGGTAAAACCGCTGATGGGGGCGATATTTTTCTCCCGTTGGCTCAGCCCGGGCAGACTGCTGCAATTGTTCAGCCGACCTTCAGCGGTGTGGTTAATCAGAATACGCAGGTGCCCATTCTGGCAATCGGTGCGCCGGGTACTCAACAAATGAAGCTTTTCGTGAACGGCAATGAAGTCGCACAGGTTAATAACGATTCCATTTCATACAACTTAACCTTATCATCCGTTGGCAAAACGAAAGTTAAAGCCCTTGCAATTTCAGGAATCGGCGGGCAGGGGTGGGACTCAACCTACTTTGTCGTCAGGGGTACGACACCCGTTCAGGAACTTCCCGCAGGTGTGCAGGATGGAATAAACTACACTTCGGGCACATCAGCCACTTTCGTGCTGTATGCGCCGCAAAAACAGTACATTTATCTGATTGGTGACATGAACGGCTGGGAGATTGAACCGGCACACGAACTTTACAAAACACCCGATAACAATCGGTGGTGGATTACTCTGAACGGGTTAACTCCGGGCAAAGAGTACCGTTTCCAGTACTTAGTGGATAACACGATTCGGGTGGGTGACCCATATTCCGAGAAAGTGCTTGACCCGTGGAACGATAAATATATCGATTCACTTCGTTACCCCAACCTTATTCCTTATCCGATTGGTAAAACATCAAACATTGTTTCGGTTATGCAACCGGGGCAGACACCATATCAGTGGCAGGTAACCAACTTTCAAAAGCCTGCGAAAGACAAATTGGTTGTTTACGAACTGTTAATAAGGGATTTCACATCTGCACAAACTTATAAATCGATTACCGATACACTCGGATATTTAGAACGGCTTGGGATTAACTGCCTTGAACTTATGCCGGTTATGGAGTTTGAAGGGAACAACAGCTGGGGTTACAACCCGATGTTCCACATGGCTCCCGATAAATGGTACGGACCAAAAGACGAGTTAAAGCGCCTTATTGACGAAGCCCACAAACGGGGTATAGCTGTTGTGTTGGATATGGTGCTTAATCACGCTTTTGGGCTTAACCCAATGGTTCGGTTATACTGGGATGCCGGCAACAACCGCCCGGCACCGAACAGCCCGTGGTTCAACCCAATTCCGAGGCACCCCTATAATGTAGGCTACGACTTCAACCACGAGAGCCCCGCTACTAAATATTATGTTGACAGAGTTAACAGATTCTGGCTGCAGGAGTATAAATTTGATGGTTTCCGGTTCGATCTCTCCAAAGGATTCACGCAAACTAACAGCGGCAACAATGTCGGGCAGTGGGGGCAGTACGATCAATCGAGGATTAATTTATTAACCAGAATGGCGAACCAAATCTGGACTGTTGACTCCAACGCTTATGTTATTCTTGAACACTTTGCTGATAACAGTGAAGAAACCGTTCTTTCGAACAACGGTATGATGTTGTGGGGCAACCACAACTCCAACTACAACGAAGCCACAATGGGTTACCACGACAACAACAAATCGAACTTCAGCGGTGTTTCGTGGAAAGTGCGCGGTTGGAACGCTCCAAATTTAGTTGGCTACATGGAAAGCCACGACGAAGAACGAAATATGTATAAAAACCTGCAATACGGCAATTCAAGCGGCAGTTACAATATAAAAGACCTTGCAACTGCACTGAACCGGGAAAAATTAGCAGGCGCTTTCTTTTTCACCGTGCCGGGGCCAAAAATGATATGGCAATTTGGTGAGTTGGGATACGATGTCTCAATTTTCTACCCGTGCGGAAACGACGGCTGTAAAACCGACCCTAAACCGCTTAAGTGGGAGTATTGGCAGGATATAAAAAGGGTGAACCTTTACAAAACCTGGCGTGAGTTGATAAATCTTAAAAAGAATTATCCCGCTTTCAGCAGCACCGATTTTTCGTTGGATGTAGGCGGAGCCGTTAAAAAAATAAAAATCAACCACCCTTCGATGAATGTTTTAGTTCTTGGTAATTTTGGCGTAACGAGCGCAAGTTTCAGTGCGGGTTTCCAGAACGCCGGAAAGTGGTACGACTTCTTCCCGGGTGATTCAATTACGGTAACCGATCCCAACATGCAGGTAACGCTTGCTCCGGGCGAGTTTAGGCTTTACACAACGGCAAAACTTCCTACGCCAGAACAGGGGATTATCACCTCTGTTGAGGAAGAAAAAACTGAAACAATGCCGACCGAATTTTCGCTCGATCAGAACTATCCGAATCCTTTCAACCCCTCGACCAGGATCAGTTTTGATCTGCCACAATCGGGGTTCGTTAACTTAGCGGTTTATAACTCGGTGGGGCAATTGGTTACCGTTCTGGTTGATAAAGAGATGGGCGCAGGTAGGTATTCTTTTAATTTCGACGCAACTGGGCTTTCGAGCGGAATATATTTCTATCGCTTAGTTACCGAAAGCGCAGTTTTAAGCCGTAAAATGATTTTATTGAAATAACACAAAGTGGCACGATGAAAAAAGGGATAGTATCTGCGTTTTTATTGCTCATATTGGTTTTCACCGGGTGCGAAACTTCACCACCGATTAATGTTCAGGATGATGTTTTCGGAGGTGTTGCTGTTACAGGCAGCCCTGTTGGAGCGGCGATTTTTCTTGACGGTAACAACACCGGAAAAGTTATTCCTGATACACTTCAGGTGAAAGCCGGCGTTCATCAGATTGGTGCACAGATGGATGGGTTTCTCTCCGAAACGAAGAACATAACCGTTCCGGGCAATTCAATTACAAATGTAGTGTTCGATCTTGCGCCTGTTACAGAACAAAAAGTAGTTGTTCTTGAAGACTTTGCAAATGTTTCCTGTGTTCCGTGTGTTACTTCCAATTTAGTTATAAATGCACTGCAAAAAGGGACTTATAAAAACTCCCCCGTGCTTTTTATTAAATACCATGTAAATTATCCCTCGCCACAAGACCCGTTCTATCAGGCGAACCGTTCGCAGCTGACTGCAAGGGCGCAGCTCTACAATGTACTTTCGACACCGACAACATTCATCGATGGCAGATTTAAGCCTCTTTCGGCTGATTCAAACCAGATTAAGCAATATATCGAGCAACAACTCAGGCAACCGGCACGGTTCAGGATGACCGCAACAGATTCAATTGCAAGCGGTGAAATACACGCAAAAATTGGAATTGAGGTGCTTTCAATCCCGGAAGCGGGACAGAATGATATAGTGCTTCATGTGTTTGTTGTACAGGAGGAAGTTAGTTTTACCACACCTCCGGGTTCAAATGGTGAAACTGTGTTTCACGATGTGGTGCGGGGGTTCTTCACGGGTGCTGCGGGGTTTGTTCCGGCGTTTAACGGCGATAACGGACAAAAGTTGAACTACTCTTTCTCTCTTTCCACAGGTACGGGTTGGGATTTATCAAAAATTAAAGTTGTTGCCTTTCTGCAAAACAAAAATTCAAAAGAAATTTATCAGTCAGCTTTTTCAATTAAATAGTGGTCAGCATGAAAAAATTATTACTACTTGCACTTTTCCTGATAATCTCGGCAGAGGTTAAGCCTCAGACCTTTCAGTTTTTCCCGCAGGTATCGAACATAACAGATACTTTAGGCAGTGAACTAATTTTTGAGTTCACGCTGAAGAATATTTCAGCAACGCCGCAGACGATTTATATTATCAGAACTGAAAATACGATGCCGAGCGAAGACTGGTCTTCTTCTCTATGTTTCGATCAGGGTTGCTTTGCCCCGTTTGTTGACAGTGTTGCAACAACCCCCGATTTTATGAGTTCACCGATTGCGCCGAACGAACAACGGGAGTTTTCGGTCCACATTTTCACTTTTGGAAGCCACGGTTCCGGAACCGTAACGGTTGTAGGGCACAGCATGGAGAATCCCGGTGAGACCTACACTCATACACTTCATGGTTCAACCTCCGTTGTTTCGGTTAAAGATGAAGGCTCGGTGATTTCTGATTATTCGCTTGAGCAAAACTACCCAAATCCTTTCAATCCGTCAACGGTTATTAATTTCACCCTTCCGAAGGCGGGCTACACTTCTCTTGTACTCTATGATATTATGGGGAAAGAAGTTATGACTGCACTTGATGGTTACTATGAAGCCGGCAGGCATTCTTACCGGCTCGATGCTTCAGAACTTCCTTCCGGTGTTTATCTCTACAGGCTCACATCAGGTTCATTTGTTTCCGCAAAAAAATTGATTTTGGAGAAATAAAAGTTATGTTCAGATACATTTCGCTCCCCGTTTTGTTGTTATCGCTTTCTGTTTTCGCACAGGAAGGAAAAACCGCCCCCGATTTTGCGATTGAAAATTTGGACGGCGACATGGTTTCGCTCTCCGATAATTTGGGTGGGGGCCCCATTCTGATCAGTTTCTGGGCTACCTGGTGCAAACCGTGCATTGAAGAGTTGCCTGAGATTCAAAAAATTTACGACGATCTGAAATCGAAAGGGTTGAAGGCTTTCGCTATTTCGGTGGATTCCGAAAAAACTTTAGCGAGAGTTGCTCCTTTTGTGAAAACAAACAAAATTACAATACCGGTGTTGTTAGACCCCAACGGCGATGTTGCCCGTTCTTTTTACGCACAGGATGTGCCGCATACTGTAGTGGTGAACTCATCGGGTGAAATTGTGCATTTTCATTCAGGTTATAAAAAAGGGGATGAGATTCAACTGCGTGAACTGATTGCACCTTTGTTGGAAAAAACTGAATAATACACTAATTTTTTTTGCTGCCGGAAAATATCAAATGAAAAAATCGCTGCTTTTTATTGTCATTCTCGCATCTGCGCTTTTTGCGCAGGAATTGCCGACGCCAAAACTGCCAACCGGTCTTAGTATTATGAACCGCACAAAAGCTTCTTACGATTTTGACAATAAGACAGCGATCTTTGAAGACTGGCTGAATATTGATTATCGGTATGAAAACTTTTCAGCCGGGCTCAGGTACGAGACTTTCAAGCCGAACGACCCTTCACCGGCAATCAGCAGAGGGAAAGAAAACTATTCAGATATTGCATTTAAATATTTTGGTGTTAGTTTTGCAAACCGAAACAGCCGTTTCGAACTGACCGCCGGAAATTTCTACGCTTTAATTGGCAGAGGGTTAATTCTAAGAAGTTATGAAGACCGTAACCTCCGATTGGATAACAACTTAGAAGGTGCGATTGTTAAAGCCGGTTACGGCAATTTCAGGCTTACGATGCTTGTCGGCTCCGCCGCCAATTCCAACAACGAGAGAAAAGATATTTTATCGCTTGCAGATTTAGAGTACCGGGGTCCAAAGTGGTTTCGCCCGGGAGTAACCTTGGCTTCAAACAAGCCGGATGTGCCGGGGGTTGCGCGCACGGATATCGGTTCACTTCGCCTGCAATCTTCTTTTGGCGCATTCGACGGCTATGTTGAATATGGTCTGAAGAAAAACCCAGACCTCCAAAACGGAGCTTTCGGCGGCAAAGAGAATTTTATCGGCGAGGGGTTCTACGCTTCCGGGTCTTTCTATTACGATATTTTCTCGGTAACGGGCGAATATAAATATTACGATAATTTTGGTTTCAGGTCGTTTGATCAATCGATTAATTACAACCAGCCCCCGGCAACACGGCGGGATTATTCGTACCAGTTATTTAACCGGCACCCCTCGACACTTGACCCTGATAACGAACAGGGGTATCAAATAGAGGCAAATGCAGTTTTTACGCCAAAATCGTCATTAATGGCGCAATACTCCGAAACAAAAACTCTGGGCAACACTTCTTACATTCAAAGAATTTACGGGCAAAATTTAGATCCAAGGGTTAAATTCCGCGAATTTTCCGCTCAATATTCTAACGAATGGTCGTCAGCTTTTAAAACTACAATTGCGCTTGGTTACAACGAAGAACTTGACGAGAACACAAAGAACTACACCGGGGTGTTTGATATGCGCTATTCTTTCGACCCGAGAAATACGATTAGATTGATCGCGGAGCACCAGCAAACACACAACCGGACAACCGATGAAAAATATTTTTCAGATGTGTTGACTGTGGAGTATTTGAACTCGCCCAAATATTCGATTGCGTGGGTTTCTGAGATGAAAACGCGGGAGCCGGTTGCCGGCAACACAATCAGGGTTTTCTGGAATTACATCCTCGGAACTGTGAAATTGGGCGAGCATACTGATTTAAGCCTGCTTGCCGGCTCGAGAGAGGCGGGGATAATCTGTATCGGGGGCGTATGCCGTTACGAACCTGAATTCCGCGGTTTGGAGCTTAAAATGACAAACAGATTCTAAGAGCGTCATGCTGCTTAGAACTGAAAATGTGGAGCAGATTTTAATCGCCTGTTGTTTTTAGATTAAAAAACACAAACGCATTTTTTGTATATAACCGGTAATTAAATTGAATATTTACGGCAGAATTAAATCAATACCTATTAAATTGGGCATTTTTTTGGCATGTTCTGTTGCAATTAAGTTTCATCTTCTCTATATTGCAATATAATATTTTAATTTAACCGTAAAACATCTCATTAAACTACTAACACCGGAAAAGGTACGGAACTTGCTCAGGCTATTTTTTACTCTAATTTCAATCGCTGCTGTAGTATTTGTTTATTATTTATTATTGGATGGGTATGGAGGCCCCCTGAAGACTTTTGTAAACAACTACGCACTTGAAACCACTGTTGTTGCTGCAGCTTATTTCCTAAGCGTTACGCATAAAAAAATACGAGGGAACAAAATAGCAAAAGCCCTTATTATCTTAGTTTTTGCCGTTGTTACTGAGGTAAGCAGGCTTTTCGATATTAACATGCTTGGTACCGAGTTCGACCCACTCGATTTCTTCTTCTTTATTGCGGGGCTTGCCGGAGCACTGATTATTGATTATCAAATAATCACACGCTTTGAAGACCGGGGAAAATTACGGGCAGAGTAACACCCCACCCGTTTTAAGATTTATCCGTTTTTAAGAATTACCTGACTTTTTAACCACACGGGTTTTTATTCAACCCGTACATTACACCACTTCTTTCAATTCAGCCAGATTTTCAATTGCGTTGCGCAGGAACCCGGGCAGCACGGTCTTTTTTGTGTTGTAGATATTCACCGGATTTTCGAGCTGCAGAATCATATCGTAATACGCCTTTTCGCCGTATTGTTCAACCACCTGAACTTTTCTTTCCGGTTGGCGGAAGTGGTAATACATACTGGGGGGGTCTGCCTCCGGATGAAATTGCGTGCCCATAATTTCGTCGGAAATTCTGACTGCCATCATAGCAGGTTCTACATACACAGCGGCAAGTTCCCGTTCCATCGCTAAAATCTTGCCGCCGAGTTCAATCAATTTTTTATAATCAGGGTGGATTACCTGCCACCCCCGGAAATCTGCACCGTAGAATGGATTTGTTAAGTGGGAAAAAATTGGGTCGTTTTTACCATCCTCAGTAAGGTTAAAAGGGATAATACCGAACGATTTTTTTTCTCTTTTCATCACTTCGCCAAACCCGAAAAAGCGCGCCATCATTTGGAACGAATGGCAAATGAAAAAAACATATTTTTTCCGGTCGGAGCGTTGGTTGTGGTTGTAAATTCCGTCTAACAGCCTGAAATAATCATCTTCCCATTTTTGCCCAACGCCTTCAAACGGTGAACCTGGGCCACCGGAAGAGATGTAGATATCGTGGTCAAGCCCGGCGTCTTCTTCTTTCAGACGGGAATCATAAATTTTATATTCCATCGGCACCCGTTCATAAATTGTATCCATTTCGTAAAGATGATCCTGGATACACCTCATTCCCTGGTTTTCTTCTCCGTTATACAAATCGATAATTGCAATTTTAATTTTTTGATTCGCCAATCGATTTCCTCCAATTTTTTCCAAACTTTTAATAAATAACAACTCTAAATTTAAAAAAGTTGTTCTAATTTACTGAAGATTCGGAAAATTATCTTTTTCCTTTCTCTATATAATTATATTATTGCAAATCAAACATGCGAAATAATCCGTGGGCAAAATTCGTTAATTTGCATTAGAGTTCAGTACAACCATTAAATTGCACAACAAATCGGGCGGGAAGGATATTTTCATTAAGATACTTTGACAGCGACCTCAGTACAACCATTAAATTGCAAATCAAACATTGGAAAAACAAAATGCAGAAATTTTTAATTAACTACACAAATCACCCTTCGAACAAGTGGAGTGTCGAGCAGACGGAAGACGCACTTCAACAGTGGACGGGTATAATCGATTTTGCATTTCCGGTTATTGAACCTGAATGGAACCGGGAAGAACTGGAAACAACTTTTAACAACTTTTTAGAAGAAGTAAAAGAGATGATGGCATGCGAAGGCAGGGAACTTGAAAGCGCTGACTTTTTAGTGATGGGTGATTTCAGATATACCTATTATACAGTTAACCGGTTAAAAGAGATGGGGTTGCTGGTTTTTAGCCATGCCGGAAGGCGAAATGTTGTGGAAACTGATAACAAAACTATCTCCCAGTTTAAGTTTATCCGTTTTGTTGAATATTTCTGATCAAATTTTATAAAGTTTGAAGAAATTTGTAGATTAACAACTTAAATTCGTGGGATTTTTGCAATGAAAAAAGTAACTAAATTAACTTTGTTTTTTGTGCTGGTTCAGTTTATCGCATCGGCACAGTCGCCATACACAATTCTTATTTCTTTCGACGGTTTCCGTTACGATTATATGGATCGTGGGATAACGCCCAATCTTTGGAAAGTTGCAGAAAACGGCGTAAAAGCGCTTTCGTTGCGTCCTTCGTTTCCTTCGATTACATTTCCTAATCATTACTCGATTATTACGGGTATGTACCCTGAGAATCACGGCTTAATTAATAATACGATGTATAATCCGGTAACAGGAGCAACCTATCGTTTGAACGACTCGCTTGCAGTTCAAGACCCCAGTTGGTATCAAGGCGAGGCTTTTTGGGAGACCGCTCAAAGGTATGGAATAACTACTGCAAGTTTCTTCTGGCCCGGCTCTGAAATTAATTTAGAGTACCGGCGCCCTAAATATTTTAAAAAATACGACCACAACTACCCGTATAAGAAAAGAGTTGACGGAATTCTTGAGTGGCTTAGCATGCCACTGGCTGAACGCCCGCGCTTCCTGACTCTTTATTTTGACGCAACCGACTCTTACGGGCACAAATTCGGTCCCGATTCCGACAGTACAAACAAAGCAATTTCAATTCTGGATGATGTAACGGGCTATTTGTTGGATAAGCTGAAGGCTGCCAATTTGTTGGATTCGACAAACCTTATTTTTGTGAGTGATCACGGGATGACGGCAATTGATAAATCGAAATTTGTGGATGTTACCCCTTTCATAGAGGGAGAAAAATATAAAATCTGGGCGGAAGGCACTTACCTTTTAATTGAACCTGAAACGGGAAATGAAGAATCGGTTTATCAAAAGTTAAAAAAGAACGAAACTCACTATAAGGTATATCGCAGGGAGGAAATGCCGGCTTTCTATCATTTTTCAAGCAACCCGTTAATCTCAAAAATTATTGCGGTTGCTGATATCGGATGGGAAATTGGGGGCACAGAAGCCAAACAAAAATTTGAACGCTGGAATTCAGGCGGGGTGCACGGTTTTGATAACAACAACATTCAGATGCACGGGCTGTTTCTGGCGATGGGACCCTCTTTTAAGAAAAACTATCGGATTGGTACTGTATGGAATATTGATATCTATCCACTTCTTTGTGAAATATTTAATATCCCAATTCCCCGTAAAATTGACGGCAGAGCCGAAAGGATTGATTTTATACTGAACAAATTTTAGTTAATCGGTTCAGGTGCCATTTTTTACAGGCAGTAGCCTTTGAGTGTGGTTTCATTAAAACAGCAGTATATGTAAACTTACTATAAGCTTCTTTATTTTTCGTTGCGGAAATAAAGAAGTTTCTCTTTTTACGCTGTTTTTATCAGGATTTTTTCAACTGCCGGTTGTGTTGAAGAAACAGGAGGGAGCATTAATAAAACGGGATAATAAACCGTATGTACCGGAATTTGTCTGTGTTGTTGAACAGTTGTATTGATAAAACGGGATAAAAAGAAGATATGGGAGAAAAAACTTCAAAACTGCCGTGAAATATTTTGAGGGAATCAACCAATTAATTATTTTTGACAAATAGAAATTTTTATAACCTATACAATAATTGGTGTAGTATGATTGGCTTGTTGCGGGACACAAGAAAGTTATTTTTAATCAGAGAGGTGATTATAGGCTTTCTCTTTTCACTCCTTTTTTCTTCTTTGCTCTATTCACAAGAATCACCCGGCTCCGGCTATTTGGAAATTGTTGCTTTTTCCGAGAAAGCAAATTCATTAATTGGGAAAAATTTTCAATCTGCACCAATTCTTGACCTTCTTTCAAAAGCAAAACTCTATCAGGAGAAAAGCAGCCAACTTCGGGATATTCTCTTCAAATATGAAAGCTCTCTTTCCTCAAAAATTGCCTTATACGATGATAACACCGCTTCTGTCGATTTTTATTGGGCGCAGGAGTCAAAAGTAATACAACAGTTAGAAGTGGTGCCGTTTGTTCAATACGGTACATACACATTGGTTTACGATGAAGATGAAAATATGTATGCAGTGCCGGGGAAGTTGAAACTAAATGAGCCGGTTAAGCTTTCATTAATGCCAAGCAACAACGAAATTTCGGTTGAGGGAATTTCCGAAGTTTATGATATCCCAGTTTATACTATTTATAAGGGAGAATATCAACAAATTATTCAGAGGCTTACGACATCAAACGATTCGTTGTATAATGTTTTAATGGTGCTTTCGAATAGTTTTCTTACCGAGCTTTCCGCTGTTTTGCCCTCACTTAAAGATTATTATTTAACGGAAGCAATAACGAAATATAAGGGAAAGATAGAAGAGCTTCTCAAAAAAGAGGAATACAGAACAGCCCGTAACACGCTTGATGAACTGTTGAAATACCTGTTAAATGAAGGGCGAAGAAGCGATACAGAAGATGTCAAGAAGTTCTTTTTTGTCTCTTTTTTTCAACAGGTTAAAAATATTATTCTTACCGGTAACAGCTCAGGCGGTAAGAAGGGGCTTGATCTCTTTCAGGAACTTAATAAAGACATGTCTGAGAGAGAAGTATATTATAATGAACTTTATTCGCTCTGGTTGGAAAAGAAAGAAGGAGGTTCGTTTGAACCCGCACCCTATCTTCAATTGTATTACAGCTATTTTTCTTTGATTCTCTCGCAGGAAAAAGAAAAATATTTCCCATTGTATATAACGGCATTTACAAAGTACTACGATTTTTCAATTTCAGAAGCTTTTACACAAAGGAAGATATCAAACATCGCTTCGCTATACGATTCACTGACATATTACCGCGGTTTTTTTGGTGAAGAGAAAGAGTATGCGCAATATTTTCAAAAGCAAATTGAAGCACTTTCGGTATTTTTTGATCAGGTAACACAGGTTAATTCCGACCTCTCCAATTATTATTTAGTTCCGGGAGGTGAGACTTACATTTTTGATGATGGCGGCGAGCATATTCTAAAACCATTTCTCCTTTTTAAATACCCGTCAGATGGAAATTTACAAAAACTGATTCACTTGATTGATAAGGAGCTGTATGCCTATAAAAAGAGCATACTGTCCGTTACTCATTTGAGTACTCTGCAGGATTATGAAGTCGCCTATGTCAATTGTTCGGGAAGTATGAATTTGGAAGAACGAAAAAAATTGAAACATAATTTTTTTAATATACCGGAACTTGATTTCAAAACACAATATTTGAAGTTAAAGTTTGAGGATATTAAAGATGAATTGGTTTATAATATTTTAGATAACAGAGCGAACACTTTGCGCCAAAACATAAATACAGAGATACTTGAGTTGAGAACTGCTATGGGAATTCCGTCTTTGGCAACAACCCGATTCTCAATTGAGCTGTCACCTTTTACTGTTATGAGAGTTCTTCCGAAGTTGGAGGGCTATAATTCGTTTATTGTTCCGGTTAACAAGGTGGAGTTTTTAGGCTCATCGGTGGCGTTGGGGCTTAATTTTATGATAAATAACGAGCGTTTAAAACCTGTCATCGATCCTGATGCCGAAGGCCGCTACAACTATTTTACAGTAACTGTATCTGCAGATTTACAGTACCCTCAAATCAAGGCTGAAAAACTGCTCTATTTCAGCCGAAACAACACTCCGGGTGATTTTTCAAATATTGTTCCCGAGGTGTCGCCGATTAAACTTGCCTATACGAAAGTTAAATTAGGGTTTGGTTTCGAGTCTTACGAAAAATATTACTACAACCCCAACCCGATTTCCTTCGATTTTGGAATCAGAGCGGGTGTTGCAGCGGTGATATTAAAAGAAACATATCAGTCAGTTCGTTCAAACGAATTTAGGAACGGCACTTATTACTATTTACTCAACAAGGAACAGATTGAGGAAATATCGTTTTCCCCTTTTGTAGAGTTAAGGTTCAGTATATTGCATTTGGGGTTTTCTTACGATTTTGCAAAGAAACAACTTCAGGAGTTTGAACTCAGTTTAAGAACAAAAATACAACTGTAAAATAAATTAAGGTAACAACTTAAATAAGGTAACAATCATGAAACATTGGATCACTCTATTTTTCGCTGTTTTATTCTTCGGCAGCACTTCAGCACAATATAACAGTAAACAACTTGGCGGAAGTGGGTTCCCGCAGTCTTTCTTTTTCATTGGTGGTTTGACCACAGAAGAATTAACCCCCGCTCACATGGGCAACCCAACGCTGAAAAACTCCGGTATAGTGTTAGGCTGGGAGTACAATCTTAAAAAGATTGAAGATATCCCAATTGTACGCGATTTTAGCACCGGGTTCAATCTTGGAGGCGCGACAACTTTTGGGTTCACAGCCGGAAGCGGCTATTTGAATCTGCCGGATGCCTCCCGGAACAACATGATAAATATCCCCGTAAGAACATACACGGGCATAGCAGATTTTTTCTCGGTTGAGATTAACAGTAAAACTGCGTATAATTTTCCGGATGATCGGGCGGTTGAATTTTCAGTTGGTTTAACGCTGCTAAATATTGGCGGAAGTGTAACTTATTTTTCGGCGGGGAACTCGTTTATGGATAATCGCTTTACTTTTGCTGTGTCGCTTCTTCCGGTATATATTAAACCTGCAATTAAAGTGAAACTTAAAAACATTACTATGGGCTTAGGTGTATTAATTAACCCGACAAATATCCTTGAATATCGATGGGGTCCTGAGGGATATTACTCGTTTGAAGAGCAAGGGGTGATGACAACGGGTGCTTCGCCGCAAAAATTCGCAGTTTTAGCTTATTTGAATCTTTAAAGAGCATGCCGGTTGAGTTTGGCTCATTTCATTAATTTATCTTACTTCTCAATTTAGAAAATCTCGGGTTAATTAGATATAATTTTTTGAACGGGAAATTGAATTTTGAAAAGAATGAATTATGGGCAGCGGTCAATTAGATATGTTACCCGAGCCGGAAGAAATCATATCAGATTACTTGCCTGATTCTTTGGATAGTTCCGCAGTAAATATGGTACTAAAAAAGTTTTCCGTGAATAGGAAAAAATTAAAAAAACAGGGAAAACTTTAAAAGACGCAGGGAACTATTAAAATTAAGGTAATTTAAGTATTTTTACAATTCAGAATAAAGATTTGTATCGTTTGGAAAATCTCTGTGAGAAAAAGAATTTCAAGAGGTAATATATGTCTGAGTCAAAATTAGATACAACCTTACCGGTTGTGTTGTTCATACTGGGTGCGTTGGGGATTGCTATTGTGTTTCTGCCATGGTTTAAAATCGATCTTAGTGGGTTAATAAACATCGAAGAAGCCCCAACGATAACGGGCGAGAAAACAAAAATTGGGTATTATATACTCGCAATATTTTTACTTCAGATTATCATTTCGTTTATAAGGGACGCTCAATACCGGATTCTCTATTATCTTCCTTCAATATTAGCGTTCCTTTTGATGACGGGCTTTTTAGTTTGGCTTAAAATTAAAGGGAATGAAATCCCTGAAGAAACTCTTGCCTTTTTTAATTCAGAACCTCCTTCAATTGGTTATGCTTTTGGAATCGGTTTGGAATATGCCGTTATAACATTTTCCTTCTTTATCGGGCAGAAGATGGCGCGATTATCAAGAGAAGAGATATTTGAAGAGGAAGATTTTTGGCAGGCTGTTAATTTACCCTCCTCCGGGGCTAACAATTCAATCTCAACTGATTCTGATTCAACATCATCGTTTTTAACTGCCGGGGAAGGCGGCACATCAACAGCCACAGACATTTCCGAAAGACCACACATAGGTTCCGGAAGAATAATAGCGGGAGGGCGGGCAGACGCTTCCGAGAGACCATACAGAGGTTCCGGAAGAATAATAGCGGGAGGGCGGGCAGACGCTTCTTACACCCGGGCCGGCTCCACCACTTCGGATGATTCCGGCACCTCAGACGGCACCTACACTTCGAAGAGTTCAGAGAAAACACCAGGTAACAGCAACGATTCCGATGGAAAACCAATACAGAGTACAGAATCAGCAGTACAATCTGCCTTCAACTATGAACAATTTTTGGCTTCACAGAGGAATTCGAGAACCAGAATGTTTATATTAGGCAGTTTGATTGGGCTTTTAATAGCATTGAGCGCTATTTTAATTTATATCATTGCAAATAATGCAAGAAAGAGCGACAGCCCTGCTGCGAAAGTTCAAAACGAAAGAACCAGATTAGATTCTTTGGTTACTCATGTAAATTATTTAATGGCGGATAGTAGGTATGCGGATGCAATTTCTGAACTTGATTCCTTAGAATGGAAGATTAATCCTCCGGAGTACCCGCAGGAAGTCCAAAAATATGAACAAATCCGGTTGGATTTACATAATACATTAACAAAGTTACAGGGAGAAATTGCCGCCCCGCAACCGGTTGCGCCGCCACCGGTTGTGATAGATGCGGGGCCACCGGAGTATTTAGCAGTCGATACTTATCTGAGAGCTATAACCATTGTAAAAAGAGCTTATTTTTACTCAAAACCTTCGCTTAATTTCCAAAGGGACAGGTATGTCGTTCTCGGTCAGGTGATTACTATTACTAAAATATTGGGTGATTTCTACTATGCTTCGTACACTTGGCAGGGGCGAACTACCACCGGTTGGATGTACAAATATAACTTCACAACAAACTTCTATGATGACGGAAGAGATTATCATGACCCGGAGGAAAGTTATGATGAAGAATGGTTACAACAAGTTAGATAGGTTTAGTTTGGCAGGTTTATATTAACACCAAAAAATTCCGGTAAGGGAGGAAGGTGAACTGTTTTTGAAATAAATTGTGTGTATGTATATTAACAAGAGAAATTTTTGAACCATAATGGTGATTCAAATAGCTTGTTATCTGTTCATTGTGCAAATTGGGTTGCTAAAAATTTTCAGTTTCAACAAAATTTGAGGAGATAGAAAATGTATCAGACGGACTCACGAAAATCGTTATTAAATTGGTTGTTAATATTAGGTATTGTTGGGGCGTTATCTGTCTTCCTTCCCTGGCTTAACATAGGTGGTCTTATTAGCTCTAAAAAAACCAGTTTCGTTTCAGGGATTCAATTTCAAGCAGGAATAGTTACCTTCCTCCTTTTTGCCGGACAAATAGTTGTTTCGGTTCTAAAAAATGTTAAATACAATTATTTATATATCCTTCCTCCTACATTTGTACCCATTGTAATTTTCGTTGAAGCATATAGTTATGCCCACAAAATAGGAAGTATTTTTGGATCATCGATAGGCAGTGGATTCGCTGAAAGCATTTTTTCAAACTTATCGTACGGTGTTTATATAACATTTGCAGTTTCATTCACCTCTATTATTCTTGCCTTTCAGTTAATAATGATATTGAGAAGAGAAGCTGAGTTAGAAGGTGGATATCAAGGTGGAGTAATACCGGGGTTTGGAAGTGCACCCGGAGGGGGTTATCTGATGGGTAATTACCAAAATTATACTCCTACAAATTACAGTGGGGGCTATCCACCCCCGCCGGCAGATTATGGGCACACAGGTTCTCAAGAGCCGGGAAAACTTAGTCAACCCAATTATGGTGGGAATTATACAGTACCTCCAACAAGTCAGGGGCCTTCGGGTTTTTACGATTCTGAAAAATTCAGGCAATCAAACACGGGCGCCGGTGGAGGCACACCGTCGGCTACCGGCACAGGTCCATCCGACCAGCCCCAAAGCAGCGGCGCAACATTTTTTCCGGGCGCAGGAGGCAGCACACCATCGGCTACCGGTGCAGGTGCTTCCGACCAGCCCCAAAGCAGTGGCGTAACAAGCGGATATAGCACGGTAAATATAACAGAACAAAAGGCGGCTGAAGGAGTAACCACTCAGGCACAAAGCGCTGACTACAAGAAATACTTGGAAGCCCGGCAAAAATCAAAAAGTAAGATGTTATTGTTGGGTGGGATTATGATGTTAATCGTCGTTTTGAGTATTATTGTGATTGTTCTGGCAACAAAGAAACCGAACGCAGAAAACAACACAGACACAGGAGTAATGCAAGAACAGCAAAATCCTGAAGAATAAAAAAAGATTTTGGCGAACCGGTTTTTTAAACAAAGCGATCGTTACGCCACCCGTGCCGGTTGTTTTTGCAGTTTACGAAGTTATTTATAAATCAATTCAATATGCCCGATGCATAAGTCGTCCCAAATGCCGGTGTAAACTTCCTTTATTGAAAAAGTTAAAGTTTTAGTATTTATTGGTTTATCGAACATAATCTGCTGCATAGCGTGCATGTCGGGGAAGTGGCACTTAATCGAATCACCACCGTCGGAAGTAATAACCAGCATAGCCACTCTGTTGTTGTTGAAGTAAAGGTCAACGCCGTACTTGGCAGGGTTATAATGCCCACCGGGGTAAATCTTAAAACCTTTTATGGTTCTTTTTTGGTCAAGAGTAAATTTTAGCCATGAACCGACCCCATTTTTTACCGGTTGAGCCGGCGACCACCAGGTAGTATAGTCAAGATCATTAACAAACTCGGGAGAATAAATTCTGTTGCTTCTGTAGAGAGTTCCGCTGGATGAGATATCAATAATTCTGGGGTCATTCGTGCTTACGGGTTTACCGGTAAACATAGCCTCATCGTACCCGAGGACAGCCGGCTGGTATAGTTCGCTGTTAGGAACAATTGAAGCTTCAATATCGGATAATTGCGGTCTCTTAGAAGGTACGGATGCCGGCCCCTGTTCATTTGCCAATATACCATCCTCCGGTTTTATTATTTCGGTCTTATTGTTTTGGTTTTTTCCGTTGTCTTGTGTAATAACCAATAAGACGATAACCGCCACGAGCAAAAGGGCAAAAATCGCCATAAACGAAACAATGATTTTAAATCTTGAATTTTCGTCCATAAATCACTCCATATTAACTCAACCGTGGGTTAATAAGCCCTCTGATCCTTCATTCTGAAAGCACCAAATTTAAAAATTAAATATCCAAAGCGTAAAATACAAAGTATCTTTGATTTAGCACTTGCTGAATGAAAAAAAATATTAAAGCAAAAGTTTTCATTTAACTTTAATTTTTTTTATATTTAGGTCAAATATCTTTTTAAGATTGGAATCAGTGCTGAAAAGTTAAAATTTGCCGAGTACTTACGGGGTTTAATAAATCAGCAGTGCAAGAAGAAAGCAACTCAAGCATTTAGTGGTGGATAATAAGAAAACTCTCTTCTTAATGTGTAATAACCGGGATATTATTTAAGTTAACAGGAATTACCGAGGCGACATGAAAAAAAATATCGTTGTTCTGTTCGCAATTCTTTTATTCGTGCAGGTTTCAGAAGCACAAAATCAGCAGGCAACAGTTCCTGATAGTTTTAAAGTAACAATAAAAGTTGACCCTACAGATGCGAAGGTCTATATTGATGGTCAACCCTATACAGCAGAGAACCCTCCTTTTCTTTCAGTGGGGAAGCACACACTAAAAGCAGTTAAAGACGGCTACAAACCGTTTGAGCAGGATATTTTAGTGTCAGCCACCGGCACAGTATTTTCCGTTATACTTTCAAAAGTTACCCCTGCTGTTGTTAATATCTATTCCGAACCATCAAACGCTTTAATTAAAGTAGATGGTGAAGTTAAAGGGAACACAGACAAAGGGATTTTCCTAATGCCGGGTGAGCACACTCTTGAGCTGGAACTTACGGACTATGTTACGGTTTCCGAAAAAATTGTGGTGTCGCCCGACCAATCAAAGAACAATTTCAGGTATAAGTTGGTCAGAAACAAAGGGATAATAGATCTGACGGTTGTACCGGAGAATGCAGTTGTGAAGTTCAACGGGATTGAACTAATCAAACCTTATCATTTTGAAATTACGCCCGGCAATTACTCCTTAGACATATCTGCCGAGTATCACAGCTCTTACTCAACAGTGTTGAAATTAGGTGTCGGCGAAACTATTAAACAGACGATAAATTTAGAGAAAAACTCGGGTAATTTGTCGATTAAACTCACCCCTGCAGGTGCCACCCTAAAGATTAACGATAAAATTTATGGTTACGCCGATGAAATACAATTATACCCCGGCAGATACGAACTGATGATGTCGGCTCCGGGTTACTACACTCAAAGCACTACAATTGATATTGAACAGGGGCGCACAGAGAAGCTGAGTTTTTCGCTCCAACCGATAGTTGGCAATCTTCAGGTGAGTGTATCACCTGCAGATGCCAAATTTACGCTTACAAGTTTTAATAACGAAGTTGAATCGTGGAGCGGAGCTTCGATAATCCCCTCGATAAAAATCGGTGATTATGAACTGACAGTAAGCGCAAAGGGGTACAAAACAAGCCATTATAAGATTAAAATCAGCGACGGAGTAACGACGATGTTGGATATCCAGTTGCAGCCGGGCAGCAGTGGGCCCGCAATGGCGTTCGTACCCGGCGGGACATTTACTATGGGCTGCACTTCAAACCGGTCTGATTGTAATGAAGATGAATTTCCAAACAGAAACATTGCCGTTAAAAGTTTTTACATGTCGAAAACAGAGGTTACCGTAAAGCAATTCAGCGAATTTGTTCAGGCAACCGGATACAAAACAGTCGCAGAAACAGAGGGTAGCTCTTTAGTCTGGAGCGAAGAGGGCTGGAAACCGGTGAAAGGGGTTAACTGGCGGTTCAACGAAAAAGGAGAAGAGTTAAAAACTGAAGATTACTCTAAACCAGTAATCTATATCTCGTGGTACGACGCAATCGAATTTTGCAACTGGTTGAGCGAAAAGGATGGGCTGACACCTGCCTACACCATAGTAAAAACACAAAAAGACCCTTCTAATAAAAGTGACTTAGATAAAGTAAGATGGAAAGTTACCGGAAATATTTCTGCAAATGGATACAGGCTGCCGACTGAAATTGAGTGGGAATACGCCGCAAAAGGGGGTGCTACAACCGGAAACTTGGAGTACGCCGGCAGCAATTCGATTTCTGAAGTCGGATGGTACAATGGTAACTCAGTGCACAAACTTAACCCGGTTGCGGGGAAAAAACCGAATGCACTTGATATCTACGATCTGAGCGGAAATGTCTGGGAGTGGTGCTGGGACTGGTATGATAACTATAAAAGCAGTGGTTACGACCCTGCGGGGCCCCCTTCCGGTAAATTTAAAGTGATAAGAGGCGGGAGTTGGGATACAGAAAGCCCCGGCTGCAAAGTTTCGTACAGAGGCTCGGAAACCGCCTCGAGCAGATACCCAATAGTTGGGTTCAGGGTTGTTTCATCGGGTAAGGAAGCTTTTTTTAACACGGAGTTATCTGACCCGGAAAATCCTTCGGATGGCAGCGGTTCACCATCGGCGAACAAACAAGGGGGTTACGAAAACCTTGATCCGATTACGCTTACAAATAGAATGGCTGTTGAGATGGAAGAGATTGTGAAAGATGCGCAGAATTACGCCGCTTCACAAAGCGACAATTCCTTCACCGGCTACACCGTGCCCGAGGCGTTAACAAAGGATAAAGCGGGATTGTATGTCCCAATCGTATTCGCCGAATTAATCATTTTGAACGGGGTGAGCCATGCACTTAAGTCAGACGGTACACCGGTAACTGAGATTATGATGATCTTCACCAAAGATGAAATAAAAAGCAAGAAAGTGAAATAGTTTGTAAGGCAGATTATTAAATTTTTACAGGTCGGATGAAACACCTAAATTGGGAATGAACATTTCGTTAAATTAAGTTTTGAAAGAGACAAGTGAAATGAACCGTACAAAATCAGAGAAATTGCTGACAATCAGCTTAATTATTTTAAGCATAATAGGTTTACTGGCGGTTTTTCTATCGTGGGTTAACATTCAATATACCGCTGCAGCGGAAGGCAGCCCGGCAATGCAGGATGTTAACAGGATTTCTTCGTTTAAGGGGTATCAGTTGTGGTCGGGGCCTGTTGTCATATTCCTTTTTCTTGCGCAGCTATTTTTTGCGTTCGTTCGTGACCGGAAATTGTCAGTTTACGGGTTTATTCCCTCGAGCATTGCGGTTGTGTCGATTGCCGTCTTTATGCTGATCTTTAATGAAAGAAGTGCCGGTAACCTGATGGGGAGCACCAACGATTTAACGGAGTATATTCATATAACATACACCTACGGAATTTTCCTTTCACTGCTCTCTTCGATATTATCGGTTTTCACAATTTACCTGCGGCTTAATGAACTTGGCGAAGAGGATGAGCTTTCAGCGGGTTCAGTGCCCGGTATGCAACCGGCTGCCACTGAATATCAACCGGGTGGTTATTCCAATGCTTACAACAGAACTGATGGGGTTGCCGGCGACAGGTCGTCGGGCTTTAGCACAGGTTCCGGTTTGGGGCAGCAATCGAAATCGCTCACCGTTGCAGAGGCGGAAGAGATAATTGCACTTTCCGGCAGGCGCAGAACTGTTGTCAGTTTTTCCGTTATAATTGTGGTTTTGCTTGGTGTGGCTGCAACTCTTTTTATTCATTTTTACGGCGGAAAAAGCCCCGCACCACCTTCGTTGAGCAAAGAAGCGGAACAAAACAGATTGGACTCATTGAAAAAGCATATAGAGATGTTGATCGACGGACACAATTACGATGAAGCATCGGCTGAACTGAATGATTTTCAGTGGCGGTTTAATCCGGCTGATTTCCCGGAGGAAGTTCAACTTTATAATAAAGAGAGGGAAAAATTTAACTCCACGATAAGAGATTTAAAAAAGGAAAACAGTTCAAATACCATAGATGACGAGTACACAACCGGGATGATAAGAGACTCGCTTTTTGGGGCGGAGGCTGTTTCAGACAGAGCTTATTTTTTCAGCCAGCCCAATGAATCTGCGAGGACAGACAGATATTGCGAACGGGGTGAGGTTGTTTCTGTTTCTAAAACATACGGGGTTTGGTGGTACGCTACTTTTTACAGTTCCAGAGTTACCTCCGGCTGGATTAACAAACGGGACTATAGGAAAATTCCAAACACCGACGGGATGACACTTGCCGTTGCGCCACCTCACGATGATTACGATGAACATGAATATAGTGATGATGGAGAGTTCAGGAAACCTACTACCCGTCAACCCGATAATTATTATGGTGACGAAGAAGAAGAAAGTCCCCCTCCAAAAGCCGTTGAATTGGGGAAAAAATATGTGCATAGTGCCAAAAAATCATCGATTGAGTTTTCCTCTAACGGTACTCTGAAATTTTATGACGGAGTTGGGTCCACCCCTTACCCGGGCACATGGTCAAAAAGCGGGGACAATGTTTACATTTCAGTTCCGACATACCATAACAGTTCGTGGAATTTAATACTAAAATCAGACGGGCTGTATAATAAGTCAGGCGGAAGAGAGTGGGTGCTTAGTTATTAATCCATAAAACCCATCAAATATTAAAAACAAAAGCCCGGACAAAAATTAGTTGCCCGGGCTTTTTTATAAACCTCTCTTCCCACCTTTTGGGTGAAATGCGGGATTAAAAGATTGCGCAACTACTACTTAATCAGCACCATTTTGCGTGTTTGTGTAAATGCTCCGGCGTTCAATTTGTAGAAATAGACGCCTGAGTTCAGGTTTTCGGCGTTAAACTCCACTGAATACTTCCCGGCGTTTTTGAATCCGCTCATAATCGTACTGATTTCTCTTCCCATAACATCGTAGATTGTCAGCGACACTTCCGCATCGTTCGGCAGTGAGAACGAAATAATAGTTGAAGGGTTAAACGGATTCGGGTAATTTTGATTAAGAGCAAACTCTTTCGGCAGAATAAGTTCAGGTTCTTTAACGGAAACAAACACACTGTCAAAAGAAACGAGCCGAAGTGCGTCGGCGTTAACCACGGTTCCGGCGGTGCTTACTGCGTTTGAAAGCGTTACCCCTTCAGAAGGGTCCGTTGAAAACTCAAAACTTCCGAGCCTGTTCCACCGGCTTCCGTTTATCGCCTGGTTAACCCGCACGGTATCCGTCCCGTTTTTATGTTTTATAATATAAGGTGCGTCAGTCGCTCTGTTTGAAGCGGCAACCCACCACGCATAAACATCGTAGAAGGCTGTGCGGGGCAGCTCCATTTTCCATTTAAGAGTGCTTTCACCCGCGCCGGCGTTGGAATAAAGCGAAGGGGTGTTCCCCCAGTAACCTGAAACATTAGAAAGCGCCCAGGTGCCGGTTTTAACGATTAATGAATCAGCATTATCGATCTTAACCAAGTGAAAAACAGGAGGAAGAAGTGGTATCGAGTCCGGGCTGACAAGCGCAAGAATAGCCGCCACGGGTCGCTGATATGTTCCACCCGTCGGCAGGTTTACCAATTGGTTGCCGATAGCCATTTGTGTAGAGCCGCCACCGTCTAAATTCATAGCTTCAACGCAGCCGAGAGAAATCATAAGTTCTGCCGCTTCCGGGAGTGAAAGCCCCTCGCTGCTCGCTTGTCTTCCGTCAATAACCATTAAAATTACATGTTTATCGGCAGTATAGCCGACAACAGTTCTGGGGTCGCGGTTAGTGTTCCCAACACCGGAGCCAAAAAAGACCTCCTGGGTATAAGTTATTTTCACTTCGCCGTTTTTCACCAAAGTAGGCCCGCCGCCAATTCCTGCAAGTAGTTCATAAAACGGTTTACCTGCGGCCTGACTTGGTGCCGGCGCCGGTTGTGTTTCTGTGTTTGGAAGCGGTTCGGGGAAGCTGTAAATATCTATGGGGCGGTTGCCGAAGTGGTAAATCCAGTCGACTGAAAACTCGCGGGTATCGTTGAAGCTGAAGAAAGAGCGGGTTAAATAGTAGCTCCCGGCAGGCCGGTTCACCATTGCAATATTTTTTGCTTTTACCACTCCGGGGTTTACAACGGCAGAGTACGAAGCACCTGTAGAAAGATCGAAATAACCGCCGTTAATCGCTGCTATTGCACCCATTCGTGTGGTAAACCCGGTCAGCCCTTCGGTTCCGGTCGGGTGGAGGTATGGTTTGAGTGCAACATTCGATCTGTTCATATCAATCGAAAGATACCAAAGTTTAAGTTTCGGATTCGTGGTTCTTTCCCCCATAATTAATTTTACACCGTCGGGCAGCGAATAAGACGAAGTTACATCGGTGAAATTTATCGGTTGTGCATTTAATAAAACCGCAGCAAAAAGCAGAATAATCAGCGAATTTTTAAACATCAGGGTACTTTCTCAATTTATATTTGGTAACTTACCGCTAAAATAATTAATTTTAAGGTTTAAATATATATTTGATGTGTAACTGAACAAATAAAAGTGATATGAACGAGAAGAAACCCAACCGGATACAGGTGAAAGAAGGCAAGATATTTTTTGATTGGCAAGACGGCAGAAGTGTCGCTTTTGACCTGAAATTTTTCCGTAAAGAATGCCCTTGCGCTAACTGCCAGGGTGAAACTATTTTATATACCACATTCAAACCACAGCGGATAACCGTTGAAACTCACGAGATGTATAAGATTGATGCCTTAGGTGCTGTTGGTGATTATGCCATTCAGATCAGATGGAAAGATGGGCACGATTCCGGGATTTATTCCTGGACATATATTGATTCGCTAATTGACAAATATGAAAAGCTAAAAAAAGCCGAAACTGCCGGCTCTGACTGTGGAGCAACAGCCTCGGGTGGAAAAGAAAGTAAAAAGTAATTTCTTGCTACAACCACAAAAGCAAAAAAGAGGAGTCAGAACTCCGAAGTGAAAAAGAAGGCAAAAAATGATACTTTGCCCCTGCAAGCATTCAATGAAAATTTATACAAGGTTTACATCAGTTTTTCTGCAAAACGGTTTTACTGCAAAGTAACAACTATAACAGTGATTTAAATGATTAGTATAAACGAGTTAAAGCACATTGCCGCCCTGAAGAACAAAAAGTTCAGGGAAGCAGAGGGCAAGTTCATAGTTGAGGGTGTAAAAAGTGTAGAAGAAGGGGTTAAAAGCCACTTCCTGTGCGAATTAATACTTTACCGAAACGACGCAAAAGATAACGCCGAAGATATCATTAAAATTGCCGCTTTAAAAGGAATAAGAACCGAAGAACTGAAAAATAAAGAGTTCGAACGGCTTAGCGATACCGTGAATCCGCAGGGCGTATCGGGCGTTTTCAGGGTGCCGAAACAGAAGAAGGTAAACACCAATTCTGCACTTCTGATTTACTTAGACAGAATAAACGACCCCGGCAATTTGGGGACAATACTCCGCACCGCAGATTGGTTTGGATTCAGGGAGGTGTTGCTTTCGCCCGGTTGCGCAGATGTTTTTAACCCGAAAGTGGTTCGCTCGTCGATGGGTTCGCTTTTCAGGTGCAACTTCCGGTTTCCGTGCGGTACTCAGGAGCTTGCCGAACTTAAAAGGGCGGGGTACGCTCTACTTACCACACAAGTTGAAGGAAAAGACCTGGAAGATATTGTGCCCGAGGGAAAAACAATAATCGTTTTTTCGAACGAAAGCCGCGGGGTTTTGCACGAACTTGAAGTTTTAGCTGATGGCAAAATAGCAATCTCGGGAGCGCCGGGAGCCGAGTCGCTTAATGTTGCAGTGGCAGCAGGTATAGTTTTAAACAAATTTTTTCAGACAGGAAATAAAAGATGAGTGAGATCATCAAAGTTGGGCTTTTTCAATACTCACCCGAATGGGAAGACAAAGAAGCCAACAAAAAGAAAATCAGGAAACAATTGGAGACGCTTGCACAGCCCGTTGATCTCTTCGTGTTCCCTGAAATGACATTAACAGGGTTCAGCATGAACCCGGCACCCCTTGCCGAATATGTTGACGGGGATACTTTTTCGTTCTTTTCTTCGATTGCAAAAGAACTTGAAACAAATGTTGTAGCCGGCATGATTGAAAAGGGGAAGAAGAAATTTTTCAACACGCTCCTTTTTATCAACCGGGAAGGTGAGTTGGAGGATAAATACCGGAAGATTCACCCGTTCACATTTGGTGAAGAGGCAAAACATTACAGTGGCGGCTACGCATACATTAACCATGAAGCAGTCGATTTCCACATTGGTTTTTCGGTGTGTTATGATCTGCGGTTTCCCGAGCTGTTTCGTTTTATGGCGTTGGATCGGGTTGAAGTGGTGGTGAATATTGCCAACTGGCCCCACACGAGGATCGAACATTTTAAAGCTTTGTGCCGTGCACGGGCAATCGAAAACCAGTGCTTTTTCATCGGTGTGAACCGAACGGGTGATGAACCCAAACTGAAATACAACGGAAGAAGCTGCGTTTACGGACCAATGGGCGAAGAAATTCTGATGATGGGTGATGAGGAAGCAATCGGGATAGCTGAGTTTGACCTTGAGCACCTGCAGAAAACGAGAGAAACCTTCCCGTTTTTGGAAGACATTAAACTAATTTCAATCGAAGAGGAAGAAGATGAGTAGAAGCAGGGTAATCCTTTTATTTTCCACTTTATTACTGATAGTTTTTACTGTGGTTTTCAGCACCCGAGGGAAAGGAACGCACGAAAGACCGAAATATATGTTAGTGGTTCACGGTGGTGCGGGCTATTACCCCAAAGATTCGCCGAAGGAAATTACTGAGGCTTACAACCGAAGCCTGTTGAACGCACTAAAAATTGGGGAAGATATTCTGAAATCAGGAGGAACAAGCTTAGATGCTGTTACTGCAGTGGTTCAATATTTTGAAAACGACTCTCTTTTCAATGCAGGAAAGGGTGCCGTTCTCAACCGTGACGGTATAGCACAATTAGACGCTTCGGTAATGGAAGGCAAAACTACAAAAGCCGGTGCCGTTGCAGCGGTTGAGCACATTAAAAATCCAATTCTTGCGGCAAGGTTGGTTATGGAAAAAACCCCGCATGTGCTGCTGACAGGGTACGGTGCAGAAAGATTAGCAAAAGAAAACGGCTTGGAAATGGTGGATTCTTCCTATTTCTACACCGCTAAAAACAGAGCCAACTGGAAGGATGCTAAGTCGAAGGGAACTGTCGGTGCGGTGGCATTGGATATGGAAGGAAACTTAGCAGCCGCCACTTCAACCGGCGGAACGGGGTATAAATTGCCCGGCAGAATTGGTGACTCACCCATCATAGGGGCGGGAACTTATGCGAACAACAACACGCTCGGCATTTCGGCGACCGGGAAGGGTGAAAAATTCATCAGAAACAGTGTGGCTTTCAGAATTTCGGCGCTGATGGAGTATAAAAATATGTCGCTTGAGGAAGCGTGCTCCGAAGTGCTTAACAATGTGCTCGACCCTGAAGACGGCGGCGTGATTGCTATCGATAAAAACGGCAATTTTGTTTTGATGTTCACCACCAATTCAATGTTCCGAGGTTTTACCGGAGAGGGGCTTACCCCCAAAGCAATGATTTGGCGAGATGAATAGTTTGGTTTGTGGCGGAACCCTTGTGCAGACACGCAAAGCAATGATTTGGCGAGATGAGTAGTTTGGTTTGTGGCGGAACCTTTTGGCTTATCCCAAAAGTTATAATTTGGCATGGAGAGTATCGAATGAAAAAATTGTTATCAGAAAGGTATTGAGATGGATGACTATATAATTTTTGAATTTCCAAAACCGGGTGATTACCCCGAGTATTTTGAGAAATATATTAAAGAGCTTGACCCTGAAATTGATGTGATCGGCTTGCTTGAAGATCAGGCAGATTTTATTGAAGAAGTATTCGCCAAGCTGCCGGATACCGTGCTGAACTTCAGATATGCAGCAGAAAAATGGAGTGTTAAAGAGGTTCTCGGGCACCTGATTGACTGCGAAAGGGTATTTGGTTACCGTGCTTTTTGCATTTCAAGAGGCGAGGAACAACCGTTGCCCGGTTTTGATGAAAATCAATATATTAAATCGGGAGTTTATGATGAAAGAACGGTTGAATCGATGGTTATTGAGTTCCTTTCCGTACGGGATTCAAACCTTGAGATGTTCGAAACCCTGCCTGTGGAAACGCTTGATATTGCAGGCACGGCAAGCGGTAAAAGAATTACCGTTCGTGCCTTGATGTTCGTAATAGCTGCGCATTTTGAGCACCACCTGACTGTTTTGCAGGAAAGATACGGCGTAGAGGTTTAGCCCCCACTTTACTAATTAGTTCGTTGTTGTTTGCCTGTTGGTTTGATGGTATTTAGAGGTTTAAGCAAAACCCGCCAATTAGTTCGTTGTTGTTTGCCTGTTGGTTTGATGGTATTTAGAGGTTTAGCTTAAATCCACGACTTCAGTGATTTTATCTGTTATCAGTGAGGTTGCACCGGTGTTTTTCATAACGAAGTTTCTTCCGTTTTCGCCGGCGGCACTTCTTGCTGTTTCATCCGTAACAAATGTTCGCAACCTGCGGTACATTTCGGTTTTTGTTTTAACAATATAACCCCCACCGCATTCAACCAGCTGAGCTGCCTCGCGGGAGTTTCCAATTTTGGGACCAAACACCACAGGTATGCCGTAAACTGCCGCCTCAAGTGTATTGTGCACATTCGACTTAAACCCGCCCCCAACAAACGCAATATCGGCATAATAGTATAGCGTAAGCAAAATCCCGATTGAATCAACCATAATAATACGCTCTCCTTTGTAGCTGTTCAGGAAAGAAAAGCGGATAGTTTGTTCAATTTCGGCAAACTCATTTTCCAATTTTTCCAGGTGAAGAAGTGTCGGTTCGTGCGGCACGAGAATCACAACAACATCGTCGTAGTATTTCAGAAGCTTTTTAACAGCCGGCAGCAGCACTTCCTCATCTTCCTCCCAGATGCTTCCGGCAACAATCACTATTTTCCCCTGCAGCAGATCATCCCTTATCAGCATCCTTTCCCGTGCTATCATCGAGCGCTCGTAAACCCGATCGAAACGGGTGTCTCCGGCGACAATAACTTTTAAAGGGTCAAGCCGAAACTTCAGGAAGTTTTTTCGGTCAACTTCTGAAACCGTGAGGATATAGCGAAACTTTGAGTAAAGTGAATGATGAAACTTCTTCAGGAAATAGCCGAGCCGAACCGAATCGTCCCGCATTGTGGCGTCAACAAGAAATGTCGGTATCTTTTGCCTGTGAAGCGTGAAAATAAAGTTGGGCCAAATATCATAGCGCATGAAGATTACAATTGAAGGCTTAACCGCTTCGGTAAATTTTTTAGACATAGGGGGAGAATCCAACGGGAGATACGAAACCGCATCCACATGGGGGTATTTTATAGAGTTTTCATAGCCCGAAGGTGAGAAAAAAGTAACAATAATGTTAAAATTACCCCTTTTTTTCATGTTTTCGATGATTGGTTTAGCCTGCTCAAACTCGCCGAGAGAAGAAGAGTGAAACCAGACGGTCAGGTTGTTTCGGTCGAATTTATTCGTTTTCTCAGCTGTTTTTTGGACTATATTTTTCCTGTCGTTTATTCCGCGCCGAACTTTTGGGTTGAAAAGAGCAATAAACTGCATAAACAGAAAGAAAAACGGCAGGAACAGGAAATTGTAGAGAAATTGAAACAAAATTAAACCTCGAGTAGCAATCGCGAAAGGCTTTCATACACATCTGCCGGCTGCACATCTATCATACATTTGAAGTGTTTAAGTGGGCAGTGGTTTTTGCCGATGTGTGAACATGGGCGGCAATTCAGGCTGTTGTTTTCAACCACAATGCTGTTGTTTTTGTAGGGGGTGAATCCAAATTCTTTAACGCTTGAGCCGAAAATGGTAACAACGGGTGTATCGACAGCGCAGGCTACATGCATCAAGCCCGAGTCGCAGGTAACCGCCGCTTTGCACTCGTTTATCACCGAGGCGGTGAAGAAAAGGTCGTTCTCGCCACTTTTATTTATAACACGGGGTTCAGCTTCCTGAATTTCGTTGCAAAGTTTCACATCTTCGTTCCCGCCGACGAGTACGGGGATGTAGCCGCCTTCAATGATCATGCTGCACAGCCTTGTGAAGTGGTAGATGGGCCAGCGCTTTGTGAAGTGCTTCGCACCGGGGGCAATGGCTATGTAGTCTTTCATTGGGTCTAAACCCGTTTCAACAGGTGGATAAAAAAGATCCAACCCTTTGTCGTCAAGCTGAAATTTTGGCAGATAACGGCTTCTTGATATTGAAAGCCCATACCGAACGGGAATTTGGGGCATCCCTTCCAACAGGTTAAGTTTTATTTTAACCAACAAAAATTTTTTAATGTTCGACTTGTGGAAACGGATTTTCTTTTCGTGACCGACTGTGAATTTGTTCGATTTGATATTGTTTTGAAGGTCGATTATCAGGTCGTAGTTTGTACCGGTTATTTCTTTCAGGCTTTTACCTTCCTGATATGGGAAAACATTGCGGATATAGGGATTATGGCTGAGCGCATCCAAATATTCTCTTTTCACTAAATAGTCAATGTTCGTCTCGGGGTAGCTGTTTTTAAGTGAGCGCACCACGGGTGTTGTAAGCAGAACATCACCAAGAGAACTGAACCTGATAATCAGAATATCTTTCATCCGGGCTACCTCGTCGGCAATAATTTCTTTGATTTCAACCCAAACCCGATTCTTTTGAACGGGTTGTATGATTTGAAAGAGAGATAAAACTTACCGATTGCTTCCCATGCTTCTATCGACTCACGCTGCTGAATCATTTCAACTTTAACGGCACGATTTAAAAGTTGTACATCAAGTTTTTTAGTTTTTTTCGTGTTAGTTCCCATTCCGTCGGCTCCGATGTGTTGCACGAGCGATTTTCCCGGGTAAAGAGTCAACATATTCTTTAAAAAGACAGAAGCATCCCATCGGACAGCCCATGAGTCGTTCGTTTTTGCTATAACCCGTTGCAGTATTCTTTCCTTAAAGGCAGCGCCGTTGAAATTGAAATGATCCATCAGTTTTTGTTCAAGGAGGGTATCGTATAAAAATTTAGCGTCGGGGTTAAAGAATTTCCATGCTCTTTCCCATGTAGCCCAGCCGAGACAATCGGCACCACGCAGGAAGAAAGTTTCGGGCAACTCTCCTTTCACAGGGTACATGTATCCGTGAATAGAGGCAACATTTTCTGAATACCTGTAAGTGTTAAGCCCGTCGTTCATGAATTTGAGGAACCATGGGGAAAGCACCAAATCATCCTCGAGCACAATCACCTGCGCGAACTTGGCAATCATTTGGTTCACCCCGTTAATAATTGATCGCCCCAGCCCCCGGTTTTTTTCGGCTTCATAAACTGTAACGGATTTGAACCCTTTAATATTTTTCAGATATTCCCTGATTTCTAAAACGGCGGCTTTACCATGTTCATTTTTCCACCCGTCGGAGAAGATGTGGAGGTCGGTTTCTTCTGCGCCATAATTTTTGGCAAGAGACTCCAAAGTTCTTTTCAGAGTATTCAGGCGATTGTAAACAAAAATTGCTACAGGTGCTTTGTTCATAAGTAAAAAGTTAGTAAAGAGTTAAGTAAAAAATCAAAAAAGGGTTAAATAAAAATCAATAAAGAGTTAAATAAACTAAGGTTGCGTTAAGTAAAAATCAATAATTAGTGATGTATAATTTGGTTTCCCGTCTTTATTTTTCCTGTGATTGAGGAAACATCTTTTAATGTGCCCTTTCTCATCGTCATTTTTGTAAGTTGAGTGGAAGTTTCTATCCTCATCCCAATACTCGATGAGATTAAAGCCATATCCAAATTTAACAAATATTTCCGAAAGAGAGCGATAATTGAAAAGATGTTTGTGTTCATCCGCTGCAGGGCCCGTTCCACCGGGGCGGACATGGTCGATATACGCCTGATCGGCATGAAAGCCATCGGGTACGGCAACCCTGATATTTATGTTCGGGTTTGCAAACTCTTTTATGTTTTGTGCCATCATTTCAATATCGGCAATTTCCAAATGTTCAAGCACATGCTCAATCAAAACAAGATCAATTTTTCTCTTTTTGAAGTAGCGCCTGAAGTCTTTTTTATTTGTTAAATCGAGCGTTTTTATGTCTGTGGGGAACCAGCCTTTATAAAGCGTATCACCACTTCCTATTATCAGCCTGATTTTATCCGAAAAGCGGGAATAAAAGAACCAGGCAAACAACGAAGCGGGCTTTAACAACGGACCTGAGTGAGCATACGCCCACTTTCTGAGGGCTGAAGGCATTTCTTAAATCCCTAAGCAGTTATCAGATTTATAAAAAACTGTGGTTGCTTTACTGTGAATAAACCCGGAAGCTATACCGTGGAAATCAATTTTCTTAAAACCTTTTTCAGTCAGGAAGTTAATTCCGGGTGTATATTCTTCTCTTTCCGAATCATCAAGTATAATCACTCCGCCGGTTTTCAGTCTTTCGGGTGCAACGAACATGCACTCGTTCCTGTGGTTTGCGTCAACGGTAATAATATCAAAGTTATAGTCGAGTTTAATCAGTTCGTTTGAGTAGATGTCTTTATTATCGTGCGAGAGTATCACCTTCACATTTTTCGGCAGTTTTTCCTGCATTTTATCGAACCACTTCTTATCGTGTTCGATAGAAGTAACGGTGTTCACTCTTTTTGCAAACCACAGCGTAGAATACCCTGAACCGAACTCGAAAACATCCATTTTGCTGTTCACGCGGGATTTGAAAAACTCGTAAAAACTGAGAGAAACCCACGGAATAGCCTCGCCGTTAACATCCTGAGGGCTGCCCGAAATGAGTGAGCGAATCCATCCTGAATCGTAGAGATACCCCATAACCCTGAAGGAAATGAGTGAACGGAGCACCTTAGGCTCGCCAAGTAGTTTAAATATTGTGCTTATTTGTTTTGAAACAGGGAGTGCCATTTTTCTTTTACTAATTTGAAAGCGTGGAATAAAAATATTGACTTCAACATCATAACCGCCTGATGAGCCGAGGGGCGGTGAAGCGCCAATCCGAAGGTGGAGCCTGTGTATGATATAAGTGTTGCAAGTGCTGAGCCTTTAATCCCCCAGATAGGTATAAGCAACAGGTTCAACCCGACATTAAGAACAAGCCCGATAAGTGTTCTTAAAAAGGAAATTTTGGTCAGGTTTTCGTTTATCAGATAATTAGAACTTGCAACTCCGAGGAATGTGCCCGTTCCTGCCCAGATATAGATTGTTAAAACAGGTGCTGCCGGCAGGAATTTTGCACCGAAAAGAATTGTAATTATCTCTTCAGAAAAAATTGTAACGGGCACTGCGATGGCAATCGAAATAAAAGCCAGAAGGTCGTAGAGTTTTTGCATGCGCGAGCGGTAAAGCTCTTCACTCATTTGTTTTGCGCTCACTATTGCCGGAAAGAGGGAACTTGAAATAGCCATCGGCACAAAATACCATGCTTCGCAGAGGCGTACTGCTGTTGCGTAATAGCCATTCTGCTCTGCCCCAAGCATGTTTTGAATGAATACCTGCCCGATTCTGATATAAATTGAAATGGCAAGCGACGCAAGAATGAGGGGCCATGAGTCTTGAAAAAGTTTCAGCGCCACATCTTTTTTGAAGCGCCATTTCAGAATATTCTCTTTTTGAAGGGTGAAAACGAGCACAAAACCGGCGGCAATCAGAACGGGTTCAAGCGCCTGTATAAAAGCGAACCAGCCAAGCCCAGCCGCCAAAACAATGAGCAGAAGCCTTAACAACGACGAAATAATCGAAGAACTTGACTGAACTGTCGCCGAAAATTTTGCCTGCACGCGGGATTGAAACCAGTAGTCAATCACATGAAAAGATTGAAAAATGGTGCCGATTGTGATGATGTAAATCAGAAAGGCGGTTTCTTCACTTTCTTTGTTCAGGGTAACGAAAGCAAAAGTGGCGGCTATAACAAGCAGCGCACCGATTATTCGCAAAAAGAAAGCAGAACCGAGGATTTCTCCCTTGTTTTCGGGGGTTTTTACGAGTTCACGCACCAAGATACTGTCTAACCCAAAAGCGGCAATGCTTGCAAACATAAGTGCAACGCTTACAGCGTAGGAAAGGGTGCCGAATTTCTCAGCCCCGAGATACCTTACGAGGAAAATCCCGACTACAAAACTTAGCAGTAGTTTGATTATTCTTTCGGCAAACATCCAGGAAGTATTTTTAAAATACTTCCTGAACGATTCTGAGCCGAAATTAATCCTGGTGCTGTTGTTCTGCAACCTCTTCCTTTTCTTTGCGTTTGAATTTGCCAAGAAGAAGAGTGATAATCAAGCCGAGGGTAACAGCCGAGCTAAGGCCAAAGGAGAGATACTCGGCGATAAAAAAGCTTTGCGGGGCAAACTCAAATTTAACCTTTTTTGCACCCTTCGGCACGATAATACCCATAAAGTCGTGGTTGGTTTTAATAACCTCAGTTGGTTTTCCGTCCACATAGGCGTGCCATCCGGCTTTATGATATGTAGTGCTGAACACAAGATAGTTGTTGCCTGAGGTGTGAACATCGGCTTCAATAATTTCGTCTGTATATTTAGTAATTTTCAAAGAAACGGTTGAATCTTTAGGGTCAACTTTCACATTACCTTCTTCGATAAAGGCAACATCTGCGGGGTCAAACTTATTGGCTTTAACCATTTCCAAAAATTCAAGTGGCTTTTTCTTTTCAACTCTGTTAACGAAAAAGAGCCTGTTGAGTGCTTTATTATTCCTTACTACATAGGTTCTGTCGTTTTCGTTTGAGCTTATCAGTGAGCAGCCCTCAAAGGGGATGCCGGGCTGATCGAGCACGATGTAGCGTGTGCCGGTCATGTTCAGGAAGGTTTCATTTGCGGGAGTTTGTACCACATCAAGGAAATCCTGATATGCACGGGGCTTGATTGCGGAGTATCCATACACATCTTCCAAGAGGAAGTAGGCGTTAAAATTCCCGTTGTTTTGTACCGAGCCTTTGGACTGGTCGCGCTTTAAGTTTATAATCCTGAACGGGTCGTTATCTTTCTGTAGTTTTTTGATTACCTGCACATACGACGGTTCTGCAAATTCGATGTTTTTTGAAGGAGGATCGATATACTCAGCACTTCTTGAAGAGATGCGCCAGAGGTCAACCGTGCTTAGCAACAAGACCACCGAAGTAAGCACAACGGCTGATACTTTTCGCTTAGCGTAAGCCCAGGCAAGCCAAAAGACCGCAGAAAGCAACAAAAAGTTGATAATCGTATCGGTTGCAAACATCTGCCCGGCAAGATTTCCGATCATTGCTGAAACCCCTTCTTGCTGCGCATCATACATTGCGCCTTTTGCGGCAACAAAATCTTTTGATACCGAGGCAACCATCGACTCTTTTGTTAACAAAGCAATTAATAACACTGCACTGAAGAAAGCTGCGCTGTAAAGCAACAGTTTTTCCTTAAACCGGTTACTTTCTTTACGCAAATTTAGAATACTCATCAACCCCAAACCGGCAAGAATTGGCATGAACATCTGCGGTATCACTAAGATCATTGAGGGAACACGGAACTTATCAAAATAAGGGAAGTGGAAGAAAAAAAGATCAAAAAGAAACGACAGGTTCCTGCCGAAAGAAAGTAACAACGAAATCGCAACCAGAATAGTCATAAACATAACGAAAGGTTCACGCCAGCGGGTGATCATAGCATAAAGGGCTAAGAAAAAGATGATTACCCCCATATACATTGCCACATCCACAAAGGGCATCTGCCCGAAATAGGTGTTTATATGGTAGTTTTGCCCATTGATGTTTTGATCTGAGTTACCAAAGCCGTACCACGAAGGCACAACGAAGGTCATCACTTCTTCAGGTGAGAACGACCAATCGGTGTGGTATTTATAAAAATCGGTGTTTTCTCCTTTATTTTCTTCGCCGTTTTGCGAAGTTTTGTCCAAAATCCCCGTAGTGCCGCGGGTCGAGTGAGGCGTGTATTCATAAATTTGCGTGAAGTTATCCGCCTGAATAGCGATTGCAATCAGCGCCGCCACCACGAACGCAGCGCCCGATTTAAGGGTGTTTTTAAGTGCATTGTTATCTTTTGTAACTAAGCTACGGATAAGATAAAAAAGATAGAAAATACCGACTGAAAAGAGGATGTAGAAAATAATCTGCACATGGAAGCCCTGCACAATCAACTGCATCGCAATAACCAGAATGAAGAAATTAATCAGTTTTAACTTCTCCTGATTTAACAGCAGTATTAAAATTATAACGGGGAAGAACGCCAGCGAAGTGAGTTTTGTAACATGCCCAATGTATAAGAAAACCACAATTCCCGTAGAAAGAGAAGTTCCAAAGGCGGTGAAAAGGCTGACTATAGTGTTTTTAGTTATGTGCTTCATAAGAAAGAACGATGTAATCGTCATAACTATCAAATAAAAAGCCCAGCGGACGAAATCGTTGCCAAACAGAGCGGTGAACGACTCGCGCACGGCGGTAAGCCCTACATAAAAAAGGTTAAACCAGGTGTAACCCACCGAAAGTGCATAAGCGGGCATCCCCGCAAAGATGTAGGGGTTCCAAAGTGTGAACCCTTCTCTATCCTTGGATAAGTATGAAGAGGCGCTTTCGGAAGCGATAATATCACCCGACTGGAAAATCTTTCCCTGGAAAAACAACGGGGAAAGAAAAATCATAAACACAACAACAGCCAGAATAATTACAAAGAGGTTGATATATTTCGCCGGGAGGCTCTTATCGATGTCAAATTCGACTCTTTCAACCTGTCGTTTCCCAATACTGCTTCGTTGTTGTTTGCCTTTTTTAGCCATTTAGACTCCGATGGATATTTCTTGTTTTTCTCTTACAGATTGCTGAAATTGTTATTAGTCCTGCAATTATTTTTTCTTCACAGCGATGTGGTTAATACCCGAGCCAATTTTATTGTCCGTAGAGTAGTCGGCATACATCATAAAAAGCACGGGTAATATCGTTATAATGTAATAAAACGGCAAAAAGATAAAAAACGCTTTTGATTTGTTTAGCATCAGCATAGGGTACTTTATCCCGAGCCGCCACGCTTTGTCACCCCACCAGCCATAGGTATATTTCGATTGATAAAGCTCAAGCCCGAAAGGCGCCATTTTTTCAACTAATTCTTCTTTCGAGTAGCCATCGCGGGCGTGTTCGCCGATAAAACTTTCATCTTCTTCGCCGTGCACATCACTTCCTCCGAACACCGAAGGTGAATTAACCAAAAGATAACCGCCCTGCTTAAGTGCACGGGAAAAATTTCCGAAAACCGTTACATCATCGGCGATGTGCTCCATTACATCCACGCAAACAATCAAATCAAATTGTTCGTTATGGTCTATTTTTGTAAGGTCTTCAACACCGAACTTAACATTTTTCACTTCTGCTCTTGTGAAGAACTTTTTACAGTCTTCAATCCAGTCTTCTTTAACATCGACGGAATAGATATTGCAGGGCGCAAGGTTTTTCGCCATGAACCAGGAGTATTGCCCGAAGCCACTACCTGCGTCGTAGATTTCGAGGTGTCGCCCGCCGGCTTTTTCCCGCAATTTACGAAGCTCGCGGCGTACATACCACGAACGGAGGAACATTAGATCGAGGGTCTTGTAGAACAAGACCCTCGTAAAGGGCAATTTATTAATAACGGCGGCGAAAACATTTTTTACCGGGTCGTAGTGCATTTTCTATAAGCGTGTATTAGTTTCTTTAATCGAATATTCCTTACCGGTTTGGAAGTTATGCACCAGCATTTCCCCGAGCAAGCCGGCAGTGAAAAATTGGACGCCTACGATCATCAACAACATGCCGAGTTGCAGCAACGGTCGGTTGCTCAGGGGTTGCTGCTCGAATATCCACTCGTAAGAAAGGTAGCCGTTGATCACAAAACCGAGCAGGAATGCAAGCGCACCAAAGAAGCCAAACAGGTGCATCGGCCGTTTGATATAGCGGGTGATGAAAGTAACGGTTATCAGGTCAACAAACCCTTTGAAGAACCTTGAGGCACCAAATTTGGTAACGCCGTATTTCCTCGGGCTGTGTTTCACCACCAATTCCGCAACGCTGAAACCTTTCCATTTTGCAAGAATTGGTATGTATCTGTGCATTTCGCCGTAAATGTTGAGATTATCAATAACCGCTTTGCGGTACGCCTTTAGCCCGCAGTTGAAATCGTGAATCTTTATTCCGCTCATTGTGGAAGTAACGAAATTAAAGAGTTTGGAAGAATATTTTTTCAGGAACGGGTCGTACCTTTTCTTCTTCCACCCGGAAACCATATCGTAGCCTTCTTCAAGTTTTCTGATGAGGTTGGGTATTTCGTGCGGGTCGTCCTGAAGGTCTGCATCCATAGTAATCACAACATCACCTTTAGCTGCTCTGAAGCCGGTGTTAAGCGCAGCTGATTTACCGTAGTTCATCTGGAAACTGATGTATTTGAACCTTTGGTCGGTACGGCATATTTCTTTTATTACCCTGAGCGATTTATCTGTTGAGCCGTCATCAACAAATATAACTTCAGTTTGCATTTGCAAATCTTTGAAAGCGGATTTTATTTCATTTGCAAGGTGCTGAACCGATTCGTCTTCGTTGAACAGGGGCACCACAACGGAAAGTTTGTTGAAATTGGTTCTGAATTTACCTTTTTGCTGCATTTGTTGGCTGCTTTGAGTTGGCTGCACTCGTTCAGCCGGTTTGAAAGGCTCGCGGGGCAGTTTGCGGTCACGCTGTCTATACTCCTGCTTTGCGGCAAGGTCTCCTTTACCGTTTTGCCTTTGCGTGAAGTCTCTCTTTTGTTCCTGTTTTGAAATAATTTCGGGTTTGCTTTCGCGGAGTAAATCTGTTTTTTTCTCATCAGTTCTGAAGGTTTCTTTTTTCTCGTCAGTTCTGAAAGTTTCCCTTTTATCCTGTTGCCTGAAGGTTTCTTTTTTATCTTCCTGTTTGAAAGGCTCTCTTCTGTCAACGGAAGATACGGGTTGTTTTTGTTCCTCATCCGCAGGTGATTTAACCAGGCCTTTATCGACTTTCAATTTAGCCAGAGTGGGGTCTTTAACGCCGGTTCTTCTTAGCGCCGGGTGTGCCGGTCGTTCTGAGTGGTTACGGAGGTTATCTCTGCTTTGTCTTTTTCGCGGTTCAGGGGAATTGTCGCTCGTTTCAGCACTTTTGCCGTCAGAATCTGAAAGGCTTTCAGATTGCGCGCCTGCATCGGAATCGAATCGTGTTTCTTTCTGTGTTTCCTGTTTTGCAACAGATTCATCTGCAGCGGTAACTGCGTTATCGTTTTCAGCATTATCTGTGAAATCTTTAGCGATTTTTGTTGCTGTAACATCCGTAGTTTCTGTTTCATCCGTAGTTTCTGCTGCTTTATTTGTCGTTTTTTCCACTTCAATATTTGCAGCATAACTAAGAGGTTGTGCAGAGTTATCCTCAGAAGAGTTTATGCCATTTTCTTCAGTGTTTTGAGAGATTGTAGCAGGGCTGCTTCTTTTTTTAGTAACCCGGGTGGTCTTTTTAGCAACTTTTCTCACTTTTTGTGCTGCTTGTTGTTCCTCTTCACTTTTTTCAGAAGCTGCATCACCGGTTGCAACTCCGCTTGTGCCTGTGGGGATTGCTTTATCAGCAATTTCATACCGGTTAGCCGGTTCTGTTTGGCTTGTCTTATCAGTTTGGTTAGCCGGTTCTGTTTTGTTTTCCGTTTTAGCTTGGTTAGCGGAAATCTCACTGTTCGGATTTTCGTTTTGAGCCGCCTTTTCCGTTTGGTTAACAGATTCACTCTTAGGAACAATCCGATAAATATGGCTGTGCTCGTCGTGCACAATAATTTTCTCATCAGAAACCGCTACGACTTTTTCACCTTTATCGCTGCCGTTGGAAATGCGGTCAGCCGAAACATCCTGATTACCCTTAGAACTAATTTCGCTAATATTTGCCCCGTTAACAGCCGAAGCCTTGTTATCTGCGCCTTGATCAGCGCTTTCGGGCTTCTGTTCGTTGAACTTTTCGTTGTTCAGTTCATCTTTTTCTTTTTCCACGAACTTTCTGTGTCCTATGTTATTATTTCAATTGTCTGAAAGTTAAAATAAAAATATTTCAACCTAACAATTTACGAAATAATGGGTTAGTTTCGAAGGAAAAAGGAAATCAGCCACTCGTCTTTAACCGGCAGCTAAAAAGGAAGAAATGGTGCAAACTACCCGTTTTTCGCTAAATAAGAGGAGATAAATGGGCAAATTGGCATCATCAATGGGCGGAATAATGAACTGATATTCTTAATCGGAAGTGTTATTTTGCAATTCATTTTAATTTTAATATTGAATAAATAAGTTAACAGTTACATGAAATTAAACCTGCTGTTTATTCTTGTTCTCTCTTTTGGTATTTTCGCTCAGGGGGAAAAAGAGGTAAGGAAAACTTTCTATCCTAACGGAAAAGTTGAAACCGAGGGTGAATACCTTGACGGTAAGTTGGATGGCTATTACCGTGAATATTACCCTACAGGTGTGCTTTGGAAAGAATGGACTTTTAAAAACGGCACTGAAGAGGGGCGCTCCAACTGGTTTTTTGAAAACGGGACGCTAAGCCGGACCTGGAACTACGAAAACGGTAATAGAGAGGGTGAAGGGCTTACTTACTACGAAACAGGGGAATTGTGGGGGAGAGAAAACTACCTCAACAACGAAAAAGAGGGGATTACAACAACTTATTATAAATCAGGAAAACTTCAGGGTGAGTGGCACTACCATCTGGGAAAGTTAGAGGGGCTTTCTGTGGTTTATTATGAAAAAGGGGGAAAAGAGTTTGAGAAAAACTTCTTCAATGATATGCAGCACGGGAAAACAACCATATATTTTGAAAACGGAAAGGTTTCGGCAACTGCCGAGTACCGGTTCGATAAAAAACATGGTTATGCTTATTTTTATGACATCAACGGCAAACTTAGGGTGCGCGATTACTACCAAGCCGATCTGTTGGAAACACGGATCAGGTACGATAAAGACGGTAAATTTACCGAGGAGGAAAGAGTTGACAGAGAATATTACCCAAACGGTGTTGTTAAAAGTGAAGTGCTGATTAAAAACGGTAAAAAGGAGGGGAAATATCACTCATTCTTTGAATCAGGTTTTATGAAAGAAGAGCTTACTTTCCAAAACGATGAACAGGTCGGGTGGATTTATAAATACCACGATAACGGCACATTATATCAGGAAGCAGAGCTTTACAAAGGAAAAATAACCGGGGCGGTTAAGTCGTTTTACGATTCAGGGAAACTAATGTCGGAAGCTGTTTATTTGGAGGGGCAAAAAAACGGCATTATGTTAGTTTATGACGAAAACGGGGCTCTTCAATACCGGGCAACTTATCGCAACGATAAACTTAACGGCGAGTACCGCGGGTTTCATAAAAACGGGCTTACCCGCGTTATTGAAAACTACCGGGACGATGTTTTGAACGGGCAACAATTCCTTTATAATTTGGAGGGGGTGCTCTGGAGAGAAGCATATTTTAAAGACGGGAAATTAGAGGGAACTTTGAAAGAGTTTTACCCCGAAGGCACCGTTAAAAAAGAAGAATTTTACGAAAACGGCGTTATGAAAACTGCACGGGAATTTGATTCGCAAGGGAACATAACTTACACTTTTGGCTATTAGCTACACTTTTGGCTATTAGATTGGAAATTAATTCAGTTTTTATTGGTTTTAACGGATTCTAAAGATGAAAAACTTTATTCTGCTTTTTATGCTTTTTGGGTTTGCCCTGAATGCGCAAAACGGTGAAATTATTACCCGCTACGACAGTGGCGTGTTGAAAGAAGTGGCTAATTACTCGAGAAATAAACTTAACGGCGAGGTTCGGAAATATTACCCCACCGGTATTCTGGAATCTGTCTCGAACTATAAAATGGGTGTGCTCGATGGAGTGGTCAGAAGTTTCGATTCAACCGGAGCACTGAAAGAAGACTATATTTACTCCGGAAACAAACGCAACGGTAAGTTCGCTACTTTTCAAGCCGGCGGTCGGCTTTCTGAAGAGGGAACTTATAAAAACGGCGTGCTTTCAGGCAGCTACACTTCTTACCACAGTAACGGGAAAGTTAAGTCTTCTTCACAATTTGTTGACGGAAAAATTGTGGGAGTTTCTTACGAGTACTGGGATACGGGGATTATTAAGGGCGAAATTGAGTATAAAAACGGTGTTCAGGACGGCACAACGAAGTGGTTCCACGAAAACGGGGCACTTATGGGTGAATACCCTTATATGATGGGCAAAATAAATGGCGTGGTTATTGAATACTACCCTTCGGGTAAGAAAAAAGCTGAAAAAAAATATGTTGCCAGCAAAGCCGAGGGCGTGCATGTTTCTTTCTACGAAAACGGAAATGTGCAAAGTGAAATTTCTTATGTGAACAGCCTGAGGGAAGGTCCTGCAAAAACTTGGTATGAATCGGGGAAATTATGGACCGACCAAAACTGGGTGAATAACAGACTTCACGGTGAATCAAAAATTTACAGAGAAAACGGCTCGCTTTGGTCGATTGATTTTTACGAAAAAGGCGTGATTAAATCTTCAAAAGAATTTGACGAAAACGGAACTTTAATTTCCGAGAAAACTTATTGATTAATTGATTATAAACTGTTGAAGTGCCGGTTCTTCTTTAATTATGGAGCCGAATTAAGAAATGAAACCCTTTTCTGTTCTTATGGGCAGTTTAGGTTGAAATCGATGTTTTACTTCTAATTTTTTAGTCGAATTGAGTGTGTATTTTTTTTCAAACAGGAGAAGTTATTGAACAGATCGAAATTTAACGCAGGTATTGTGCAACTGCAAATAGGTGAAGACTTAAAAAGCAACACCCAAAAAGCTGTCGAGGCAGTTAGAGAAGCGGCAACTAAGGGTGCGAATGTGATCTGTCTGCCGGAAATTTATCGCTCGCAATATTTCTGCCAAAAAGAAGATATTGATCTGTACGAGTTGGCAGAAACGATCCCGGGTGCCTCAACAGAAGCATTCACCAAAGTGGCGCGTGAAACCCGCACTTCGGTTATTGTCCCGATTTTTGAGAAGAGGTCGCTTGGGGTTTACCACAACAGTCTTGTTTTCATCAACGACAGTGGCGAAATTGGCGGTATTTACCGTAAGATGCACATCCCTGACGACCCTGCGTATTACGAAAAGTTTTATTTTGCGCCCGGAGACCTTGGCTTTAAAGCATTTGACACGAATTATGGCAAAATCGGTACGCTTATTTGCTGGGATCAGTGGTACCCGGAGGCGGCCCGTATCACCGCGATGTTAGGCGCATCGGTTATTTTCTACCCGACGGCAATCGGGTGGCACCCCTTCGAAATGGAAGAACACGGCAAACAGCAAAGAGATGCCTGGATAACCGTGCAAAGAGGCCACGCTGTTGCTAACGGTGTTTATGTTATTGCAGTCAATCGGGTAGGGTTCGAGCAACCTGTTAAGGAACAAGAGGGGATTTTGTTCTGGGGCTCTTCTTTTGTTGCCGACCCGCAAGGGGTGATTATTGCGGAAGCACCAACAGATAAAGAAGCGGTGCTGATTGCCGAAATTGACCCCGAAAGAATTGAATATATTCGCAGAAACTGGCCCTTTTTCAGAGACAGGAGAATTGACGCCTATAGCGATATTACAAAAAGATTTTTGGAAAATTAAGTTTTCAGCGCTTCAGGGTATAAATGTTCCGCAATTTTTTATCTTTTTTTATCATTGAGATTGCGGGCAAAACCCTCTGACAAGAACAGGGGGTAGAACCGGTATGAAAAATCAGGCGAAAGTTTACCGGATTATTAACAAGAAGTTATGCAGAGAAATCATTAAACAACCTAAGCAGAGATGAAGAACCCACAATTGAAAAAAAAACATCATACAACTGATAGCAACAAAGCAGGCAGGTTACCCGGAGAGTTTGAAAAACACGCGGCTACTATTCTTGGCTGGCCTCACAATAAAGAAGACTGGCCTCAAAAATTTGAGCCAATTCCGTGGGTTTATACCGAAATTGTTAAAAAGCTTGTGCCTTACGAAAAAGTGGTGATCCTCTACAATTCCGAAAAGCAGCTCTCAGATATTGAGAACAAACTTACGATGGCGGAAGTGGGGGGGAAGAACCGTATCTATGTAAACGCAAAAACTGACCGGGGGTGGATGCGTGATTCCATGCCGGCTTTTGTTAAAAAAGGAACAGCTGTTCACGGGGTAGATTTTGCATTTAACGCGTGGGCAAAGTATGACAACTACAAAAACGATGGGCGTTCATCCCGCATTTTGTTGGAAGCGTTGGAAATCCCGTTTGAAGTGCCGTACCATAACGGCAAACCCGTAGTTTTGGAAGGTGGGGCTATTGATTCAAACGGCAGGGGGACTATGCTGACAACCGAAGAATGCCTTCTGGATCCGAAGGTGCAGGTGCGGAACCCCGGTTTTACCGCAAAAGATTATGAAGAAGTTTTTGCACAACATTTGGGCATTACGAATGTGATTTGGTTAGGGAAAGGTATTGCCGGTGATGACACGCACGGCCATGTGGATGATCTTGCGCGTTTTGTGAACGAAACTACCATAGTGCTTTGCGAAGAGAAGCGCAAAAATGATAAAAACTACAAAATATTGAACGAAAACCGGGAACGGTTGCAGAGCGCGCTTTTGGAAAATGGTGAACGCCCGGAGGTTGTGGCTCTTCCGATGCCGGAGCCGCTTTCATTTGATGGAATGAGGTTGCCGGCAAGTTACGCAAATTTCTATATTGCAAACGGAACCGTGCTTGTTCCCGTTTTTAACGATCCGAACGATAAAGACGCCCTTGGGATACTTTCTGAGCTTTTTCCGAAAAGAAAAGTTACAGGAATTGGGGCGGTTGATCTGATTTGGGGGTTGGGTACACTTCACTGTTTAACCCATGAAGTGCCTGCGGGTGGAACCGGCACTTTAGTTAATTATCGGAAGGCTTAGGGCGCATTCTCTATCTTGCAATTATCATCATTAACGAATATATTTGAATACTGATTCATAAAATTTATTTCAATGAGTGTAAAATGAGAGTTAAAACAGGCAACAAAGAAAAAGATATTTTAGAAGCGGCGATAAGGGTATTCGCTAAAAATGGCTATCATGGCGCTAAAATGGCGAAAATCGCTGAAGAAAGTAATGTTTCGATCGGAACGCTTTATCTTTATTATGTGAACAAAGAAGACCTTTTAGTAAAAGTGTTTGAAAATCTGTGGAAAAGTCTTTACAACGAGTTGGAAGCACTGGCTAACAGGGTAGATTTTTCAGTAACCGAAAAACTTGACCATCTCATTGATGTCTTTTTTGATATTTTCTCGAGCAACTCTGATTTGGCAACTGTTTTCGTGAACGAGCAACATTTAGTAATGAGAAACCCCGAAGTGCAGGTTATGTACTACCATGACTTTATGTCGAAGGCTGAATTAATTATCTACGACGGGCAAAAGGGCGGCAGCATTAACCCTAACCTCAATGTTAAAGCGTTAAGGTTCTTTATTCTGGGAGGAATAAGAAATCTTTTGGAAGTGTGGGCACTTGAGCCGAGGCTGATACCACTTCCGATTATGCGAAACAACATCAAAACAGTGATTAAGAACGGACTTATCCACAAAAATTAAAAAAACTTAAACATTTTTTTAATTAATCCGTGGTGTGGTATTGTAAAATTAAAATATATTGTGTAATTTAACCAACCGTATTAGCAACAATTTTCTTTATACAAGGAAAGATTAATCGACGGTATTGTAAAAGCAGAATAATTATTAATAAAAATTATAATAAACTCTACTTTGGCAGTTAAACTGTCAAAGTAATCTTTTTCTTAATCAACAAATCATCAACATCCAATTGAGGTAACAAATGAAAAAATTGTTCCTTGTTCTTTTCACGCTCTTTTTAGCGAGCAACTTAGTGTGGTCGCAGAACAGTGCTGAAAAATACAAATCCAGCCCCCAGTTAACGCAGGCACAAAAAGAGATGCTTGACCAGAGGGGCACTCCTCCTACTGATTGGTCGCAAATTCCTCCAAATCAGGTAACCGGAATAGTGAAATTTTCACAAGGTTTTGAAGATGTAACCTTCCCGCCTGCCGGTTGGGCAGTTCACCAACTTGATGGTGGAGCAAACATATGGCTTCGTTATACTTCTGCACCAATTTTTGGAACTGCTACTGCTTCCGTCCGTTGGGAATCAGCATCTTTAAGAAATGATGACTGGTTAGTAACTCCTTCTTTCACGGTTGATGCTGCAGATAAACTCTTTTTCTACGGCGTTGGCGGTAGTGCTTATGCTGATTCCGTGAGTATCTGGGTATCCACCACCGGTGGTGTTCCCCCGACAGGATACACAAGAATTGGCGCTTTCAGACCGATGCCTGCACCCGGTCAAATGTTTCAGTTAAGTTTAGCCGCTTATGCCGGGCAAACCGTATATCTTGCTTTCAGATATAACGAGATGGATCAGTTAAGGCTTTACTTAGACAGTGTTTATGTAGAGACCGGTGTTCCTAATGATGTAGGTACGGTATCACATAATGTATCCGGTGCAGTAGCTGCAAATGTTGCGATGACCCCCACAGCAACAGTTAAAAATTTCGGCGGTGCTGCTCAGTCGTTCCCCGTAACTATGACGATTAACCCCGGTGGCTACACTTCAACCAAACAGGTTACGAACTTAGCACCGGATCAGACTACACAGGTAACATTTGACACATGGACACCGGTATCCGGTTCCTACACGGCAAAAGCCTTTACTCAGCTCGCCGGTGATGCAAACCCTGCAAACGACACCATTACCAGAACTGCTTTTGTGGAGAGTTTCCTCTACAGCAACGGGCCCTTTGTAACAAACCCCGGTGGTGGGTTTGGTGGTGCAGATCTTTCGGCGCTACAGACTTCAAATCTCAATGTTTGGGGTTTTGGTGCTCAAAGTTCCGCAAGCAACTGGGTAGCGGATAATTTTGAAGTTCCATATAACAATGAATGGACGCTTCAGGGCTTTAAGTTCTACTCATATCAAACAGGTTCAACAACAACCCCGACTCATAACAGCGTTAAAGTTGTAGTTTACAACGGCAGACCTGACCTCCCAAGCAGCACCGTTGTTTGGGGTGATGAAACTACCGAAAGGTTCCTTGCTGCTGAGTGGACCGGTGCTTACCGCGCTAGCGATAACACTCCAACCAATGCTGACAGACCCGTTATGGCAGTTTCTGCAAATGCTAATCCTGTTCTTCCTGCCGGCAACTACTGGGTTATGTACACACTCGGCGGCACACTTGCTTCAGGTCCTTGGGTTATTCCGATTTCAATTCTCGGTACTTATGAAACCGGTGATGCTTACCAGAGAACAACCTCAGGCTGGGCTCCATTGAGAGATTCAGCCGGTGGTCCCGGTTACGGTCAAGGCTTGCCGTTCCAGGTTCTTGGTACTTCACAGGTTATCCCTGTTGAGCTTTCTTCTTTCATGGCTAATGTTCTGAAAAACGACATTACCCTTAACTGGACAACCGCTACCGAAACCAATAACATGGGCTTCGAAGTTGAAAGAAAACTTAACGAAGGCGCCTTCACAAAAATTGGGTTTGTTAACGGTAACGGAACAACCACTGAAGGGAAAGAATATTCATACACAGATCAGGGCTTGGCTTCAGGTAAATATACCTACAGACTTCGTCAGGTAGATTTCGACGGAACTTCTGAATATTCAAACGAAGTGGAAGCTGTAATAGATATTCCGACAGAATATGCACTTGCACAGAACTTCCCGAACCCGTTCAACCCATCGACAACTATTGAGTTCTCGCTTAAAGCAGACGCAAGAGTTA
>WBUK01000024.1 GCA_008933765.1 Ignavibacteriaceae bacterium | reverse complement strand
TTATTCTCAAGTTCACTCAGTGCCCTCAGCGCACTCTCTTCGTTTACTGCTCTGTAGATATTCTTCAGGTCAGCAGTGAACTCCCGCCTGTGTTTATCCGGTATGAATTTCATTGAGTTTCGTATCTGATGGATTACACACCTCTGTACTCTGCATTCAGGATATACTGCGCTGATTGCTTCTTCCATCCCTTTGAGTCCGTCAACCGAAGCGATGAAAATATCCTCAACTCCTCTTGCTTTTAGTTCAGTGAAAACTGAAAGCCAATATGTGGCTGATTCATGCTGTCCTACCCGGATACCAAGTATCTCTCTGTTGCCCTCAAAATCGACTCCAAGAGCCGTATAAGCGGCTTTTGTGACTACTCTGCCCTCTTCCCTTACCTTGAAGTGAATTGCGTCAAAATAGACAAATATCCATGCTTCTGAAAGCGGTCTTGTTTGCCATTCCTTTGCAACTTCTACTATCCTGTCAGTTATACTCGAGATTAATGCCGCTGATATCTCAAGTCCGTATATCTCCTGTATGTAGGTTTGTATATCTCTGACTGTCATACCTTTGGCATACATAGCGATTATCTTCTCTTCAATCGGACCAATCGTCTTCTGATATTTCTTTACCACTATCGGATCAAACGAACCATTACGGTCACGCGGGACTTGAATCTCAATTTTACCCTGTTCGTTCTTTATGGTTTTTACGGATTTACCGTTACGGGAGTTACCTGAATTATCCCCTTCGGGTGAGTGCTTTGCATAACCAAGGTGCTCAGAGAGTTCAGCTTCTAACATTGTCTCGAGGGCATGTTTCAGCAGGTTCTTGATCACGCCATCCTTACCCATCAGGTCGTTATAGGTTTTGGCATTAGCAAAATCTTTTTGAAATTGCTCAATAACTTCTTGTGTAAGTTTCATAAAAGTCTCCAAAAATAATTGATAAAATGTTCAAAAACAGGGAGAGAAAAATAGGGCATTTTTTCGCCCCCATCCCCACCCCCGCGGGGGTGGGGATGGAATCCCCTCCCATCCAGGACTTTAAACCAATTACACAAAATTTCTTACACTCCCACAACATACTTAACTTTTTTGTTTTCAACATTTTAACTATATTTGCGCAGCAAATTTTAATTCTTACCCTGTGAATAAGATCAGTTACTGAGTTTTTTCCTTTAATCTTCCTTTACCGTTCCGTTCAGGAACTTATCTTCTCGTTAACTGTATAAGTCTATTAATAATCAACTATACGAAAAACCATTAAGAAAGGTTACCATGAGAAAAGTATATTTTCTTTTCGCTATCGCTATGTTCTTCGGAACTTCTTTTGCTCAACTTGGCTATTTAGGCAGTTCAAAAAGTGAACTTCTTTCTTCTGAAGAAGGAAGCTTGTTTCAAAATGAAACTACCGAAACCGGTATCGAGTACCTCTCTATCGTAAATGATGAATTTGGTGCTACACTTCTCTTCTTTGACTATGATGATATTTGTCGTGCTTTGTTAGTCTATCCTAAAAATGACGACCTTAGAGACGAGTTAGTGGATTTCTTGAATCAGAATGCTGAAAAAGAAGCCGGTCAGGAATGGACTACTGAAGATGATGCCGGAAACCCTGTTCGAATTGCTCTGTTGACTGATACTGACGGGACGGACTACTTTCAAATAACTTACGACGAATAAATTATTCCTAAGTTAATTTCAATCAGAGGCTGTCACCGTAAAATCGGTTACAGTCTCTTTTTTTTTTAAATAATTGATACTATCTGCAGTTTCTTTGTAAAAAACTCCAACACCGGTGAACATAAGTTACTTAGAACCTACAATTTTATCTAAAGTTTTTCCGTAAAAAACTCCCTGATTAATTGAGCGTCCTTCAACGCTTTTATCCGTTCAACCGCATTTTCTTCTGCAAATACTGAAGCAATTTCAGCCAACAGGTGCAAATGAAGTTCCGGCTTATCTTCCGGTGATACCAAAAGCACGGTTATATTAACCGGTTCCTCGCTCTCCTCTTCGTAATAGTAACCCCCATCACTTATTGATATTGCCAGCCAGGGCCTTTTAACCGGAAGCTTTGCGTGTGGCAGAGCCAAACCCGGAATTAAAACAGGGGCTGCCATTGTTTTGTAAAATTTATCTGTGGAAAATCCGCTTTCACCGTTTGCTGCAACTCTCTGTTCTAACTTAGCTACTAACTCGCGCAGCACTGCCTCACGCCCATGCTCTCCTGTGAAAATTACTAATTCCGGATCAAAAATCTCAGCAAGATTTTCATATTTCTTAACCTTTCTCAGGAAATAACTCATAATAGGTGCGCTTATTAACGAAGTTGCTAACGCCAACACCACCAAAGCCACGAAAACCGCCTCGTTTATCAAACCTGCCTGCAATGCAAGCAGCCCCAGAATTATTTCCATCGCACCGCGGGAGTTCATCCCAAAACCAATTGCAATCGATTCAGACATACTCATCCCACCTAAACGCGCGCCAATTCCACACCCCGCTACCTTACCAACTATCCCAAGCACAAGCACTATCATAGTGAGAAAAGGATCGAAATGAGCGAAAAAATCGACCTTCAACCCAATTGAAATGAAGAAAAGCGGCGCAAAAATGTTGGTTACAAACTGATGGATAATCTCACGCGTCTCTTCCTTAAGATGGCTGCTATCCCCAATTACCACCCCCGCCATAAAAGCCCCAAATATTGCGTGTATGCCTGCTGCCTCTGTCATTGCCGCCGCAACCAAACCGGCGATAAATATGTAACTCAGAATGCTGCCGGGATATGAAAACTTCTCCTGTAAACGCGGAACAAGACGATCGCTTAACGGTTTACCGATAAAATACAGAAGCGCTAAAAACAGGAATATACCACCTATTTGAGTTAAGAAATTGGTGCTGCCGCCACTGGTGATCATCCCAATAATAACAGAGAAAAATATCCAGCCGAATAAATCGTTCACTATTGCTGAGGCTATTATTATTACTCCAATTTCTGATTTCAACAGGTTCATATCCATTAGCGTTCGCGCTATAACCGGTAAAGCCGAAATGGAAAGCGCCGTACCCATAAAAAGCGCAAATATCAGAGTATCACCGTGTTGAGCACCAAAATACTCGGAGAAAAAATAAAACGGAATAAACCCAAGCACGAACGGCAGTATGACCCCTAATACGCTTGTATAAACTGCCGTTTTTCCCTGTTTCGCTATTAAAACTAAATTAACCTCTAACCCCGAAACAATCAACAGCATTATTACAGCAAGCTGAACTATGCCGTTTAATACCAAAGAGACATTACCCGTCTGTGGGAAAAGCATCCCTTGAAACTCGGGTAAAAGATTACCAAAAATTGTGGGACCCAGCAATATACCGGCAATTATTTCACCAATTATCGCCGGCTGGCGCATCTTGCTGAACATCTCACCCAAAAACCTGGCGAAAAACAGCATAATACTGATAGCAACCAGAAAGGTTACAACTTCCGTATGGGTCATTTGTAAAGTAGTGTGTTTGTGGGAATTCGCTCGAAAAGGAACTCCAAATCGTGGGTAAATATTCTGTCGATGAAGTTCAGCCTTTTCTCACTCATTGTAACTACCAGCAAATCTGCATTTTCAGACTGAGCATAGTTTAAACACTCCCAACCTTCAACACCGTAGAGAACTTCACTGTTGAACTCATCTTTTTCCATCCCTACCCCCTGCCCAAAAAATTGGATTTTCTGCTTCTCTATTCCCATCAATTCCTTGCGCATACTGTCCGTCTCATTAGTAGAACCGGAATCAAAAACAACGCTCGGAAGCCCCGGTATGTTTATCTCTTTAATAAGTGTCAGCTTCTCCGGGTGGTCGTGCCGCGCTATCTGAAGTGCAACCTTTGCGGCTTCTTCACCCTTTTTATCGTAACAAACCGATACTATTATGTTCTTAAATCCGAATCTTTCCCCCTCAGGTTTTGTCAGCACTAAAATCGGGCAGTGGCAGTGCCTCATTATGTTGCGCGCCACCGATCCAATAAAGGTTTTTATCCCTCTTTCCTTTTCAAGCGCACCGATTATTAAAAGGTCTAAACCTATTTCTTTGCTTTTTTTGATTATCACTTTGGATGGTTCACCCGAGAGCCAAACCAACTCGGTCTCTCCGGAAAATGTGTTCTCTTCTATAAGATGATGAAGCCGCTGTTCAGTGGTACTGTCCCGCACTCCAACATGCAGAAAATAGAGTTTGAAACCGAAAAGAGCCTGCAGACGGGATGCTTCACTTAAAAGCTTTTTACCGGTGGGGGAAAATGTAACTGCTAAACCTGCTTTTTTGAATATTGCGTCCATCTTTATATTCCGTTATTAAGTACCACAATTTAATAAAGAATGATGACTTTCGGAAACAAAAATGCTCAGTTCGGGTATTTCTCGTCGTAAAGTTTGCGGAAAGCCTGCACATCTGCCCAGGTATCATGCTTCCAGTTGGGATTTCTGAGCAAAGCAGCGGGGTGAAATGTAGCCATCATTTGAGCACCGTGTATGTTAAACACCTTGTTCCTGAAATTGCCAAGTGTTCCCTTGCGCTCAAGCAGCGCCTGAACTGCTGTGCCCCCCAGACATAAAATGAAATCAGGCTTTATTAATTCTATCTGCTTTTGAAGATATGGGCGGCATTCGGCTATTTCACTGTCGAAAGGTGTCCGGTTACCCGGTGGGCGGCACTTCACAATGTTTGCAATGTACACCTCTTCTCTGCTGAAATTTATAGCCTTTAGGATATCGGTCAGCAACTGACCTGCACGCCCGACAAACGGACGCCCTTTTGCATCCTCATCTGCTCCCGGTCCCTCACCAATCAGCATAACCCGAGCATTCGGGTTTCCCTCGCCGAATACGAAGTTTTTTCGTGAAGCACCAAGCGGACATTTAAGACAGTGGTTTATTTTGCTTTCCAAATCATCCAAAGAAACCGCTGAATCTATAACTTCCTGCGTCGGGTACTCGGGGCTTCCGGGTTGGTAAGCTTTACCGGTGCCTTCTGCGTCGTGTGCTTTAAGGGCTGCATGCTGCTTTTGTGGTTGATATGAACCCTGCGAAAAGCTGCTTGCACCAGTTCTGCCGGCTTGTTGTGCCCGTTGGGAAAGACTCAGTCCTCCCGGTTCCCCCGTTCCCGATGGGATACTTCTTTTATCTTCAAATTTTGGGATTTTAAGGCGTGTGTAAAGGTCATCACCAAACTGTTCCTGCTGAAGTTTAAGCGATTTAATTATTTCGTCTTTTGCTTTCATTGTTGCCCCTGCAAACGGTAAGCGATAAAATCAGTGCCACTCAATGTAATTTTGATCGTTTTCACCCTTAATCACATCCCACCTGCAAACCGGCTTGATTCTTCTGCAGAAGTGTATCCAGTATAAGGTGCGCAATTTCTTTTTTCGACCGCAACGAGTGCTTTACTTCCGTCCCGTCTTTCTCTAAAATAGTAACGGAGTTAGTGTCATACTCAAACCCGCTTCCCGGTTCCTGAAGAGAGTTCAGAACTATCGCGTCTAACCCTTTTTCTTTCATTTTCCTCTTGGCATTCGCAAGCTCGTTGTCTGTTTCTAACGCAAACCCGATTGTGTAGCCGGCAATTCCTGTAACTAAAGTTAAAATATCCTCTGTTTTTGTCAGTTCAATTGGCGCAGGCTCACCCCCTTCTTTTTTAATCTTTTTGGGTTTAGCCTCTTTCGGTTTGAAGTCTGCCACTGCTGCCGACATTATCAGTGTGCTGTCGCCGTTAATGTTTGCACGGACTGCTTCCGCCATTTCAGAAGCACTGCGCACCTTAACGGTTTTTATCTCCGGGTAGATATACTCATTTGAAGGCCCGCTTACCAAAGTTACTTCTGCACCACGGGTGAAAGCCGCTTTTGCTATTTCGTACCCCATTTTGCCGGAAGAACGGTTGCCAATAAACCGGACAGGATCGATATCTTCGTATGTGGGTCCCCCCGTTACGGTGATTTTCCACCCCGCTAAATCTCTACCCCGCCCCGAAATTACCGTGTAAACAGCGTCAACTATTTTTCCAATTTCCGGAAATCTTCCCGTTCCGGTCAGTCCGCTCGCCAATTCACCATATTCCGCATCAATCACATATACGCCTCGCTTGCGCAACGAATCAATATTCTCTTGAGTTATGGAATATTCGTACATATCGTGGTCAGCTGCGGGTGCAATTATCATGGGCGACCTGCGTGCGGTTACTAATGTGGTTAGGGCGTTATCGGCAAAGCCATGCGCAATTTTTGCAAGTGTGTTCACCGAGCAGGGGGCTATAAGCAACAAATCTGCCCACAACCCATATTCAATGTGCCAGGGGTCAACTTCGAGGTTTCCGTTCAAATCTTCCGGAAAAACCCGTTGAATTACACGGTTTTTGGATAGTGTAGAAAGTGTAAGCGGGGAAACAAAAGCAGCCGCCGAAGGCGTGGCTACTACACGCACCTCAGCGCCGGTTCCGATTAGTTCACGAACAAGATAACAACTCTTGTATGCCGCAATACACCCCGTAACTCCAAGTATTATTTTCTTGCCTTCGAGAAGACGGGGTGCGCCCATGATCAGCCTCTGTCGCGGTACTCGGTATGTATCTTTCCGTCAAGCAGAAGATTCAATGCCTGGATGTGAGCCTTATCCCGTTTTTCGAACTCAAGTGATATCCTGAGCTGGTCGGGGTTGTCAAGGTCTTCACCATCTTCGGAAGTGTTCTCGGGAAGTGCCGCGAGTTCCTGCTTGAATTCTATTCTTTGAGCGTCGTTCAAAATACGCGCCCGCTTAGCGGCGATAACGATAGCCTCGTAAACATTAGCCGCACTTGCATCGATCTCTCTGAGATCAACCGGTGTTATTCCCATTATTGGTTACCTCCAATTGTTTTGGGTTTTTCTATCAATTCTAAAACTTCATTTACACATTGACTAAGGTCGTTGTTCACAACCGTGTAGTCAAACTTATCTTTCTGCGATATTTCCATTTCCGCCCTTGAAATTCTTCTTTCTAACTGTTCGGGGCTTTCGGTGCTTCTGCCCCTTAGCCTGGTAATTAATTCCTCAAAACTCGGCGGCATCAAAAAAATCAGAATAGCCTCCGGAAATTGCCCCTTTATTTTCAGTGCACCTTTAACATCAACCTCTAAAAAAATATCTTCACCCCTCGAAATTGTGGTTATAAGTTCGCTTTTAAGCGTTCCGTAAAGGTTTCCGAAAACCTCTTCCCACTCTACAAATTCATCTTTCGCAATTTTTTCCTGAAATTCTTCCCGCGAAATAAAATAATAATCTTTATCCGGCACCTCGATACCCCGGGGAGCCCTCGTTGTTGCCGAAATCGAAAAACGAATTGCCGGTTTAATTTCCTTTATCTTCTTTATTATCGTCGTTTTTCCGGTGCCGCTCGGCGCTGAAATTACGAAGATTCTTCCCACCTTACCCTCACTACTCAATATTTTGCACCTGCTCTCTTATGCGTTCTATTTCATCCCTGATTACAACTGAACGGTGCACCGCTTCAGTTGAAAGAGACTTTGAAGCAAGCGTGTTCGCCTCACGGTGCATCTCCTGACAAATGAAATTTAGTTTCTTCCCCGCCTCTTTTTCATTCTGTAATGTATCCAGAAAAAAGTTTAAATGACTGCGAAGCCTTACACACTCTTCTGTAATATCTGATTTATCAGCCAACATTGCAATTTCATATTCTATTCTCTCAGGGTTAATATTATTGTTTCCTATAATATCTATTACCCTCTCCTTCAACTCGGCGAAATAATCTTTCACCTTCCCACTGTAGTCTTTCTCAGTTTCATTTAATTGTTCTTCAATCAGCCCGATTCTTCCCGAAAGATCTGCTGCCAGTGCACGCCCTTCGGCTTCCCGCATCAGGTTGAGTTGTTCCACTGATTCGGTAAGCACATTTTTTAGATGTTCAAAATGCTCCTCATCAAGATCATCCAATTCCGGGGTGAAAATATCCCGAAAACTGATAACATGTTCGAGTGCAATATCACCGTTTATACCGTAGTTTTTTTTCATCATACCAAAAACACTCAAAAGCTCTTTCAGCTTGGTTTCGTTCAAAAAGAATGTTTCATTCTCATTCTCTTCCGGCTTAACCGATATACTGATGTAAATTTTCCCCCGCCTTATCATGTTTTTGAGTAACTCACGGATCTCATACTCCTTGCTCTGAAGGATTGTCGGAAGCTTGAGTGTAATTTCAAGGTATCGGTTGTTCAGGCTCTTTATCTCCGCTTCAAAAGAATATCCTTTGAAAGTCGAGACAGCCTTTCCGAAACCCGTCATGCTGAGTATCATAAAATCCAAAATTAAAAGTTTTAAATATAAGGAATTTAAAGGAGTTAATCAATTCGCAACTGATTATCAGAACGCTTCACCAATTCCAAAATGAAACTGCATCAGATCAAAAAATCGCCTCTGAAACAGCGGGGTCCTGTCGTATGGGTCATATACCTTAAAGCCAAAATCTAACCTGAAAGCGGCTATTTGTGTGTAGAACCGGAACCCAAACCCGGCAGCTACCGCTAATTCATTAAGTTTTACATTGGTTAGGTCTTTCCACGAGTTTCCCCAATCTAAAAACAGAGCCGCTCCCAGCAATTCCCCCATCCGCTTGCGCAACTCGAACGACCCCTCAACCATTATTCTACCCCCGGGGATGTTCTCATTATCGTAATTTTCACTGTCGATTCTTTGCCTTGGGAACGCCCGCGAACTCCACCCGCGAACTGAGTTGGAACCACCCACGAAAAACTCCTTGACATACGGAACATTCTCCGGATCACCGGAAAGTGTGGCGATGTAGCCACCGGTATATTTCATCGCTAATACTAAGTCGTTCAATCCACTTAGTGGAAAATAGTAGCTGCCCGTAATTTGGGTCTTCAGGAATAACAAGGACCTGTAATCACCCGTAAAAATTTTTGAAAACAGATACGGGAAAAAATTCCCTTCCTCAAAATAAATGCTGTAGTTTGCGCCTGTTGTGGGAAATATTACATCATCTACATGAGTGGAAAAAAGCAACGAGCCAAAACCTGCTGACATTAAATCGTTGGATGGGTTACCTAACCTCGAATTTATCAGCGTTTGTTTATTGTACTCCAATGCGTAAAACAGACTCATATTGTTTACGAATGTGAACTTCGGCAGTTCAAATTCAAAGTTCAGTTTAGCCTTATAGGTACTGACCTGCAAAAATTCTATTTTTGTTATTAAACTTGAAAACTCAAGGCTGCCCAAAATCGGCTTTTCAAATATGTAGGGCTGTTCAATCCGGGCTTTAAACTCACCGGCACCGGTAGTGACTGTATCCGAAAGTGTGATAAGCGAAAATATTCTTTCTATATTGAGCGAAAAAATATCCTGATAATATATCTGTGCCTTAGATGTGAATCGTCTTGCCCCGCCGAAAAAATTCTTCCGGTTATACTCAATACTAACACCAAAATTAAATGCGTTTTGGATGTTGTTCATCACCAACTCCGGGTTGAGATCGTTCATCTTCGTTATATTTCCGTCTATTTTAAGAGGAACTAACGAATCCCTGATCTCTTCAATTGCCGGATATAATCTGATATAACTGAACAAACCGGTACGATACAACCTCACCTGAGCCTGGGTTACCCGGTTTATATCGTACAGTTCACCCCATTTTAAGCCCGTCAGGTCACTTATCATTTCCGGCTCCACTTCCGACTTACCTTCACCTCCAAGCGTAACGCCAAGCGAATCAATATAGTATTTATTCCCAAGTGTGAATGAAATATCCACAGGTGCAACATCTGCCAAAGTATCTTTAACAACTATGGTGCTGTCGTAATTCGAGAGCATGTACCCTTCTGATTTTAGAAGCCCAAGCACATTGTTCACCGAATAGATAACCCCATCCTGTGTGTAGGGTGAGCCTTCTTTGATCGTTAGCCTGTCGTTAACCTTCCAAAATTCCTGTGGCGGATATTTTTCCAAACCGTGAAGGGTTATTTGACCGAAATTTGCCCGGCTCCCTTCGTTTACGATGTAAGTTAAATCTGCCACGCCGGATGACGAGTCAAGCGAGTAGTAATACTCAACGGTGGTCTTAAAAAAACCCTGAGAATTGTAGAAAAGTAAAATATTCTCCATATCTTCAGGAACCAGCGAGAGATCAAAATAAACCGGCGGCGCCCCTAACGAGGTGAAGGTGTTTACAAACTGGAATATTTTGTTCGGGCTTTCTTTCGATTTTATTATTGAAAGGAGCACCTTACCGGGAATCGAATTGTTCCCCTCGAATCGTATATTTTCCAGCTCAAAACGAAGATCGTCCTGTGCTGAGATCATTCGACTGAAAGAGACGATTAACAGTAAGGTAACTAACCTGATCTTCAATAAATCTCCGGATTTGAATAGGTGTGATAACTGAGAGTTGTTCCGGGGGGCTTTATTCCTCGGAACAACCCCTCCGTTGAACCGGAGTTAAACTTCCATTATCTCTTTTTCTTTGTGGGCTAAGATCCGGTCGATCTCGCTTATATGATCATTGGTGATCTTTTGAACTGTCGCTTCGGAATCTTTTGTGATATCCTCGGATATCTTATCTTCTTTCTGTTTCTTTTTTAGATGTTCGTTTGCGTCTCGGCGGATATTTCGAATCGCTATTTTTGCATCTTCTCCAAATTTTCTGACTAATTTTACGAACTCTTTGCGCCTCTCTTCAGTAAGCGGCGGAATGGGTATTTTCAGGTTTGTTCCGTCGTTCATCGGGTTCAGTCCCAGATCAGCCTGAAGTATTGCTTTCTCTATCGTTCCGATCATGTTTCTGTCCCACGGGGAAATCGAAAGTGTGTGCGCATCCAACACGCTGACATTTGCCGTTTGATTAAGCGGTGTGGGTGTGCCGTAGTAGTCAACCCTTATTCCGTCTAATAATGCAGTGGTAGCTTTTCCGGTTCTTACTTTCGCCAATTCGCTTCTGAAAGCTTCCACCGATTTATTCATTTTTTGTGTGGCTTCCTTAATTATCTGTTCCATCTGTATCTCATTCAAAAATTAATGAATTTCAACCCTAAATTTAATTTTAACCCGTGTGATTTACAAATGTGCCGATGTTCTCGCCCATCACCACTTTCAACAGGTTGCCGGGTATGTTCATATTAAAAACTTTCAGGGGAAGGCTGTTCTCCTGGCATAAACTGATTGCCGTTAAATCCATCACCCTTAAATTTTTGCTCAACACATCCAGATAACTTATGGCGGTGAACTGTTTTGCATTCGGATTTTTTTCGGGGTCAGAGTCAAAAACCCCGTCAACACGGGTGCCTTTAACAATCACATCAGCTTCTATTTCAACGCCCCGCAACGCCGCAGCTGTATCTGTGCTGAAATATGGGTGACCGGTGCCCGCCGAAAAGATCACTACCCTCCCCTTTTCCAAATGGCGGATCGCACGCCTGCGAATGTATGGCTCGGCTACTTCATCCATTTTTATTGCTGTCATTAAGCGGGAGTAAACCCCCACTTTTTCTATCGTGTTTTGAAGTGCAAGCGAGTTTATCGTGGTTGCTAACATTCCCATCAAGTCACCCGTTACACGGTCGATTCCCTCGCTTTCGGCACCCAACCCGCGGAATATGTTTCCACCACCGATAACTATTCCTACCTGAACACCGATGCTGTGTACGCTTTTTATCTCATTTGCAAAAAAATCAAGCATTTCAGGGTCGATACCGAAACCCTTTTTACCCATCAACGATTCACCACTTAATTTAAGTAAGATTCTGCGGAATTTTGCTGACGACATCGCTGCCTCTCCTCTTCTCTTGTTTTCTTTTCCTTTGGTAACCGTGAGATTCTTTTGAAATCTCTCCCATCCATTGCTGTTTTTTTTATATAAAAACTTATACAAAAAAACTATATAAAAAAAGGTCTTAAGAACCTTAAGACCTTCACTAACTCTTTACCTCCGATTACTCTGAGCCTTCGCCCAACGCAAATCGTCTGAATGTGGCGACGGACATTTCAGTGCCGTTTGCTTTGTTAACTTCTTTTAACCACTCGCCAACCGTCTTTTTATCTTCACGGAAGAACGACTGCTCTAAAAGCACCACTTCTTCGAAATATTTGCCGAGCTTGTTCTTGGCGATAAATTCGATCTTATCTTCAGGCTTCCCTTCTTTTCTGAACTGCTCTTTGTAGATTTCAAGTTCTTTTTCGATCAAATCGCTCGGAACTTCCTCGCGGGAAACCGATACAGGGCTCATTGCCGCCACTTGCTTTGCTATATCCTGCATTACAGGTTTCAGGTTTTCGTCGGTAACCGCCACATCTTTGAAGGCTACAAGCGAACCCAAACGGTCACCGTAGTGAATGTAGAAATCTACCATTCCATCTGCTGAATCTAAATAAGCAACGCGGGAAACCTGCAGTTTTTCACCGATTTTTGCCGTCATTTCGTTCAGCATTGTGGTTATTTCAGGTGTTGCTTCAAGAAAAGCATCAATATCATTTGCCTTTTTTGTAAAAGCAAGTTCTGTTACTTCTTTCGAAAAAGCGACAAAATCATCAGATTTTGCCACGAAATCTGTCTCGCAGTTTACTTCTACAAGAACGCCGTATTTTTTATCATCAGAAACCTTAGCCGAAACAATACCCTCGTTGGCTGCCCGGTCAGCTCTTTTAGCCGCAAGCGCTGCACCTTTTTTCCGCAGGTAATCAATTGCTGCATCCATATCGCCGTTAGATTCCACTAAGGCTTTCTTACAGTCAAGGATACCGGCACCGGTTCGTTGTCTTAATTCATTTACTTGTGCTGCTGTTACGCTCATTATTCTTCTGATCCTTTGTTATCGCTTTTATCCTGCTGTGTTTTATCTCTTTCTTTTCTCACTCTTTCGGGTTCAGCAGCGGCTTCAGCTTTCTTTTCCTTAGCCCTGGCCGAACCTTCTTTAACGGCTTCAACCATCGTTTTTATCACTAATTCAATAGTTTTTACCGCATCATCATTCGCAGGAATTATATAATCTATCAGGTCGGGGTCGCAGTTTGTATCCACCATCGCATAAACGGGGATGTTAAGCCTTTTGGCTTCTTTAACCGCAATCGATTCCTTTTTAACATCCACGATGAAAACTGCACCGGGCAGTTTGTTCATCGTTTCAACGCCTTCAAGTATTTTTCTTAATTTGTCTTTCTCACGGGAAAGGAACAGCCGCTCTTTCTTGGTGATCTTCTCGAAAGTACCGTCTGTCTCCTGCCGTTCGATTTGTTGGAGTCTTTTAACACTTCTTCTGATTGTCGCAAAGTTAGTAAGCATGCCACCGAGCCACCTTTCAGTAACCCAGTTCATCCCGCAGTTACGGGCTTCTGTTTCAATGATGTTTTTGGCTTGCTTTTTCGTACCGATGAACAGAACCTTGTCGCCCTCGGCAACTATATCACTGAAGGCAACCGCTGCCTCGGTGATCATTTTCTTGGTTTTGTTCAGGTCTATTATGTGTATGCCGTTTTTTTCCATGAAGATGTATGGCTTCATTTTCGGGTTCCAACGGCGTGTAAGATGACCGAAATGCGCTCCGGCTTCGATCAATTGGGTCAGTTCTAAATCGTACATCTGTGCTCCTGTTGTTCTTCTTCCCTCCTCCACTTTACCTTAAGCCTAATGGCACAGGCGGTAAATCAAAGGGAATGTTGATGTTTGAAAAAATTGAAAATAGAAAATTTTATCTCTTAGAGAACTGGAATCTCTTGCGCGCTTTCGGTCTCCCGTATTTCTTGCGCTCTACCATTCTCGGGTCTCTTCTTAAATATCCCTCTTGTTTAAGTGGGGATTTGTACTCTTCGTTCTCCGCCGTTAACGCTCTGGCAATGGCTAAACGAACTGCCTCTGCCTGACCGGAAGGACCACCCCCCTGTACATTGGCAAAAACATCGTAACGACCGGCGAGTTCCAACTTCTCAAATGGCGCAACCACATCATCCTGCTGCGTTTTCTGTGCGAAGTATGTTTTCAGTTCCCGACCGTTTATCGTCACTTTTCCTTCACCCGGGCGCAATACAACGCGGGCAACTGCGGTTTTTCTTCTTCCGACAAATAAAGTGTCTGACATTAATTCTCCGTTATATTGAAATTAATTCGGGCTTCTGAGCGCTGTGTGGGTGCTCGGAACCACGATATACCTTTAAATGATGAAAGATTTTCTTGCCAAGGCGAGTTTTTGGTAACATACCTTTAACGGCATGCTCGATCACAAACTCAGGCTTGGTTTTAATCAAATCACCGTACATTTTTTCTTTCAGCCCACCCGGGTAACCACTGTGGTGCTTGTAAACCTTTAACTCGGCTCTTTTACCGGTAACGATTACTTTATCCGCATTGATCACAACTACAAAATCACCGGTATCTGCGTTCGGGCTGTATTCCGGTTTCCGTTTACCTCTAATGATACAGGCAACTTCGGTCGCTAATCTGCCAAGCACTTTGCCCGAAGCATCCACTACATACCACTTCTTTTCTACTTCTGTGGTACTGTACCATGGAGTCATTTTTTCTTGCTTCAAAGTTTATCCTCCAACTCCAAATTAAGTTTTTTCAAAGACCACAAATATAATATTTTTTCGCGAGAAATACAATTTTTTAATTTTATATGAAGTGGTAAGATTTTTAATTTTGCTGCCGGGGTAAATATACAATTGCGTGACAAAAATCAAGTATTTCACACCCCTCGTTTTAATGTATGACCGCGCAGGTGGAACGAAAATGATTACTCTAAATTATCAAAAAACAGTGTGGAATTGAGACTTTCTGTATGACCGCACAGGTGGAACGAAAATGATTACTCTAAATTAACAGAAACCCGTGTGGAATTGAGACTTTCTGTATGACCGCACAGGTGGAACGAAAATGATTACTCTAAATTAACAGAAACCCGTGTGGAATTGAGACTTTCTGTAAAAATTCACCAAAAAGCGCACATTTTTTTTGATGCGTCTCAAAAATAAAAAGCAGTTAAAAATACCCAAATGACAAAAAATGGAAAACGCTTCCACACGGGGAAGCGCACAACTCCACCGCCGGCGAAATTTGCAAAATATTTTTAATTTTTTGCCTCACTTCGCCGGCGTTCAGATTAAATTAGAGGTTCCGTTAACCCTGAATCAGATGAAATTATATCTAATTTTTTTTCTCTAACCTTCACCTTGCCCACAATACGAAGACCACTCGAAAGTGAATCCTCTGAGATCCCTTCTCAAAAGGTTATTACCTAACCTGATAGACCTCTTTCATCCAACGGATGGTATTAGCAATGCCTTCATCTAAACCAACGGTTACTGTATGTCCGAGATCCCTCTCGGCTTTTGAAGAATCTACTCTCTTCGAACGCGTGGTCATTACTTCTGATTCCCGGTAGGTAACTAATGAGTCATCCTTACCGATATATTTTAAAATTTTATTCGAAACAGACTCAATATCGTGATAGTCTGTGCCGCCTATATTATAAACTTCTCCCGCTTTGAAATTTTCCGCTATCTTGGAAAGTGTCCTGGTGACATCTGATATATATATGCTGGTCCTTGTATGGTTTTTGTAAACCGTATAAGGTATATTATGAAGTGCTCTGTAAACAAAAAGGCAGATCATCGAACGGTAGGGAGTGTAATATTCACCCGGGCCATAAGTATTGAACAACCTGACACGGACACTCTCGGTGCCGTTCATTAACGCGGAGTTAATAACCTGTTGTTCATTTACCCACTTGGAAAGAGCATAATCATTCAGCTGCTTTATCTCTGTATTATCCATAACGGATTCAACCATCAGATCGTTATGGTCGCCGTACACTTCCGAAGTACTGAAGTAAACAGCCTTGAAACCCTCTCTTTCCTGCATGCGTAGGATGTTTTTGGTACCAATAGCATTGGTTTTCCAAACAGTTTCGTAGTAGTCTTCACCGTTCCATCTGCCAAATTCGGCAGCAAGGTGAAAAACAAAATCGAATTTTCTTGGGGTGTTCATATAGCCACTGCTCCAGCCACCACCGGTCCACAGTCTTTCCAACTGGCGGAACTCGCTCACATCAATGCGAGCGTAATTTTCGTTGTGATAGTGGGGATCAATATCTATTACGAAAACCTCGTGCCCTGCTTTCTTTAAATCGGTAACTAAAGCCCTCCCAACGGCTCCCAGTCCACCTGTAACCAAAATCCTCATAACCCAAACCTTTTCAGGCACTAAAGAGTGCCCAAATAACAGACATAAAAGCGCATATAACTACACGCTTTTATTCATGTCTTGAATTTTATTGTTACCTAAAAAATTAACCTTTACCTATAGGCAAAAATAAGAAATATTTGTTAGAATAAAAATATTTTTTCCTCTTTTAATAAAATTTTTTTTGTACTGCCGCGCGAATTAATTCTGTTTTAACAGCAAATGGTATTTTTCATTTAACTATTTCACAAATCTGTTTATATTTGATTTTGTTTCAATTTAAAATCGCAGATAAACACCGGTTTGAACAGATCATTCTTCAGTAAATTGCCCGAACAATGCCGATTAATTCAGCTCCTGTTTTCTTACAGAGCCTTTCTCGTCGTTTCTGCGTTGTTGTTACTCTATGCGATTGTTGGTTCTGTTTTTTTGGAGGCTTTTTATACACGCTACGATATTTGGGATCATATAGCCCAAATCATCGCCTTCAGAGATTCCCCCTTTTCACCTGTTGACCCTTATATCAACGGAAATGGTGCCTCACATTTGATGACGCCCTATCATTTTCTGCTTGGTATTATTTCAAAACTATCCGGGCTAAGTCCTTTGGTGGTGTTTACGGCTGCCGGAGTTTTCAACCTCGTTTTCTTCTTATACAGCGTGAAAATTTTAGCCGAAAAATACTTCGGAGATAAAAACTATTCTCTAACCGTTCTGGTAGTTTTTTTATTTGGCTGGCTTTTCCCCCCCCTATCAAGCGGTTACTATAACTTTGGTCTGATTCCGTTAACTTTGGGTTACCCTTACCGGTTTGTCTTTCCCTTTATCCTGCTTACTGTTGCAAATTTTAACCCTGATGAGAAATTCTTTAAAAACCTGAGTTATCTCTTTATTGCCGCTTTTTCTTTCGCCATTCACCCCCTTTCGGGTGCCTTTATAATGTTGATTATTCTCGGGAAAACAATTTTTGCAAGCAACAAATGGAGCTTCAACCGTACCATGCAGATGCTGCTCCCCGTTTTCGCACTTCTTATTTCTTTTTTGTGGCAATTCTACCCTATTGCTTCAATGCTGTTCTCTTCAATGGAAACTTCCGTTTTTAATCTGCCGGATAGCTATAAGTGGTATTACACCGGTATTTGGTCGTTTCTGCTCCTGTTGCCCCCTTCGTTAATCACTTTTTACAAAGTATTCAAAGAAAATCGAAAAGACTGGCGGGTTATTCTGTTCGTTTCTTTAATCCCGGTTTACATCTTAAACTTTTTCATTATTAAAAATGAACCAATTGCCAGGTTTACGGTTTTCACTCTATTTTTAATGCACTTGGCAACTATCGAATGGATGATAAGATCATTCCCATTATTAGGTAAAATATCTCAACATTTGGTTATTTTGGCTGTGGGGCTTTTGGCGCTTCTTCAGTTTCCGTTTTCCTTCAGCACCATTTCAGTTTTCCCTGATTTTAAAAACGGTAAACCGTTAGGGTATTATTCCAATTTCAGATACTACAACGAATATTCCCGGTTGGATTCTTTAATTTCAGATAACGGGGTAATCTTGGCACCGGTTCCCGTTTCAACAATGATTGTCAGAGTTACACATCAAAAAACGGTTGTGTATTACTACCCGAACCCCGCAATCCCCGGCACAAAAGAAAAAAGCGCTGATATTGAAAACTTCTTCAGCGCTTCTTCAATTGAACAAAAGCGTTCCATTCTTAAAAAATATGGCGTAGATTACATTATCACGGCTGATAGATTGGAAACAATTCAGAAATTGGGCGTATCTGCTCAGATTATCGGGACACTCGACGGCTACAATATATTCAAAATATCGCTCATCGATTCACCTAACGGACAATCGCTAATTTCTCTGTGATTCTTTCCGTTTTGTCTCCTTTTTTCATTATAACTCTGTAAAAATAAACGCCGTTGGCAAGTTCATCGCCGTCTTCATCGAGTCCGTCCCAGTAAATCCGATTAAAATCATACTTCAGCTGCGAAACCGGAACCTCCATATCCCTGATTTTTCTTCCTGCAACCGTGTAAACCACTATTCTTAACTGTTCGGGAATTTGAGTTAGCTTAAAAGTGAACCAGGTATCTTTAATAAACGGGTTCGGATAGTTATACACATTCAGCAATTTTGCCTCGTTCATTACTGAAAAATGCTTTTCAATTCGTGCCGTATCAGCGAAAGAGCTTGCATTTCCGCGGGCAACAACGCTGAACTCATGGTCTCCATCCGGGAAGCCCGGTTTGTATCTAACCGTTATTTTGGGGTTGCTGTTGCTGAAAGAATAACTTACACCTTCTGACTTGAAGAAAACAGGGTTGCCGTTTAACTTCATCGATATGGTGGTGGTATCTGTCAGCGGAATCGATGAAAAATCGTATAATTCAATTTTGAACTCCGCTTGTGGGTTGATATATTCTCCATCAGGAATATCGGTCCCGTCGATCGTAAACGCCAGATATGGTTTGGAAGTGTCGCCTTTTATGTAAAATGGGACATTGTATGTGTTGTTATCCCTGAAAAACTCTTTCAAAACATTTTCAGGATCAATCGTAATTATAAACTGCGCCGTACCCAGTTCAATCGGCGCTTCGTAATCGATACTAAATGCTTTGTGCGAAAATGCAGGCAGTGAATCAACCGTCGTTTCAAAAATTTTCACCGGCGGGTCATTTTTTACCTGCGATTCTACCCGCACCTTGAAATTACGCGCAACTGTTTCGCTTCCATTCGAGACTTTGAACCCCAACGAAAGATTTCGTCTTGGCAGCACAGTGTCTGCTGAAATAGTAACACTTTGGTAGTTTGTCCCCACTTCGGTAAAATCCTGATAAGTGACAAACAAACCGGTTATTTCCGGAGATGATTTTTTATCAAGGCTCTTCAAATCACCCCTTATTTTAATCTTCTCGTAACCTGACGAATTAAGGAAACTTAGATCGTAATTCGAGTTTGAACCTGTTAAATACCCCGTTGTATCCACTGTGCCGTCCCCCTTTTTTCCTATCACACGGAAACTTAAGGTGCTTGAGTCCGGAGTGTTTGCAGCCACCTGCAACCCATCCCACGAAGTAACGGGTCCAATCTCATCAGTAACCAAACTTCCGTCAACGGAAGTAAAACGGTAAAGTGAATCAAAGCTAACAGCTCCGAAATTGGCTTTTTTCCATCCCTCCGGGATACTTCCAACGGGTGCGTTTTTCCGCCCCACCATAAACCATGAATCGCGCACACCCACAGAATCAATATACTTGCTTCCGAAACCTTTCAATTTGGTTCTCAAATCCGCATCAGTACCGGTGAACGGATCATGTGCTGCTGCAACGATCAAAATTTTGCTTTCATCCAACGAATCCAACAAAGCTTTGTACCGGTCACGGTCCCCCACTGTGTTTCCGAAGGTTAAGTTATAAGATTGCGTGTATAAGAACCGCATATCTTCAGCGTTAAAAACCGCAACATTATGGCTAAGCACCGTGTTGGAAACTAAGGCATTGTTACCGTTGTAACTTATTACAGCAGAGTTGCCGTCATAATATCCGGCTGCGGTAACATGAAGGGCTACACTTCGATCCTGCAGTGAAAATTTTCCATTCCTGAACCCGGCGTTAATCCCCTCGCTTCCGGCAAAAGCAATACTATCGGTCAGCCCAAAACCGTTCCGGTCACCTAAATAGAATGTCCTGACACTTCCGTAATCACCGGAACTGCTCTCCTTCACTCTGAAATAATATCTTCTGTTTTTTTGCAGCGAAGAGAGCGAAACCTTGGTATAGAATGAATCAAACGGTACTGAAAATTGAGTTGCTCCGGCCATCTGTGGATCGGTGGCTATTTGCAAATCTATCCTTTCAATTTCCGGTTTCCTCAACGGATTAATAAAATAAAGATAATCCTTTATGATGTTTTCACTGCTGTACTTCAAGTTATCGCGCGAACTTGTTGTTGCCACAATAAAGCTTAACGATGCTTCGTTATCGTCGTTGTAAATTTCGTCAATTGCATGGTCGTAATTTAACACTGCCTTCAACGAGTGAACGCCTAACCGGTTCTTTATCGGAATAAAAACTGCAAGCGAATCCCGGAACCCCGGTACCTTACGCATTAGTACGGTATCCAAAACAGTGCTTCCTGCAGAAATGTCGGTTAACCTGATTTTCATTGAATCGTTAGTTTCGCTGCCATAATTGTAATAAATTATAGTCAGTTTAATTGAATCCTGCTTATCATCCGGTTGCGCGGGGTTAATTGTTAAAGATTCTTCCGCAAATGTAAAGTTCGGCTTTGGCGGTATTTTAATCGAGAGATAAGGGTCGCCAAAAAAGGTGTTTGTCATCGCAAACAGCTGCCCGGTTGAAGAATTACCGTAAGTTTGAATCAACTTGACCTTTGCGGTGCGAAGTGCCGACGAAGGTGCCCAAAGACTGTCGTTCAACATACTTTTATAGAAAAGCGCAGGTGCTACACTTGCCGTGCTGCTGAAACCCAAACTTGAATTACTGATGTAAGAAATTGGCTGCCCAGTAGGGTATAACAGAAACTGCTCTGCAAAACAATCCACATCCGGCTCTCCAAATTTGCCCGTGGAACATCCAAAATCGGTCAGTAACGAACCCTTGTTCGATGTGTTCAATAACTGGCTGGGGGTTCGAATATCGTTATCCCAATGGAATGTGCCGGAGTGCCCGACATAAGATAGTATAACACCCCCCTTTTTTATGTTTGCATCAACTTCATCCAATGGGAAGGGCCCGTAATTGCTAAAAACGGGTGTAAATGTTCTGTAATATTGATTGTGATCGAACGAATAAGGTGAATTTGTGAAATATTGCATCAAAGCAGTGTTCTGATTTCTAAAATCAACCGCCTGTCCCTGGTTATCACCTCCGGAGAGCAACAGCACCCGCTTGTTGAACAAATCATATTTCTGCGTGTAATGGTTCGACAGTTTTTCAAAATAATGCCGCACTTCCTCAAAGTTCTTTGCGGGTATCCTGCCTACCAACATCTGCGGAATTACCGATGCAGTTGAATCAAAAACGGATAAAAGATTATCGCTCAAGGGAGAACCGTATGAAGGAACGATGTTCCGCTTAAGTGGATAACGAAAATATGATGAAATGGTGCCACGATAGTCATATCCGGCACTTCCGACCAAAATTGCGTATTCGGGCACGGGGCTTTGCCATGTAGTTTGTGTGGTTCTGAAAAATTCCCGAAGGGCTTCAGTCGAAAAATATCCGTATGAAAATTCATCGTAAACATCGTTCATATCGATAAACATCGTATCTAAATTTTCATGGTTTTTCAGAAATACCAAATGCTGGCGCACCGGTTGAGCAAATTCCGCAACCGAAACCGCCAGATAATCTGCTTTGTTCTGTGGGTTTCGCAGGTTTTTCCACTGCTTTTTGTAGTAAATTGTCGGTTTTAATACTTTTGCGTTGCTTACTAAGAAGTAGCTGTCGTTTGAGTTAACGGTATCCTGCAGCACCAATTCGCCACCGGTGCGCTGCACAAAAATTTTCTTTTTACCGCTTCCTTTTTTCCAAAGCAACAGGCTGTCGGCAGCAACATTCGTTACCTGAATACTTTTAATCGCACCCGTTGCCGTGTAAGGGAAACGAAACAGCAGCGAGTCACTCGTTGCTTTCAGATTCCTCGGGTATTCAATTTCTGCCCAGTCAAGCCACACTGTGTTGATGTCAGTTCCTGTTGGATACGAAAGCACTTTAATTGCATTGTTTCCGCTTGCGAATAAAGAAACCGGAGCAGTGCCTCTTAAGACTGCGCGGTCATATTGGTTTAGTGTGGTTGAATCATAAGTGGGATAAAGAGTTTTCACCTGCAAAGCCAGAATGTGAGAACCGGTCTGAATTGTTGAAGCCGCACTTGTTAATCTTGCATAAAACCGCACGCTGTCGCTTCCGGCAATTTCATTAAGATTGAAATTAGCGGTCATGCTTTTCATATCGTTGGTTACAATCACTCTTTGCCAGTAGAAAGTTTTATTCTCCATGAAATATGGCATTTCCCTGCGAACTATATCTGCGTCAAAATTAAGATACGAAACATCCGTTTCCAAGTGAATCAACTCATGGTAATACTTAAGCGTATCCGTATTTGCACCCAAAGTTTGCGGTGCAGTTACTGCCCTTTCCCCGGAAGCACGGTTCCAGGTTATCCAGTAAACTGTAGTATCGGTAAAACGGTCGAAATATTCGTTATACGGCTGCCCATAGGCGTTAGGGGTGCGATAATTTGGGGCACCCATGTTTCGCTCACCCAAAAATTCGATGTAATCTGTGGGATCAAAGCGATTATCGGTACCGTCGTTCACAAAAATTGGCTCCTGAATCCCTTTTTTCAGCAGTTGAAGTGTCGCAGGTTGTATCTCGTTCAGATTTACACCTTTTGCCTGAAGGTCAGACCCATATACACGATATACCCCATCCTTTGCAACACCAATTTTAACATAGTTTGCACCGAAATCTATCCAGTTGCCTGTGGTATCGTTAGTGGCTGAAATTGCGGTGCCCACTACACTCCCCATTCCTAATGAGCTGCCTGCCCCACCGGAGTTGCTCTTTCCGCCTGAACTGTTCTCACCATTTGAACTGCCTGCCGCACCAAAGCTGCCAGTCGCTCCTGAATTGCCCATTGTTGCAGATGAACCCTTAGAAGCAAATTTCTGTGCATCTTCCGGGTTAATTAACACCCCTTTTAAGAGCGAAAGCGCACTTTCTGAAAAACGAATTCCTTGGTTATAGGTAATCAAAGGTTTGTCGGGAATAACAGTGATTTGAATTTTTTTGATCGTTGTCAGCTCTGCAGTAGCGGGCTGAAAACTGTACTGATTCAAGCGCAAATGAACAACCCGAACCCCTTTTAGCTCAAAATAACCGAGTACCTCGATCGCCGGTTTTACCGCCTGTTTTGCCACTAAAGGCGGTTCAAAATTGAGTTTTATTGTGGTGTCTTTTGTAAGTGTCGCTTCAGGATTTATTGAAGGATTGAAATTTTCGACGCTGCTCTCGATTATCCTAAAATCAACGGTTACTCCGGAACCCGGCGGAATTGCTACGAAAAGTGATTTAGCAGGAAGCGAAAGTTCTCCGGGTCGGGATTCATCATAGTAGCTCATTAGTTTTGTCTGAATATCATCGGTCAACTTTGCAAGAGGCACCAATTCAGGCGACACTTCGAAACGAATTTCATTTCCCGTTTCTTTGTATGAATCAACTCGGTATTGTGCAAAAAGACTTATTGAAAAAGAGAATAAAAAGAATAAAAAAAGTGACTTTCTCACCATCACTAACCTATAACTCGCTTATTTAAATGGGTTTATTGTTTTGCGGATATATTTCTAAGATTACCCTCTAAAATATATGAAATTACCGCCAAATTTTGTAAGTCATTTCTGTTACACGACCTTACATCCGGGCGTTTGCCCTTAACATGGTTATCCGGAGCCACTTTGTACTGAAAAAAATTTGTTCCGCCACTTTACACACAAGCGTTTGCTGTTACCACCCAAACCGCCACCGCAGTTTTTTCAGCTTTGTTTTCACGCGCAAGCAAAGCGACCGCCTGTTCATTGGTATCCAATGTTTCCTGAAGTGGCAATTATCGTATTCTTTATCAGCCTTTATTTCCATTGGGTGCTCTGTAACCTTAAAATTTTTTGCAATGGGCAAATTAAAAAACTTCGCCTCTCCGCTAAAATGCGTTCCCACAACCCCTATGTTGCTTACTAAGTTTTGTTTCGGCACTACACTTAAACCGCGCACCTTTCTCATCGCGATTGATGCCTGATAATCCCAACCTTCATAATCAGGCTTTTCAAAATTTTGCCTGTAAATCCGCATAAAGAATTTTGCTTCTTTTTTACTCGCAAATCTCAAGGGGTTATCACTGTGATTGCCCGCATAAGACTCCTTATTCAACCGGTTCAAAAGTATTTTTGAGTCATATACTACGGTTTCCCAACTCCTTTTCCATGTGCCCCAGCCCCCAAAATGTGCGTAAGTTGAAAAGACATAACTTCCCTTAACCGGGCAAACCCCCTCGCTGAAATTATTCCCGCTTATCATCCATACTTTAGGTTCGTTGGCGTATCGCTCAAAAATTTCTTCACAGAACTGAAAAAACGCACCCGTTGGAACGCAGTCATCCTCCAATATTATCAGCTGTTTTTCCTGCTCAAACGCCTGAGTTATCGCACTGAAGGGCCCCAACCCACAGCCTAAATTATCATCGCAAATCATAGTTTCAAGCTCGCCGCAAAAGTCAATTTTCCCCACCATTTCACGGCATTTTTCGACCTTCTCGATGTCTTCAGTCACGCCGTTTCGGGGACCATCCACAAAAGCGTAGATTTTTCTGAACCGGTGTTCGGATAAGCTATCCAACACTTTGCGCAACATTTCAGGGCGGTTGAATGCTATCACCAAAACCGCTGTATCAACTCTTACCATATTTTCGCTCTGCAATTGCGATCATTAAAAACTGGAGACCTGATGAAATTAAGAAAGCCAACGCAGCACCCGTGTAAAGAATTTCCGCAGTTAAAGCAAATATCAACCCGAAGGTTATCAGGCTGCCCACTAAGTTGATCCCCGCTATTATTTTAACCTTGCCTGCTAAGTAAAGCGGCACCTGAAGTGCCTGAATAACCGGCAAAAAAAGCGCCTGTAAAACAAAAATGTTGGAGTACTGCAACGATTCGTGAAACCTGCCCGCAGTTAAAATCGTGATTATCAAGTCCGAAAAAATAAAATACAACCCAACCAACAACCCCAACATCAGCACAAACAGATAGAACCTTGCTGAACGAAACAATGATCGCTTTTTTGCATCTTCATAAAAGCCCGGCTCAAACGCCTGAAAAAGTGATGTCCCTGCAAGTGTTACAAAATTTCCTATCTGTTTTCCCACATTATACACCCCTAACCCGCGAAAATCGTTATATCTTTCAAGAACAAGTACATCAGCTGCGGGTGCGGTGCTGTGCAGAAACGAAACTAATGTCAGCGGCAACATTTCCCTTATCCCCGCCTTAACCGACGCAATTGAAAGCTTTTCACCATCTCCCCAAATTAAACTTCGACCCAAAAACAGAGCAATTAAGAAGTTGGAAATGGCAATCCCCGCAAGTTTTCCGGTTGCCCCCAATGAAAAAGCCCAAATCAGCCCTACGCTGAAAATTGCGTTCCCGATTACCTGCGAAATCCCCGTGAAAAAATAGTTCCGCCCCTCACCCTCTATCCTGAACTGCACCGTTTTGAATGTTATGAAACTTTGCGTTATTAAAATTGTGAATATAATCAACCCGTTTGGGAAAACCGACATCTCACTTCCGGCAATTATCAGGTATAAATGAAGTGCAACCATCCCGATAACCGTTAACCCCAGATTCCAAAAGAAATTGAAGATTACAATATTCCTGAAGAGCGTTTGGCTTTCGGCTTTATCCAAACTTCTGCTTTTTACTATGTAATAATTTGTCAGAGAAAGAATTGAAAATTGCGTTGCTACGGTTCCCACTGCCGTGAAAAAAGCCACTATACCGAAATCCTCTTTCGTCATCAAAATTGCGTAAAGCGGGAAGGAGATGAACGATACCCCAAGCCCCACAATGGATGTGCCAAAAAAGTAACCGCTGTTTTTGATTACTTTGAAAATATCCCCCTCGCTCAATTTTGTCCGAAGTTTTCCGGACATTCCGCCGAAAATTTTTGCGAAAAAATTAGTGAAAAAACGGCTGAAACGAGCACTAAACGGGAGTTTTGGCTTCATTCAGTCTTACCTGTTTTGGGAAAATTGGCAGGATTTTCGTGGTCATCCGTATTACCATGATTATCCTGATTATTCTGATTATCCAAAGGTTGCGCCGAATATAAGACCCAACCCGTGCCATTCATCAGTTCCTTAATCTGAACTGCTTTTTTGATTTCTTCAATGGTGTAAAGGTTTTCATTTCTGAAATTTGTCATTTCGAAAATTAAGAATTTATCTTTCTCATTAAAATAACTTTTTAATCCCTCCGTTGCGGTTGAAACTTCATTAGAGTTATAATATTTTTTAACCGGCAGGGCTTTGTTTTTCAGCCCTGTTAAATAATAGAAAACCTCTCTGTTATTCGTATAGATTGTGAAATTACCTTTTGATAATAGTTCTTTCACTTTTTCAAAATTTTTCGGAAATTTGTTGAAGTAATCAGCCGATGAAATGCTGCCTGCACCCGATTCAATTCTTGTACTGAACGCCCTGAAATCTGTCCTGATATAGCTTAAAGGAACTATCAGCAAAATAACAATGAACACAATCTGTTGCATTCGCCCCCTCTTAAACACCGCACTCCCTTGTTTGGTTTTTCCTTTTGAAGTGTCGGGAAATATGTTTTCAGGTACGGAGCCTCTTTCTTCATGGGCAGGTCCTTCCTCCGGAAAAGTTCTAAGGGGCTTAAACAGCAGTTCGCTGACAATAACTGCGGCAACTAACAACATCGGAAAGAAAAGCGGAATCAATAATCTGTTTCCCAATTCATCAACCGCTTCAAAAGAGGCAGATACCAAAGTAACCAAATAGTAAATAACAATAAAAACTAAATAATACCGGGTGCTTTTTAATATTGAAACTATATTAAATGTATGTCTCTTGGCTTCAAAATGCAAAAAACCACCCATCTTTTCTGAATGAGCTTTACGCCCAAAAACAAAAGTAACAACCAAAAACAGAATCATAACAACGGGGAAAACCCAATATACCAAAGTTTCACCCGTTTGAAACAGCAACTCCCAAATAGAAAATGCCGATGCCCCGCGATATCCCGTAAAATAACCCGAAACCGCCTTATTTCTCAACAAAAGCAAAAAAAGCGGCGCTGAAACAACCACCGAAGTGATTAGCATCCATACAATTGCTCTTTTTTTTGATTTATTTCCGAAAACGGCATTTTGGAGAACATCAATGTTTGCTGTTTCAAGAGTTTTTTTGGTAGTTTCAGAGGTGTTGTAAATAGTTTCAGATATATAGTTATCAGTTTCAAAGGGGTTGTTATCGGTTTCATCGTGATTGTCTCCTGTTTCGAGGGCTGCAGTTCCTGCAACCGAAAAACTCCGCCAAATCCCGTAGAGCAACACCGGCAGAAAAACAATTCCGGTGTATTTCACCATTGAAAGAGCAATCACTACAACACCTGCTAAAATTAAAACCCAAATTCCCCTTCTTTCTTCAAGCCTTTCAATCAACGGAAAAAAGTTCTTCGGTTTCCCGGTGTATAAACCATAATGTTTCTTCTTCTCTTCAAACCTTTCAATCAGTAGAAAAAAAGCCAGACTTAACGGCAGGAACAACACTTCTGCAAAAGCAAAACTGAAAATTCTGAATAAAGCAGGTGAAAACATCAATACCGCGAACACAGATAATCTAAAACCGGCAACCTCAATCCGCTTCCGCAACAGCTTAAATGCTAATAATCCAAAAATGATATAGGCTAAAAGGTTGTAAGGCAGGAAAAAACTGACCAAATCACTCCCCCAAAATGGAGCTCCCACAAGAAGTGATATGGAATATCCGGGGGGCCAAAGCACAAAAGGTTCACCTGAAATTCCTGCGAAATTGCCGCTGTTTAAGATGTTTCGTGCAAGTGCAAGGTAAGAAACAGAATCCCCCGTCATTCCCACACCATAGCTGCTCGCCCCGGCTATGATTAAAAGCGAACCAGCACTCAGTATCAGTGCTGATACAAAAATTTCGAAATAGTTTTTTTTGTTTTTTGTTGCCGAAGTGTACATCTCACCATCAAAACCATCATACAATATGATGGGTTTTATTTCCGCATTCTGCAAAACGGAATCTGGCAAAACAAGATGTTTCTAATAGGGTTGCCTCAAAACGGCGGGTTCTATTTCTGAATGCTGCAAAACGAAAGGTTTCAAAACAAAAGGTCTCTAATTGGTTAGTTCCAAAGTGGCGAGTATCAGAATAACTCAGTTTTAAATTCTCCCTTTTACGGCATCAACAAAAGCCTGCAGTTCGCCCCTGTTACTTCTGTTTTCGAAGTGGTTGCCCGTAACGATAATTTTTGCACCTGCGTCAACCATTTTTCCGGCGGTTACGGCATCTTTAATTCCGCCGCCGACCATCAAAGGAACCGAAATAACCGAAGATACGGCTTTCACCATTTCAAACGGCACATGCTGATCGGCACCCGAGCCCGCTTCCAAATAGATAAATTTCATTCCAAGATATTCTGCTGCCAAAGCAGTTGCAACGGCAATTTCCGGCTTGTGCCTCGGAACCGGAACGCTCCCGCTGATATATTGCGCCGTGGTTACCCTCCCCGATTCAACTAAAATATACCCCGTTGAAATCGCCTCAAGCCCGTGTTTTTTTATAATCGGTGCCGCAATAACATGCTTGCCAATAAGATGCTCGGCATTTCTGCCGCTCACATTCGAAAGAAACAATATTGCGTCGGCAAGGGGGGATATTTGGCTTACGCCACCCGGAAAAATGATAACAGGAAGTGTTGTGTTCTTTTTAAGTTCACTGATTGAAGAATCGAGATCACCCGAAATCATCAGGCTTCCACCCACCAAAAACCCGTCAACTCCGGCTGAAACACACTGTTTCGTAAACTCAGAAAGCTCTTCACCACTGAAACGGTCAGGATCAAGCAGCATAAAATAAAGCGCCCGTTGGGTGGAAAGTTTTTGCAGAAGTGCGGAGTATAAGGTCATTTTTCGATCGTTTTTGTGGATTTTACTTAAACTTCAGATTATTCTTTTGAAATTTAGCGATTCCACACGGAAATTAAAAGATTTTGATGTTTTTTTATCTGATTAAAAGAGTAAACGGAAAATTAAAAGCGGCAGGTATCACATTTTTTTGTCTGTTTAAGCGGCAATCTGACTGTATTTTTTGCCGAAGCGCTATTATCAATATTGTCGCCGGCGTAGTTATCTGTACTGCTACCCGCACTTTGACCATAACTGCCCCCGTCACCGACCTCCTGTAAAACACTGCCGGTTTTTTCTCCTTCCGATGTTGCGGAAGGAAAGTTATCTGTTAAGACTTTTTCAAGCTCAGAATATGAAATTTGCCCTTCGTGGAAGAAAATTTGTTTTCCTTCCTGATTGTAAACCATCGTTCCGGGTATTGCGCCCGTCCATGAATTGTTAATTAAAGTAACAAGGCTCTCAACACTTCTGAATTTCCCCACATAATTCGTAAATTTTGCGTTCATCGATTTTAAGAAAGGCTTTATTTTAGCGACAACTTCAGAAGGTTTATCAAGCGAAATTCCGATAAATTCAATTTTGTCATACTTTTCTGAAAGCTTAACGATGTCCGGGTACTCTTCTTTGCAGGGAATGCACCAGGTAGCCCAAAAATTAATCACAAGCGGTTTATCATTTCGTTTCTTAATAAGCGAAATTACACCATCTTCGTTAATTGTTTTAATATTCTGCGCCTCAACTAAACCGGCAGAAACAAACAAAATGGAAATTATAAAAATCAATAAACGCATTTATACAATCTTTTCCGGGAAAACTGAAACTGTAAAATTAAATTCATTTCGAAAAGTAAACTATACAACCAATAATCAGTTGTAATAAAGATTTAACGCAAAAAAAACCGAAAAAGTTCTTATGGCTACAACCTCAAGTGACACTTGTCCAAAAAGTTCTTATGGCTACAACCTAAGGTATAGGCAGCCGAAAAGGTTCTGATAGCTCCAACTTCAAGCAATGCTTAGCGAAAATGCTTTGCAATCTTCACCCTAAGGTATAGGCAGCCGAAAAGGTTCTGATAGCTCCAACTTCAAGCAATGCTTAGCGAAAATGCTTTGCAATCTTCACCCTAAGGTATAGGCAGCCGAAAAGGTTCTGATAGCTCCAACTTCAAGCAATGCTTAGCGAAAATGCTTTGTAATCTTCAACCTAAGGTATAAGCAACCGAAAAAGTTAAGAAATCTTCCGTTTACCTAAGAAGGACAAAAAAAAAGCTCCCGCAAAGAGCGAGAGCTTAAAAAATAAAACCCGGCAGCTACCTACTCTCCCACACACCTGCGCATGTAGTACCATCGGCGTATGCAAGCTTAACTTCTCTGTTCGAAATGGGAAGAGGTGTTTCCTTGCAGCTATAACCACCGGAAAAATCGGGGTTGTTCAATAATAACTGAAAGAAAAGGATACAAATCTCGTTGCATGAAATTAAAATAAAATTAATGGTAAGTCTCACGGCTTATTAGTACTGCTCAGCTGAATGTGTTGCCACACTTACACCTGCAGCCTATCAACCTCGTCATCTCCGAGGAGCCTTTAGTCCATAAGGAGGGATATCTCATCTTGAAGCATGCTTCGCGCTTAGATGCTTTCAGCGCTTATCACTACCATACGCAGCTACCCAACTATGCCACTGGCGTGACAATTGGCGTACTGGAGGTATGTTCACTCCGGTCCTCTCGTACTAAGAGCGACCCTTCTCAAATATCCTGCGCCCGCATAGGATAGGGACCGAACTGTCTCACGACGTTCTGAACCCAGCTCACGTACCGCTTTAATTGGCGAACAGCCAAACCCTTGGGACCTTCTCCAGCCCCAGGATGCGATGAGCCGACATCGAGGTGCCAAACCTTACCGTCGATATGAACTCTTGGGTAAGATCAGCCTGTTATCCCCGGCGTACCTTTTATCCTTTGAGCGACGGCACTTCCACGCGCGGCCGTCGGATCACTAACTCCTGCTTTCGCACCTGCTCGACCTGTATGTCTCGCAGTCAAGCTCCCTTATGCGTTTACGCTCTACGCATGATTACCGACCATGCTGAGGGAACCTTTGAGAGCCTCCGTTACATTTTAGGAGGCGACCGCCCCAGTCAAACTACCCGCCTAACACTGTCCCTGACCCGGATTCACGGGCCGAGGTTAGAATCCAATTAAAACAAGGGTGGTATTTCACCGTTGGCTCCACCGACACTAGCGTGCCGGCTTCGTAGCCTCCCACCTATCCTACACATGCTTTAACCGAACCCAATATTAGGGTGCAGTAAAGGTGCACGGGGTCTTTCCGTCCATATGCGGGTAACCGGCGTCTTCACCGGTACCACAATTTCACCGAGCCCGTAGCTGAGACAGCGCCCAAATCGTTACACCATTCGTGCAGGTCGGAACTTACCCGACAAGGAATTTCGCTACCTTAGGACCGTTATAGTTACGGCCGCCGTTTACCGGGGCTTCAATTCAAAGCTTCGCTTGCGCTGACCTCTCCTCTTAACCTTCCGGCACCGGGCAGGTGTCAGACCCTATACATCGTCTTGATTGACTTCGCAGAGTCATGTGTTTTTGTTAAACAGTCGCTTGGGCCATTTCACTGCGGCCCCCCTCAGTTTACTTAGTAAATAATTCACCAAAAGGGGCACCCCTTCTCCCGAAGTTACGGGGTTAATTTGCCGAGTTCCTTAGCTACGGCTCACTCGAGCACCTTAGAATACTCATCCCGTCTACCTGTGTCGGTTTGCGGTACGGACGGACAAAGACCTCCTGTACGAAGATTTTCTCGGCAACATGCTTAGGGCCACTTCGGGCATACGCCACCGTATTCGGCTCTCGGCTTTATATGAGGAGCGGATTTGCCTACTCCTCAGCCTACCACCTTAAACCATCTGATCCACCAGATGGCTGACCTTACGCTTTTGCGTCTCTCCTTACAGTCAAACAGTCTTTAACCGGTACGGGAATATTAACCCGTTGCCCATCGCCTACGCCTTTCGGCCTCAGCTTAGGACCCGACTAACCCTGAGTCGATTAACGTAGCTCAGGAAACCTTAGACTTACGGTGAACAGATTTCTCATCTGTTTTATCGTTACTTATGCCTACATTTTCTTTTGTAACCGCTCCAGCATACCTCGCAATACACCTTCACTGCTGTTACAATGTTCCTCTACCAATAAAAAATTAATTCTATTCCACAACTTCGGCGCACAGTTTAAGTCCCGTTTATTGTCGACGCTGAGTCGCTTGACTAGTGAGCTATTACGCACTCTTTAAATGAATGGCTGCTTCTAAGCCAACATCCTAGTTGTCTAAGCAACTTAACATCCTTTATCTGTTAACTGTGACTTGGGGGCCTTAGATGGTGGTCTGGGTTGTTCCCCTCTCGGCAACGCAGCTTATCCCACGCAGCCTGACTCCCGGAGAACATGTTCATGGAATTCGGAGTTTGTCTGGGTTTGGTACCGTTGTGACAGCCCTAGCCCAATCAGTGCTCTACCTCCATAACACTCTTGTCCGAGGCTAGCCCTAAAGCTATTTCGAGGAAAACGAGCTATTTCCGAGTTTGATTAGCCTTTCACCCCTACCCTCAGTTCATCCAAGCGGTTTTCAACCCACACTGGTTCGGACCTCCATGAGGTTTTACCCTCACTTCATCCTGACCAAGGGTAGATCACCCGGTTTCGCGTCTACCGCCAGTTATTATTTATTCGCCCGGTTAGGACTTGCTCTCGCTACGGCTTCGTTCCTGAAGAACTTAACCAACAACTGACGAGTAACTCGTAGGCTCATTATCCAAAAGGCACGCTGTCATCCCGATGAATCGGGACTCCAACCGTTTGTAAGCACATGGTTTCAGGTACTATTTCACTCCCTTAGTAAGGGTGCTTTTCACCTTTCCCTCACGGTACTGGTTCACTATCGGTCACGAGTGAGTATTTAGTCTTAGGAGATGGTTCTCCCGGATTCCCACAAACTTCCACTTATTTCGTGGTACTTGGGTGTACATTCGGGTGAGTCACAATATTTTCACTTACGAGGCTGTCACTCTCTATGGCCCGCCTTCCCAGACGGTTCAATTAATAATGTGATTTTTTACTCACCGGGTCTCTGGCAATAAACCCTAAATGTATCCCGCAACCCCGTCAATCCTACGGTTGCCACCATTAACAGATTGATCGGTTTAGACTCTTTCCCTTCCGCTCGTCACTACTCAGGAAATCACTGATTGTTTTCTCTTCCTCCGGGTACTTAGATATTTCAGTTCCCCGGGTTTGCCTCAACTACCCTATGTGTTCAGGTAGAGATAGATGCGTATTACCGCACCTGGGTTGCCCCATTCGGAAATCTACGGGTCGGAGACTGCTTCCGTCTCACCGTAGCTTATCGCAGGTAGCCGCGTCCTTCTTCGCCTACTCGTGCCAAGGCATCCACCATGTGCCCTTAGTAACTTAACCAAAAAATTTATTCTAATGTCATGCTTTTGTTTGCATTTTTATGAAATTGTTAAATTTCTATGGACATGATATTTGTATCCTATCAGCAAGATTATTAAAAATCTTGATCTGATCTTTCAGTATTTCAAAGAACAACCTTGTGGAGCTAAACGGGATCGAACCGTTAACCTCCGCCTTGCAAGGGCGGCGCTCTCCCAATTGAGCTATAGCCCCTTAATTCTCATTAAGGGCGTTTCTTATGCCTTCTTAAAGCAGCACTTCCCTAATGGTGGGCCTGAGAGGAGTTGAACCACTGACCTCACGCTTATCAGGCGTGCGCTCTAACCATCTGAGCTACAGGCCCAAATCTTAAGACCTTACGGTCCTGAACTCATACAGAATGTAAAGAACATAATATAGCGGATACATCAGCTTCCATCTTCGATAAGATAACCTGTTCTCTTAGAAAGGAGGTGATCCAGCCGCACCTTCCGGTACGGCTACCTTGTTACGACTTAGCCCCAGTCACCAGTTTTACCTTAAACAGCTCTCTCCTTGCGGTTAAGTCACTGCCTTTGGGTACCCCCGGCTTCCATGGCTTGACGGGCGGTGTGTACAAGGCCCGGGAACGTATTCACCGCGCCATGCTGATGCGCGATTACTAGCAATTCCAACTTCATGGAGTCGAGTTGCAGACTCCAATCCGAACTGAGGCCGCTTTTTAGGGATTGGCTCCATCTCGCGATTTTGCTGCCCGTTGTGGCGGCCATTGTAGCACGTGTGTAGCCCTAGGCGTAAGGGCCATGCGGACTTGACGTCATCCTCACCTTCCTCACTACTTGCGTAGGCAGTTCCATTAGAGTGCTCGGATTGCTCCGGTGGCAACTAATGGTAAGGGTTGCGCTCGTTGCGGGACTTAACCCAACACCTCACGGCACGAGCTGACGACAGCCATGCAGCACCTGTGCTTATGCCGTTGCCGGAAGGTTGCTTTCACAACCGGTCATAAGCATTTCAAGCCTAGGTAAGGTTCTTCGCGTTGCATCGAATTAAACCACATGCTCCACTGCTTGTGCGGGCCCCCGTCAATTCCTTTGAGTTTCAACCTTGCGATCGTACTTCCCAGGTGGAGTGCTTAATGCGTTAGCTGCGACACCGAATGATTCCGGCATCTAGCACTCATCGTTTACAGCGTGGACTACCAGGGTATCTAATCCTGTTTGCTCCCCACGCTTTCGCGCCTCAGCGTCAGTAATAGGCCAAGAAGCAGCCTTCGCAATTGGTGTTCTTCCAGATATCTACGTATTTCACCACTACACCTGGAATTCCGCCTCTCTCTCCTATACTCAAGAACAGCAGTATCAACGGCAGTTTTGCGGTTAAGCCGCAAGATTTCACCACTGACTTACCGTTCCGCCTACGCGCCCTTTACACCCAGTAAATCCGGACAACGCTCGCCCCCTACGTATTACCGCGGCTGCTGGCACGTAGTTAGCCGGGGCTTCCTCTGAGCATACGGTCATCCTAATCCGTGATTAGTCTTTCATCTGCTCTCACAGGAGTTTACGATACAAAATACCTTCATCCTCCACGCGGCGTTGCTGGGTCACTCTTTCGAGCATTGCCCAATATTCCTCACTGCTGCCTCCCGTAGGAGTCTGGACCGTGTCTCAGTTCCAGTGTGACTGATCATCCTCTCAGACCAGTTACTGATCGTTGCCTTGGTGTGCCGTTACCACACCAACTAGCTAATCAGACGCAAGCCTATCCCAAGGCGATATACTTTAACAACATATCCATGCGGATCCGCTGCATTATAAGGTGTTAGCGCCGATTTCCCGACGTTATTCCTTACCTTGGGGCAAGTTGCTTACGTGTTACGCACCCTTTCGCCACCTTCCGGAAAACTCGCCCTTTCTTGCGTCCGGGTTTGTCTTCTTTCAAGTCGACTTGCATGTGTTAGGCACGCCGCCAGCGTTCGTCCTGAGCCAGGATCAAACTCTCCGTTGTAAATTGATTGTAAGCCTTTATAACAGTTTTTGTCATCTTATCATCCGACTTCTGTCAGATGCATCCACTATGTAAAAGAACAATTTTTCCGTTTTTCTAATTTTTCAAAAACGGGCTACAAAGTTACGAAATTTATCCCATTCAAGTCAACAAGACAAAAAAAAATATTACAATATTTTTTCTTTTTTTTTCGTAACCACCCGCTCCGGGCGTCTGTCAATATCTCTTAAAAGAACGCAAAAAAAACAGTCTTCAAACTTACGACTTTTGCAACTTCTGTGCAAGCGAAAAATAAAAAATTTTTATTTTTCTATTTCCGGCTAAAACCCGGCTTTAACTGCCGGGCGTCACTGTCGCTCATTTCAGAGCTGTTTCAAAACAGAATGAACATTCAGAATTCAAATAATTCAGACTTCTAATTAACTATTTTTTTTTCGTTTTACCAAATTTTTTTTAAAGTTTTACGATTTTTATTTGAAATTGATTTCTTTTCCCTCAAATTTGAGCCAAATTGAAGCTTTTTATATTTCAGGCAAACAAAAAAAAACGGATTTACTTGCACACATTAAACTGAATTGGGCATAAAGCTTTACAATTTTTTACTTATTGCCAAATCACGCTTCTTTCTCCTCATAACTTATTAATACTCAAATCTAAACTTGTGGCTGATTATCCGCTTTCTAAACAGTATCGTTATTTACACAATTGCAGCGTGAATTTCAGAAAAATAATTCATCTTACAATAATGCCACAGGATAAAGAGAGAACCCTTTTTGTCCCTTCAAAATTTGAAGGCGGTAAATATTTACATGTAAAAACACCTAAAACACCCGCAGGCTGACGGATTTTAGTTTGGTGTCTAATTCTGTGTGGTTTGGGGAATGCTTTGAGAACTCTGCATAGAATGCGGGTGAGTGATCCATCACTTTAAGGTGGCAGAGTTCGTGCAGGATGATATGGTCAATAAAAACGGGATCGAGGGCAACTAATAAAGTCGAAAGTGTTATCTCTTTTTTGGAGCTGCAATGCCCCCACCTTTTCGATAATTTGCGCACGCGGAAATTGGAAGGCTGAAAACCGTGCTTTTTTGCCACTTCCCACCCTCTGGGGATAAGGTAGTCTTTTGCAATAAGCCCTAACCAAACTACATAAAGCTCGTTTATGGTTTCGGTTGCACCCGGCGGACTGATTATTTTAAGCGCGGCTTCTTTTTCATCAAAAATAAAACTGTGCCTGTAAACTGCTCTGACATCCTTCAGATGGGTGATTTTTATCTCCTTCCCTAACCGTGTGAAAGGAAGGTCTTTATCTTTAATAATATAGTGAAGGTTTTTCTCGATAAATTCCCGGCGGCTTTGCAAAAACTTTATTCCGTCGTCAAACGATCCCCGATACGGAATAACAATTTCCAACAGTCCCAACTGCGACACTTTCAACGAATATCGGCGCGCCCTTTGGCTTCTTCGTACGGTGCACTCAATTTCATGCTCCCCAACTTTCACCTTAATTTTGGAGGAATTGTCGCTCATTTTAAACTTGTATTCTTAATATTTGTAAATCCCGCCCACAAAGTCTGCTGTATCTTCTGATATTTTATTGTTTATACCTTAAAAACTTACGCAACTATCGTAATTTTTTGAAAGTGGTGCCTTCTTTTGTATCCTGCAGAACCACGCCGAGGGTGTTAAGCTCGTTCCGGATTTTGTCTGAAAGAGCGTAGTTTTTCTCTTTTTTGGCGTCAATTCGCAGATTGATTAAAAGCTGAATGAGTTCATCTTCAAGTCCGGCGTCTCTTACGGAAGTGGGGGCTCTTTCAGTGCGTAAAATACCCAGAACATCCTCTGCCGTTTTCTTCAGAAAATCAATAACACCCTGCCAAAACTCTTTTGTTACACCGGCACTCACTGAAGAATTGGCGGTGCTGCCCGATTCCACCGGGGAATTAGCAGAACTCACGGAGGGGCTAACTGAGTCAGCAGAATCCTGAGAAAAGTTTGCAGCACGCTCGGAAGGGTTTTTAAAACCGGCAGCTGCAAAAGAATTTGCTTCTTTTGCAAATTCAAAAATGACGGCAATCGCCCTTGGAGTGTTAAAATCGTCATCCATTGCCTCTTTGAAAGCACGGTAGCTTTTTTCAAAATCAAAAGTTCCGGTCTTATCAGTGTCACTTCCCCCGGAAATGTTGCTTTGTTCAACTGATAAATCAGAAGAACCTCCCGATGAACCAACCGCCCCTCCTGAAATACCATCCTCCCTATCCAAAACTGCCCCACCATCAACAGAGTAACCAACAGCTCCCCCCGAAATATC
>WBUK01000023.1 GCA_008933765.1 Ignavibacteriaceae bacterium | reverse complement strand
TCTCTGAGAATGATGACTTTTTGCTCGGGGGTGAATCTCTTTTTCGTTTGCATGAAAGGAATCTCCTTTTTTATTATTTTACATTAAATAAATTTACGAAATTCCATTTCCACTTGAAGCATTACATCTTGCAGTTGAGGTTCAAAAAAAATTGATTACAATGTATCAAAAGATCAAAAAAGATTTCCCGGATAATCTTGACGAATACTCCGGTGATTATATATTTTGGGAGATGGTTATACAATGTTCTCCGGAAAATAAGTCTGCATTGCAACAAGCAGCTATTACACTTATCTCTAAATACTTTGAGAGTTGCGATATATTTGATGAACCAAAATAGAGAAAATTATGCTAATGCCTTCAAAGCACATTAACTTTTCACAATCGTTGTTGGGTTTTGGCAGTTATTTACTGACAAAAATAGACTCACCTGTCAGCGTTGATGATCTGTGGGATGCTTATCAGGAAGATTACCGCCAAGATAGATATTATGCTAAACACACACTTGAAAATTTGATTTTAACATTGGTTTTCCTGTACGGTATTAATGCGATAACAGAGAAAAATGGGATGATCGAAAGATGCAATTAATTTCGTTATCCTCGAACAAAGAATCATTTAAAACGGTGAGATTTAACAACTCTGTTGGTCTCAATTTTATTTTAGCGACCCAAAAAAACCCTGAATTAACTGATCAAAAAGGAAAGACTTACAACGGAGTAGGGAAATCATTAATTATAGCGATAATTCACTTTTGTCTTGGTTCTAATAATAAAGAAGATTTTAGGACAAAACTCCCGGGATGGAAATTTATTCTTGAATTTAGAATTGGTGACAAACACTATATTTCAGAAAGAAGTACAGAAAATCAATCAAAAATAAAGTTAGATGGTCGGGAAATAACTTTAAAAGAATTTAACCAAACTATGGGTGCTCTTCTATTCAAAATTCCTGAACAAACAGAGCACCTGACATTTCGATCTCTTCTTGCTTTTTTTCTCCGGCCGCGAAAAGCTTCTTATACCTCGTTTAATAATCCAAATGCTATAAATAATGAATATCAAATCCAAATAATCAACGCTTTGTTATTAGGGCTTGATGTGAAAATGGCAGAGGAAAAATACTTATTGAGAAAAAAAGAAGAGCGGATAAAAAACTTAATAAAAGAGCTTGGCAATGACCCCATTTTAAGAGATTTTTTTATCGGAAACAAAGATGTATCATTAGCACAGAGTGAACTTGATGAGAACATTGCCAAAATAACTCAAAATATAGAATCTTTCAAGGTTGCAGAAGATTATTATGAAATTAGTGCGCAGGCGGATAAAATAAAGGCTAATTTAGATCAACTTCAAAACCAAAAAATTCTTCTCACAAATCAACTTCAAAACATCGATAACACTCTCGTAATCAAACCTGATATTAAACGAGAATCAATCGAAACAATATACAAGGAAGCTTCTGTTGTTCTCAATGATGGGGCGCTTAAGACTTTAGATGAATTGCACAATTTTTACGAGCATTTAAGTTCAAACAGAGAACGAAGGCTGCTTGAGCAAAAAAATGATTTGCAGAGGAAATTAAATGATGTTACAGCAGAAATCAAGATACAAGAGCAAGAACTTGATTCGAATTTGAAATACTTAAATGCCCATCAAGCGTTGGATATTTTTGTGCAAATGACTCATAAACTGACTGACTTGAGGTTCAAGAGAGATGAAATTAAGCGATTTGACGCACTTATGTCTATGTATAAAAATGAAAAATTGGAAATAGACCGAAAGTTACTTGAATCAACAAAAAGAACCGACGAATATTTAACGAATTTCAAGGAAAAAGTTTCTACCGCAACAAATTTTTTCCGCGAACTGTCAAAAAGATTTTATCCAAAAGCTGCAGCAGGAATTACAATCTATAATAATGAGAGAGATAACCAGATAAGGTTTAATATTGATGCTAAAATTGAGGCAGATAGTTCTGATGGAATTAACAATATCAAAATATTTTGTTACGACCTGACACTGTTGCTTAAAGGTTACTCTCACAGAGTAAACTTTTTGTTCCATGACAGCAGAGTTTTAAGTGATATTGATCCGAGACAAACAGCAGAAATATTTAGGATTCTGAATGAATATATAGTTAAGTCAAAAAAACAATATGTACTTTCAATGAATCAAAACCAGTTAGACGAATTAAAAAAACACCTGACTAAAGACGAAATAGAAAATATTATAGAAAAAAATGTTTGTTTGGAACTAAAGGATGAGTCCCACGCGGATAAGCTTCTTGGAATTCAGGTTGATTTGGATTACAGTTAGTTTTGTTGAAAAGAATTTTTTTAATAACACCCATACCGGGAAACGCACCGGTGTTTTTAAAGCTTAATTTTACAATTCAAAAAATCTTTTAACATCGGCTATCAAATTGCGTCAAAAGCAAAATATTTTGAGTGAAAGGAAAGTGGTTAAAAAGACCTTTGTAGTTGCTATACATTAAATCAACTTCACAAGGCAAACATATAACCAAATCGCCACACTATACTTACCACCACTTCAAAGATTATAGATTATAGTCTGTAGCCCTCTGCCGGCAAATCTTTCAAATCTCCGTATATTTAAAATTCGTATTTTTTAATTTCCGGAAACTTAATGATTGAAATAGAGAAAGCATACAGCCCCTCACCCGTAGAAGCGAAATGGTACAAATACTGGCAGGACCATGGGCTTTTCCGTTCTGAAATTGACACAAATAAAACCCCTTACACCATCGTAATTCCGCCGCCTAATATTACAGGAATGCTTCATTTGGGGCATGTTCTCAACAATACAATTCAGGATATTTTAATACGGCACAAACGGATGCAAGGTTTTAATGCTTGTTGGGTTCCGGGAACGGACCATGCTTCTATTGCAACGGAAGCGAAAGTTGTGCAGCACCTCGCAGAGCAGGGAATAGATAAAAAAGAGATCGGGCGCGAAGAATTTTTAAAGCACTGCCACGAATGGAAAGAAAAATACGGCGGAATTATTATAAGTCAGCTTGAAAAATTAGGTATCAGCTGCGACTGGGAGCGCCTGCGCTTCACGATGGACGATCATTACTACCGGAAAGTGATTGATGCGTTCGTAAAACTGTACAAAGACGGGCTGATTTATCGCGGCTATCGCATGGTTAATTGGGATCCCAAAACGCAGAGCGCCATTTCCGACGAGGAAGTTTACTATCAAACGATGAACATCAAACTTGTGCACATCCGCTACCCGATGGTTGACGGAAGTGGGGAAGTGGTGGTTGCAACCACGAGACCCGAAACGATGTTTGGCGATACTGCCGTTGCGGTTAATCCAAATGATGAAAGATACTCGGGGTTTGTCGGCAAAAAAGTTATTCTACCGTTAACGGGTCGTGAAATTGAAATAATTGCTGATGATTATGTGGATTCATCGTTTGGAACCGGTGCGGTGAAAATTACACCGGCACACGATGTGAACGATTATGAGATCGGGCACAGACATAACCTGCAATTCATTAATATCCTTAATCCCGACGCAACTCTTAACGAAAATGCGCCGGCTGAGTTTCACGGACTGGAACGGTACGAGGCGCGTAAAAAGGCGATGAAAATGCTGGAAGAGGGGGGATATTTGGTGAAAAGTGAAGATTATACAACAAATATTGGTTTTTCGCAGCGGGGTAATGTGCAGGTTGAGCCTTATATTTCTGAGCAATGGTTCATGAAAATGGATAAGCTCGCAAAACCCGCCATCGATGTGGTTTCTGAGGGAAAAATTAAGTTTTATCCACATCACTGGGTGAAAACTTACGAGCATTGGTTAGCAAATATAAAAGACTGGTGCATTTCGCGGCAGCTTTGGTGGGGGCACAGGATTCCGGTTTGGTATCACAAAGAGAGTGGTGAAATTTACTGTGATGTTGTACCGCCTGCTGATTCTGAAAATTGGGTTCAGGATAACGATGTGCTTGATACATGGGCTTCGAGCTGGTTGTGGGCACACGATGTATTTACGACCGAAGAGGAACAAAGATATTACTATCCGACCGATGCGCTTGTAACTGCTCCCGATATTATTTTCTTCTGGGTTGCACGAATGATTATGGCGGGGCTTTATTTCCAGGGCGAGATACCATTTAAACATGTCTATTTCACGAGCGTAATAAGGGATGATTTGGGGCGGAAGATGAGCAAGTCACTCGGGAACTCGCCGGATCCGTTGGATGTGATAGATAAATATGGTGCTGATGCACTTCGCTTTACGATGATGTTCTTAGCGCCGTTGGGGCAGGATGTGAGATTCAGTGAAGATAAGTGTGAAATCGGGCGCAACTTTGCGAACAAAATCTGGAATGCCGGCAGGTTTATTTTGATGAATACGCCTGAAGGTTTTGTTTACGACCCTGATTATAAACCCGCTTCGGAAGATTTCGTGGATCGTTGGATAAATTCACGGTTAAACTCAACAGTGCGGGAGTTGAACAAAAATTTGGAGGATTTTGAGCTTACCAACTCGGCAAAGCTGATATATTCCTTTATATGGTCTGATTTTTGTGACTGGTACATTGAGCTGATAAAGAGCAAATTCTACAGCGATGATTCTGCTATAAAAGCAGACACAGCGCAAAAAGCGATTGGGCTGTTCGACAGGATTTTGAGAATGCTTCACCCTTTTATGCCTTATATTTCTGAAGAACTGTGGCAACTTATAAAGAAGAGGGAAGCGGGGGATTCGATAAGCGTTGCAACTTTCCCTGAGGCTGATGAAGAAAAGATTGACCCGGCAGGTGAAAAGAAGATGGGGTTACTTCAGGAAATCATTACTGCAATTAGAAACATTCGCGGTGAAATGAAGATTGCTCCGTCAAAAAATGTGAAAGTTTTCTTAAAAACCGGTATGTTTGATCCGTTATACGATGATTTGATTCGAAAACTTGCAAAAGTTGAGGAAATTAAATTTGGTACTGATGTGCAGAAACCGCCTAAAAGCGCCTCTGCAGTTATTAAAGATTGCGAAATTTTTGTTCCCTTAGAGGGACTAATTGACATTGAGGTTGAGAGAAACCGCTTAGAGAAAGAAATCGAAAGAGTTAAAGGCGGTTTAACCGGGCTGGAGAAGAAACTTTCTAACCAAGAGTTTGTCTCCCGTGCACCTGCTGAGATTATTGAAAGAGAGCGAAACAAAAAGAGAGATTGGGAAGAAAACCTTTCGAAGTTAGAATCGATTCTGGCAGATCTGCAAAATTAGGGTGGTTTATTCAGTTGAAATAATGTGAGAGAGACTGACTTATGATACGGGAGCACGGGTTATGTATGGTGTTCGGTATTTTGGATATCACCCATTATCGGAGCACGAATCATGCACTTACTCTTAACTGAGGGAGCATGATACAAGTTAATATATGAGGCACACGGGAGCATTTTTAAGGTAATATTCCAAAAAATATTGACCAAATAACAATTAAAAAAGCCGTTTTGATTTAAAGATCAGAACGGCTTTTTTATTTTAAAATTGTATAATATTGCTTGAAAAATTTTAAATTAAATATTAAAGTGTTAAATTAATTGATTGAATCAATCATCATAATAATAAGATAATTATGATTTTGTACTTATAGTGTTACTTTAATAATATTTTTTTAAATTTATTTAATATTATCGGGAAAAATATAATCAGCAGATCGCATTTAATTTTGCTGTGTAGCGTAAAACTGTTTTCAAAACTTGCCTGTAATTTATTCTTTTTGAGGTAGGCGGAGCAGCCGTAATTACCCTAAAAAATATTTTGTTGAACTCCGGAGCATCACAATAACGGAGCACGATAAATTCGGAGCAGCAAGCAATCGGTTGTGCCACTGCCATCTTTGTGCAAATCATTAAGGTTATCACTTGACTGTTTCACACAAGAGTAAGAACTGTTTCAAACACAAACGACCAAGATGCCTCAAACAATAAAGCGCAATGTTTCAACCACAAGAAAAAGCACCGTCTTGTGAACCAACAAACGCAATGTTTCAACCACAAGAAAAAGCAATGTCATAAACAAAAACAGAAAGTCCGGTATCTAAAACCTTTAGATAATATTTGTGCCTCACTGATGAAATGGATTTGGATGAGGATACGAGGCAAGCAGCAGGAGTTGCAAAAAAGCTTCGGAATAACAGATGGATTGTATAATAAATTTTTCTACAAACCGACTAACGCCGAAAAATACTCGTTAAATAAGCGTAAAATATTTGCGGCAGGCTAATAAAAATTATAAATTTGTAGGTTAATATGAAAAAATTAATTTATTTTGCTGAAAAGATTGTGAATCATCCGGAGCTTTTCGATGAGTGACCACGAATTATTAATAAAAATTGCAAAGAGAGATACCGACGCTTTCAGAGACCTCTATCGACGGTACTCGAAAATTGTTTATGCTTTAGTTTCCAAGATTATTGAAGATGAAGTATTAGCAGACACAATTTTCGAAGAGATATTCGTAATAATATGGAACAAAGCGAACAGATACGATATCAATTCTCAAAACGCATACTGCTGGATCATTACCTTAGCACGCAACAAAGCAGTAGATGCCAAAAGAAGAAAATGGAACCCGGCACTTCTTGAAGAATACTCAGATGATTACGAAAACTACATTATAATACCACATCTTTCCAAGCAGATTGATCCGTTAGACCTTGAAACAGCGCTTAATATCAGCAAAAACATCGAAAACGCAGTTATGCGTTTAACCGAAGCGCAGCAGCATGTCATTTACCTCGGGTTATATTTCGGTTTCACTCAATCTGAAATCAGCAAGAATTTGAACATTCCGGTTCAGACAGTGAACTCGAAGATCAGGCTTGCGCTTGGTTCGTTGCGCGATAATTTACTGCACGGTGAAGCATGAGCCCTGAAGAGAAACAGAAATACGAAAATCTGATTCAGGCGTTTGCTCTTGGTGCGCTTGACAAGGATGAATTTATTGAAACAGTTCACGCGATTGAATCGAGCGACGATTTTGCATGGCAGGAACTTGGCGAATATCAGAATCTGACCGCACTTTTAGTGTCGTTTATCGACCCCAAAGATGTGCCGCCACACTTAATTGAGCACATTCTCACAAAAATTGAAGAGACAATCTCGCCTGCATCAACAATTCTCCCGGGTAAGAAGAGGATCAGCTTTACCAAACTTGGTTCTTTTGCTGCAGAACCTACGCCAACGGGAACAGATTCAGGTTCATCTTTCGGAGGATCACAATCTTCCGGCAGCTCGGGTTTTCAGCCTTTTGCTCCATTTGGTTCATTCGGGGCGTCTTCGGGTGCAGTATCCTCAGGTTCTGGAAACGCCCGGTCGGGGCAATCAGGGCAATCAGGCGTACCCGGGCAATCAGGGCAATCAGGCGTACCCGGGCAATCGGGGCAGTCTGGCTTTTCGGAGCAATCAGGTCAGTTTGGACAATCCGGGCACTTGGGATTATCGGGGCAACCCACACATCCGGGATATATTGCGCCATCAGGTTCACCTTCGAATTCTGCCGATGGTTCTTCCTCTTCCGGTTCATCTTTTTCAACACCTTCTTCAATAGAGGGTAGTTTTGATTCCGCTCCTTCACGGGATGATCAAAGCAGCGCACGCCGTGGTGGTCGTCCTCAAGGGGGAATACCGCGTCTGCCCGGTTTTGGAAGACCCCCCGTATCCGGTCGGGATGGATCGTTTTCATTAGATTCCTTTGGAGATGATCTTTCAGGGAGCAACTCCGGTGGGGCAGGGGAAGGTTTCGGTGGTGGTGATAAAGCTCCGGAGCTTACCGGCGGTAATGTAGAGGGAGAAGTTAATAACGGAGGATCGCCAACAACAGATACTTTAAGTGAGAGGTTAATTGACGCTTCTGAAATGCCGCATTTTGATCCCTATTCCGGAACAATTACGGATGAACCCGCAACTCAAACTCCGGAATATGAAGGTTCAGAAGAGGGATATACGGTTGATGAACCAACAGATGAGGCCGAACCGGAACATCAAATAACGCCACAGCGGGCACTAAGAAAAAAACTGATTGATCAGGAGATCGGTGAAGAAGAAACCACAGGAACGATTGGTGCAAAAGCCGGGAATCAGGGCGCATTACAACCACAAGGCAGTGAGGGATTTGTCGCGTCGCAGTCCGCTTCGCAGCCATATCCCACCGGACAAGAAAAGCCTGGAGTTTATGCCGGCGCTCAGCAAAGACATTACGAAGGAGGAGGGATTTACGGCGCCACAGAGAAAACCGGTGGCGTAAGCAAAGCCTTGTTTTGGGGGGTATTGGGCTCTGTTGTGGTTCTGTTCAGTGTAATGGTTATTGTTCTTCTTACTTTAGTGATTAATTCTGATGAAAAAATCGACCGAAGGTTAAACGAACTCGGCACTGCGCAGAAAAAATCAGAGATCATGAAAAGCACTGCGATTATTAACCAGGATCTCATACTGTTTCTTGCCACTTCAAAAGTCGTAGGGATTGTTAATCTGATAGGAAGTGATGATTATCCGGGTGCTTACGGTAAGTTCTTTTACTCAGTTTCGGATAAAAGAGGTTTTTTGCAGTTTTCGAATGTTACTTCTTTCAATGCGGGGAAGGGTTTCCAACTTTGGATTCAAGACGACGGGAAATACGAAAAAGTGGGTGATGTAGTTGCCCCTTCACAAAATTTGGAATTTTTCGAGCTTGACGGTGTTCCGGACCTTTCAAAAGGCGGAAGCTACAAATTAATGTTAACTGAAGAAGATATAAACGGTGCGGAAACGCCTTCGAACACTGTAATTATGAGCGGGATGTTGTTATTCAAAAGAGAGGTTGAAGCACCTCCGGCAAAATAACCACTATAGTTATTAAGCAATTATCTCCCGTTGCTGCCTGAGCCGTCTGCTTCTAAGGGTGGAAGTGTTGTGTTTTTAAGTTATACTTCCTGATTGCTCAATTATCATTATCCCCATTCTCGCCGGAGTTTTTACCCTGCAAAAGAATAAAAACAACCGAAATAACCGCTAAGAAAATTATCAGCCAGTATTTTGTAACCATATCTCCGATTGCTGTGAACATCGAAGAGAGAGTCATCGAGTCCTCCTGGCTTAAAAAGAAAAAGGGAAACCCGATAAAGACGACCGACACGATCAAAAAGCCGGGCACTTTCGGGTTATCCAAGAAAAGGATAATCAGGTTCACTCCGATCATAAACATGGCTGTGGGAAGCAGCAACTGTGCCCATGGGATCGACATGAAATTGTGGTTCAGATAGATTAAAATTCCGACTAAAAAGAGAGTAGTGCCGATTAAAAGTGCGGGTACATCATGTTTTCCGAACACCACAACCACAGTAGCCAGCCCCGAAAGAATGAACAAAAACGAGAAAATAAAGGGCCAGTTAATATCCAACACCTCAAGCTCCATCAAAATCCACATGACGGAGGCAATAATGATAAGGTAAGTCAGAAATTGTTTCAGGTGGTTCATTTTAACTGTTTAGGTGTTTAACTGTGTGTTATCCGAATTTCATCAAATAACAATCCGAATTTCATCAACAATAGTTCGAATTTCATCTACAATAGTCCGAATATTTCCCGGGTTTAATCAGAAAATCATCTCAATTTCCATCAGGAAATCCCTCGGATTAAATCAAAAAACTTCCCAAACTACAATCAGGGAAATCCTTTCAATTTCAATCCGATAAACTCCAAATATTCAAAAATTTAACCAAAAAGCGGTTAAATCATATTACAAAATCCGCAGCCCCATGCTCGAGGCAACTAACCCAACGGCAAAAACCGCGCTGTTGTTTTTAGTATCCAAAATCGGGTTAATTTCAGTAATTTCAAGAGAAGACATGCAGCCGCACTCGGCAATCGTTTCCATAAGCAAATGCGCTTCCCGATAGTTTAACCCGCCGGGCACCGGCGTACCTACACCTGGCAGAATTGTAGGGTCAACACTGTCAACATCAAAGCTGACATGAATATGATCAACCTTATTTTTGAACTGTTTTAGCACTTTTGTTACAATTCTGTGAATGCCCATTTTATCGATATCTGACATAGTATAAACAGTAATGCCCGATTTTTGGATGTTAATGCGCTCTTCTTTATCAATACTTCTGGCGCCAATCACCACTACATCCTCCGGATTAAGTTTGGGTCCTTCGCCATAGAGGTCAACCAAGCGGGGGTGCCCGATACCGAGGGAAGCGGCGAGTGACATTCCGTGAATATTTCCTGATGGGGTTGTTTTATCGCTGTTCATATCGGTGTGTGCGTCAATCCAAATAACGCCGAGGCTTTGCCCTCGTTTTCTGCAATAAGAAGCAATGCCGCCGAGAGTACCGAGCGCCATAGAGTGATCGCCGCCGATGCATAGGGGGAAATCTTCAGCTTCAAGAGTTTCTTCAACCACTTTAGCGAGCTTCAGCGAGGTTCTTTCAATTTCGTCGATATACTTAAGTTTGTCATCTTTAACGGCTTCGGTTTCCATAATCCCGACATCAATATCGCCGAGGTCATCGACTTCGTATCCCAGCTCTTCCAATTTTTCAGAAAGTTGAGCGATGCGTAAAGCGGAGGGCCCCATATCGACGCCTCTTCTTCCGGCGCCGAGGTCCATAGGGAAACCGATAATTCTTACTTTTCTCTTCATACAAACACTTTTTTAAAAATTAATACAAAAATAATAAAGATAATCAAACCGACGGTTCTAAAAAGATTAAAATTTTCAAAAGGTTTTGTATATTCGATCTTGAAATTTTGTTTTAATTTAAGGTAAGGTATGGATGAACCGCTAATAAGCGTGGGCATTTTAACTGACAGTGTAATAAATTTCACCTGCTATGGCGATTATTACACAAACAACCAGGAAGATTTTTTCAGCGGAATATTCCAGGCACGGGTGAAAAACGGAAAGCTTGTGGTTGAGGGTTCCGGCAAAAAAATAAGTGATGAAACGAGCATTTTCTTCAGGCCTAACTCACCTGAGACAGAGCATTTTATGATTAAAGATGTGGTTATTGGTGTTCAGTTTCACTGGGAAAGAAGAGAGAAGCAGAATTTTAAAGGAACCTTAAAGCTGTTACGAAAAGGTGATAAAGTAACAGCGATTAACATTATAAATATAGAAGAGTACTTAAAAAGCGTAATTTCATCGGAAATGAGTGCTAAAAGCAGCCTTTCGTTGCTGAAAGCGCACGCTGTAATTTCGCGCAGCTGGTTGCTCTCGCAGATTGAGCAGTCGAAAACCAAAGGCAACCTCACGGCTGCGCAAAAAGGGATGGTTTTCACGGATGATGAGATACTTCGGTGGTACGACCGTGAGGACCATGAAGATTTCGATGTTTGCGCCGATGATCACTGCCAAAGATACCAAGGTATCACCAAAATTTTCACAGATTCAGCCCGTAAAGCCGTTGAAGAAACCGCCGGTTTAGTAATGAAATATGGCAACGAAATTTGCGATGCCCGGTTTTCGAAGTCGTGCGGCGGCGTTTCAGAATCGTTCGAGAATGTTTGGGAGGGTAAAAAAGTGCCCTATCTCAGCAAAATTGTCGATTATAAATTTGAACCGGAAGACTACGATACCAACCTGACCAATGAAACCAACGCAACCAAATGGATAACCAACGAGCCTGAGGCATACTGTAACACGAAAGATAAATCAATTCTTTCGCAGGTTTTGCTCCATTATGATCAGGAAACGGATGATTTTTTCAGGTGGCAGGTTGAAATTTCGCAGGAACAACTTCAGGAATTGCTGGCAAAGAAGTTGGATGTGGATTTGGGTGCAATTGTAAGAATGGTGCCGTTGGAGCGGGGAGAGTCCGGAAGAATAATCCGGCTGAAAATCACAGGAACGAAGCGCAGCATAACAATCGGGAAAGAGCTTGAGATACGCCGTGCTCTTTCCGAATCGCACCTTTATTCATCCGCATTTGTAGTGGAAACATTAGAAGAAAAAGATAACATCCCCGGAAAATTTGTTCTGTTCGGTGCCGGGTGGGGTCACGGAGTTGGCTTATGCCAAATAGGTGCAGCCGTTATGGCAGAAAAAGGCTTCTCCTTTGATGAAATATTGCTTCATTACTACAAAGGAGTTGATTTAGTAAAAATTTACTGATTTTACTTCGTTTCGAATTACCTGTTTGTGAATTATTTGTTTTCGGGTTACAACTTAAGTGTTTGAAACTTACAGATTTGTGAACCGCCTGTTTTCGAGCTAACCGGTTTGCAATTTCTCGGTTTGCAATTTACCTACTTCTTTGTTTGAACCCACCACTTCTCTTACGGTTTTCGTTAAATAAACAGCAAACCGGCCATTGATAGTGCGCACTTAAACAGTGTGGCGAATTTGAGTTTATATTAAATAAACAATAAACCTGCCAGAGTAAACATTGAACCGACTAAAAGCGTAAAACCGGGTTTGATATTGAAGAAAACCAAAATACTAACCAGAACCCACAAAACAGAATAGAAAAAGGTTTCAGCGGTGAACATATCACCCGGCGGGGGGATTGTACCGGCAGGGGGTGCAATCAGCAGAAGGTTTCTTACGGGCACGATTATAAAACTTAAACAAACGGCTGCGCCAGCTGTGAAAATAGTGTAAAGCTTGTACCTTCCCTCCTCGTTAAAAAATTCCAAACCGCCTCTTACAGCCAGCAGTGACAGAATAAAAAGCATCAACGGGTAGAAAATTTTGATAATCAGGCTCACTTTGCCGGTAAAAACAGTAGTGAGGGTTGTATTGTATGGGATTTGGGTCTGTTTATCGTCATATTTTAAGAAAACCGTATAGTCAACCGATTCACCGGGTTTAGCAGCAGGAAGCACGCCGATAAGTTCCTCTTTACCAACGGTTAATTCTTTTTTAACTTTTTTCCCGTCGGGTAGATTGATAACATAATATCCCGTAACTTTTGGGTTATCGTTTCTAATCAGGAATTTAAGGTCTGTTCCTGCTTCCCATTCTCGGGGGAAGAGGTACGAAATTTTTTTCCCCTCAATGCCGATAGTACCGCTAACGGGCTGTTCACCTCTGATATAGGGGCGCACCAAAGTAAACAGAAATACGATAACAAAGGCAGAAATCCAAAGTAAAAGATTCTTGCTCACGGTAAATCTCCAATAAAAATTCTAAAAAAAATCTAATAATACAATATCGGGTTTTAACAGGCAGCAGCCGGTTTTAACCAATGCTTCAAAATGCCAAAGTTGAAGCCGTGCACTGCCTCCCATGAACGAAATTGCAACTGCCAGCGAACGAAATTGCAACCACCCACCGAACCAAATCCCTACAAATCATAATCACCGGCAATTAATAGCAAGTTACGCAACAAAACGGTAATAAAACAGTAACAAAACAGCAACAATTCACAACAAATTCCGGTGAAAAGAGACAAAAGGCACCAATTCCCGGTAAATTTGCAAAAATTTAAGAAACTTCACCTGTAAATAAACTCCGAAAAGTCTTTTTTTTAAGCAAAAAGGTTCTTAACTTGTAGGTCAACAAGAATAAATTCCCAATTATAAAAAAAGAGAGAACAAAAACCTTATTGTTAAATAATAGAAACAACGGAAAAACGGAAATAGTTGGTTCCGTTGTATATTATCGAAAATTTAGGAGTCGTTACCCGATAGCAGAGCGCGATCTGCTGGTTTGGCTTCCTCCGTCGTACAAGAACGACAAAAGCCGTCATTTCCCCGTTTTATACATGCACGATGGTCAAAATTTAATTGACCCTTTAACTTCATTTGCGGGCAGAGACTGGCGAGTTGACGAAAGTGTAACCCGATTGATTCGTACAGGTCAGATTGAAGAGATTATGGTGGTAGGGATATACAACACGCGTGATCGTTTGGAAGAATACAGCGAGAGTGAAAAAGGCGATTATTACTTAAAATTTATTGCGGAAGAGCTTAAAGTATTTATCGATAATAACTTCAGAACCTTACCTGACAGAGAAGCCTCGGCGATAATGGGGTCGTCGATGGGAGGGTTGTGTTCGCTTCGTATGATTTGGGAATATCCTCATGTTTTCGGAATGGCGGGGTGCCTTTCGTCCTCTTTTTACTACGGAAACGGTGCTATTTTCAAGAGAATAGAATCTTCAAAAGGGCGAAAAAACATGAAGATATACATCGACAGTGGTGAAGACGGCAAAAAAGACGCTCAAAAAATGTTTTGCCTTCTAACTTCAAAAGGTTTTGTGCTTGGTGAGGAGTTAGATTATTATTTTGACCGCGGTGCGGGTCACAACGAAGATGCGTGGGCTGACCGTTTGGAAAGACCATTGCGGTTCATGTTTGGCAAATGAGCGCTTCGCTTTGTGTATGGCAAATGAGCGCTTCCGGAATGAAAAGAACAAGGTTTTGGTATATACAGCTATAATTTCATTTTCGCTTTTGCAGAAAACAGAGAAACCGGAGAAAACAGGGGGATAAACACAAAAGTTTACAGACTAAAGAATTTTAACTTAGGAATTAACAAAACATAAACAGACTATGAACGACAATAAACTGAAAAAACGAATAATCAGGATGAATTCATCGTTGAAAAAAGTATATCATCCAATGAAAGAGTTCAGCGACCGAGCTGTTGTGAAAACCTTGGATGAATACAAAAAATTATACAAAGAATCGGTATTGAATCCGGAAGGTTTTTGGGGAAATGTAGCCGACGAACTTCACTGGTTCAAATACTGGAAACACATCCGGGAAGGCTCAACTTACGAGTCTAAATGGTTTGTCGGTGCAAAAACAAACATCAGTTATAACTGTTTGGACCGCCACCTGAGTACACCTGAGCGAAACAAAGCGGCAATTATATGGGAGGGCGAGCCGGGTGAAACCAGAACACTTACCTACCTGCAGCTGCACTCCGAAGTATCAAAATTTTCGAATGTGTTGTTGGCAAAAGGAGTAAAAAAAGGGGACAGAGTGGTTATCTACATGGGTATGGTACCGGAAATGGCAATAGCTATGCTTGCATGTGCACGAATAGGTGCCACTCACTCTGTAGTTTTTGCGGGCTTTTCACCCGAAGCATTAAAAGACAGAATTTTGGAACTTAAAGCAAAAATTGTGATTGCAAGCGATTTAGCCGTAAGACGAGGCAGCAACATATATCTTAAACCTGCAGTTGACGCTGCGCTGGAAAGTTGCCAGGATGTTTCAACCGTTATTTTATTCAGAAGGCTGCACGAATCATCAGTAAAAATTGTGAACGGGAGGGATTTTTGGTGGCACGATCTGATGGCTGAAGCTTCCGATAATTGCGATGCGGCACACCTGGATTCTGAGCACCCTTTATTCATCCTTTTCACCAGCGGCACAATGGGGAAAGCAAAGGGGATTATACACACAACGGCCGGATACATGACCGCCGCCTACTACTCTTTCAAGTTGGTTTTCGATATTCAACCAACGGATGTATATTGGTGCACGGCTGATTTCGGCTTCGCTACGGGGCACACTTATGGTCTTTATGCACCACTTCTTAACGGTGTAACTATGTTAATGTACGAGGGCGCGCCGGTAACACCTCAGCCGGATGTTATGTGGAAACTGATTGATAAACATAAGGTTTCAATCTTTTTTACCGCCCCCACTTATGTGAAAAATTTAATGAGGATGGGTGAGGGATGGGTTAGTAAGTATGACCTTAGTTCATTGCGGGTGCTTGCACTTGGCGGTGAGCCTGTTAACCCAAAAGTTTGGTTCTGGTTCTACAAAATGGTGGGGAAGGAAAGGTGCCCGATAATCGATGCGTGGTGGCAGACTGAAACGGGGTCTTTCATGCTGGCTTCTATTCCCGGGGTTACGCCGTTGAAACCGGGCTCTGTTACACTTCCTTTGCCGGGCATTCTGGCTGAAGTGGTTGATAAAAACGGGCACCGTGTTAAGACGGGTGAAAACGGCTTTTTGGTTCTTAAAGACAGCTGGCCCTCGATCGCTCGCGGCATTTGGGGAAATAAGAAGAGATACAAAGAAGATTACTGGGCAGGTTTCGGTGGTGATTTTTTCACCGGTGATGGTGCCCGGAAAGATAAAGACGGCTATTTCTGGATTCTCGGGCGCGTTGATGATGTGGTTACGGTTTCCGGCAACAGAATCAGCACACTCGAGATTGAAAACGCACTCCATACTCACAAAGATGTTGCAGAAGTGGCAGTTATCGGAAGACCCGATGACCTGAAAGGCAACTCGATTGTTGCTTTTATAACACTGAAAGAGGGCGCAAACGCCTCGCTTCTGCTGAAAGAAGAGATGCGTAACCATGTGATGGTTGAAATTGGGCACATCGCCCGCCCTGATGAAATCAGGTTTACCGAAGCATTGCCGAAAACAAGAAACGGTAAAATTGTTCGTCGTTTGCTTCGTGAAATCGCTTCCGGTGGTGTTGTTTTGGGCGATCTCTCATCGATTGAAAATATTTCCGCTTTGGAATTTTTACGGGAATTGGAAGAGGAGTTTTAGCCCATAGTGCACGGTATTAGAAGAGAAGTTTTCAGCCGGGTATGGGTGCCTTAACTCTAACTAAAACGGTTAGATATACTTTTTAATAATCCTTAAAAATTCTGATTTTGTTACCGGTTTAGGAATGAAGCCGTCGAAGCCCATTTCAGCCGATTTTTCGGAATTCAGCACCACACCGTATGTTGAAAACGAGAGTATCGGCACGGAGTTAAGCAAAGGCGTTGTTTTAATTGCCTCTAAAAGTTGTTGCCGGCTTTCAATGTTTCTGACATTTAAATCGAGGATTAAAAGGTCGGGTTTCACCAAATTCTTTGAAAGCACCAAATCAGAAACCAGCCTGTATGACTCGACCTCAGCAATTTTTCTTGAATAAATCCTTAGCATAGTTGCAGTTGAGGAATCCGACTCGCACAGGGCAATTTTTTTGCTTACATGCCAGGAGGGTGAAAAAGTATCGGGGGTTTCCTCACTAATTTCAGCTTCTTCCGTAAGTTCGGGAAAAGTCGGCAGGTTAACAGTCACAGTAGTGCCAACGCCGGGTTTACTTTGCAGTTCCACGGTTCCGCCTAATTTTTCGCTGAACTTTTTAATAATGGTTAACCCTAAGCCAATACCTTCAAATTTGCGTGAAAGCCCTTCAGACTCCTGCCTGAAAGCCTCAAAAATAGTATGCTGAAGTTCGGGCGCAATGCCAATTCCCGTGTCTGCAACAATAAGATTGATGTTATTGGAAACGGAATCATTCTCCGGAGTAACCGTAACATTAATTCCTCCTTTGTTCGTAAACTTGATGGCATTACTCAACATATTCTCAAAAATACCACCGAGGATTTTCCTGTCAGTTTTAATCAAAGAGAGATTTTGAGGTATAGAAACTTCAACATAAAGCGATTTTTCCTGAAGCTCAATCTCGTAGTTAGAGATAATTTCGTGAATCAAATCTGAAACATTCAACATTTTGTAGTTAAGTGATAATGCGTTTGCTTCAATTTGGGAAAGATCGAGAATCAGATTAAGCGAACTGTTAAGCCGTTGCCCTGCCAATTTGATGGAAGAGGCAATTTTGATGAATTCAAGGTCGCGTAATTCTTCCATTAGTATATCAGCATACCCCAAAATGCTTATCAGCGGGGTGCGTAGCTCGTGCGACATGTTTGAGAGGAAGTTGGATTTTAACCGATTCATTTCTTCGGCACGAATCTTAGCAATTCTCAGTTCCTTGTTGGTTTTCTCCCGTTGAATAGCCCCGCCTATTGCCACAGCAGCTGACCGTAGAAGAACTTCATCTCTTTCAGAAAAGATTTCTTCTTTTGTGCAATTATCAAACCCAATAAATCCCCACCACTCATCGTTTAAGTAGATGGGAACAGCAAGCAAAGCTTTGATATCTTGAGGTGCCAATGCGTCCTGTTCTATCTGCGGAAAATCTTTTACCAGCCCGTTAATCGCAAGTTTTGAGAGCATTGTATCTTTCCATCTGGGACAGAAATCGTTGTAGCACAGCCCCTGAAGTTCCGGATTATCAATCTGCACCTTTATACTGTCTTTTGTCCACTCGTAAGTTTGGTTCATATACCAACGATCAGTGTTTGGGTCGTAATCATTTTCGAAGATATAGACTCTGTCAGCATTCGAAATTTCATAGAGGATTTCAAAAACCTGATGAATTGCGGTGTCAAAATCAGGTTCAGAGAGCAAGACTTCAGAAATATGGGTAATGGTTCTTAAACCCACCTCATTTTGTTCAAGTTTCTCACTAATTTCTTTAATTTCAGTAACATCGGTACCCAAAGCCCAGGAGTACCATCCTTCAACAGAGTGATCGTGTGAAATATTCGACCAGCTTATCCATTTCACTTCGCCGTTTTTGCAGGTAACTTTCCAGATGTAATTAAGGTATTGCCCTTTTGACTCGTGCCAGTATTCTCTCAGGTCGTTTAAATACTCGGGATCGGGGTATAAAAGATCAGAAGCCTTAGGGTTTCCGATTATCTCTTCGGCAGTCCATCCAAACACCACTTCCGCAATTTTATTCCACGCCACAAAAATCCCATTTTCGTCAACGGCGGTCACAATTTGGGGGAGGTCCAAAATAACAGATTGAACCGAAGCCGGATGTTGAACAGTTGGGTTGAAGTTTTTGTTAATTAAGGGCATCGTCGGAAATTGGTGAAAAAAACTGCTTTTCAGATAGTTAACTAAAATAAAAAATCATCACTATCTTTGTGCTAAATTAATCAAAAAATCTAAAATATTAAAATGAATAATGTGACAGACAACAAATTATTATTCTCAGACGAGAACTTTTTAGCTCAATTGGAAGAATCTGAATATGAAACGGGGTTTTACCGGGTACAATTCTATTCAAATGGCGGGCGCCCCTCAGCAACACCAACGGACACTATTGAAACCTATTTTTACTACCCCAGTGGAGGAACATTTCGAGATAAAAACTTCAATATTGTTGAATACTATCCCCGGTTTGACATAACACGCGGGTTCAAACCACCACATCTCCGTGAGAAATAATGCCGGGTAAACTCTTTATTGTTGCCACGCCAATAGGCAACCCGGAAGATATAACCTTTCGTGCAGTGAAGGTTCTTTCGGAGTCTGATTTTGTTATCTGTGAAGATTTGAAAGAGGCGCGCAGGCTGCTTGCGTATCTTAAACTTCAGAAAGAATTAATTACCCTGAACGAGCACGACGAAGAAGAAAACACACCTGAAATAATTGAAAAAATAAAAAACGGTGCAAATGCAGCCTTAATTTCAGATTGCGGCACGCCAATGTTCGCTGACCCGGGGCACACGCTGCTTGAAAATGCGCTTAGTTGGGGGGTTAAGGTTGTGCCCATTCCCGGCGCCTCATCTTTAACCGCTGCTTTAAGCGTTTCGGGTTTGCACACTGAAAAATTTTACTACGCAGGCTGGCTGCCGGTGAAAAAAGATGCAAGAGCGGCTGAGTTGCGGCGGTTATCTGCCGTTAAGGAAGTGATAATACTTTTAGAAACTCCGTACAGGTTAAAAAGCATTTTGCATGATGCCGGCAACGCATTTGGGAAAGGGGCGCAAGCGGTGTTGGCATACGACCTCACACTTCCGGGCGAAAAAGTGTTAAGGGGTTCGCTCTCCGGCATTCTTGCTGAAGTGGTAAAAAATAATCTGAAAGGTGAATTTGTTTTAATGATTGATAACAGAGCCTCCCGAAAGCCCTCAAAAAAGCGTTGAGAAGTGGGGCAACAGAAGTTTAAAAATAATATTGATGGCAAAGGCAAACAAAATTCAAAACCGTATTGCAAACAGTGAGAAGTTGTTCGAACCAAGCATATTTTCATAACTTTCTGTACTGATTTACAAAATAATACCGGCGACATTTCCCTGAAAAAGCTCCAATCGCCTAAAAAGCAGCCCCGGGATTAGGCGAACACACCGAAAGAATTGAGATACAAAGAATTAAGCATTTCCGTTTCATTATTTTTAGTTAAATTTTAAGTTTGATTTTTATACTTTCATATTTTGGCAGAAATATACTCAGAAGGATCGAATGTTAATTAAACAGCGCACCATAAGCAAAGAAGTATCTATGAGTGGGGTGGGGATACACACGGGGATGGAATGTAGGATGACATTTAAACCTGCACCCGAAAATTACGGGATCAGGTTTATCCGTACAGATTTAGGGGGTAACCCGGAAATACCCGCCGTGGTTGACCATGTAATTGATGTTTCCCGCGGCACAACCCTTGGGATTGGTGAGGCGAAAGTTCACACTGTGGAGCATGTGCTCGCCGCTGTGGCTGGGCTACAGATCGATAATCTGAAAATCGAACTTCACGGGGTTGAACCGCCCATTGGCGACGGGAGTTCGTTGATTTATGTGGAAAAACTTGAGGCTGCCGGATTTGTTGAGCAGGACGCTCCGAAAGATTATTTAATTATTGACCAAACCGTCTCTTATCACGAGGAGGAGAGGGGAGTTGACATCGTTGCACTTCCGTTAGACGACTATCGCGTTACGGTTATGGTGGATTATCAAAACCCGGCGTTGGGCAGCCAGCACTCCGGATTGTTCGATTTGGAAAAGGAGTTTGCCCGCGAGTTTGCCCCTGCACGCACTTTTTGCTTCCTGAGTGAAGTGGAAATGCTGGCTAACCAAGGGCTGATTAAAGGCGGAGACCTTGAAAACGCCGTCGTAATTGTTGATAAAAAATTAGATGAAGACGACCTCGACGAACTTGGCAACAAACTTGGAATTGAAGAAAAGTTTGTTCTGGGTGATACAGGCATTCTAAACAACAAGCAATTCAGGTTTAAGAACGAACCTGTCAGGCACAAATTGCTCGATTTAATCGGCGACCTTGCACTTATAGGAGTGCCGATCAGAGCGCAGATTTTGGCAGCAAGGCCCGGACACAAAGCGAATGTTGAGTTTGCACGAATGATCCGGAAGATGTACCAACAGAAACAGTTGGTTAAAAAATATCAGCACGCTACAACCGAAGGAATAGTTTTCGACATTAACGCCATTTCAAAAATTTTACCACATCGTTATCCTTTCCTGTTAGTTGACAGGATAATATCGATGGAAATGGAGAAAAAAATTGTAGGGCACAAGTGCGTATCGGTGAACGAGCCGTTTTTTAACGGGCACTTCCCGGATAACCCGATTATGCCCGGGGTTCTTTTGATCGAGTCGATGGCTCAGACCGGCGGGCTTCTGCTCCTTAATTCTTTCCCGAATCCGGAGGAGAAAAATGCCTATTTCATGCAGATAAACAACGCAAAATTCAGGAAACCCGTCATTCCGGGTGATGTGCTCCGGATCGAGGTGGAAATGAAAGATATGCGCAAAAAATTTGTAATTATGCGAGGTGAAGTGTTCGTTGAAGGCAAATTAGTAGCCGAAGCTGACTTTACCGCCGCCATTGTGGACAGGGTTTAAGATGATTAATATTCACCCGACTGCCGTTGTTGATCCTGCTGCGAAAATTGGTGAAGGAACAACAATTGGCGCTTTTGCAGTTATTTATGGTAACACTGTTATCGGAAAAGACTGCCGGATTGGCCCGCATGTCTGTGTTTATGAAGGTGCCCGAATCGGTGAGAGAGTTACAATCCATCAGGGGGCTTCAATATCGCACATTCCGCAGGATTTAAAATATGCGGGTGAAGAATCAGAGTGCTTCATCGGAGATGATACGAGAATCCACGAGTTTGTTACGCTTCACAGAGGTACCGTGGATACAAGGCAGACGACCATCGGTAAAAATTGTTTGTTGATGGCTTATTCACATGTGGCACACGACTGTCGTTTGGGAAACAATGTAATTCTGGCGAACGGTGTGCAGGTTGGCGGGCATGTTAAAATCGATGATTTTTCGATTGTTGGTGGCACCACGCCGGTTCACCAGTTTTGCAAAATTGGCAAATATTGCATGATTGGCGGCGGTTTCAGGGTGGTTCAGGATGTGCCGCCCTATATACTTGCCGGGCACGAACCCTTAAAATTCGAAGGGCTTAATCTTATTGGTTTGAGAAGAAACGGCTTTTCGAACGACGAGATAATGAGAATAAAAAAGATATATGAGTTGATCTATCTTTCGCACCTGAACATGACGCAGGCAAGGGAGCAGATAAACCAAAAATTTGCCGGTGATAGGTTCGCCGAAGAGATTTTGAAATTCATCTCGGAAACCACAAGGGGAATTATAAGGTAGTTGACGAATTTACCCGAAATGAAGGCTTTTTTCGTTGATACCGGTGCACACGAGGGAAAGTTCAATATGGACTACGACCTCCGGTTAGTGGCAAATGTGCCGCCGGAGGCTATGATTTTGCGCTTTTACACCTGGAAGCCTTATTGTGTTTCTCTGGGGGCTAACCAGCCGGATTCCGAAGTGCTGACGGATAAACTGACTGCTGATGGTTTCACAATGGTGCGCCGACCGACGGGCGGTAGGGCGGTTTTTCACTCGGAGGAATTGACTTACTCTGTTGTGCTCCGCTCCGCCTTGATGACACCCAGGAGGATCTACTCTGATGTTAACGAAGCGCTTTTAATTGGGTTACGGCACTATGACCAAAGGTTAGCCGTTGCGGAGCTTTCAGAAAAGGAAGTGAAGTTCAGGGAACACTATCGGGTTGCCGGAAGCGCAGCGTGCTTTTCTGTGCCGGCAAAGGCTGAAGTAAAATTTGAGGAGAAAAAGCTTATCGGTAGTGCGCAAAGGCGGTTAGGTGATGTTACTTTACAACATGGTTCAATTAATACAGGCGCGTATCATAAGCGCATTGTTGAATATTTGAACCTGAGTGAAGAAGAAAAAGAGGAAATAAAAAATATTTTGGAAGCCGGCACTTCCGACATTTCCGAAATAACGGGCGAAAAAGTAGATTTTAAAAAACTGAAAGAGTACATACTTTTCGGTTTCAGCCAAAAATTTGGTCTGAATTTTGTTAATCTTGAGAATATGATCTAAGGAACGAATCATGAGTACATTTGGAAAATTTCAAAGAGTATCAACCAAAACTCTCGCTTTAATGAAAGGCGAAGGGAAGAAAATAGCGGCACTAACTGCTTATGACTTTATCACCGCTAAACTTTTAGACGAAGCAGGGATCGATCTTATTCTCGTTGGTGACTCACTTGGCAATGTTTTTCAGGGGAATGAGACTACACTTCCGGTTACAATGGACGAGATGATCTATCACACAAAAGCTGTGGCGAAGGGGGTCTCCCGTGCTATGTTAATTACGGATCTGCCGTTTATGTCGTACCAGTTGAGAATAGATGAAGCTTTCAGAAATGCCGGCAGAATTGTTAAAGAAACACCCGCCGGTGGCGTGAAAATTGAAGGCGGCAAAAGGGTAGCCGAGACGATTAGAAAAATAACAGAAAACGGAATCCCGGTTATGGGGCATCTCGGGCTGACACCGCAAAGCATCCATAAATTTGGCAGCTACAAACAGCGCGGCACAGAGGAGGATGAAGCCAACGAGATTGTCGAAGACGCAAAGATTTTGGAAGAAGCCGGAGCATTCGCAGTTGTTTTAGAAAAGATTCCGAAAGAACTTGCAAAGAGAGTTACGGATAGTTTGACCATTCCCACAATTGGTATCGGTGCAGGACCCTGGTGTGATGGACAAATTTTGGTAACCCCTGATATGCTTGGATTGAACAAAGAATTTCACCCGAAATTTCTGCGATATTATGCCAATATGGCGGAAGTTCTTGACGGAGCATTCAGGCAGTATATAGATGATGTAAGAGAAAACACCTTCCCTTCAATTGATGAGAGTTATTAGTTTGATGAAGCTTTTTAAGTTCCTGGTTTTATGGTTTTTACCGGTTTCGTTACTTTACCCGGGGACGCCCGATTTTTTTGTTATAGCCGAGGGCGCTAAAATTACCGGGTTCGTACGAGAGGGTGAGAACATTTGGATATCCACTTATGGAAACGGGATCTTCTATTACGACGCTGCCTCAAACAATCTGGTCTCCATGAATGAAGATGAAAAAGGGGTGAAAGACCGGCTGATTTATTGTATAGAAGCTAACGAAAACTATGTATGGGCAGGTACGAGCGACGGGCTTTTGATCTATGAAAAATCGAAGAGAACCTGGAAGAAAAGAAAATTTGCCGAAGGGGGTGAGTACGGTAACTGGATCAGAGGGTTAAAATACGATAAGTCAACCGGCTTGCTTTGGATCGGAAGATTTATTAATCTTTCGATTCTTAATGTAAAAAAGCAGAAATACGATGATTTCAGTCTCGCCAGAGATGAAGAAACCTCGACAAACAATGTGAAAGGGTTTTTCATCGAAGAAGACAGGTATGTTTGGATTGTTACCGAAGGGGGGCTTTATAAATTTGATAAAGCAAACGGCGAGTTTTCACCGGGGTTGTGCCAGTTCATCACGAACAAAGATGGGTATTTTAGATCCGAAGGAATGAGGGTGTCGGTTAATTCGATTGTTTTTGACAAAGAGTATATCTGGTTTGGTAACCAGGACAGGCGCTCGGCAGAGTTTCCTGATTTCAACATCGGGGGGATTTATCGTTATAACAGAAAGGCGAAGTGGGATAAGATTGACAGCCGTACCGGCTTACGAGGTAACGGGGTTTATTCTCTTCTGAGAATTGGCAACACAATTTGGGCAGGAACCTACGAGTACGATACTGAAAAAAAGATTGAATACGGCAGAGGCGTAACAATTATCGACCGGAACAGTGCGAAAATACTCGCTGCAAACCCTTCTGATTTAAACATTCCGGTGAACGACATCTACCAGATGGAATATGAGCACGGGTTTGTTTGGTTGGCATCGAACAATGGTTTGTGGCGTATCGATCTCAGCAACCCATTGGGGAAATGGGGCGGCTTGAAACAGAAGAATAAAAAGTAATATTGCGTGAAAGATATATAAGGTGCATAAAAATCCGGCGCATTAAAAATATGTAGCGTAAAAAATACGGTGCATTAAAAACTAAACCGGAACAGAATAAAAAGCATACTGCATACAGCGGAGAGATAAAGTTTCAGAGAATTAAAGATGATCAATTTTTCAGAAGAACGATTAAACAGGCTAAAATCAGCATTTTTTGGTAAAAGGGTGGCTATTGTTGGCGACATGATGTTGGATGGCTATGTGATGGGCGGTGCAAAGAGGATTTCGCCCGAGGCTCCGGTGCCCGTTGTCGATGTTGAGGATGAGTTTTACAGATTTGGCGGTGCGGCAAACTGCGCAAACAATATCCTTCACCTGAACGGTGTTCCGCTCGCGCTTGGGATTATCGGCGAAGACCGTGCCGGTGAGATTTTTTTGAACCTGCTGAAAGAGGAAAAAATAGAGGGTATCGGATTAATAAGCGACCCAAACAGGCACACAACTCTTAAAACGAGGATTATTGCCGGCTCCCAACATGTTGTCAGGTTCGACAGAGAAAACAAAGAGGAAATTACCTCAGAAACTGAAGAACGGCTGCTGGCAGTTTTGAGAAGCAACATCGATTCGATTGATGCGGTTATACTTCAGGACTATAATAAAGGGGTGCTGACTGCTTCGTTAATCGGGCAAATAATTGCGCTTTGCAAAGAGAAGAATAAATTAGTAACGGTTGACCCAAAGTTTAATAACTTCTTTTTATATAAAGGGGTTACGGTGTTTAAACCAAACAGAAAAGAAGCGGGTGACATACTCGGTTTCGGGCTTAAAACTACGGATGATGTGCTGAGAGCCGGTGAAATTCTTCTTGAAAAACTGGAAGCGGAAAACATTCTTTTAACTTTAGGCGAGGATGGGATTGCTGTTTTCAATCGGGGTAATGCCCCCCGAATGATGCCGACAAAAGCGAGAAAGGTAGCTGATGTTTCCGGTGCGGGTGATACCGTGATTTCAACACTTACTATCGCACTTGCTGCCGGCGCGAACATTTACGAAGCCTGCTATATTGCAAATTATGCCGCCGGGATAGTTTGCGAAGAGGTGGGTATTGTTCCTGTGAATATAAATACACTTTTCGACACCATAATTGAAGGGTTGAGATGAAGTTTTCATTTTTTACAGTTTTTTGTGGAAAATTGGGAATTACCCCTGAACTGGAAAAGGATTTATGTCTGAGATGAAATTTTTATGGAGTTGGGAAGAACTTTCTGAGATCAGGAAACAGCAAAAAAGAGAGGGGAAGAAAGTCGTTTTCACCAACGGTTGTTTCGATCTTATTCACGCCGGTCACATTGATTATTTAACAAAAGCGCGTGCTTTGGGTGATGTGCTGATAGTCGGGCTAAATTCAGATGCCTCTGTAAAGCGTCTAAAAGGTGATAAACGCCCGCTACTACCTGAGAAAGAGAGGGCACTTGCTCTCTGGTCACTCAAACCCGTTGATTTTGTGGCAATTTTCGATGAAGATACTCCGTTAGAACTAATCAGTGCAATTGTTCCGGATGTGTTGGTTAAAGGGGGTGACTGGGCATTAGAAAACATTGTGGGCAGAGATATTGTGGAAGCAAACGGTGGTGTTACAACCAACATACCTTTTACCACAGGGCGCTCAACAACAGGTATAATCAAACTGATTATGCAAAAATATTGCAGATAATCCGATAAAAGAAAAAGCGAAAAAGCAGTTGGCTAAAAGCAAAAAGAAAGAGCAGACTCCAAAGCCCGAAGGGCAGACTCCCAAAGCGGAAGAGCAGACTCCCAAAGCGGAAGAGCAGACTCCCAAAGCGGAAGAGCAGACTCCCAAAGCGGAAGAGCAGACTCCAAAGCCCGAAGAGCAGACTCCCAAAGCGGAAGAGCAGACTCCAAAGGCGGAAGAGCAGACTCCAAAGCCCGAAGAGCAGACGCCCAAAGCGGAAGAGCAGACTCCAAAGGCGCCGGAGAGAAAGCGAAAGATAACACAAAATGTGTTAAAGTACTCGAGAGGAACTCTATATGTTCTTCTTTCGATTATTGTTGCTTTGCTTGTTTTTTCACAGACTTCTTTTTTCCGTTCAATTCTGAAAGATGAATTAACCTCAATTCTCAACGAAACACTGCGCGGTAAGGTATCAATCGGCAGCATCGAGGGTACCTTAGTAACAAACCTGATGGTAAACGAGATAAAGCTCACTGATTCCGCAAATGTTGAAATACTTTCGATCAGGAGAATTGAAGTTTATCCGCGCCTGTTAGATTTCTTCAGAAACAAAATAAATGTTGAGAAACTTCATATTGACGGTCTGAAAGCCGATTTAGTAACCGATTCGAACGGTGTTCTGAACATAGTTAAAATACTGCCACCGCCGACAGAAGAAGAAGAAGTGGATACAGTTCCGAAACCCTTCCCTTACCTGATTAAGGCGGGCAGTTTCGAGATGACGGACAGCAAATTAAACTTCAGAAATTGGGACAAAACTGACCCCACCGCCGAATATGTTTCAATGAACATGGAAGACCTGCGGCTTCGTTCGATCGATATAAAATTAGAGAATATTGAAATAGGCATCGCAAACAATGCCTATTCACTTGATTTCAGCAGGTTTAATATTGCGCCTAATTTTAAAAATACCGCCAAACTATCCATTCAGGGAGCGGTTGCGATTGCAGGGCGGAAAATCGATCTGAATGAGCTTAAAATAGAAACAGCCGGAAGTAATCTAGAAATAGACTACCACACCGAAGAATTGAACCTCTTCGATAATTTTACGCTTGATTCGTTAGAAAACGCAAATTTCAACCTGAAATTTGATGCAGCGCCATTTCATTTTGCTGATCTTACGACAGTGGTTGAGGGTTTCGATCTTCTGCGGGGACCCGTTGAAATGAACCTTGCTGCTGAGGGTGATTTTCATGCCATAAAATTGACACAACTTGACCTGAAAGCGCACTCAACTCTGCTGAAATTAAAAGGGAGTGTAATCGATCCGCTAAACGCTGACAAAATGCGAATTTCTGCGTCAATAACTAACTCGGTTCTCAACCCTCCGGATATTCACGAGATAATGCCTTCGTTAAACTTGCGTCAGTTTCTCGTGTTTCCGCAGGTTTCAATCGATACACTCGGATTTTACGGCACACCGCTCACATTCAAGGGTGGTTTGGGCATGCGATCTTCAGCAGGTAACATAGCCGGTTCATACTCGTTTGATTTCGCAAAAAATCAGCCTTTTTATGAAGTTGATTTAAAAACGGAAAAATTAGATATCAGCAAGTATATCCAAACTCCGTTGAATCTCACTTCGAAAATAAGGGCACGGGGACATGGATTCGACCCTTCGAACGCTGAGTTTGAAATTGATTTAGCGGCAGATCATTCCGTGGCAGATAAATTCTTTTTCGATGAATTAGCGCTGAAAACTAAGGGAAAAGCCGGTAAAATTTTATTGGATTTTTCAACCAGAATGAGCGGACAAACCGGGAATATTAGCGGTGAACTTGACTTAAGTAACATGAAACGCCCCGTCTATTCGATTAAGTCGGCTTTCACACACTTGAAACCGGAAGTTTTCGTCGGAAACAGTTTAGAAAATTCGTTGTTATCTTTTACAATGGAGGCGAACGGCGAGGGATTCGACCCAAATGATATGGTGCTGCGTGCGCAAGTGGATATGCAGCAGGCAATTTTTAAGGGGGACGATCTTGGTGATTTATCGGCGGATATCCGAATAACTGCCGAACCGGGAATGCAAAAAGATATTTTTATTACTTCCAACCTTTTCACCGCTTCCACTTCCGGCAGGTTCGATTATGCTTCAATAGGTTCTAATATTGGCAACGAAATGGATAAATTGCTTAAAGATGTTGCCAAAATTATGCATAATTACTATCCGGACTTTTTCGATAATTCGGATACAGTTTCAGCGGCAGAGGTGCAAGTTGCAAAAACAGCGGCAATTCAAAAGACCGCAGGGGTTTCCGATTCGCTCGCTTTTTCGTTTCAGGTTAATGATTTGGGGCCCATCAGAAAGTTTCTGAAATTTAAAACTTTTGATGTTCAGGGTGCACTTTCCGGAAGCGTAATCATTGATACGAATAAATTTGAGTTCAAGTTAAAACACGATCTCGATCTTTTCAAATTTAAGGCAGCCGACACATCTTCCACCATTATTTTGTGGAACGCAGTTGCTAAAATTGAAATTGAACACCCAACGGATAAAGTTACCATTGCCGACCTTAACGGGCTTATTGATACGAAAGTGAAGAAAATTTTTCTGTTGAACAAAGGGAAAACCGATACACTTTCGAACACTCAGTTGGTGGTTTCTCTCAGCAATTCAATTTTGGATATGGAGAAAATTGCCGTCGATTACAACAGTATGATGAAAGCGAAGCTTGCTTTTGTGGTTGATTTTATGAAAGACTCTTTAGAACTGAATATGTACGACGCAAAACTCGAGTATGACGGCTACAATTTAGAGAACACGCGCAACACAATCCTTGCTTTCAGTAAAAATTTCCTGTTTGTTAAAGATTTTGGACTCGGGCAAGGGGATAACGAGTATCTGGCTTTGAATGCAAAAGTGAGCACTTCGGAATTTAACGCCGATTTAAGGGTTCAAAATCTTACAATTTCGCAAATTATGAGGGATTTTGTTAAACAGCCCTTAACGCAGCCGGTTGACGCAAATATTGAACTGGCGATTAATGCCGGGGGCAGTTTCGACAATCCGGTTATCGACGCAAACTTCCGGGTTGATAACCTAAGGTACCGGAAAGAAACGATGGGGAGGTTAGTGTTTAATGCAAAATATGAGAATGAAGAAGTGCGCCCAAACGGCTTTTTCTATTCAGGTGAAACGAATGCCGCCGACTCGATGCTCTCGGTCACGGGTGTTATTCCGTATAAAATTTCATTAAGTGATGGGATATTTGATTTTGTTAAAGATAAGAAAACAGATTTGCGGATCGACGCGAAATCCTTTTCGTTAAATGCTTTGAACGGGTTTATTCCTAACATACAAGAGTTGCAGGGGGTGTTTGAATCGGGGATTAGTATTTCAGGTTACTATCCTCATTTAGTAAGGAAAGGCACAGCAGAGGTTAAAGGGGGGCTGTTCAGGGTTTCCATGACAAAACTTCTCTATGGTTTGCAATTAGGAGTAGAACTAAAAGACTCAACACTTGAAGTAACAAAGTTGTTATTAACAAACGAAGGCGAAAGAGTTGAAGCTTACGGCAAGTTATCGGGAACGGGTAAATTCATGCTTAACGGTTTCGAACCGGTTTCAGGGCAGGTTAATTTAGGCGGAACTTTGACCGTAATGGATAGCCCTTCACCCTCGAAAGAACTGCCTATTTTCGGTAAGTTGGTGGTTTCTACGAACGAGGATATTGTGTTTAAGATTGACAGAAACAACTACTTTGTTAAAGCTTCTGTGAACTTAGATAAAACCGACCTGACCATACCGCCAACCGGAAGCGGTGTTGCCGGCGCTGGTGATAACTATATATATAAATATAAAAACTACGACACCATTAAGGTGACCAGCGACACCTTATTTGCAGCACTGTTTGATGATGAAATTTTTGAACCCGACACAACCGTTAAACAAAAGAAAGAACTTCCTTTTAATTTAGAGTATCAGTTCAAGGTTACAATGTCAAAAGGGACGAAAATGACGATGATTTTCTCCCAGGAGGCAAACCAGAAACTCACAACTTTTCTGCAGGGCGAGCTTAACTACGAGAAACTGAAAGGTTTTGAGAATGTGCAGGGTGAACTTACAGTATCGGATGAATCTACACTTGAATTTTTGAATCTGAAAACATTTGCTGCCTCGGGGAAACTGCGATTCGAACGGGAGATTTTCAATCCTTATTTGGATATTGAAGCGAACTACAACTCATATTATGTATTCGCGGGTAAGGGAACTTCTAACGAGCAACCCGTTCAGGTGAAACTGAAACTGAAGGGGAGCATGGATGAACTTTCCACTAAATTTGCAAAAGAGAGCGACAATATTGCAGTTTATGTCGGTGAAGATAACATCAAAAATTCAGTTGCTTCGCCACAATACGATAAAGCAGACGCTGTTTGGTTTATCCTCACGGGCAAATTCAAATCGGATTTAACGGAGGCTGATAAATCGTCGGCAGAGGGGCAAATCAGCACAATTCAGGGAACCGCCACTTCACTTGCAGGCTCGTTGCTTGGTGGCTTGCTTTCAAGCTATTTGGGTGATTATGTAAAATCACTCGAAGTGCGGGCTGCCGGCAACCAGACAAAATTTAACCTTTCCGGGCAGGTATCAAACATAAAATATTCGTTTGGCGGCTCAACCAATGTTTTCCGGGATATTTCTTCAGCTACTTTCAAGTTCGAAATTCCCGTGCTTAAAGATTTCCTTTTAAGGATCGAACGGAGGGAATCCACAACTGACGGCTCAACAACTAACTCGATGATCAACGAGATGGGCTTAAAATATAAAATTGAATTTTAATGAAAAACAGAATAAAATCATACTTCCAACGGAACATCAACTACGCCATTAAGGCAAAACAACTTGCAAACGACCTTAACATTTACACGGAACAGGAATATGAAGCAATGAAGGCTTTTCTTCACCGGCTGTGTGAAGAGGGCTTTTTAGTGAGGGAAGGAAAAAGGTATAAACACTTGCCAAAAGAGAACGGAAAAACTGTTAAGGGCGAGTTCAACATAATGAAAGATGGCTCAGGGTTCCTATTTAAAGACCGGGTTCCCGGGGGTGGTTACTACATCTCTTCCCGCTATTTTAACACTGCATTTCACGGTGACACGGTTGAAATTTCCGTTGCCGCTAAAGAGCTTAAGGGGCGAAACCGCGTTCTGATGACCGGGCAGGTGATCAATGTTTTGGAAAGAAAATGGAATGTAATTTCCGGCACGCTGACGAAAGAAGGGTCGTTTTACATTGTCAAACCTGATATTCCTGAAATTCACCGGAACCTGTACATTCACGATGGTGACCTCAACGGCGCGAAAGTGGGTGACAGGGTTTTTGCAGGCAACATCCAATGGACAAACCCGAAGATAAATCCCGAGGCTAAAGTTATTGAAGTGGTGCCTAAAGGAGAGGGGATCGATTTAGATGTTGTAACCATTTCACGCGAATTTAACCTGCCCTTCAAGTTTTCAAACGGGGCACTGGAAGAAGCCAAAGAGATAAGGATTGAGATTTCACCGGAAGAACTCGCAAAACGGGAAGATTTTCGGGATAAAGATGTTTTCACGATTGACCCTGCCGACGCAAAAGATTTTGACGACGCCCTTTCGTTGCAGAGGTTGGAAAACGGTAACTATGAAATTGGCGTTCATATAGCAGATGTGGGGCACTATGTGAAGCCGGACAGCAAGTTGGATAAAGAAGCATTGGAGCGCGGAAACAGCGTTTATTTGGTGGGGGCGGTTATTCCGATGTTGCCCGAAAGCCTTTCAAACGGGATTTGCTCTTTGGTGCCGGGTGAAGAGAGGCTTACATACTCTGCCGTATTTGAAATAACCCCGCGCGGTAAGGTATTAAACTACCGTTTGGTTAAAACTGTCATAAAGAGCAAAAGGCGGTTTTCTTACGAAGAAGCGCAGGAAGTGATAAAAACAGGTAAGGGCGATCTTGCTGAAGATTTAACCGCACTCAACAAGATTGCGGAAATTTTGCGCAACAAACGAATGAAAGCCGGGAGCATCGAATTTGGCTCAGATGAGGTTGAGTTTATTCTCGGTGAAGAAGGTGAAGTGCTGGGCGTTAAAAGGAAAGTGCAGGAAGAAAGCAACAAACTGATAGAGGAATTCATGTTGCTTGCCAACAAAACAGTTGCCGAGCATATTAACAAAAAGAGACGGGAGCACGAGATTATCCCGTTTGTTTATCGGATTCACGATAAGCCTGATAAAGAAAAGATGCGAGAGTTTGCGCGGTTTGTTAAGTCGCTTGGCTACACCGTTGGGTTTAATGATTCGCCAACACCTCAGCAATTAAATGCGCTGATGAACGCAGTTAAACTAAAAGAAGAAGAGGTGATTGTTAACGAGTTAGCTATCCGCTCGATGGCGAAAGCCGCTTATTCAACAGAAAATATTGGGCACTATGGGTTGGGATTTAAGGATTATACCCACTTCACTTCGCCGATCAGGCGCTATTCTGACCTGCTGGCGCACAGAATTCTGGCTCACTTCACCGAAACAAAGGGGAAGGGGCTGTACAAAGAACCGCCACTTCGTGCATGGTGCGAACACATTTCGCTGACCGAACGAACAGCCATCGAAGCTGAAAGACTTTCAGTAAGAATGAAGTATATTGAATACCTGCAGCCGTTGGTGGGACAAGAATTTGACGGAATAATTTCAGGTGTAACAAGTTTTGGCTTTTTTGTTAAACTTGCAGATTCGCTTGCCGAAGGTTTAGTGCATGTCCGGGATATTGAAAGTGACTACTTCACATACGAAGAAAAGTACTATTTGCTTAAAGGCGAACGAAGCGGTAAAACTTACCGGCTTGGTGATAAAGTCAGAGTTAAATTGATCCGGGTTATTCCCGAGAGGTCAAATGTCGATTTCACAATTGCTTAATTTTTTAAGGCAAACAAGATGAAAAAAACGGTTTTATTTTTACTTTTTATGATACTTTCTGTTTCTCAGGTTTTTCCGCAGTTCGGAAGAAACAAAGTGCAGTACAAAGATTATGAATGGTTCTACATTCAAACCGTCCATTTCGACATCTATTTTACCGATAAGGGAAGCAGCATAGCCGAGTTTGCCGCCTCGGCGATTGAAGATGCACTCGCACAGATTGAATCTTCAATTAATTACAAGATTGCCAAGCGCATTTCGGTTATTCTGTACGACTCGCAAAACGAGTTTCAGGAAACCAATGTTATCGATTCATATCTTGGTGAAGGTACGGGGGGCTTTACTGAGTTATTTAAGAACAGGATGGTTCTGCCGTTTTCAGGGAATTACAAAATGTTTCGGCATGTAATACATCACGAGCTTGTTCACGCAGTAATGAACGACCTTTTCTACGGGGGCGCTCTGCAGAATGTTGTGGGCAACAGTTCCGCTGTTGATTTCCCCTTGTGGTTTTCTGAGGGATTAGCCGAGTACCTTTCGCTCGGTTGGGATACGAACACCGATCAGTTTATTCGTGATGCCGCAATTAACGAGTATCTTCCCGATATTCCAAGATTAGACGGCTATTTTGCTTACCGGGGCGGGCAGGCGGTGTTTTATTATATTGCCAAAAAATACGGCAGGGAAAAAATTGCCGACCTGATTATGAAAGTAAAAAGCAGGGGCGGGGTTGACCAGGGGATGAAAGCTTCAATCGGAATGACGGTCGAAGAACTGAATGAAAGATGGAAAAAAGATATTAAAAGGGTGTTCTGGCCCGATATTACCGAAAGAAGAGACCCCGACGAGTTCGCTAAAAGACTGACAGACCCGAAAAAAGATAACTCTTCCTACAACATTTCGCCCGCGATTTCGCCGAAAGGTGATAAAATTGTTTACATCTCCAACAAAGACTACTTTTTTGATGTCTATTTAATGGATGCAAACACGGGCAAAGAGATTTCCAGGGTAATTAAAGGGAACAGAACCGTTGATTTCGAAGAACTTAATATCTTAACACCCGGCATTTCATGGTCGCCCGATGGTAAAAAGTTCGCTATTTCCGCTAAAAGTGGCGGGGACGACGCAATTTTTATCGTCGATGCGGAATCAGGTTCGGCTGAAAGTCTGCCGGTCAGGTTTCCATCAGTGGAAACGGTTGACTGGTCGAAGGATGGTAAAAAAATTGTTTTTGCCGCCCAAAATTTTGAAAGAACCGATATCTATGTTTACGATTTTGATTCCGGTCAGGTTGAAAACTTAACCGATGATATTTTTTCGGATGCCGACCCGAGGTGGTCGTACGACGGCAGGAAGATTTATTTTTCTTCCGATCGTGATTCGATTTTAACGCCGGGTTTAAGGCTTCAGGGCTTCGAGATGTACAGGCACAAATATAATCAGATGGACTTGTACGAGATGGATTATGAAACCCGCACAATCCGCCGTTTAACAAACTACCCGCTGAGTGATGAGAAATATGCACTTCCATCACAATCGGGTGATGAGCTTCTGTTTGTTTCCGATTACAACGGAATAAACAACATTTACCGCATTAATTTGGCGGCGGATCACTCACCGGAGGCGCCGCCCGTGCCCGTTACCAATTCTCTGAATGGATTGGATCAGATCAGTGCCTCGTACGACGGCAAGAAACTTGCGATGACTGCGATGTACAAGGCATCATACAATATTTTCACCGTTAACAGCCCCTTTTCGCTCACAGTTGATAACGATTCGATTAAGCTGACCGGCTACATGACCGATATGATATACGGCGGAACCGGCTTCAGGGGTGATAACCTGAAAGACCCTTTTGACACAACGGAAGTGGTGGCTGTGAAGGAACCGGCGACGAAAGATTCTGTTGCGAGCGATACCACCGGCAATGGTGAGGGGAACAAAGTTGAAATTTTCACGGGTGTTTTCACCGATACCACCGGCAATTACGGCGATTCTGTTGAAATTGATTATTCCACTGCTATTTTCGGTAAAGATGATGTGCAGGTCAAAGATACTGCTGTGGTTGTTAATCCTGAATTCCAACTGGGCGACAGGTTAGAGGAAGACGGTGATTTTAAGGTCCGGAAGTACAAAATAAACTTTTCGCCCGATTTGGTTTACGCAAATGCGGGTTACAGTACTTATTACGGGCTTTTGGGCACAACTGTTCTTTCGTTCAGTGATGTTTTGGGCAACCACAGGTTAGTAGGCTTCACTTCACTTCAGATTGATCTGAAAAACAGCGATTATGGCTTGGCGTATTACTCACTGAAAGGGCGCTGGGATATTGGTATAATGGGCTACCACACAGCGCGGTTTGTTTATTTGAATCGGGGTCCTTTTTTGAATTTCTTCCGGTTCAGGAACTACGGGCTGAACCTTTCGGCAAGTTATCCGCTTAATACTTTTTATCGGGTTGATCTCGGGCTTTCTTTTACAAACGCCACACAAACAAACCTTGACGACCCAGCCGAAGCGCAACGGGAGAACACTTTTTTGGTCCCCTCGATTGCTTTTGTGCACGATAACACCATTTTTGGTTATACTGCACCAATTGACGGAACGAGATATCGGTTAGAGTTTATGGCAAATCCTTTTATCGATTACGGTCATTATGGGTTCTTCTCAATTTTGGGTGATTATCGTGAATATCTCAGGTTCTGGGGTGATTATTCACTGGCGGTTCGCGGTTCTTTTGGCTATTCATGGGGTAACAACCCGCAGCGCTTTTTTATCGGCGGCACAGAGAACTGGATAAACCGTGATTGGTCAACGGGGCGTTTGCCGATGGATTCACCGAGCGATTTTGTGTTCCTTTCAACAGCTCTGCCGATGAGAGGTTATAACTATGCTGAGGCTATCGGTACAAAATATGGATTGGTTAATGTTGAGTTGAGGTTCCCTTTTATTCGTTATCTGATTACGGGCGGGTTGCCTCTGTTTTTTAGCAACATTATGGGCACTATCTTCTTCGATGCCGGTGCGACATGGAGCGATAACAGCAAACTGCAACTCTTTTCGAAAAATGACAAAGGAAACCTTATTTCGAAAGATTTGTTGATGGGCACCGGGTTTGGGCTTAGAACTTATTTTCTCTATTTCCTCGTGAGGTGCGACCTCGCCTGGGCTTACAACATCGATGGCTTCAGCAAACCGATTTTCTACTTTTCCCTCGGGACGGATTTTTAATCCGTCCTTTTTTTTTGGTTTTGCCGGGCTTTTGATTTTTGTTGATATTGTGTCAAATTTTCGCTTTTTTGTTTGATATTTAGGAACAATACCGATTGAAAGTCATTGAAAAGCTTCCTGGTTAATTTCTATGACTAATTTTGGCTTAGCCACAGTTACTTGATTTTTAACCGAAACGATTAGCAAGTTTTTTTTGAGAGGGAGCTTTTTACAGTTAGTTTTGATTCGGCAGAAATTGGAGTGTATTGATTTTTATTTGCAAAATAAATTGATAATTGTTAACAAATTTTTTTGTTGATTTTTGTTTAAAAAATCGCTTGACAATTATTAAAACATTTTGTACTTTGCACAATGGTTTGTAAGGTTTTTCTGATGGGAAAATGTGACCAAATCATAAGGTTTAGTGTTAATTGAGTTCTCCTTACTATTATGAGGTTATGTTAGGAAAACACTTCAAATTTTTTAATATTTTAACGGAGGTTTAGCCGTGAAAAAACTTTTTACTTTATTCGCTTTTTTTCTTTTAATCCATTCTATAGCTTTTGCAGCATGGGGTTTCTTCGATTCCAACCGGAGTGATGTAACGATTAATTTAAGAGGAACGACCACATCTTATACTTTGTGGAATGCAGGAGCCGGTACATTTACTACTGCAGATTTAGGGACAATAAACGCCTTATCTGATGCCTTTCAAATTTCCGTTTGGAATGTTCGGACTTATAAGAATGGCGGAAGTGATGTAACCGGTTGTAAATTATATTGGAGAGTTTATTTATCCGGCGGAAGCGGCGGAAGTTTTACAGGGCAGGATGGGAACTGGCAAGAAGATTTAGGTGGCGGCGATCAAAGATGGGGTAAAACCGGCAGCCCAATAACTCTTCCTACTTACTTAGACCCGGGAAAAGATTATATTTTAGAAATTTATATCGAAGCTTATGGAACAGGTCCAAGTGAAACAAAATATGACAGTAACGGTGGAGCCAACTACAAAGCAACTTTTCATACAAACGCTGCTCTTCCTGTTGAATTAACTTCATTTACTGCAGTTG
>WBUK01000022.1 GCA_008933765.1 Ignavibacteriaceae bacterium | reverse complement strand
GTCGGAAATGAATTGTCGCTTTTAACTTATTTGTAAAACCCGAATCGCTAAGTTGGTAATATGAAATATGTTTATTAAGATTCGTAACAGAAAAAATGATGATTCAGCATACTGTAGAAAAACAAACAGTAATTTACGGAATCTTTATTAATAAAACCAATTTATTATTAATATTTTTTATATTCTGTGATTCTGATCAAACCAATCAACTAAGGCAGACCGGGAGAACCGTTTCCTTTTTTACAGGAAGTTAATACGAAACTCAAAACAATAACCCCCACCAAAACCGGTATGCTCAACTGCCGGGGAAAATTGCTTTTCTTAAAATGCCGTTTCATTTTTTGCCTAAAGATTCGATTGGTTAAATTGGTTGTCCTATAAATTGTTTCCTTTTATACATGCCGTCAAAATAAAGACTCAATTTTTCAGAATTGTCGCCGGAAATTTATGATTGATGAGTTAACAAAGCGATTAATAACAGGGTAAAATGCAACTATGCACCTAAGTACAAAAAAAAGAGGCTCCCTTTAGCAGAAAGCCTCTTTATCAAAAATGTTGAACGGGATCGGGAAACGACCTATGTGGTAAAAAAAGTTGTTTTTTTACCAAGCCGTGTTCTTCACCCGGTGGTAATAAACAAAAAACTATTACAAACCGTTTTGGTTTTTGTCTGAGAGTTTATCATTGGTGAAAGTTACTTCCATATTTTTTCCGCTCTTATCACCCACCCATTTGTAAACATCTTTGAGTTGTTGGTCTTGTCCCATCTTGTATGTTTCACTCTTAGTTAATCTTCCTTCACCACCCATGATTTTTATAACTTCATCAAGTGACATACCCTCTTTAAGTTGGTTGAATTTATCCATAGTGGCCAAATTAGGCATACCTTGATCAAATGCGTTATCCTGCGCTTTTAATACTAAAAGTTTCTTCTCAAAACGACAGGTGATCAATCCTTCATTAGCGTTCCATGTATAAATTGCAAGATCTTCTTTATTGGTTCGTGCTTTCCCTTCCTCACCGAAAATATTTTTTACTTCCTCATAAGTCAGGTGCAAGCCAACTTTTACGAAAGCTTCATAAGTTAATCCCATAGGAGCACCGGTTGTGGCAGCAGATCCAGCAGATTCAGCTGACCCAGCAGATTCAGCTGATTTAGCCTCTGTTTCAGGTTTAGCAGCATCGCCACCTTCGGCGTTTTCTTTTTTACCGCAGGATGTGAAAATTAATCCTGCTACTAAAAGCACAAAGAATGCACTGAGTGGAAAATTGTATCTGGGTAATTTAAGCATTACATACCTCTGTAATTAATTAATGATTGTTGAATAAATTGAATATTTTGATTTAAATTTTTGGATTGTATCGACCGGCCCATGAAGATATGACTGTCGGAAATGAATTGTCGCTTTTAACTTATTTGTAAAACCCGAATCGCTAAGTTGGTAATATGAAATATGTTTATTAAGATTCGTAACAGAAAAAATGATGATTCAGCATACTGTAGAAAAACAAACCGTAATTTACGGAATTTTTGTTAATAAAGACAAATTATTATTAATATTTTTTATAATCTGTGATTCTGATCAAACCAATCAACTAAGGCAGATAAAACATCTTATTAGTCAGGTCAAACCCGTTCCGGGTTAATCGATACAAATAAATTCCCGCGGCTAAACCTGTAGGTCTGAACTCCACTTCATAACTGCCTGCAGGCTGTTGTGAATCAACAAGAGTGGCAATTTCATTCCCCAACACATCAAATATTCTGAGTGAGGTGTAGCCACCATCCGGCAATTCGTATGATATTTTTGTTGACGGATTAAACGGATTCGGATAATTCTGCAGCAATTTTATTCCTTTCGGAAGGCTGCCGGCAATTTCTATTGTGTTTGAGTATTCAAAAGTACCGTCGTTATCAATTTGTTTAAGGCGATAAAAAAGTTTAGTGTCTCCGGCGTTATTATCCAAAAATTGGTAATATTTGGGTGAGTTGCTCGTATTGTGCCCCTGAACGAAAGCGATTTTCACCCAACTGCCATTTTCAGTTGATCTCTCAATTTCGAATCCGTAGTTGTTAACCTCGGTTGCGGTTTCCCAGTTAAGCCGAACCCCCGTTTTTGTTCTTACTCCCGTGAAAGAAGTTAATTCAACAGGAAGTGGTGTGTCGAAAGAAAAATCTGCGAAAACCGGAATATGATCCGCAGAGTAATGGATAGCATTGGCAATTACCTGACCAACAGCCGTGTTTGGCGGGGCGTTGATTGAGTCATTATAATGATTCCCGTCATTTCCGTATGCAACATACGATCCCGGAGTGTAACTAATTCCTCCTGCATCGATCACTGTTTGGCTCATTAGTATCATATCGAATCTGTCATCCATCCCGCCCGTTGATCCGCCTTGAAATGGCCTTGTTCTGGGAGATTGCGTGTGAAAACGGGCATAGATTGCATTATTCCATGTGCCGGAAAGAGAATCCTTAAGCAGGTCAACAAAATAGCCGGGGGTGCTGTTGTCTAATAGTTTCAGGTACGCTGATTCAGTTGATTTATAAATGTTAAAATCTCCAAGTACAATAAAATTAGCACCCGGGTGAAGTTTATTCGTTACTTTCCGCAAACTATCCACTTCTTTCGCTCTTTTACTTTCATTATCTATGCCGGAAGAAGCTTTAAGGTGTACAGCAAAAATGATTAAAGTATCCAAAGTTGACTTAGAACAAATAGTGAACTGACTTATATCACGAAGTTCTGTTTTAATAGCACCTGTGTATAGATGTTTAAATTTAGACGCTTTGAAGAAAATCCCATGGTCTGAATCCGGTCCGTCTATGAAAGTTCCCGCTTCATAATCGGAAGAGATATTCTTCATAACGCTGTCACGAAAAGTTTTAAAACCGGTTGTATCATTTAACTCACCGACTACAATAATATCAGGGTCAGCGGATGAAATAACGGTTCTAAGGTAAGGGTTTCGTTCAGGTCCCGAGGTACCGGGGTAATTGAGGACATTGTAGGTCATAATTCTGGCAGTAATTTGCGGAAATGCACAAAAAGACAAAAGTGCCGCCAGCAGCACAGCAGTAAGAAAAGACTTCAAAAAATCTCCGTTTGTTAAAAAATTCCTAAACCTGTTGCAAACTTAACAAATCTAAGGATTCTCACAATAACAATGCAGTAAGAAAAGACTTCTAAAAATTTCCGTTTGTTAAAAAATTCCTAAACCTGTTGTAAACTTCACAAATTGAGGGATTCCCACAAGAACAAAACGGAAAGATTTTAACCGGTATTAAAATAGTTGTGTTTTCTACCCAGCGGGTCAGAAAAGATGACTAATACTAAGAGAGGGGCTTTTTAGTTGGGGTGCTGTATTCCGGCTTAATACCAAAAGATTTACGGTACGCCTGTTGCTTAGCTGCGTTGCAAAACACCGTTTTTTTACTTTTCTGCTTTACATCAACAGATTTGCTCAATCCCACTTAAAATTAAATGGGAAAAAGTTTTAGACTATTTCACCTTTTTTGCTTCAGATTTGCCGGTTTCTTTTCTTTGTTTATACGACTCAAAGATTTTAACGGCGATGATGATTCCTGCGGTGATTAAAGTTTTCTTTAAAAAGACTTTTGTTGATTCTTTCATGACGCGCTTTCAAAATTTATGATGAGAAACTATTGTTCCGGATGTGTAACCGCTTAAACTTTCCAATTTACAGATGAAATATACTCACAAGTGAAAAAACTTTCATCTTTTGGCGGTAAAACTGATGAAATGAGACTGTTTAAACTACCGGTGAAAAACAATCACAAGTGAAAAAACTTTCATCTTTTGGCGGTAAAACTGATGAAATTTCATACTATTGGTGAAATATGCACATTTTTAATTGTACATTCTTTGGGATGGGGAATAGGGATAAACGGGAGCGTAAGAAATTTTGTGTAATTGGTTTAATGTCCAGGATGGGAGAGGGTTTCATCCCCACCCCCCGAGGGGATAGGGATGGAGGCGAAAAAATGCCCTGTTTTCTCTCCCTGCTTTTGAACATTTTATTAATTATTTTGGAGACTTTTATGAAACTTACACAAGAAGTAATTGACCAATTTCAATAAGATTTTGCTAATGTCAAAACCTATAACGACTTGATGGGTAAGAATGGCGTGATCAAGAACCTGTTGAAACATGCTCTCGAGACAATGTCAGAAGCAGAACAAAATAAGTTGCGTTTTATTGAGAGACTATTCAGAGTTTTGATTGATTGAAAATAACGGTTCTTAAATTGTTAATTTCAAGTGTTGGGTTTCAATTTTTTGGTTAGTTTTTACTTCAAATATAGCATTTTCCTTGTCCGTGAGTGTTTGTCCGTCTCTAAGCGGTAGAAATAGACCCCCGAGGACTCTTCCCTTGGGTTGAAAGTTATAGTGTACTCCCTGCCCCCCTCAGCAGTACCTTCGAACAGTGTTGCCACCAAGGCACCTGCTGAGCTGTAAACGGTCAGTTTTACCGGTGAGGTCTCGTTCACTGTAAATGGTATCTTCGTCCCCGTGTTATCTCCTGATATACCTCCTGTGCCATCCCCGGAAACACCACCACCAAACGGGTTAGGGTAGTTCTCCCCCAGAGTAAACCCCTCAGGCACGCCGGCAACGGTTATTTCCGCTTCCACCCATGCCCGGTCTTATCCTCTGAACCTCAAAACCGTTGTTATCCTTCTCGGTTGCTGTCTTCCAGTTTATGCGAACACTCCCGCCGGTGTACACTGCCGTGAACTCAACAAGTTCAACCGGAAGCGGAAGGTCTTCCGAGAGCAAAAGGGTACCCTTATCCCCCGCGAAAATTGCAGTAGTGCCGTTTAATATCGTAAGCGCACGGATAGTACTCTCACTTATCTCTTCAGCACGGCTCCAACTTTCACCTCCGTCTGCCGTAAGGATGATGCCCCCACTTCCCCCGGCTGCAATTCCATGCTCTGAGTCGTAAAACTTAACCGTATAGAGGGTTGAACCGGTGTTGGATGTCCTTTGGCTCCAACTTGTCCCTCCGTTCGTGGTTTTGTAAATCACTCCGTCTTTACCTACTACTACTCCAACCTGATTTGAGGTAAATGCCGCTGCGTAAAAAGTCTTCCCTGTCAGCCCTGATGACACATCCGACCAGCTAGCCCCGTTGTTCGTAGTTTTTATCACCTTACCCACTCCGCAGATATATGCTGTTGAAGAGCCCGGGATAACACCAATTCCGTAATAGCTCCCTGCAGGAAGTGTCCCCGGGGTACTCCAGTTCGTGCCGCCGTCTGTTGTGTAGCGTACCACACCTTGGGTTCCGCAGAAATATCCGTTCTGCTCAGTTGCGAATTGCATCATTTCTTGGTCATTAGCGTCGAGAATTGCATTGTTGTTATTATTGACAAAATCTGTCAAAGATTGTAAAGGAATGCCGAATGACCCAAGTTCTAACCAATTACGAAACAATGGCCCAATCTGTCGGTTAGTTTCTTTTGGCTCAGTGCTGTTTTTTAAAATTTGGTTAAGCCCCATTTCTCGAAGTCTATCACAAATTCTTGAAACTGTTGCCGGATTCCTGGATAATGAAGTAGGATCTCGTTTCAAATAGGCAATATAGCTATCTTTGACTGGAAATAAGTCTAATTCAAAAAGAGCATTAAGTAACGCTATATTATCAGTACTATTAAAGGCAGCTTCAACTTTCTCCCAAACAGTTGGGTCAATCTCTCGTTTACTTTCAGGAATAGTAGGATAAACTGAAAACAACTTATCAAGATAATCTTTTTGGCTTGCAAACTCAATACTTAATTGTGTCCAAAAGTTCATATTAATTAAAAAAATATTTGACTTTTAAAATACTCAATATTTTTAAGAAACTCAAATCTTGCTTGTTTATTAAACAATTGCTTAACGAAGATAATATATACTTCCGAAGTGTTCAAGAGAATCAGATTTCAAAAACTCGATTACACAAAACTTCATACACTCCACAAACTTTATAAATTTTACTTCAACAGCACCATTTTTTTTGTCATTTTAAAGTTTGTGCAGGTAATTTCGTAAAAATAAATCCCGCTTGGAAGCTCCGCGGCAATAAATTTCACTTCGTGAAACCCCGCCGGAATTTCACCATCAAGAAGTGTTGCAACTTTTTGACCGATTGAGTTATATACATTTAATTTAACCATTTCATCCTTCGGAATTGAAAAACGAATTTTCGTGCCCGGGTTAAACGGATTCGGATAATTTTGCTCCAATGCAAAACCGGAAGGGATGTTTTCCGCACCTGAGTGGGATTCAGTTTCTTCAGCCTGACCGGTAACCGCATCTCTCCCGGCAAAATACATCTGCCTTGGTTGCGTGGTTTGAGAAAAATCGGCAAACCAGACTGCATTAATGCTTCCTCCGGTACCAACCGAATAACTCGGGAACGCCACTTCGGCATTCCCCATTTCTGAGACAAACTCTAAGGTGTCCGACTGAACACTTCCTTTATTTTCAAAATAAGTTGCAACAAGATCCGCCCTCGGGTTCCCGCTCGAGAAATCAAAATCCCGTTCATCTTTCCAGAACGCCCAGAACCTGTCGTTCCTGTAATCATATTCCGAGTTGCAAAGGTGTGAACGGACATTCTCAGGCGAAATTTTTCTAAAGCCTGCGCCCCATGTATTACCTGCGTCAGAACTGTATCCAAAATAAACAGAAGCACATAACCCTCCGGCACAGTCACTTGAATATTGATGGTATATCAGGTAAAAACCGCCATGCTTATCCACCACAACCTGAGGATCACTTTGCATCAAAGGTGCAGGGGTAACATCGCGTGCTTCCGCCCAATTTTCTCCGCCATCGGTTGAAACCGCAATATACACATCCCATTTCCTTTGGGTTGAAACGCTATCTCGCCACGCAAAGACCAAAGTATCAGAATTGGTGCCGGTGAAATCGCCATGCGGAAAAGACGAATGTTGCCCGTCGTTGTTGCTAAGCATCCGTTGATCCGACCAACTAACCCCCGAATCGGTTGAGCGAGCGTAGAAAATTTCCTGAACCGAACCTTGTTCAATTTTCCCGTCACTCCAGGCTATATGCACTCTGCCCTTTCTGTCAGCCGTGATAAACTGATAACCCAACGAGCGCTCCACATATTTGGAAACTCTCACGGTGTCACTCCAGGTGTTGGAAATGGGGTCAAATACTGCTGAAAAAACAGCTTTAGGGCTTCCTGCAGACCATGAGATGATCACCTTACCTGAAGGAAGATTAACCGCTCCAAGTGATCCGGCAGAAACGACTGTTTTTGACATTGGCGGAATCAATTCTGCCGCGGGTGCATTCCAAGTCTGACCGTTATCCGTAGAGCCGATATAATACCACCTGTATTGCCCTGCCGGAAAGGGATACTGCTCGCTATAAAAAACCAAAATTCTTCCGTTTTCAAGTGTAATTATATAATCCGGCACCCCGCCGCCGGCAGAGGCATTGTTTTGGGAAAGGGGAACTGCACTTGCATTGCCCCAGGCATGGTAAGTCCCATGAGATTGTGTGAAAATTTGGACTGATAAAACGGCGATTAAAAACAGAAAGCGCATTTATTTTCTCTCCAACGGGAAAATATTAATGATTAAATGAAATATTAATTAAATTATTCGGCTATAAGACAAATTCTGAATTTAAAATGGTTTAATTTGAAGGTGAAAAAAATATTGCGGTGAAAAAAGTATCCTTCAAATTACGAGGCAGAAAAAAATTACACGGATTCCCGTAATCAACACCCTCCGCTCAACCCACCCCCAATCGTGCAAAGGTTCCTCCCGTATAACACCCCGCTTAAAAATACTTTATCAATACTCTCCATTTTTACGCTTAATTTTTAACCCTTCTTTCTCGATTAATCATGATACACCTTATGCTTAGTTAAAACGGGCACTTTCGGCTGAAGTGTTTCCCCACAGCACAACCTCAAGCCTAATTTATAACCCGACAAAATTCAAGGTTAAGCCTCTCTCCGGGCAAATATATCAGCACCCCAACCCTACTCCTAAATCTACCCCTATATGTTGCCCACAAGAGAGCTTCTGTCAAAGTGAACTTCCCCCGCCACTTCCCAAAAGTAAGAAATAAAAAAAGAGAGATTCTATAAATTGACAATTTCACAACAATTTATGGTTGAAAACGGCTGATAAAGGGGATAAAATTTTTGGCACAGTAGTTGAAGGGAAAGGGCATACAGGAATTAAACGGAAAGATCATTCAAAATGGCAATTAAAGGTACAGTCGTAATTGATACAGAGCTTTGTAAAGGCTGCGAGCTTTGTATTGTTGCTTGCCCTCAGAAAAGCCTGATCCTCTCGGAAAAGTTAAATCTAAAAGGTTATCGCGTGGCAGAATTGTATTTGGATAACTGCACAGGTTGCATCAATTGCGCATTGGTGTGCCCGGATAGCGCAATAGCCGTTTACCGTGAAAAGAAAGTAAAGGCTTAAAAGGAGGGAAATATGGAAAAACAAGAGTTAAAAGGTAAAGAAGTCCGTCTGATGAAAGGCAACGAAGCGATGGCAGAAGCCGCAATCAGAGCCGGGCTTGATGCATATTTCGGATACCCGATCACCCCGCAGTCGGAAGTGATGGAGTATCTGACTGAGCAAATCCCACTGAGGCGAGGTTTGGTTCTTCAGGCAGAAAGTGAAGTGGCGTCAATCAACATGGTTTACGGCGCCGCCGGAGCCGGTGCACGGGTTATGACCTCATCTTCAAGCCCCGGTATCAGTCTGATGCAAGAGGGAATTTCATACATCGCAAGCGCTCAGCTTCCGTGTCTCATTGTTAATGTTATGCGCGGAGGTCCGGGGCTTGGCACAATTCAACCATCTCAGGGGGATTACTTCCAGGCGGTAAAAGGCGGCGGTCATGGCGACTATAAGTTGTTTGTTCTTGCCCCTTCATCAGTACAGGAAATGGTGGATTTCGTTTTCGATGCCTTCAAAATGGCGGAAAAATACAGAAACCCTGCAATGATCCTCGCAGATGGTGCACTCGGGCAGATGATGGAAAAAGTTGAACTGCCGGCAGAAGGTACACTTCCGCATGTTATCCCCGATTGGGCAACCACGGGAATGAAACCGGGCAGACAGCAGAACATCATCACTTCGCTGTTCATTCAACCGGAAAAAATGGAAGGCATTAACCACGAACTTCAAAGCAAATACGCCGCTATGCAGAAAGAAGTGCGCTCGGAATCGATTGATACCGAAGGCGCAGATATTGTGCTTGTAGCTTTTGGGTTGGTTGCCAGAATCTGTATGAAAGCGGCAGAATTAGCAGCTGAAAAAGGGATAAAAGTCGGCGTTATTCGCCCGATTACACTCTTCCCATTCCCATCTGATGTTTTAGTTTCCACCGCAGAGAAAGTTAAAAAATTCTTAGTGGTTGAAATGAACGCGGGTCAGATGGTTGAAGATGTCCGCCTGGCGATAAACGGCGCAGCTGATGTACAGTTCTACGGCAGGATGGGCGGAATGATACCCACGCCGGAAGAGATTCTTGAAAAGATCGAAAAAATGAAATAACGGGAGATTGAAATGATAGAAGAACATTTAATTAAACCGGAATTTTTGGTTTACGACAACGAACCCGTTACTATGACTCAAACGCCCCTGCACTATTGCCCGGGGTGTACGCACGGTGTTGTCCATAAAGTTATAATGGAAGTGGTGCGCGATCTTGGCATTCAGGAAGAGACAATCGGCGTAGCCCCTGTGGGTTGCTCGGTTTTTGCTTACCACTATATGAATGTTGATATGCAGGAAGCCGCCCACGGAAGGGCAAGCGCTGTTGCCACAGGAATCAAACGGGTACGCCCCGATAAATTCGTCTTCTCATACCAGGGTGATGGTGACCTGGCGGCAATCGGAACCGCCGAAACTATTCACACTGTAAACAGAGGCGAGAACATAATGGTTGTGTTCATTAACAATGCAATCTACGGTATGACCGGTGGTCAGATGGCTCCTACAACGCTTTTGGGCATGAAAACCGCCACTTCACCCTACGGAAGAGATGCTGCGGTTATGGGAAGCCCGATTAAAATAACGGAACTTATCGCAAACCTGCCGGGCGCATATTTCGTAACCCGCCAGGCAGCGCATACACCAAACGCAGTTCGCCGGTTGGCAAAAGCGATTAAAAACGGGTTTGAATTTCAAAAATTGAACCGCGGAACCAGCTTTATAGAAGTGGTGTCAAACTGCCCATCGGGCTGGAAGATGACCCCCGTTCAGGCGAACGAATGGATGGAAGCGAACATGTTCCCCGTGTTCCCGCTTGGTGATATTAAAGTGCCCGATCCAAAAACAGGTGACCCTGTTTTGGTGAAGAAAAATTAAACAGGACCGAGATATGAAGACAGAAGAGATCATAATAGCGGGTTTCGGCGGGCAGGGTGTCCTCTCGATGGGGCAAATGCTTGCTTATTCCGCACTAATAGATAACAAAGAGACCAGTTGGATGCCCTCCTACGGTCCGGAAATGCGCGGCGGCACTGCAAACTGTATGGTTATCGTATCCGAGAACAGGATCAGTTCGCCGATAGTAACCAAATTTGATACGGCAATAATTCTCAATCAGCCCTCGATGGTTAAGTTTGAGAATGCCGTGAAACCGGGCGGATGCCTGTTCTATGAAGAATCAACCATAATTGAGCCACCAACCAGAACTGACATTAATGTCTTTAGAATTGGTGCAATTGTTGAAGCCGAGAAACTGAAGAAAAAACAAGTCGCCAACATGGTAATGTTAGGTGCTTATCTTGAAGTAAAACCGATCGTTAACTACAGCAGCATTCTTGAAGCGCTGAAGAAAGTGCTGCCGGAGAGGCACCACCACCTGATACCGCTGAACGAAGAAGCGTTAGCGAAGGGTAAAGAATTAGTTCAGGAATTAATGAAAGAACCGGTTTAACTAAACAGACGGGTGAATAAAATGACCGATCACGACAAAGACTGTGCAAAAACATGTAAGAATTCCTGTGCTACTCTGCAGGAAGCTCTTAGAAATGAGACCGGAACAGTCCGTTACTATGAAGGAATGATGAATCAGTGTTGCACACCTGATGTAAAGGAGTTCCTTAGCGAAATGATCGAAGCCAGAAGGATAGAGATCATGAAGATTATCCAAAAGCTGAACGAGATTCAGGCTCGCTCCCAGATAGTTGACGGTGTCATTTCCAGTTTCGATGCTTAAAATTCGAGACTACAAAATCGAAGCCTGATATTCGAGATTTAAATTTCGAAATTTGATAGTGGCAAAAACAGAGTTCGCTACAATCAGAGAGAGTGCTTCGTTCAATCAAAAAAAAAGCCGCCTGATTTTTCAGGCGGCTTTTTTTTGTTTCATTATCGTTCAGTTGTACGAAGCTTTTTTTGTAAGATTATCGTTTTGATGTTCGATTCTCTTTTTACAGAAAAGTTATAGTCGTTGAAAGAGCTTTGAACTTGCTAATTCATCTCTTCTTCTTTAATCAGCAATTTATCGATTATATCCACCAGAGCGGGTTTAGGAAGTGCTCCCTGAGCCATTCTTGGCTGCCCGTTTTTAGGGACAAAAAGAAGTGAAGGTATGCTTCTGATGCCGAAGGCGGCAGCGAGTTCCTGCTCAGCTTCTGTGTCAATTTTGTATATATCAACTTGCCCTTTGTACTCTTCGGAAAGTTCTTCAAGAACGGGTGCAACCATTTTGCAGGGCCCGCACCAATCGGCATAAAAATCGATCAGGCAGGGTTTATCCCCTTCGAATTTCCAATCCTGATTCTTTTCATAGTTAAAAACCTTTTCCAAAAAGAGTTGTTTTGTTAAGTGGGTGGTCATTAATTCTCCGTGTTAAAAAAATTTTTTGTTCAAATAAAATATTTAATTGTGTGTGTGATGAAAAAAAATAAAAAAGGATTCAACGGTGCAAAAGTTGGGTTTATCAGTTTTCCATAATCTATTTGGATAATAGTAAACCGTTTTTTAGAAAATGACCAATCAACTTAAAGAAAACAGTAAATCAATTTTAAAAGAATGATACACCGGTTCTTAAAAAATTGTAAATACCAAGCCAAGCTGGAAAGCTTCGCGCACCTGTGTCCGTTTAATCTGATCTTCATCGTAAACCACAACCACATTCAGATTTGTTGCCAGCCACTTATTAATACGGGCAGTAATCAAATTTTCCCACCTGATATCCCAAATATCCATTCTTTTGAAAGGTGAGAAAAGAGAAAGTTTGCTTACATACTGCACATTTTCTGCAACATTAAGTTTAAGATCTGTAACGCTGTTAAAACCGAAGTCGAACTTAAATGTTTCAATTTCGGGTGTGTTTGGGTCATCCGCTTCCGTAAAGAATTTGTCTGAGATTATCTCTCTCGCGGCAATATCAAGACGGGTTTGCACCACATCCGACTTATCATAAAGCAGCCCAATACCTTGCGTAATATAAGCCGGGTCGAAGAAGTTGGAAATTTGCACAGCGGGGTCAACTTTGTAGTTGTAGCCGGCGGTAATTTGTGTTAAAAATGTGTTTGAAGCGGCAAATTTGAAAATCCATCCGAGGTCTCGAGCCAACACATTTTCCATAAAAATTTCGTTTTCATTCTGTTTATCAGGTTGATCTCCCGTTTGCGTGCGCCCGTAGATCACCCTTAATTGGTTTTTAAACGACCAGTGTTCCGATTTCCAGTTCAATCCAAAGTTCAGGTATGTATTCCATGCAATGGCGTTATCGCCCCCCTTTGCCCAGTCGGAAAAACTTACCTGTGAAAAGTTTAGCCCTGCAGTAAGAGAAGGTTCCCATTTGTAAAGTGTTGAGTCAGTTTGCGCATTTATGTTAAAAAAAGAAGAAAATATTAATAAGCAAGTGAGCAGAACAGTTTTTTTCATCCTGAATTAATCCTTTTAGTGCAAAAAATATTAATTTTATACAACAAAGATAACGATCTCGTGAGTCTGTGGGTTTCAGGTGTTAAAAAATATATTATATTTGTATTATATTTTTTAAAATTCATCCACGAAACGAGGTTACTATGCGCAAGCAATCTATATGGTTAACAATTGCGCTTTTTATTACACTAAATTCAGGGGCAGTACTTAACGCACAAGCTGACCTGACGATAAAAGGAAAAATTCTCGGTTACGATGGTAACCCGATGACACAGGCTTTCTACTCAATTGAAAACTGGGTTACCCAATTGAAGGGTTCAAGGCTTCCGATGATTGCTAAACCGGACGGAAGTTTCGAGATTAAAATCACAGAAAACGGCAGTTACAACTTAATATTCGGCGGTTTATGCCACACAAGCAGTAACCTTTCATTTCCGGTTTCCGGGCAAAAGGGAACCGTGGAAATGGAAGTGCAGCTTGCTGCAAATAAGATATCCCTTTATCCTTATTCACTTTGGATAAAAAGCAACGCTGAGGATGATTTTTATTCCCTGAAATTTCTAAGTGTATCGCCCGACGGCAAATTCAGGTATCGTGTAGATAAAGCGATGGATACACTTCTGCTGCAGATAGGCGCAAAACAATACTATGTTTCAAGCGCATTTCCTTACCCCGGGGCGGAATATGTGGTCGATTCAATCGGCGGGTATTACACTCAATTTACAAATGTAAAACCCGGCTTCACAGTCGATATTGACCCCACCTCGCTCCCCCGACCCACCGGCGAAAACAGTAACAAAGTTAAAATTTTATCTGATAACGCCGGTTATACTGATGTTTTTAACCTGGCAAACTCGCTTGATTTCTCTTACAGAAAAGCACTTACTGAATCTTATCCTTATTTTTTGCACCTTTATAACGAAACAAGCGACGCAAAAGTTAAAGATATTGCTGCAATTAAACTGTTGGAAAGCAACCTTATGTTGGAAATGCCGTTTATTCCCGACCCGGTTGGCGTTGCAAAGTCGGTTTTGCCGGAAAGCCCCGGCTGGGATATGAATTTCTATTCAACAAGCGATGTGTTTGAGTATCTTTCGCCTGAAGAGCGCCCGGCATACATACACAAAGTGTTCGATTCACATACGGTCTTAACAAAATATACAATGCTGAACCAGTTTAAGAGTATGCCCCACATCTGCTCCCCTGAGTTGTATGGCGAACTCTATAAAAAATTAGCCGTTTTAACGGATGAAATTAAGGCAGCCGATCTTAACATTACTGAACTTGACCCTGGCTACAGTCCGCTTAACAATGAAAAATTGCATGATTTTACGGTTAAATTAATCGACGGAAAGGTGTTTTCCCCCTCGCAGTTGAAAGGGAAATATTTCCTGATCGATTTCTGGGGAACCTGGTGCATGCCCTGCATAGCGGCAATTCCCGAACTTGAGAAAGCCTACGAGAAATTTCATCCAAAAGGATTTGAAATTATCAGCCTTGCGCTTGAATCCACACCGGAAGATTTCAACGAGCTGCGGAAAGAGCACAAAATGCCCTGGTTACACGCAATTCTAACCGAAAAAGAAACCGAAAATATTATCAATTTATATCAGATAATGTATATTCCAAAAATGTTATTAATCTCGCCGGAAGGTGAAGTTATTGGCAATGAGGAAACTCTTGGCAACGGAGGATTAACGAAAAAGCTCGAAGAGATTTTTAAGAATTAATATTCCCCGCCCGATTTACACGGTCTTTTTGGTGATAATCAGAAAGACCTTGTAGGTCGGTTTTTACTTTAAATGCTAATCATACTCAAAAGCTTCCAACCTTCGAACGAAAGTTATTGGAAGAAAGAGGAATTTTTCAGAGAGGAGCATCATCATCATGAAGAAATACTATTTGCTTGCAGGGATAGTCTGTTGTTTGCTTACAGGCACTTCCGCCCAAAACCCCGGTGACGAGGTATTCAGCGGAACGCAAGTCCATTCTGTCAATATTCAATTCTATTACCCCAATTACTGGGACTCGCTCACCTATTACTACAACTTAGGAACGGAAATTTACATCCCCGCAAGAGTTATAATAAACGGCGACGCCCCAATGGATAGCGTGGGGGTAAGGCTGAAAGGAAACTCTTCGTACAGCCATCCGAATAATAAAAAATCGATCAGGCTCTCTTTCGATAAATTTAAGGACGACCAGAAGTGGGATGGCTTGAAGGGTGTGCACTTAAACAATCAGTACGGTGACCCCACTTTTATGCGGGAGAAGCTGTATTTGGATTTTTGCCGTGATAATGGAATTGCAGCACCCAGAGCCAATTACGCGAACATCTCATTTAACGATACTTTATACGGCTTTTACTCAGTAATAGAGCATGTGAATAAACCGTTCCTTTCCTCAAGATTTGGGAACAAAAACGGCGATCTCTTCAAAGCGGTTGACGCATTCGACGGGGTGCAGGCTTCTTCAAATTTCACATGGCATACCGCTGTGCCCGACTCATATTTTGTCCGTTATGAGCTTAAAACGGAGGGTTCTTCCACTGCCTGGGGGAACCTGATCAGGGTGCTTGATACACTTAACAACGGCACCAATTCTTATGAATCTTTAACAGAACAGATTAACACAGACGCTCTTTTCAAAGCTATTGCAACAGACCTGCTTTTCGGAAATCTTGATTCTTACAGCAACAGCGGAAGGAATTTCTACTTCTACTTTAACACTGCAACTTCAAAAATGGAGTGGATAATCTGGGATGTGGGGCTTTCATTCGGCGGTTATTTTGGAGGGATCGCGAACTACGAGAACCTGAGCATTACTTACCTGCTTTCTCAGGCACAGCGACCGCTGATGGCAAAAATGTACCAAAACCCACAGCTGAAAACTGAGTATCTGAACACACTGTGCTATCTTTTTAAGGATAATTTCACCCCCGAGAAATTAGGCGCGAAAATTGATTCTTTGGCTTCGGTTATCCGCCCATTCGTTTATGCAGATTCAAGGAAGCAATTCAGCAACACACAGTTTGAAATGAATCTTTTCAGCGACCTACAAGTGCCGAATATTGGCGGCGGTGCCAGAATCCCCGGGTTGAAATCTTTCATAACCCAGCGCGCACAAAGCGTAAGAACGCAGCTTAATAACTTGGGAATTTTCTGCGTTTTGCCCGCTGAATCGGGTGAATTAGTGATTAATGAGTTCATGGCTGATAACGATACTATACCCGACCCCGACGGTGAAACCGACGACTGGATAGAAATTTACAACACCACCAACCGCACAATTGACCTAAGCGGTATGTATCTTAGTGATAAAATGACTCAACCGACTAAGTGGCAGTTTCCGCAGGGCACAACTATTGAACCTGACGGCTATTTGATAGTCTGGGCAGATGAAGACAGCACACAAGCGGGGTTACACGCAAACTTTAAACTTTCGGCAAGTGGTGAAAGCATTTTGCTCTCAAATGTTGACCTCTCAGTTTTGGATTCAGTAACTTTCGGTGCACAGACCACTAATCTTGCGATGGCGCGCATGCCAAACGGCACGGGTGAGTTCCGTCAGCAGCCACCGACACCCGGTTATAATAACGAGCTGCCTTCCGCCGTGCTGAGCACAACGGAATTGCCGGGCACATTTAGAATAAGGCAGAACTACCCAAATCCCTTCAATCCGCTGACTAAGGTTGATTTTTCACTGCCGAATACCGGGTGGGTGGTGGTTTCGCTGTATGATATTACGGGGGCTTTGGTTGCAACACTTCTGAATGGGGAAATGATCGGGGGAGAACATTCAGTCACCGTGAACGGAAACAACCTGCACAGCGGTGTTTATTTTCTGAAAATCACTCAGGGTAAAAACACCGGCGTTATTAAAATGACACTGTTGAAATAGGAAATGACACCATGAGCAATCAAACCGTAGAAAAAAAGAAAATGTGTAAAAAAGAAACCGTGAAAAAGAAAACCGTAGAAAAAAGAATCGTAGAAAAAATGAAAAAAGAAACCATGAATAATTATTTAATAATCGAATAGAGTAAAGATGAAAAAAGCGATTTTATCAATTTTGTTTTTGTTGCTGTTTCCCGTAGAACTGAGTTTTGCACAGGCGTATCCGGGTTATGTACTTTTTGCACCTAACAACTCCCGTTACACCTATTTAATTGACGGAAATAACCAAATTATCCATCAATGGACCCACACCCGCACAGGTGGCTACTCTTGCTATCTTTTAGAAGACGGCACCCTGATGCGCACGGCTAACGCCACTTCTTCACAGCTGAACGGAGGCGGCGCCACAGGAATTGTGCAAAAAGTTGCGTGGGATGGAACTCTTTTATGGGAATTTACATACGCAACTGCCACCTACAGAAGCCATCACGATATAGCACCACTGCCAAACGGAAATGTACTGTTGATTGCATGGGAAACGAAAACCGCAGCGCAAGCCGTTGCCATGGGGCTTAACCACAGCGCATCTTTGTGGCCCGACCATGTTATTGAAGTGCAGCCCGTTGGCTCTAACGGCGGGAATATCGTCTGGAGATGGAATTTCTGGGACCACCTTATTCAAGCTTTTGATCCGAACAAGCCAAACTATGGTACTATTGCCGATCACCCCGAACTTCTTGATATAAACACCGGAAGCTCATTCGGTGATTGGATGCACTGCAATGGGATTGACTATAATGCTGCGCTCGACCAAATTGTAATTTCTTCGCACAACCTGAATGAAATTTATGTGATCGACCACAGCACCACTACTCAGGAAGCGGCAGGGCACACAGGCGGAAGATGGGGTAAGGGTGGGGATTTCCTCTATCGGTGGGGCAGTCCTACAAATTATAAAATGAACACTTCGAACTACTTTAAGGTAGTTCATGGTGTTAATTGGATTAAAGACGATCACCCGGGCGGCGGGAACATTCTTGCTTATAACAATGGTTTTGGAACGAACCGCTCTGAAATCGTGGAACTAAAACCGGATAAAGACAGCCTTGGGAACTATATTTGGATTCCGGGCACACCATTTTCCCCTGCCACACCTAATTGGTCGTATTCGGCACCCGGCTTCTATTCATTACACTTGGGCAGCTGCCAGAGGATGCCAAACGGTAACACTTTTATTGCCGAATCTGTCGGTGGTTATCTCTTCGAAGTGGATTCGGTCGGAAACACGGTTTGGAGCTATAACCGCGGCGGTGAAATTGCACGGGCTATGAAATACCCCGTTGATTACCCCGGGCTGACTGCACTTCCCGCTAATTTTGTTTCTTTTACGGCACATGCTGCAGGCACAAATGTGGAATTGATATGGGAAACCGCCTCTGAAACCAACAACCACCACTTCGAAATACTAAGAAGCCATGATAATATTTCGTACACACCCGTTGGTACGGTTCAGGGCGCCGGCACTTCAACTGTGCGAAAAGAGTACCAATTTACCGATAAAGGTTTAACTGCGGGCAAATATTGGTACGCCATTCGGCAGATTGATTTCGACGGCTCTTCTGCCACATCGTACAGCGCGGAAGTGGAGGTACTTAGCCCGCATGATATTACAATTCGTCAGAACTATCCGAACCCGTTCAACCCTACAACCACAATTTCGTACTTTATGCCAAAAAACGGGTTAGTGAAAATTGAAGTTGTTGATATTACGGGGAACTTAGTATCGGTTCTTGTTGATGAAATGGTAAATGCAGGCGAGAACAGCGTTATTTTTGACGCGGGGGAGCTTTCAAGCGGGGTTTATTTTTACCGCGTTACCGCCGGCGGGTTTGTTAAAGTAATGCCGATGGTGCTTGCTAAATAGTCTGTGAAAGAATGAAAAAATGAAAACCGGAAAATTTCTACTCTCTTTTTTGATGGTCTCTTTTTTGACTGTTACCGTCTGCCCGCAGGGTTGGCAGTGGGTTAGCCCGTTGCCGCAGGGAAACACAATTAACGACGCCGTAGCCGCAGGAAGCACCGTTTACGCCGTCGGTGAACGGGGAACTGTTATTGCCACTGATGACGCCGGCGTAACCTGGAGGCGTTTAGAAACGGGCACCGAAGCGGTACTTCACTCCGTGGCGGCAACTCAATCCGCTGTTTTTGTCGCAGGCGAACGGGGCACGATTTTGAAATCAACCAACAACGGGGTTGACTGGGCTTCTTCTTATTCACTGCCGGATGTTGTTATTTATTCCCTCTTTTTTCTCAATAACAACGAGGGGTGGGCGTGCGGTGAAGATTTTGCCAACCCCGGCAATGTTATTCTTAAAACAACCGACGGTGGTGCAAACTGGAGCAAAACAAGGCAGGGATCAAATCAGCTTAATGCGGTTTGGTTTACTTCCTCTTCCGACGGCGTAGCCGTTGGTATAACCGGAACAATACTTAAAACCACTGACGGTGGTGCGAGTTGGAGCGCCAAAACGGGAGGTGGGTTCAACAATCTTTTTGGAGTTTCTTTCCCCGATGCACAAACCGGCTACATTTCCGGCAATGGGGGGACCGTCCTTAAAACCACAAACGGCGGTGAGGATTGGGTCAGCCTTAACACAGGAAGCTTCAACTGGTTGGATAAAATTACCTTTTTCAACGCAAATGTTGGGTTTGCGGTTGGCTATTACGGCACAATCTTAAAAACCACAAACGGCGGCACAAGCTGGTCTGCTGCACTCTCAGGCACAGAGGCTTGGCTTCATGCAGTTGCTTTCAGTTCTCAGAACGAAGGGATGGTCTTTGGTGATTTTGGCAAAGTTCTTAAAACGAACAACGGCGGAGGTGCGTGGGTGGCGCTTTCCTCCGGCGGAACCGACCCATTGCACGCAGTTTCATTTTTTGATAAAAACAGCGGAATAGCCGTAGGGGATATGGGCAAAATATTCAAAACCACCAACGGTGGTGCGGCTTGGGTACCTGTTTCTTCCGGGTCTGATATGTTGCTTCAGTCGGTTCATTTTGTTACGAAAGATACCCTTTATGCCTGCGGAGACGGCGGCACTCTTTTGAAATCAACTGACGGTGGTGCGAACTGGCAGGCGCTTACTCCGGCGGAGGAAGTGTGGCTGTTTAATGTTAATTTCACTTCAGCTTCAACAGGTTATGTGTGCGGCTACTATGGTTCAATGCAAAAAACAACAGACTATGGCGCGTCCTGGGTTTCGCTGAACACAGGCACAACAAGCCAGTTGAACGGAATTGCCTTTATCGACCAAAACACCGGCTTTTTTGTCGGTGGTGATAATTATGGCGGTGCCGGGATAATCAGTAAAACGACCGATGGGGGCGCTTCGTGGGTTACAAAATTCCACGAACCTGTTCAGATGATTCACGCAATTCAGTTTTTTAACGCTAACGAAGGGATTGCTGTCGGTGGTATGAACACAGGTGAGGGGAGCAAAATAGTTAAAACCACTGACGGGGGCGAGACCTGGTATAATGTCCCTAACCCTTCGGAAAATATCTTATATTCGGTTCATTTTGCCGACAGTGATTCAGGGTTTGCCGTCGGCTTTGGCGGTGAAATTCTGTTTTCATCCGATCGGGGTGAAACCTGGGCGGTTAATTCGACAATCTCAGCAAATAATCTTTACGGCGTTTTTATGACTGATGGTAAAAACGGCGTAACGGTAGGAAACGGCGGCACAATCTTAAGAACCACCAGCGGCGGTGCAACTTTTATTGAAGAAACAGCTTCGGCACCCGTGCCCTCTTTATTCAGACTTGACCAAAACTACCCCAATCCTTTTGAAGCGGGAAGTGGCGTTACCAACATCGGGTATCAGTTGGGTAAAGAGGCTTTCGTATCAATTGCTGTTTACGATATAACCGGACGAGAAGTTGCGCGTTTATTTTCAGAAACACAATCTGCCGGCTACCACACGGTTGAGTTCAGCGGTTCTGCACTTCCTTCCGGCACCTATTTTTATGTTCTGACGGCAAACGGCACCCGCCAAGCCCGCAAGCTTGTCCTGATGAGGTAGGGGGGGGATTTATTTCCCTAAATGTCGATTTAGATGTTATTTATTTCTTAGTTGTTTGGCTAAAAATCGGCATAGAAAAATGGATTTGATTCTTTTAGGATTAATCTGCCTAATAATAAACCAAAGAGACCAAGAAAGAAAATAATGTTAATTATCAGATATTTTAGAAAAATATGGTCCGATAGTAGCTGTTTAATCTTGTTTAAATAACTCATATAAAGTTTTTCCTAATTCACGATTTCCGGTAGTATTTAAATGACCTTTCCCGTTAATTTTGTTTATAGGTTTATTAATTGGGCGCCATAAGTATCTGATGTTTGAGGAAAGTATGTAATTCTTTGTTGAATCGGGTATCGTTTCCAGTTCATTTTCACCAATATTTATAATCGCTATTTTACCGGGGTATAACGAATTATATTGAGTTACAACTTGCTTGAGTTTATTGTCGTATTCGGCATCATACTTTAATTCAGTTTTTTGTCTCTTTTGCGGAGTTTCAATTTCCGGAACCGCATCTCCTTGCTGTTCCTTAGCATTAATTGTTTTAGCAAATAGGTCAAGGAAAACAGAGTGATTTCTCAAAGGTATTAAATATTTAGAAAGCCCTGCTTTATTCTCCACAATTTTTTGAGGGGAAAATTTCAACGAAGGTTGCCTGTTTAGCCAATCTGATTGGCTCGCAGGGATTACTAAAATAATTTTTTTGAAATGAAAGAATTGGTCATAATAATATAAACGATAGAGTAAATCCATTGGGTCGTGCCCCGAATTACCCAAATTAACAACTTGATAATTCGATCCCCCATTTTGAAGTGATATCTGTAAAATGCCTACCGCTGTACTCTCGGGAGGTACTTGATACGCTTCCAGATATGAGTTTCCTAAAATTGCTATAAATTCTTTTCTATTTATAGTATCAACATCTAACCCGGTAAAGCCAAGATTATTCCTCCTGTAAATCTGCAACCCACCTTCAACATTAAAAAAAGTTGAGTTTGGAATAAAAATATTTTGAGTTCCTGATGCTGATCCGCGAATACCTGTCAATTTTTTTTCAACTGAGTAAGTTGGGAACCCAATCACATATTGAAGAAATAATTCAACCAAAATAAATGCGGTTACAAACGATAAAACGAAAAGAAAGATTTTTTTTATCTGAACCACAGCCAACCAATAGTTATAAATGTAAAGGTGATGAGTACGCCTACAGTATTGAACACTCCCTGCAACGGAAATTGATTAATCTTTTTTGCCATAGCACTTCTCGACCAAAATTGGTAAACAAATAGCCCTAATCCATGCCACAGCCCCCAAATAATAAACCCCGTTGAGGCACCGTGCCACAATCCACAAACGAACATCGTTACAACCGGCGTAAAATAATTTAAAAATTTACGGCGTCTTAAGGCAAATGATAACGGATAGAAAATATAGTCTCTTAACCATTCCGAAAGTGAGATATGCCAATTATTCCAAAATATTGCGATGTTTGGACTTAAGTAAGGATAATTGAAATTTTCCATAATTTTTATCCCAAAGAATCGGGAAGAACCAATCGCAATATCAGAGTAAGCGGCAAAATCAAAATAAATTTGAAAAGAAAACAAAATTAGATTGGTAATTTCTTTGGGAATCCCCGGTGTGGCAGAACTAATTATTTCACGGGTTAAAAGAATACCAATTCCATCTGCAATTACAAATTTTTTAAAAATCCCATAAGCAATTCTTTTGTATCCCTCTCCAAAATCTGAAAGTTTAAATTTAAGCGTTTCTTTTAACTGAGGTTCAAATCTTTCGAATCGTTCAATAGGCCCGGCGAGAAAAATTGGAAAAAAAGCGCTATATAATAAAAAATTTAAAAATGATCCCGGTTCAATCTTCTCCCAATATATGTCAGCTAAGTAACTAATATGTTTGAAGGTGATATACGAAATCCCTAAAGGCAGGAATATTTTTTCATTAATAATAAATTGTTTTAAATCCAGGAGAATGAAGAAAAAATTTGAATATTTGAAATATAATAGCGAAGTAACAACTAAAACAACGGAGACAGATAACAATGCAGTAGTTCTTTTCTTTTTTAACCGGTTACCGAGAAACCAAGTTAAAACGGTAAGAGCTATCACAAAAATTCCCGATTTAATATCAAGGTGGAAAATATAGGATAATCCGGTTATGATAAGGAAAGCAACCCGGTATTTTTGACTCCGTAAAGCCCAATACCCGATTAGTGAAATTATTAAAAAACCGATAAAACTGAGTGTAAGCATCAATTGATATTATAAAAAAAATAAATTGCAATTTAAGAAAATAATCAGATTTAGTAAATGCTTCCGGCTTCTTTGAAGTAATTACTCCTTTCAAACTGCATCATTATCACCCTTTAAGTTATCGGAAATCGCTAAATTACAAAGATAAATTTTAAAATTTAGTGAATGAGATGAAAGAAGCGGATAATTTATATAAAATCAGGCACTCTTTAGCACATATTATGGCGCAGGCCGTTTTGGAGCATTACCCCAACGCAAAAATGGGTTTTGGGCCCCCCGTGGATAACGGTTTTTATTACGATTTCGATTTTGGTGACGAGAAAGTTTCGGTTGAAGATTTTAAGAAAATTGAAAAATCGATGTATAAAATCATCAATCAGAAGCAGGAGTTTGGGATTTTTTACAAGAACTTAGATGATTCACTCACTCTGCTCAAAGAGATGGATCAGCCCTATAAAGTTGAATACGCTAAAGAACTCGTTGAAACAGGGCAGGCGGAAAACGGCGAGCTGAGTTTCTATCAGAACGGGCCCTTTATAGACATGTGCGAAGGACCCCACATTCACAACACTTCTGAAATTCCGCCAAAAGCTTGGAAATTAGATCGAGTTTCCGGAAGTTATTGGCGCGGCGATGAAAAACGACCGATGCTCACCAGAATTTACGGGCTGGCGTTCGAGTCGGAAGAAGAGCTGAAAGATTACATCAAACGCCGTGAACTTGCCATGCAGCGCGACCACCGAAAGCTCGGGCAGGAACTTGAAATTTTTATGATCGACGAGGAAGTGGGGGCGGGCTTGCCTCTGTGGCTTCCCAACGGCGCCGTGATCCGTGCTGAACTTGAAGCGTGGGCGAAAGATGTTGAGTTCAGGGCGGGCTATCATCATGTTTCCACTCCGTCTTTAAGCAAATCTGCGCTTTATTATCGCTCGGGGCACCTGCCTTACTACGCAGAATCGATGTTCCCGCCGATGGTATTGGATGAAAACACTGAATATTACCTCAGACCGATGAACTGCCCGCACCACCATAAGATTTACAGTTTTCGTCCGAGAAGTTACAGAGAACTTCCTTACAGATTGGCTGAGTACGGCGATATGTTCCGTTACGAAAAGCACGGTTCCCTCTCCGGGCTGCTTCGTGTAAGGGCAATGTGCCTGAACGACGCACACATCTACTGCGAGTATGACCAACTGAAACAAGAATTTGCCGCTGTGATGGATCTTTACAAGTTTTATTACGGCTATCTGAGGTTAGGTAATTTCCGCGTTCGCCTTTCGCTGCACGACCCCAAAAGTGATAAATATGTTGACGCAGAAGATGAATGGCAGTTCAGCGAAAACATAGTTCGCGAAATTCTGAAAGAAAACAATATCGATTTTGTTGAAGAAGTCGGAGAAGCCGCTTTTTACGGGCCTAAAGTTGATATTCAGATTAAAAATTTGCTCGGTAGGGAAGAGACCGTTTCAACCTGCCAGTTAGATTTTGTGATGGCTAAAAGGTTCGACTTGTGGTACTCCGCAAAAGACGGCACAATGAAACAACCCTACATTCTTCACCGTGCACCGCTTTCGACACACGAGCGGTTCATCTCGTTCCTGATAGAGTTTTGGGGCGGGGCGTTCCCGACCTGGATGTCCCCAAATCAGGTGGTGCTTGTACCGGTGAACGAAGGCGTGATTGATTATGCAAATGAGCTGAAAGAAAAAATGATTGCTCTGGGAATCCGTGCGGATATCGACACTTCTGACGACTCGTTCAACAAAAAAATCAGAAAAGCGGTTACCAAAAAGAACCCCAACATCTGGATTATTGGTGATAACGAAAAAGCTGATCGTTCGATCACCTGGAGGCGCTATGCAGTGCAGGAGCAATTTACCGTTTCGGCTGATACTGCCATAGAAAAAGTTCTGCGCCTGCGCCGTGAACGAATTATGGATAATTTCTCCGATGTGGAAGTGTAGCTTATCTGAGCCTGTAGATTCAGTGGGTTTCTCCTGAAACTTACTGCGTTTAACCGGAGGATGTTTTAAATAAATAAGAAGGGAACAACAAAGTTTTTTCCCTAAGTTATTGCCTTTCCCCCTGAAATATAACCCGGCTGATTTTGTAATTTAATCAGCCGGCACTTTGTACTAAATTAATCGAAATACTGTGAGACGAAAATGAAAAGTTACTATGGCTATCAGCTGTTTGCCGAACACCTCGCCGACCTTGCCGGCTCTATTGTTGAACGATATTTCCGAGGCGAAATTAAACCTGAGTTTAAAGAATCTTCTTCACCAATTGTTACGATTGCTGACAGGGAAGTGGAGGAAAAACTCCGCGCCGAAATTGAGTTCGAAGACCCCGATTCCGGCATAATTGGGGAAGAATTTGGCAAAAAAGAGAGCCAAAATAACTACACTTGGGTAATCGACCCTATCGACGGCACAATAGCATTCAGCTGCGGAAAGCCCGTTTTCGCCACTTTAATAGCACTTTTGGAAAATGATGTGCCGATTCTTGGTGTGATCGATCAGCCAATTACCCGCGAAAGGTGGATAGGGGTTGAGGGCAACCCATCTACGATGAACGGCGATATAATAAAGGCATCCGATCTTCGTGAGCTTCGCCGGGCGAAGTTCAGCACCACTTCCCCATGGATGTTTGAAGAACCGGGTGCACGCAATTTTTTCAACAAACTGAAAGAGTCGGTGCACATTATGAGTTTCGGCGGCGACGCCTACCAGTACGGTTTGTGCGCTTCGGGCTATGTCGATATTGTTGCCGAAAAAGGGCTGAATTTGCACGACTGGGCGGCACTTGCACCGGTGCTTAAAGGCTCGGGTGCGGTTATCACCGACTGGGAGGGAAACGAGTTGAAACCGGGCGGAAAAGTTGATGTGCTGGTTGCAGGAAATGCTGATTTGCATTCAACGGTTCTGCAAATGCTTAAGAGAAGTTATTCAGAATAACCCTTAATTCCCACTGCAGTTGCTCTGGAAAAGTTATTCGGAGTAACCTTTAAATTGCCACTGCAGCCGTTCGGGAGAAGTTTTTCGCGGTAATTTTTAATTCCCAATATCGGTGCAGAAAGAGAAGTTTTTCGTGGTAATTTTTAATTCCGCTATCGGTGCAGAAAGAGAAGTTTTTCAGATTAATTTTTAAATTCCGCTATCTGAGCAGAGGGAGAATTATTTAGAATGATATTAATTGCCTTAATCACCCTAATCACCCTCTCCAGTCAATAAAATTCTTGGCATATTCAACGCGGAAAGAACCGTCAGGGTTGGGAAGTATCCCGATAAAATCAAACCTTATTTCTTCGTAATAGACATCAGTTTTCAGCATATATTTCTGTGCATATTTCTTCAAAGAGCGCGCTTTTGAGTGCGAAATGGCGTATTCAATTCCCGCGAACTCTTCATCGGCACGGTATTTTACTTCCGCGAATACTAAGGTTGTGTTATCGAGTGCCACAATATCCAGCTCACCGTGGCTTTCCCGCCAGTTTTTGTCCAATATCCTGAAGCCTTGCGAGATTAGATATTCGGCGGCAATTCTTTCCCCTTGCTTCCCGGTTTCAATAGTGCCCATCTCAGACCTCGTGCCTGTTCATCTTACTGCAACTCCTTACGCAGCGGCAAAATGATTTCCCGGTTTCAATTGTGCTCATTTCAAACTCCGTGCCCAATCATCTAACAACGCCGGGTTTGAAGTTCTTCTTCCCTTTTCTGAGAACAAAATATTTTCCGTGAATCAGGTTCTCATTAGATGGAGTAAAATCAGGGTCGGTAATTCTTTGGTTGTTGAAATAAATTCCGCCGCCCGTTAAGTCTTTTCTCGCCTGCCCCTTGCTCGGGTACAAACCTGAAATAACCAAAATATCAACCAAGCCGGGGAGTGGCTCCGTGGCAGAAAGTTCAACAAAAGGTGTTGTTGCAATCAGCGACTCAAAAGTTGCGCTGTTTATTGCCGTAATTTCCCCTTCGCCAAAAAGGGCTTTCGAAGCTGCAACAGCTCCCAACATCTCTTCTTTTCCGTGGATTAACTCTGTTACTTCTTCTGCAAGTTTGCGGTGGGCTACCCTTCTGCCCGGGTCTTCGGTGTGTGTTGCCTCTAATTCTTCAATCTCTTCTTTGGAAAGGAAAGTGTAAAATTTGAGGAATTTAATCACATCGCGGTCATCGGTGTTCAGCCAGTACTGGTAAAGTTCGTAGGGTGAAGTGCGTTTTTTATCAAGCCAGATGGTGCCGGCTTCAGTTTTGCCGATTTTTTTGCCGTCTGCGGTGGAAATCAGCGGGAAGGTCATGCAGTGCACCTTTTTATTCTTCTTTTTCCAAATCAGGTCCATCCCCGCGGTGATGTTTCCCCACTGGTCGCTTCCGCCAATCTGCAGTTCGCAATCTAAGCGCTCGTTCAGTGTGAAATAATCAAAAGCCTGCATAATCATATAGCTAAATTCTGTGTAGGAAATGCCGGCATCGGGGTCTTGCAGCCTTCTCTTCACCGACTCTTTGGTTACCATCACATTAACCGAGAACCTTTTCCCTATATCCCGCAGATACTCAAAAGCGGAAATGGTGCTGATCCAGTCGTAGTTATTAACCAATTGGGCGGGGCGCTCACCCGAAAAATCGAGATACTGCGAAAGCTGCTCTTTGATAATAACCGCCCATTCTTTCACCAATTCCTCGGGGTTAAGGTCTCTTTCTGCCATTTTTCCGGAAGGGTCGCCGAGCAGAGCCGTTGCTCCGCCGATAACGGCAATTACATTGTGCCCCGCCTGCTGAAACCGCCGCAATCCCAGAATTGGGATCAGGTGCCCGATGTGAAGTGAGTCAGCTGTTGGGTCAAAACCGCAGTAAAGGGTAATAGGCCTTTCTTTAAGCCGTTCTTTTAGCAAATCCAGCGGGGTTGACTGATAAATCAGCCCGCGCCATTCCAATTCATCTACAATATTATTCCACATATTTTTCCGAAACTGTGTTAAATTCAAAAAAAGACCAAACACAAATTTACGGAAATCAATGCTTTTTTGCGGAATTATCAGGTGATGTATTCCGATTTAATTTTTTCGTCATGGGAGTCAGTAACCACTAAATCAACAATCACCCACCGGGCAACTTTATTTCAAAAGAATCAATTTCGTAGCAAGATGAATTTTCCGCAAATAAACCAACAATCACCCACCGGGCAACTTTATTGCAACAGAGCCGTATTCATAAGAAGGTGAATTTTCAATAAATCACACATTTCCCTATATTAATCAAACATTACTCTAATGTAAACTAAAGTTGACCAGCGTGTTCTAAACTTTACAGATAAATATTAATCGAACATTACCCTAAAGTAAACCTCTATTTCATCAGAATCATCTTTTTTGTGGCGAAATAGTTGCTGCCGTCAACACCGGAGGCTTCAAGTGAATAGAAATATACACCACTGTTCAAACCTGAGCCGTCGAAATCTATCTTGTAAGTTCCCGCCGTGTAGTTACCGCTGACTAAGGTTTTTACCTCCTGACCAAGTGCGTTGTACAGTTTCAGTGTAACCTGCCCATCACTCATTAACGAAAAATCAATAGTTGTCGAGGGGTTAAACGGATTCGGGAAGTTCCGACCTAAAGAATACTCGCCCGGTGAGGTCATATTCACTTCTATTTCATCTGAATACTTGGATACACCGTCCATATCTATCTGACGAAGGCGGTAAGCGTAAACACCAACGGGCAAATCCCTGTCGATATATGAATATTCTTTTGGTTCTGTTGTTGTTCCGTTTCCGTTAACGAACCCAATTTTTGCGAAAGCTCCGTCATTGAAATTTCTTTCAACTTCGAATCCCATGTTGTTGGTTTCAGTGGCAGTTGACCACTCAAGCGCTACATCCCTTTCAAAAACATTTGCAGCAAATGAAGAAAGCTCAACCGGAAGAGGACCCGCCGTACCAAAGATTTTAAAGGGCAAACCATGCCGGTAGCCTAACGGCCATACTGAGGTGGAATCCCTAAGCGGAAAAAAACCTGACGGCGACAATACATAGGCATTTCCTGTATTGAAAACATTATCGATTATAATAGGAATGACCCAGGGTCCTGCCAAATTGAAACCCCGGTAACAGGTTGACGGGTTTTTCCTTCACTGCTAAAATACTCCCACAATATGCTTTTTAATTGAACCATGATGTAACAAATAAAATGACAATTAGCAATAGAGATTGTGTGTAATTTGATAATTTATTTTATCATTTATTTGTCAATCTAATATTTAATAGTAGTTCTGCACTAAAACAGTTACTTGGTACTATAGTGGGTTGACCTATTCCAAAAACTTGTAAACTCTTAAAAGGGATAAATCAGCCTTTTTTGGGTGCTCAGGGGCAACCCGCGTTATTCTTTCTTCTTTCCCCTCCTACTCAGACAGAGAACCGGCAGAACTGTGAATATTTTCTCAGTATTGCCTTTCACCATTTTATGGATGGTTTTAGTATTTCTTTTGAATATACTTATCTGAGGAGTATATTATGAAAAAGATAAATTTGCATCATATCGGCTCCGTAAAAAATTTTTAATGTTTGAAAATTATTTTGTTCCAAAATTCGTAACTAAAAGGATTATACTCAACTTATAAGGAGGTCATTGTTAAATCCAATCTTTCAATTGCAGAAAACTCAGATCGTTTCTAATTATCTGCTAAATAGCCTGTTACATCCCCCTTATTTTAATGCGTAGGATAATAAGCCGGCTGTAGAATCCACCATTCTAATGTGTTAGATATTGCTAAGCTATTGTAACCCTATTATCAATGATATATTTCATAATATTTCTCCAAAAATGGATATTCTTTTGGTACATAAAATATGCAGTAAGAATTTTAACAGAAAGAAAGAGGCTGCCGGATTTATGACAGCCTCTTATAAGATTAACCGTTCAAACTGAAAGGACAGTTTTTGAAGAAAGCGTTAACTTACCATTCGGCTTTGAATGAGATTTACCATCAACACAAAGCACCACTCTGCAAATGACAGTTACTTCTCAAAAATAAGCCTTACGCTCTCGGTTTTTGGCGAGCTTTCAACACAAAGCACCACTCTGCAAATGACAGTTACTTCTCAAAAATAAGCCTTATACTCTTGGTTTTTGGCGAGCTTCAACCATAGCGAAAGCCGCCATGTTCACCACATCATCAACTTCGGAGTTGCGTTGCAGAACATAAACCGGTTTGCTTAAGCCGTTAAGTATTGGGCCCACCACATCGGCACCTCCGATCCGCTGAAGCAGTTTATAGGCAATATTTCCTGAATCAAGGTTCGGAAAAATGAGCACATTTGCACGCGCCTGCAGCTTCGAAAACGGATACAGCTCCTGCAAAATTGCCGGGACTGTTGCCGTATCAGCCTGCATTTCACCATCCACAATCAACCCGGGTGCCTGTTGTTTAATCAGCTCAACTGCCTTGCGCACTTTGTTGCTCGAAGGATGTGGCGCACTTCCGAAATTACTGAACGAAAGCATTGCAACCCGCGGCTCGATATCAAACCGTTTTGCCGTTTGCGCCGATAAAACAGCGATTTCTGCCAGCTCTTCAGCAGTGGGGTCGAAATTCAGCGTGGTATCGGCTAAGAAATATACTTTCCCCTTAATAATCAGGATGTACATTCCGGAGGCACGCTTGACACCGGGCTGAAGATCAAGCACTTCAAGCGCGGGTCTGATAGTTTCAGGATAGTGTGCTGTTAAACCGGAAATCATCGCATCGGCATCGCCCATCCGCACCATCATAGCGGCAAAATAGTTCCGGTGGCGGTGTCGTGTAAGCAACCGACGGGCTTCCTCGTGCGTAATTCCCTTTCTTTGACGAAGTTTATGGAACTCATCAACATAGGTTTTTGTCTTTTCCCACTTTTCCGGTGAAATTATTTTAATACCGGAAGAATCAATGTTTCTTTCTTCCATCATAGGGAGGATTTCATCAGGGTCACCGAGCAGAATCGGGTGTGCAATATCCATATCGTGAACGATCTGCGCGGCTCTTTGGATTTTTGCGTTCTGTCCTTCAGAAAAAACGATAACACCTGTTTTAACGCGCTGAGCAGCGTGAATTGTGCGACGAACTATTTCGTGGGAAACCCCAAGCCGATCCAAAAGTTGCTCTTTGTAAACCTCAAAATCCTCGATCGGTTTTCTTGCAACTCCTGTTTCCATCGCAGCTTTTGCCACAGCGGGTGCTACCCAGGTCAGCACACGGGTATCGAATGGTTTGGGAACGATATAGTCCTTGCCGTAAACAATTTCTTCGCCTTCATACGCATTCCTTACAGAATCGGGCACTTCTTCCTTAGCCAAAGCAGCCAAAGCGCGCGAAGCGGCAAGCTTCATTTCATCGTTAATAGCGGTAGCCTGCACATCAAGCGCTCCGCGGAAAATGAAAGGAAACCCGAGCACATTGTTAATCTGGTTCGGATAGTCAGACCTGCCGGTAGCCATGATTATATCGTCTCGGACTGAAGTGGCGTCCTCATAGGTGATCTCGGGGTCGGGGTTAGCCATGGCAAAAACTATGCAGTTCGGTGCCATAGTTGCCACCACTTCCTTTGAAAGAACATTACCCTTAGAAAGCCCGATGAAAACATCCGCACCTTTCATAGCGTCGGCAAGGGTTCTGTTGGGGGTATCCTTTGCGAACTCTTCTTTGAACTTGTTCATCCCCTCGGCTCTGCCTTTGTAAACCACGCCTTTTGAGTCGCAAAGCGTAATATTTTCGATTGAAGCGCCGAGCTTAACATACAATCTTGAACATGAAATGGCGGATGCACCCGCACCGCTGACCACAATTTTCACTTCGGAGAGCTTTTTGCCCGAAAGTTCAACCGCATTAAGAAGTGCCGCCCCGCTGATTATAGCGGTTCCGTGTTGATCATCGTGAAAGACGGGTATGTTCATCGTTGCTTTCAGTTTATCTTCGATGTAAAAACACTCGGGGGCTTTAATATCTTCCAGATTAATGCCGCCAAAAGTTGGTTCCAACAGTTGCACGGCTCTAATAATTTCTTCGGGGTCGTGGCTGCCAAGTTCGATATCAAAAACATCAATATCTGCAAATCTTTTAAAAAGAACTCCTTTGCCTTCCATCACGGGTTTGCCGGCAACAGCGCCGATGTCACCAAGCCCTAACACGGCGGTTCCGTTGCTTACAACCGCAACAAGGTTACCTTTTGCGGTGTATTCATAAGCAAGCATGGGGTTCTTTTCGATTTCGAGGCACGGCTGAGCCACACCCGGTGTGTATGCAAGAGAGAGGTCTCTTTGAGTGATGCAGGGTTTGGTCGGGGTAACTTCTACTTTACCCTTTCTGCCAACGCTGTGGTAGTCCAAAGCCTCCTGCTTAGTAGTTTTCATTTTGTCTCCAATTTAAAAAACAAGAAGGAACAGATTTAGAAAAGAAACTTAAATAATAGTTTGATAATTACAAAGGAAATTATTATTAGCTGTTAAATTTAATCGTTTCTTGTGTTGAATTGTTGCCGGGTTTGGGGTGCTACCCTATTTATCACTCTGCCGGGTCTGTACGATTTCTTATTTTGGGGTGATAATATTCATTTTTAAGGAGACCCGATGAGGAAGCTATTGCCACTTCTTACACTTTTTCTTATCATTTCCGGTGCCGCAAATGCCTGCACGAACTTTATCGTAACCAAAGGTGCCTCGGTTGATGGTTCAACGATGATTACCTACACGGCTGATTCATACTATATGTATGGTGATCTTTACCATTCCCCCGCCGCAAAATACCCCGAAGGCACGATGCTGGAAATTTTCGATTTTGAAGAGATGAGGGTGCGCGGTAAAATTAAACAAGCGCTGCAGACCTACAATGTTGTCGGAAATATGAACGAATTTCAGCTTGCGATCGGTGAAACCACCTTTGGCGGAAGGGAAGAATTAGTGAACCCCGAGGGCGTGCTGGACTATTGGTCGCTAATCTACATCACACTGCAGAGAGCGAAAACTGCGCGCGAAGCGATTAAGATAATGACAGAACTTGTGGAGGAATACGGCTACGGAAGCTCGGGGGAATCCTTTTCAATCGGCGATCCGAACGAAGCGTGGATACTCGAAATGGTGGGGAAAGGTCCCGGCAAAAAAGGAGCTGTCTGGGTGGCTTACAGAATCCCCGACGGTTATGTTTCAGGGCACGCAAACCAGGCACGGATCACGAAATTCCCTCAAAACGACCCTGATAACTGCTTTTTTTCACCTGATGTTATCTCTTTTGCCCGTGAAAAAGGATACTACACAGGGAGTGACACCGATTTTGATTTCGCCGAAGCTTATGCGCCGCTTGATTTTGGGGCGATCCGTTTCTGCGACGCAAGGGTGTGGTCGTTATTCCGTCGCTGCACTTCCGGAATGGATAAATATCTTCCCTATATCCGCGGTGAAAGCCGTGAGAGGATGCCCCTTTTTGTGAAACCGGATTCGCTCCTTTCCGTGCACGATGTGATGGGGCTGATGAGGGATCACTACGACGGTACTGAGTTGGATATGACTGTTGGAATTGGCTCGGCACCTTACGGCAACCCTACCCGCGCGAGACCGTTGGTTTGGAAGTATCAGGAAGAAAGTTATTTTAACGAGAGGCCGATTTCAACGCCGCAGACGGCTTGGTCTTTCATCAGCCAGTCGAGGGCGGGCTTGCCGGATGAAGTGGGCGGCGTGCTTTGGTTTGGGATGGATGATACCTACACTACTGTTTGGTTCCCCCTTTATTGCTCGATTACGGATATCCCGGCGAATTATAAAGTTGGCGTGGGTTCGTTTTCAGAGTTCACATGGGAATCCGCTTTTTGGGTGTTTAATTCCGTCGCAAATTTTGCTTACCCCCGTTTTAACTTGGTAATTGGCGATATAAAGGAAGTGCAGGCGGGTTTGGAGCTTGGTTTCCTTGCAAAACAGCCGGAAATTGAAGCTGAAGCGCTAAAACTTTTGGGCTCATCGAAAGAGAAGGCGGTTGCCTTTTTGACCGGGTATTCAGTTGCTGCAGGCAAACAGGTTTACGATACCTGGAAAAAACTTAACGGCGACCTGCTGCTTCACTATTTTGACGGGGTGAAGAAAGATTCCACTTTTCGGGTTGTTAATGTTGGGTATCCTGACTCTTTTAAGAAGCAGATCGTTGCGGAATCGGGTGATATTCTTAAAATGCGTGAGATACCGGGTATCGGGGGTGGCTCGCTTGGAAGTGCGGGCAGTGGGGGTTCTTCAGGTGGTTCGGCCGGGAGTGGGGGTGGCGGAGGTTCTTCGGGTAGCTCTTTTGGTAGTGTGGGTGTCGGAGGTTCGCTTGGGAACATGATGAGTAATGCCAAAAAATTAATCGGAGAAAAAGATTACACTGCCGCAAAAACTGAATTGGAAAAGGCTTTAGCAATCGATCCGGGGAACGAAGAGGTGAAATCTGAGCTTAAAAAAGTTAACCAGTTGCTTAAAGAAATAGAGGATTTGCACTCGAAACTTTTCGGCAGCAAGTGACCCCTTTTTTGTTGATGTTGTAAAATGCGTTGCGGGTTTTGCGCAATATCTATATAGTCAAAGCACCCTTTGGTGAGTTTTTCATCGAAGGGTGTTTTATTAATAAGGTACTGTTTTCGATGAAGCTGTAAGCGCAACAGCTTTCCGGCAGTGTTTTGTTTTATTATTAATCTGCTGTTTTCGGTGATTCCGTGGGTGCAACAGCTTCCGGCAGTGTTTTGTTTTATTATTAATCTGCTGCTATGCCATTCAGTTGATCTGTAATTATTAGGTTGAGTAACACGATTTAAATTACTATCGGAAAAAACCAACCCGCTTCGGACGATCCTTTTAAAATCGAAGTACGCACAACTGCAGCAGCCGGCAAAGAATAATATTGAAAGACCGACTTCCCGGGTTATCCTTTTAAGATTGAAGTAAGCACATGGTCGTTTCCGATAGAAAGCTCGGCTACCGAGGGCGCCAGTTCCCCGTGCTTAAGGTCAAAAAAGAGATATTTGTCGGAGTTAGGAATTTTTTTCTGAATAAGATCGAGGTCCTCTTTCTTAATAAATTCGTCGCTCTCACTCCCGACAATCCAGCAGAACGCCTTGATATCCTTAAGTTTTTCAATTTCCAAATGGATTTCCGACTGCCAAAGGGCTTTCACCCGTTTCAGCAGTTGGTGAAATTTCTCCGGTTCCGGCGAGATGCTTTGGTAGTCAGCCCGCATTTCTTCAATAGAAGCCAGCTCTTCAAAAGTGTGATCCAGGTTCGTACCTTCGGTCCAGCCGGCAATTCCTGTATCGGGCGAAATTGCGACCACTGTTTTAATTCTGTCAGGTTGTTTGTAAGCCATGACGAGCCCGGTAGTTGCGCCGTCGGAATAGCCGACAACAGAGGCGGTTTCAATTTTCAGTTCATCCATCAGCGCAAAAACATCATCGGCGTAGAGGTTATAATCTAAGTTTTTCTCGCCGTGATATGATCTGCCGTGCCCTCTAAAATCCATTTGAATCAGACGGAAGTATTCCTGGTCAAGGTTATCGATAATAATCGACATTTCCCGGCTGTCTCCCAAACCACCGTGAAGAATGATGATGTTGTTCTGCCCCACGCCCGTAACGCGGTAGTGGAGCGTTGTGTAGTCCTGTGTCTTAAAATAGCCTGAGTTCATAAAAAACCTTAGTTTGTCACTCGCAATTTAGGAAAAAAGGTTAAAGTTTTTAAACGGTTAAATCTTAAAACAGAAATATTTGAAAATTAGTTTGTTAACAACGCCGTAAAATTAACGCTTGATGGAATTTAAATAATGAATTTAAGCTTAAGTCTGTTTTTTACGCACGGCGGTAAAATTTAACGATTGAAAAAAGGAATAAGAAGTTTAAGCGCAAATTCACTTTCCTTGTCCCGCGGTAAAATTTGACGATTAACTGAGGGGGATTTTTTTTTGAGTTGAAAAACTGTTTACCGAGAAGCAAAAAAACGGACAGATAAGAAACAAACTTTTCATAAACCGGCAGATGATTTGGGAATATTACCGTTGGGTCAGGAAGTTACAACTCTTGCTAACGGCTATCAGGAAGCGGAAAACCACACCGTAACCTTTGACGCCACGAAACTTACATCCGGCGTGTATTTTTTACAGGCTTACCACAGATAAAGGTTCAATTTCAAAAAAGATGACCTTGTTGAAACAGGTGATTGTTTTCCCTGAAGTTTCGTTTAGCGTTCTTTTGACGGACGGATAATTAGATAAGTATAAGTAAGTGATTGTTTTCTCTGAAGTTTCGCTTATTAATGCTGAGACGGTCGAATGGGGTAATCTTTAAACATGGGTTTGCAACCTTCGAAAAATTGAAGTAACTGTTTGAAACGGAGTCAACATTGTTACTGTTGAATATGGGTTTGCAAAACCTTCGGCAGTTACTCCTCTCAGCATTGCCTGAATCCTTATCAGCGTCACTTGTTTGAATTGATGAAGAGTTTATTTTTATGGTTAAAAACTCGCCGATTAGGGTTAAGTTCACACGGTCAATAGCATTATGTTTTTTATTTACAAAATGTACCAACTTTCCGGTGATAATTTACTAAATTTGCTTATTCAAAAAATTTAATGCTATGCAACAAACCGATTTAATATTTCCTGATCCCTTATTAAGTTCTTTAATCGAGATAAAATTTAATAGGGACGATAAAAATAAATTAAACTTAACAAAAGTTCTTCAAAAGTTATTGCTTGACTATCCAATATTCAAAGTAATATAACCGCCCATTTTATCTGACGGCACCGATGATGGAATTTTACCGGAAATTTCTTTAGAAAATGACAAAATAATAATATTTATTGGAAATAGGATTGTAGCAATCCAAAACCTGGAAGATTATCAGGGGTGGGAAAATTATTTTGAACAAATTAAGTTAGTAATCGAAAAAGTAAGTAATTTGGCGGGTGAAATAAAAATTGAGAACATCTCACTTCGCTATCTTAGCAGGTTTGATTCACCTAATTCAGTAAAAGAATATCTTCGAATTGGGAAGATATTTGAGCCATTAAGTGATGACCCTAAAAAAGTTAATTTAGAATATACTTTCAGTGAAAATGAAATCACAAGAAGAATTAACATCATTCAGAACGGCCGAATTAGAAAAGGTTCAGAAATATTAGAAGGGTTTTTGTTTGGAATCGATATTAGTAAAAATGAGAATTTTCCGCTTTCAGACGCTCAAGTATGTCTCGAATTTATCGATCAACTACATTCTATCGAACGAGACCTGTTCAGATCATTATTAACTGAAAACTTTAAGAATCAACTTTTTCCAAATCCAGCTGTTGAGTAACTTAATTTACCGGAGAATATATGTTAAATAATACCATCTCAATTGATTTGGATCACTATCCAACAACCTCTGCTTTATATGAAGAGTTTTCACCTTCTACACAATATTGGGATAGTGAGAATGAATGGATTAATTTCAAAATTAGAAAAGAAACCCTCAAAGCAGTTTTTAAAGATTTGCCATTTCACAATTTACTTTCAGATATAGAAAACAAGGTAAAAGATATTATCTCCGGTACCCTAAAATATTTACCTTATGTTGATTATTCATCAATAGAATTATCTTTGGTACACAAACCGACTGTCGGAAATATTGGCATGTTGTTTATCAACCGGAAGCAATTGAGCCGGACTTTACCTTTAAAAATCTAAAACAAACTGATTTCGATAAAATACCGGAAAGTCGTCCGAGAGAGGCTCTATTAAATATTATAGCTAACAAAATAATTTACTTAGCAGCGCGCCCAATAGTTAATACGGAAGAGTTGAAAAGCTTTTCCTACGATATTATTGAGCGTGAATATTACATCGATTAGGGAGTGTAAGAAATTTTGTGTAATTGGTTTAAAGTCCAGGATGGGAGGGGATTCCATCCCCACCCCCGCGGGGGTGGGGATGGGGGCGAAAAAATGCCCTATTTTTCTCTCCCTGTTTTTGAAC
>WBUK01000033.1 GCA_008933765.1 Ignavibacteriaceae bacterium | reverse complement strand
AGATACGAAACTCAATGAAATTCATACCGGATAAACACAGGCGGGAGTTCACTGCTGACCTGAAGAATATCTACAGAGCAGTAAACGAAGAGAGTGCGCTGAGGGCACTGAGTGAACTTGAGAATAAGTGGGAAGCGAAGTATCCTCTTGCAACAAAATCCTGGCGAGCAAATTGGGAGGGTCTCTCGATAATGTTTGAGTTTCCTGCAGAAATCAGGAGGGTTATCTACACAACAAACTCAGTTGAAGCACTGCACAGACAGTTTAGAAAAGTGACAAAATCAAAGAGTATCTTCCCCCATGATGATGCTTTGTTGAAGATGCTTTATCTTGCCTATAGAGATTTTCACAGTAAGTGGAACCGACTCCGGGATTGGAGAATAATGGTAACTCAATTAACAATAATTTTTGGAGAAAGATTTGAAAAATATCTTCGTTAATCGGAGAAGACCGATGAACTCCTATTTTTCAATTACACAAAACTCTGAACAGTCTCTTTATCGTAGCTCAATTGCACTTTATGTTCTGTGCCAATTCGTTTGTTCATTTAGCAATTTCTATTATCATTGTGCAATAAATATTTTTCTATCAATTACCTATCCATAACATCAGAGTTACTTCTACCGCTTCTTCTTGGTATGAAACAAGCTCCCCAAACACTTCTCGTAAAGCTCGAAGAGGTATTCCATTCGTTTGGTGTCGTTCAAGAAGGGTTGTGGGCGGTAGGCGAGATCAACTGCCCTATCTAATGCTTGGGGTGCACCGACTAACAATGTTGGCATGGTTAACGGATCGTAAAGATCTGCAAGTGAACTATCCGGATATTCATTCCGTACATCCAGGACCCTCTGTGCCGCGCGCTCAACCGTGGCTACTTGTTCTTTGCTCGGGTTCTCGGGCCAAGGGTAATTGTTGTAAACTATATTCTTGGAGTACCTGTAGTCACCTTTCAACCTACCACATACTACATTCACCCACGCCATGTGCATTTTTGACATCATTACACCAAAGTGGTAGAGCCCGCCATTGGTGATGATATGACAACTATTATTTGGAATGTGATTCCGCTTGAAAAATCCCATGGGAATGTAAAGACGGTTTTCAGATGTCGTACTCGGTATTAAAATATATGTGTCACCAAAATCCCTAATTTCTCCAAAAAGAGCAGGGGTTTTCGCCTTTTGAACTGTCAATTCCCGAACACTATCAAGCCGAAACTTCCTTACCCCATCCACCCTTTTTAGAATCTCAGGCATTTTATGAATTTCAGCCGGGGAAGCCTCTGCGAGCCAAAGGCACCATCTTTTTATTCCATTCAAGTACTCATACGCTGAGACTAGCGGATATATATACTTTTCTCCGGCGGGTTCTTTTCTAAGAAACTCACTTCGTTCTTCGTCGGTAAGAAGTAAATGACCACCATCTAAAGGCATGTTACCAAATTTTATCTCTGGAACTTGACAAATTGGATTGCCCCGCGCTTCAACCAAAATATCAGGAGCGTCGATAAGGTAAGGATTAATGTTTTTAGCTCTAACTTCGTGAGCATCACCTCTGATGTCATCGTATTCAAAAATCCTTTTATCTGTAACATCAAACCCCGCGAATCCAACGATTACGCAATAAACGGCCGCGTTTTCTCTTGCTTCATTGCTCCACTTAAATGTGCGATGTGCAAAATGGATCTTGATGTTAAAATGGTTTCTCAGGTGTCCCCAGAGTATCCCTGTCTGCTCTCCCTGAACGATCGAATTCGTGGAGAGGAACGCGACTTTTATCCCTGTGCCTTTGATATATTCAGCCGCCTTCTGATACCAACCCGTCACATAATCGAGCACGCCCGATCCCGGGATTCCCGCGAATAGCCGGGTTATTTGTGCCCTCTGTTCGGCCTTCATAAGTTTAGAGCCAATAAAGGGGGGATTCCCGAAAATGTAACTTAATGCATCTTTGGCTACAACCTCTTCCCAGTCGGTTTCTAACGCGTCGGCATTGATAATGGTTGCAGACTTCTGAAGAGGCAACCTGACAAAATAGCCGCCAAATTCTTCACTGAGCCTGATGTTCATCTGGTGATCGATCAACCACATCGCGACTTCGGCAATTCGTGCCGGAAACTCTTCGATTTCAATTCCATAGAATTGACTGAAACTGATCCTGCTGATAGTCTCAAAATCGAAATGCAGTTGCTGCTCCTTGTTTAGCTCCCGAAGCACTTCCAGTTCCAGAAGTCGCATCTCTCTGTATGTGACCACCAGAAAATTGCCGCACCCGCAAGCGGGATCGAAGAACTTCAACTTCCCTAACTTCTTGTGAAACTCGATCAACAGGTTTCGGTTAAGTCTTACCCTCTCAAATTCAGCCCAAAGCTCGTCGAGAAAGAGTGGTTTTATCACCTTCAAGATGTTCTTTTCACTGGTGTAATGCGCGCCGAGATTCCTTCGTGCCTCCGGATTCATCACGCTTTGGAACATCGACCCGAAAATGGAAGGAGATATCTTCTGCCAGTTGAAATAACAGCACTCCAGCAACGCCTTTCTCATTTTCCGGTCGAAACTGGCTACAGGCAGCACTTCACTGAACAAACCACCGTTCACATACGGGAACTCAGCGAGATCTTCATCAAGGTTCTTGAATCTCTCCTCAACGGGTGTGTTAAGAACCTGAAACAGTTGCTGTATCTTCGGGGCAAGATCACTTCCATCCTCGCTCGTCCTGTTCTCAATGAAATCCTGGAACTGCCTCCTGTTGAAAATTGTGGTGTCCTCGGAAAAGAGGATGTAGAGTATTCTGACAAGATACACTTCGAGAGCATGACCCTTGTAACCAATATCGAACAGACTGTCATGAAACTTCCCAAGAAGTTCGGCAGCTTGAATGTTGGCGGGGTCTTCAGGTTTGTAAACGGTCTTTTGATAACCAATGAGATAGTCGAAGTGGTGGACATTATTCACGAGTTCGCGCAGTGTGAACTCTACTACAGTATCTTCCTCCAGATCGTGGAGACGGAAGTTTTGGAAATCTGATACAAGTATGAATTTAGGAAGTTCGGGTGCTGAACGAATGTGATTTGTTTTGCTTATCTGATTAATTGTACCTTAACACTTTTAGTTAAAGTCTTCTCACCTGTTTCAAGGGTGAAGTGGAAAATATATATACCGCTTGTTACGGCAAGGTTTTCAAAATTTAACTCTTTTGTGTGGGAACCTTTCTCTTCCTGTGTTGAATTGTTATATATCCTCTGACCGAGAATATCAAATATCCCAGAAGTCAGAATACCTGAATCCGGGAGTGAATAATAAATACTAACCTTCCCATTTGTTGGATTTGGTGAAACTGATAGTGCAAGTTCTTCCGACTTTTTCCGGCTGTCTGCTTCTTCCTCAACAGATACAGGGGTTCTGGTTCCCTTGTAAATGTAGATATCACCTGCCGGAAGAATACTGTGATCTTCGTACCCATTCTCCCCGACACAAATATCATCTATCCCATCACCATTCACATCTCCAACCCTGCCGGCAAAATCTATATCCCTGTTAAAATAATTAGAAACATAAAGTTTTGCTATAAGTCCTGTAATTGTTCGGCCTCCAAGGTATAATGCATAACTATCATACGGTATGTATTTTAATAGGTCACCGTAACCATCTCCGTTTATGTCACCCGGTGAGATTCCCCCTCCTGAAAGTCCTCCGGCACTGATGCGGACATCAGGTATTATATCAGGTGGACGAGATCCAAAAGAGAGACCGTAACCTCCTTCTCCTCCACCTAAATTGAGGTAGATAATAAGTTCACCATTTTCATTTCCATTCATATCATTCACCATAAATATGTTTTGAGGCTGAAAAGTAGTGTCAGACGAAAATTGGTAGTAATTAGAGAATGAAAAATCACTGTTACCATAGTAAAAGCGGCGGAGGTCAACTGTTGGATTTGATCTCGACAGCATGGGCGAAACATCTGTCTTCCCATCTCCATCCAAATCAGAGAAGGAGATGTAATTATACAAAAACCGGTAATTGGAATAAGATGAGTCGGGTTGCAAAACATGGTACTCAATGGGTTGGATGGAAGAGGTGGATATTAGAAAGTAGAATTTGTAAGAGTTCGTAAAGTTAACCAATTCCTCCCATCCATCACCATCAAAATCGATAGGCCAATCACGCCCATATAGATATGGGGCATAATTACTGTCCGGATGAAATATTTCAAAGTCTGCTATTGTATCGATATTTGGACCACCAAGATATACATTATAATTGATGGGATATGTATTCATTTTCCCCTTGCGACTAATAACATCCCTGTATCCATCCCTGTTAATATCACAGGCTGTGATTGAAAGGGGATGGAATGTTTTGAAGTAAAACGCAGGTGTATCGGGTACCGGATTACCTCCATAATAAAAATATGCTTTCCCTTCAGAACCGGGCGCGGTTGTGTCCATCTTCGTAATCATAAAATCATCACAACCATCACCATTTTGGTCACCCATATAGATGACCGATTCTTTCCAGTAAAGCCCGGTTGTTCTGAAAATCAATGAATCAAAATACTGAGCCTCCACAGCAGAACTCAATAATAAAATTAAACCGGATATTAGCATCAATGTTTTTAGGTAATTACTCATTCTATCTTTCAAAAAAATAAGAATCTAAAAAACGGCTTAACGACATCTTAAATGATTAAATTGTCGTGTTGCATCAGAATTGGTTTTGTAAATATTTTCCGGAGAAGAACCGTATGATGGTTCTCAACAGGGTGAGGAAGGGTTATACTATGGTAGATTCGCTCCAAAAGAGCCGTTGGGAAAATCCTAAGACATCCTGCCGGTTAACTTGCAACTATTGGAACAATTTTTGTCCCGATTAGTTAATTTCCTGCTTTTACATTTCTCCGCCGTGTTTAATAAAAAGTCAGGATTAATATACTAATTATTTTAATTACAGCAAGAAGTTTCGATAAAAATGTTTTTACAAAAAATGTTTTTACCTGATCTCTTGAAGGAAGATTGTTCCAAAGGGAAAATCCATAAAGCCCTTTTATTATGAGTGCTAAATTATACAGCCTGCCCATTTCGAGGCTAGCATCTCTTCAGCCTTTTGGGTCACGATAACCGTTCTCCAGGGCGTCGCGCAGGGTGCCTGCATCCAGGCAATATTTCCGACCGCGTCAGGGGAGAAAGCCGGGATTCCTTCAATACAGTCTTCCCCTCAAACTTCAGGGTGTAATAAGGGATTGTACTGGTTCAGCGGAAAACAGAATTTTAACAGTTGAAAATAATGTAGAAGGTCAGGCATAATCCGGTACCTTCATTCTTTGTAATTTAGCGTTCAGAAATTTTTCGTTTCTCTCCTTTAATTTA
>WBUK01000032.1:0-2500 GCA_008933765.1 Ignavibacteriaceae bacterium | reverse complement strand
CTCGGTGATAGCTGGTTTTCTCCGAAATATATTTAGGTATAGCCTCGCATATGACTGGCGGAGGTAGAGCACTGACAAGGCTAGGGGTCCCACCGGATTACCAACCCTTATCAAACTCCGAATGCCGCCAAGTTCGAGTGCGGGAGTCAGACTGTGGGAGATAAGTTCCATGGTCGAAAGGGAAAGAGCCCAGACCGTCAGCTAAGGTCCCAAAATCTATGCTAAGTGGAAAAGGATGTGGAATTGCATATACAACCAGGAGGTTGGCTTAGAAGCAGCAACCCTTTAAAGAAAGCGTAATAGCTCACTGGTCTAGTGATACCGCGCCGAAAATTCAACGGGGCTAAGCATAGTACCGAAGCTACGGATCCAGAAAGCTGATTTAAGTGTATTGATTCACGGAAGAGCGTTGGATTATGCGAGCGGTTTGTGCTCGCAACTCCCCTTCCTGCTAAGCAGTGGGTCAATAGGTTTAAATCAGCTTTCTGGATGGTAGGAGAACATTGTGGCCGCCTGAGAAGGTACACCGAAAGGAGTGCTGGAGGTTCCACAAGAGCTTATGTTGACACGAGTAGCGAGAAACAAGGTGAGAAACCTTGTCGCCGAAAGCCTAAGGTTTCCTGCAGTCAAGTTAATCTGCTCAGGGTTAGTCGGCCCCTAAGGCGAGGCTGAGAAGCGTAGTCGATGGGAAACAGGTTAATATTCCTGTACCGTGTGTACAATGTTATGGTAAGGGGGGACGAAGAAGGTAAGGCCATCCAGGTGTTGGAATACCTGGTTCAAGCGTGTAGGTGGAGGACTTAGGCAAATCCGGGTCCTTGTTAACACTGAGGCGTGATGACGATGTCTTTCAGACAATAAAGTGGCTGGGTCCATGCTTCCAGGAAAAGCCTCGTATCTAGTTGTACGCGCGACCGTACCGTAAACCGACACAGGTGGGCTGGTAGAGTATACCAAGGCGCTTGAGAGAACTCTGGTTAAGGAACTCGGCAAAATAGCACCGTAACTTCGGGAGAAGGTGTGCCTGCATGGTGTAGTTATTTACTGACGAAGCCTACGCAGGTTGCAGTGAAATGGGGGGAGCGACTGTTTACTAAAAACACAGGACTCTGCGAAGTCGAAAGACGAAGTATAGGGTCTGACGCCTGCCCGGTGCCGGAAGGTTAAGGGGACATGTCAGCGCAAGCGAAGCATCGAACCGAAGCCCCGGTAAACGGCGGCCGTAACTATAACGGTCCTAAGGTAGCGAAATTCCTTGTCGGGTAAGTTCCGACCTGCACGAATGGCGTAACGATTTCCCCACTGTCTCAACCAGAGGCTCAGCGAAACTGTAGCACCGGTGAAGATGCCGGTTACCCGCAACAAGACAGAAAGACCCCGTGAACCTTTACTATAGCTTGGCATTGGTTTTTGAGGCAACATGTGTAGGATAGGTGGGAGGCTTTGAAGTGGGCACGCCAGTGCTCATGGAGCCACCCTTGAAATACCACCCTTGTTGCCTTAGGAATCTAACCGCGATCCGTTATCCGGATCCGGGACATTGTCTGGTGGGTAGTTTGACTGGGGCGGTCGCCTCCCAAAGAGTAACGGAGGCGCGCGATGGTTCCCTCAGGCTGATTGGAAACCAGCCGTAGAGTGTAAAGGCATAAGGGAGCTTGACTGCGAGACGGACACGTCGAGCAGGTACGAAAGTAGGTCTTAGTGATCCGGCGATTCCGCATGGAAGGGTCGTCGCTCAACGGATAAAAGGTACTCCGGGGATAACAGGCTTATCTCCCCCAAGAGTCCATATCGACGGGGAGGTTTGGCACCTCGATGTCGGCTCATCACATCCTGGGGCTGGAGCAGGTCCCAAGGGTTTGGCTGTTCGCCAATTAAAGTGGTACGTGAGCTGGGTTTAAAACGTCGTGAGACAGTTTGGTCCTTATCTGTTGCGGGCGCAGGATATTTGAGGAGATCTTCCCCTAGTACGAGAGGACCGGGGTGGACGAACCTATGGTGTACCAGTTGTTCCGCCAGGGGCATCGCTGGGTAGCTACGTTCGGAAGGGATAACCGCTGAAAGCATCTAAGCGGGAAACCCACTCCAAGATGAGATATCCCATGGCATAAGCCATCTCAAGGCTCGTCGTAGACTACGACGTCGATAGGTCGGGTGTGGAAGTGCGGCAACGCATGGAGCTTACCGATACTAATCAGCCGTGCGGCTTATCCATATTTTCCTGATACATACGCTGCTGACTCATCTACTATTCAATTATCAGTTTTTATAGAGGTCTGTTGTCTCTCCCCTGCCCTGTGCAGCCGATTCAACAGCACTCAGCCGATTTTTTCGGCGGTCATAGCGAAGAGGGTCCACCCGTTCCCATTCCGAACACGGAAGTTAAGCTCTTCTGCGCCGATGGTACTGCATGGGAGACTATGTGGGAGAGTAGGTCGCCGCCGATTCACCTGCAACTGCCCCGGTCTGCTTCACTCAGACCGGGGCTTTGTCGTTTGTA
>WBUK01000021.1 GCA_008933765.1 Ignavibacteriaceae bacterium | reverse complement strand
TTATCGCCGTACGAGTGTGGTTATACAGACCTACCGGAAAGGGATTTCAGTTCTGTTCGATTGTTCTTTCTGTTCCCTCCCGACGACAATTCGCTGCTTGCAGCAACTGCAGCAAAGTTAAGCGAAACCAAAAGCAACACAATAGTTATAGTTGCATCTAATGAAATGTATCGTTCACTTCCGCAGGAAATTATTGAAATGGTGCACGATCATTTAGTTTACCCCTCCGATACATTCACAACAGTAAGTAAATTAAGGCTTTACCGCTCATTTTTAATTCCGTGTCTTACATCTGTTGCCGAAAATGAATTGGAAGACCTAAAATCCAAAGTTCTCGAGCTTGAAGAGCAAAATATTTCCAAAGATAAATTTTTCGCAATAATAGCTCACGACCTTAAAAATCCGTTCACCGGTTTTCTTGGTTTCTCGGAATATATAGCCAAGTATTACGACGAGATAACAAAAGAAGATTTGGGTGATTTTTCGGTCAGGATGTACGATTCAGCCAGATTGGTTTACGATCTGATTGAAAATCTCTTAGCATGGAGCAGATTGCGAACGGGAAACATTGCTTTTGAACCGATAAGACTTAACCTTTCGGAAACAACGGAGCATGTGCTTAAATTATGCGAGCAGAGCGTAATTAAGAAAGAGATAAATTTGGTTAATACCCTTCCGAAAAGAATTGAAGTTTTCGCCGACGGCAACATGCTCGATACTGTTGTTCGGAATGTGATTACTAATGCCATTAAGTTTACTCCGCGGGGTGGTGTAATACATGTCGGGCACATGTATGAAACAGGTAAAACCGTGATGTTTGTTGCCGACAGTGGCGTTGGAATTCCGGAAGATATTCAGAAAAAGATGTTCCGGTTAGGATACCGGGTAAGCAACGACGGAACAGATGGGGAAACGGGCACCGGGCTGGGGCTGATTTTATCGAAAGAGTTCATGTTGAAGAACGATGGTGATCTCTATTTCGAGAGCAAACCGGGTAACGGAACAAAATTTTTTATCAGTCTGCCAAATGTGAATTAATCCGTTTCTGAACAGAGATGAACCGGGACGAACAGAAGTAATAAATACCACAAATAAGATACTGCACGGTAAAAAATAAAAGCAGTTATTTCGTTCTGAACTTATACTCCAAAATCAGCAGACTTTTTACGGCGAAAGGTTTCAGTTTTTGCAGGAAGTTATTATCCAGCATTTCCTGTAAGCCTTTTGTATTTCCGGCAAGGTAAATATCTTCGGGTGACTTATCGCTGATACTCGTTTGTGTTTTCTTATAGTTATTCAAAACACTTGAAAAGTTTTTAGCCGAAACTTCTGAAGATTTTTTGAAGAGTTCCTCTAAGCTTGAAAGTTTTTTAGTCGAGAAAAAGATAATAAATTTATGTTCACCTTTAGGAGGAAGTGCAGAGTATCCTTCAAATTTCGGGTAAGTTGAAGTAACTTTTGCCGTTGCCTTTCCGGATGAAAGGAGTTTCACCTTTCCTTTTGATTCCATAAGAAAATAGACAAACCCTGCAGCCTCGGAGTTCAACAGGATTCTAAATTGGTTGCTTGCTTTCTGAAGATCGTTGGATTTCAGTTTGCTTACACCGTCGCCTTCAGAAATCATTACCGCAGTTTTAACATTGAACGATTTTTGAGGGAAAAGTGCAGTTGCCAAAAATAGGGCTACAAATAAAGAATAAGCAATTGTTTTCATATTAAATTAAATTTTACGGTTTCTGAAATAAAGATTTACCTGTTTAGAAATAACGGTTAATCATTTTTTGCAATACCAATTGAATAGTTTTTAAAAATAACTGTTTAGAGAAATTACCATTTAACCATCAGCAAGAAAAACTGCACAACCGGTTATTTCACAATAATATTATACTCCAACAACATTTCACCTTTGTTGGTAAACGCTTTAAACTTTTTCAGGAAGTCTGTGTCAATTTCTTCCTGTTTCCCCCTGGTGTTTCCGGCAATCATAATATCATCCGGATTATCGTCTGTAATATTCGGTTTTCCTTTAGAGATTTCGTTTATAATTTTCAGGAATTTGGAATCGACAATGCGTCCGGATTTAGCAAAAAGTTGGTCTATCTTATTCAATTTATTTGGAGAAAAGATGAGGTAAAACCGATATTTACCTTTGTTTGCGAAAGGAGCAAAGTTTGTTTTAGCCGGATAAACCATTCTTTGGTTTTTATAAACTTTTCCAAAGTTAAGCAGTGTGGCATAACCTCCCTCAATCATAACGAAGTAAGCATAACCAACAGATTCGGGTTGCAGTAAGATTCTAAACTTATCGCTTGATTTAACAACCGAATTAGATTTCAGTTTTTGAAATTTATCGGAAGATGAGATTATAATTCCCGCTTTGGTTTTTATAACAGCCTGGGTGAAAACCGCAAAGGCAGTAAAAAGAAAACATAACAGGATGATTTTTGTATTCTTCATAACACTTCTACTAAATTGTTATGATAATTGTTCCGCAAATATCGTCAAATTTTGGCTATAAAACCAAAAAGACGGAGAAAAAAAGTGTATAAAATGGCTAAAATTTTGAGTATATTTGTTACTATTATTTTTTTTTGAAAGAATTGAACAAACGCATAGCAGTTTTTTGTGCTTCGAGCAGGAAAACACAGGAATTATATTTAACAGAAGCCTATAACCTTGGTGCAGAGATAGCCCGTCGGGGCGATGTGCTGGTATTCGGAGCCGGCAGCACGGGTTTGATGGGGTCGCTTTCCGACGGAGCATTGGCTGCCGGTGGCAAAGTGATTGGGATAATTCCCTCTTTTATGATGGAACTTGAATGGGGGCGTAATGACCTTTACCGTTTGGAAATAACCAACAGCATGGAAGAGAGAAAAGAGAGAATGATTGACGGAAGCGACGCTATAGTTGTGCTTCCGGGCGGAAACGGCACAATGGACGAGTTCTATCAGGTACTTACAATGAAAAGGCTGGGGCAATACTTAAACCCAATAGTTGTGGTTAATGTTAATGGATTTTACGACAGTTGGGTGGAGTTTATGCAGCACACAGTGCGTGAGAACTTTATGAGTGAAGAGCACATGACGATGTTCACCGTTGTTAATTCACCCGGTGAAGTTTATGACGCAATCAACAATTCACCCACCTGGGATACAGATTCCATTAACAGAGCCAGATTATAGAGAGATGACTTCTAAAAGCGCTGAAGGAAGAGAGAAAAAGAACATTTACAAAGAAATTTTCGATCATATTTTGGATAATCTGATGATTGTCGATGGGCAATCAGGTATTATTCTCGATGCAAATAACATTTGGGAACCGACAACCGGGTTCAGCCGCGAAGAAATAATCGGCAGCCACTTCTCAAAAGTATTTGCTGACGAGCAGATTAAATCGGTGGATAGTCTGAAAAGTGAAAACATGCACGACTACATAATCTCTGCCCGTTTACTGCGCAGGAAATCGGGTGCGCCTCTGCCGGTTGAAGTATCAATTACAATAATAAACAACGACGGGAAAGACGCAATTCTTACCGTTTTACGCAACATTGAAGAGAGAACCGAGCACGAAAACACAATCAAACTGATGAACCAAAAGCTGAAAGAACTTAACTCGACCAAAGACAAGTTGTTTTCGATTGTTGCGCATGATTTAAGAAATCAGTTCATGACTTTGATGTCTTTCAGCGAGATACTCAGGGCAGAAAGTGATACGCTTTCGGTGGAGGAGAGGGATTCGTTCATCGGGGAGATAGAGACGGTTTCCCACACAACATACGGGTTGCTCTCCAATCTGTTAAACTGGGCAGCCAGCCAGACAGATAAGATTAAAGTTCAGAAAAGTGTGTTCAATCTCCCGGAGAACATCTCGGGAGTAGTTACGGAACTTGGAGGGATGCTCCGTCGTAAAGAGATAGAAATTGAAACTGATTACCCTGAGGATTTCCCGGTTTATTCTGACTCTGAAATGATAACGGTAATCCTGCGAAATCTTCTGACAAATGCAATTAAGTTCAGTTTCCGGGGCGGTTTGGTTAAAATCAGCCTCAAAACAGAGGGTGATCATGCGGTTTGTTCTGTTACAGACAGAGGAAAAGGGATGACAAGCAACAGAATTAAAGAGATTTTCGAAACTTTTTCCGGTTCGGACAGAGGGACTGAAAACGAAGCAGGAACGGGTTTGGGGTTAACTTTGTGCAGGGAATTTGTAGAAAAACTTGGCGGCAGAATTGGCGGAAACAGTGCTCCCGATGAGGGAACAACAATATTTTTCACCGTTGAATTGCCAAAGAATTAAAATTAAATTGATTAATATCTAAATACTGACTATTTTGTGAATTAGAATTACATAAATTTCGGAGAACACAATGGCATTAGATGCTTTAGGAATGATTGAGACAAAAGGATTAGTCGGCGCGATTGAAGCTGCGGATGCAATGGTAAAAGCAGCCAATGTTGAACTGATCGGGAAAGAAACTATCGGCGGCGGGTATGTAACCGTTATGGTTCGCGGCGATGTAGGTGCTGTTAAAGCAGCTACGGATGCCGGAGCAGCGGCAGCACAACGCGTTGGCGAATTGGTATCAGTTCATGTAATCCCAAGACCTCACAGTGATGTTGAGTTGATCATACCGAAGAGAGCAAAATAAGCGGGAAACAATTGAAAGAGTTACCCGCACTTGGACTGGTTGAAACAAAAGGCTTAGTAGGTGCAATAGAAGCAGCCGATGCCATGGTTAAGGCGGCGAATGTCCGGTTAATCGGAAGAGAGACGACAGCGCCCGCCATGATAACTGTTAAAGTGACAGGAGAGACGGCAGCGGTAAAAACCGCCGTTGAGGCCGGTGCTGCCGCTGCTGCGCGGGTCGGCGAGCTTATTTCTACGCATGTAATCCCGAGGCCTGATCTTCAACTTGAGGGAATAATCGGCGGGGCGGCTAATGCTCCGGTTTCGGTTAAAAAAGTTGAATCCGGCGGTATCTCAGAGCGAACCAAAGGCGGAATATTAGAAAAAAGACCTGATATTAGCGGCAAACCCGGTGTACGGGGAGGTCAGCAGCCCGGCGTGCAGGCAAGTTCACAACCTGAAAGGCAAGCAAGTGCTCAGGCTGAAAAACAGACAACCGCGAAAGCCGATGGACAAGCGCAAAAACCTGCCGGTGGAAAGCAATTAAGCGCTTCGGGAGGCGGCACTTCCTACACTAACACTCAATTAGCGGGTATGAAGGTAACGGAGTTGCGCAATTTAGCAAGGTCAACTGAAGGCTTCCCGATTAAAGGAAGGGAGATATCTTCAGCGAACAAGGAAGAGTTACTGCGCTATTTCGACTCAATCGGCAAAAGGTTTTAAATTGTTTTCCGCAGAGAGGGACTACGGTGACGGCTAATGAAGCAAAACCTTACATTACTGATTCTCTCGGTGCTGGTGGCATTGGGAGCATGGGCATTTGTAACCTTATCCAACGATTTTTACTATACCACCCGGGTACCTATAAAATACACTAATCTCCCAGCCGATTTAGTGGTTGACAACACCCTGCCAAATTCACTTGAAATTAAATTAAAAGCCACCGGGATGGCATTGTTGTTTTCGCCTCCGGGAGATGATAACAGTTTTATTGTACCTGTTTCTTTCGACAGCGCACACGCCTGGATCGATCTGTTTAAGTTAGTTAACGAACAAAGTTGGCTTACACGATATTCTGTGATCGATATTTATCCGGCAAAAATCAACATTAAGATCAACAAGGCGGGGGAAACCGTTAAGCCGGTAACAGCCGACTTATCACTCCAGTACGAAGATGGGTTCGGATTGGTTGGTAAGATAAAAATTACCCCCAATAGTGTAAAATTAAAAGGTTCTGAAAAACTTCTGGCAGGCATCAATTCAGTAAAAACAAAAAAAACAATCCTGACCGGGTTGAAAGAAAAAACAGTGATTGAAGTGCAGCTCGAGGGAATTGAGGGGGTAAGCATCGCCCCGCAAAAAGTTACTATAGAGTTGGATGTTCAGAAAATAGCTGATCGTGAAATTGAAGGGGTTGTTTTGAGTGTACTTGATAAGCCTAAGGAGCGTGATATTCTTCTGAACCCTGATAAAGTAACGGTTACTGTAAGAGGTGGGATTGACATTATCAGCACGCTGAAAGCTGAAGAGATAAAAGCCGTGATAAACTATCCGGAAATTGTAAATGATACAACCGGCATTACTGTTCCGAAAGTGATTTTGCCGGAAACTATAGATTTTATCGACATTAAACCACCACACATTAAATATATAATCAAGAAGAATTAGCATGTTTATAAGTTTTGAGGGAATAGATTTCTGCGGCAAAACGACACAAATCGAGCTTTTAAAAAGATATTTGGAAAACAAGGGGCGAAAGGTTTACATAGTAAGGGAGCCGGGCGGAACCGTAATTTCTGAGAGAATCAGAGAGATTCTTCTGAATAAAAAGCACTTAGAAATGTGCGATGAAACTGAAATTTTTCTCTTCTCCGGTGCAAGAGCACAATTAGTAAGAGAGGCGATAAGACCCTGGTTATCTGAAGGTAATGTAGTTATTGCCGACCGTTTTTTTGATTCAACAACCGCGTACCAGGGTTACGGCAGGGGTATTGACTTAGATTCTGTGAAGAAAATACATCAAATTGCCACAGGGGGTACTGTGCCCGATATTACTTTCTATCTGAAAATATCGATGGCGGAATCGATTAAAAGGCAGGAACTCAGAAAAACCGACCTTGACCGAATAGAACGGTCGAACGATAATTTCTACGAACGCGTTATCAGCGGTTACGAGCAGTTAGCGTTGGATAACAACGAAAGAATAGTAACCATCAACGGCAGCAGATCGCCCGAGGTAATACACGAAGAGATAATAGAGAAACTTAACGAAAAAATGATTTTAAGCAGCTGATTTTATGAAAATTTTTGAAAAAACGGTCGAATTTCTGAAACGAAAAGCTCGCACGGAAGATACTGAGGAGAAAAGACCCATAGTGAGAGTTGCCCGGTTTCTGAAGAAAAGGAAACGGAGTATTGGCATTGCGGTTCTTGCAGTGGTTTCATTCGGGTTTTACGGAACTTTTGGTGATATTTACTTCGAAATAGCCAAAAACATCGATATTTTTAGTCGGGTTTACAGAGAGATAACTCTTAATTATGTAGATGAGATAAACCCGGAAGAGTTCATTCGTGCCGGTATCCGGGGGATGTTAAACGAGTTGGACCCTTACACAGTTTTCATTGATGAAAAGCGCCAGGATGACATTGACCTGATAACCAAGGGTAAATACGGCGGTATCGGCATAACGATCGGAGTGCGGGGTGAAGAAGTGCTGATTGTGGAAGTGATGGAAGGATACGCCGCACAGAAGCAGGGAATTTTGCCCGGCGATATTCTTTATGAAGTATCGGGGAAAAGCATAACCACAAAAAACTACGACGATGTATCCAAATTAGTAAAAGGTGCGCCGGGTACATTTGTTGACTTGAGGGTTATTCGCGGCACCCAAAAAGATACGCTTGATTTTACTTTGATGAGAGAAGAGATCACGGTAAAAAATGTAACTTATGCCGGGTTTGTGCCGGAGAACTCCAACAATGTTTACATAAAATTATCAGGATTCAGCCGCACTGCCGGTGAAGAACTTCGTTCTGAGATAACCCGTTTACAGAGTATCAAACCGATTAATTCCGTTGTGTTCGATTTGCGCGGCAACCCCGGCGGATTGTTGGATATGGCAATTGATGTAGCGAACAAATTTCTTAACAAAGGTGAACTAATAGTAAGTACCCGTGGGCGTGATTCACTTTCGGAACGAAGTTATTATGCAGTTCAGGAGCCGATGTTACCCTCGGTTCCGATGGTTGTACTGGTGGATACAGGTTCAGCTTCAGCTTCTGAAATTGTGGCGGGAGCACTTCAGGATAATGACCGGGCAGTGATTGCGGGGCAGAGGTCGTTCGGCAAGGGTTTGGTACAAAGTGTAACTGCACTCAGCTACAACACTTCTTTGAAGGTAACCACTTCCCGGTACTACACACCTTCGGGCAGAAGCATTCAAAAAGTTGACTATGCAGTTGGAAATAAAGTGATCGGAAAGCACGATTCGGTGTTGACTTCGGCATTCAGAACCGGTAACGGCAGATTAGTTTACAGCGGGCAGGGGATAACGCCCGACTCTATGATCGCAAATTACGAACGCCCGGATATAGTGAAAGACTTAATGGCGAAGGGTTTAATCTTCGAATTTGTAAATATTTTCTTCTCCAAGAATAAAAACACAAATTTCGAGAATATAGATAAAAACGCACTTTTTGTTCAGTTTAACGAATTTTTAACCGATAAAAAATATTCTTACCAACCACCCGGTACAAAAGAACTTGAAAGCCTGCTTGAAACTTTCGGACAAAACAAAAATTACTTACATTTGCAGGATAAAGTGAAAGATTTATCGGCTGACCTTGAGAAAATCTCAAAAACAATGCTGACAAATTACCGTGAAGAAACCACGACGGAGTTGCTCGCCGAGCTTTCCGTACGCTATTTTAATTCAGCTTATCGAATCCGGTTTTTGCTTGATTATGACCCGGGCTTCCAAACGGCGGTGCAAATTTTAGAGAACAAAAAATTATATGATAAAATTTTGGCAATAAAGTAAAAAGATAAATGGCTCAAAAACGCAGACTAAAGACAAAGAGGGTAGGATTTCGTAAAGACGCATCGTTTTCAAAATGCCCTTCGTGTAAGCAATATAACACATTACGGCGCTCGAAAACCCGTAATATTTTTGAAACGATAGTTAAGGGCGGCACATGGTTTAAGGTATATCGCTGTTCGAATTGCGGGTGGCGCGGCTATAAATCAACTTTTGTGCTCACACGGGACAACCTGAAAATGTTGGGCATCTACATAATTATAGCGTTTGCGACGGGTTTTGCCGTGAAGTTTATAATTCAGAAATTTATCAGATGACCCCTAACATAATCTCCGCACTTGGTGAGATAGTATCCAAAAAGAATATTTTAACCGACCCGGTTCACTTAACGGCATACTCTTACGACGGTACGCCGGTAATGAGCCGAATGCCGGAGGCGGTTATATTTCCGGAGAACGCCGAGCAAATATCAGCGGTGATGCGGCTGGCAAATGCCGAGCGGTTTGCGGTTGTTCCGAGGGGTTCGGGCACGGGGCTTAGCGGTGGTTCAATCCCCGTTGAAAACTCGGTGGTAATGGTTCTGACGAAGTGGAACAAGATTTTGGAAATAGACCGTGCCAACCTTACGGCATGGGTTGAGCCGGGGGTAATAACCGAAAAATTGCAGACCGAAGTTGAAAAATTAGGTTTATTTTACCCCCCCGATCCGGGAAGCGGCAAGATTTGCACGCTCGGCGGAAATGTAGCCGAGAACGCCGGCGGGTTGCGGGGGCTGAAATACGGCGTAACAAAAAATTATGTGATGGGTTTAGAGGCAATTTTGCCAAACGGTGAAATTTTAAGAATAGGCGGGAAAAATGTTAAAGATGTTGCCGGTTATAACCTCCGTGATATTATGGTTGGAAGCGAAGGTACGCTGGCTATTTTCACCAAAATTTTGCTGAAGCTGATTCCCAAACCACAAAAATCGATTACGATGACGGCGTATTTTGATTCGATAACCGACAGCGGAAAAGCGGTTGCGGATATTATTGCCGCACATGTTACACCAACTATTATGGAGTTTCTGGATAATACAACCATTAACTGCGTTGAGGACTTCATCCCAACCGGGCTGCCGCGCAAAAGTGAAGCGATCTTAATTATTGAAGTTGACGGCAAAGGTGCAGAGGTTGATGAAGACGCCGAAAAAGTCTTCAAAGCCCTGAAAAAGAACGGATCAACCTTTGTGAAAGTGGCAGGAAGCGCCGAAGAGGCTGCACTTCTTAAAGAGGCGAGAAGGATGGCGCTTAGCGCACTTGCAAGGGTGCGCCCCACCACCATTCTGGAAGACGCAACCGTCCCCAGAAGCGAGTTACCCGTGATGATTGAAAAGGTGAAAGAAGCCGCAAAAATGTTCGATGTTACAATCGGCGATTTTGGGCACGCCGGCGACGGTAATCTCCACCCTACTTGTCTGACTGATGAGCGTGATAAACAGGGGATTGAACGGGCGCACCGCGCTTTCGATTTTATTTTTAACGAGGCGATAAAACTCGGCGGCACGATTACGGGTGAGCACGGAACGGGTTTGGCGAAAAGAGATTTTCTGGAGAATGTTGCCGGAAATGTCGGGATTGATTTTATGAAAAAACTTAAGCTTTCACTGGATGAGAACAATATCCTGAATCCGGGCAAAATTATAACATCAAAACCAAAGTGCGAGGGGCCATTGCCCGGCAGAAGGGAAGATATTCCGGAGAAACCGCACGGGCACACGCATTAGTGCGGCAACAAAAGAGAGATAACTCAAAACTTCGACAAAATTTGGGAAAAACCTCAGATACGACGGTGTCAAACAGGAACCACGGCTATAAGAAGATACGATTGATATAAACAGATACCCTGAAGAATGAAAGAAAACAACACACAACGAAACATAATAAACTCACTGATTTCTGATGATCTTCTTGTGCAGTGTATGCATTGTGGTTTATGCCTTCCGACCTGCCCTACATACAATGTTGATCATCTTGAATCTTCTTCCCCGCGGGGCAGAATCAGGCTGATAAAAAATGTTTCTGAGGGTAAACTTGAAATAAACGATACCTACCTGAACGAAGTAAGCTTCTGTTTAGACTGCCAGGCTTGCGAAACCGCATGCCCCGCCGGTGTTAAGTATGGCGCAATTATTGAAGCTGCGCGGGAAGATGTTTCGCAAAGACAATTAGAACCGATAAAAACCAGATTTTTGAGAAGGTTCGGGCTAAATTTCATAATCGGGAACCACACAGTATTAAAAATAACCGCTAAGTTCCTCTATTTTTACCAAAATTACGGGATCAGGAATTTCCTCCGCAGAATCGGCTTTTTTAAAATACTGGGTAAAAGTCTGGGTGAAGCCGATAGCCTTTCGCCGCAAATTTCAAAACGGTTCAGCAGCGACACGATGGACGAAATTTACAATCCGTCGGGTGAAATCAGATACCGCGTAATAATGCCTTTGGGTTGTATAATGGATGTGGCTTACGCAGATATTCACTCTGACACGCTAAATGTATTGCTTCAGCACGGCTGTCAGGTGATAATACCTCGTAATCAGGGTTGTTGCGGTTCGCTTCATGCACACAACGGCGAGGGGAAAAAGGGGCGGAAACTCGCACAGGAGACTTACGATCTTTTTTCAAAGTACAACTACGATTACATCGTTTCAAACTCAGCAGGATGTGGTGCTTACATGAAAGAATACGGGCATGTGATCCCCGGTGACATCATCGAACAGCGCCCGGAGAAAACCCCCGACACTTCTGAAAAAGAGGGTGCGCAGAAATTCGCTTCGAAAGTGATGGATATTTCAGAATTTTTAGCTAAAACCGGGTTCTTTGCGGAAAACTACGAGTACAACGGGAAAGTAACCTACCACGACGCTTGTCACTTAGTGCACACGCAAAAAATCTTCAAAGAACCGCGCGAAATAATTAAACAAATTAAAGGTGTGCAGTACACCGAACTGAACGAAGCTTCATGGTGTTGCGGAAGTGCCGGTATTTACAATGTTGCCCGCTACGATGACTCGTTAAAATTCTTAACCAGAAAAATGGATAATATAGCCCAAACGGAGTCAGAAGTGGTGGTTATGGGAAACCCCGGCTGCATGGGGCAAATTAGCCACGGTACCGATAAGTTCAATGTGAATACTGAAGTGGTGCATTTTGCCACTTTTCTGAACCGGGCATGGAAGCCAAAAAACAACCGTAAAGAGCACACCGCGGTTATTTGACCGGGCTTGGGGCGCTTATGTGCGGAAGCCAAAAAAATATCGGGGAAAAAGCCCCTTTAATTAACTTTTTTACAATTGTGTAAGAAATTTACTTATAATTATTTAAACGATTTTTCTTACCTTTAAAAGTTACTTTAAGCGAAGTCCGCAAACCTTAAATACAAGCAAGAACCGAAATTTTTTTAGTAAATTGCGTAATTCTGAAAATTGATACTCAATTACACATACACCCAACTTTTATTTTTAAATTTAACAGTAACAGGTGTGGCGTACTCTGCATTTTTTGCCCGCCAGACAACATTTCAAAACAATAATTTTTCAGTAATTCAAGCGAAGGCATACGATGAGTAATTTTATCGACTATCTACTACGGATTCGATTACCGATAGTGGTATTTGTCGCTCTGGTGTCTTTTGTATTCACTTTTTATGCTTCCAAAGCGGAGCGGGACAGCGTCGGCTACTCTCCGGATCAGCCGATTGCCTTCTCGCATAAGTTGCATGCCGGTACTATGCAGATTGACTGCCAGTACTGCCATACCGGAGTTGAGAAGACCCGGTTTGCGACAATTCCCACCGCAGGTGTTTGCATGAACTGTCATACACAAGCCAGAACTGACAGACCGGAAATCATTAAACTGACCGAATACTATAAGAGCGGTAAACCGATTCCATGGAAACGAATACATGAGACTGCTCAATATGCGTATTTCAACCACTCGGTGCATGTCAGCAGGGGGATCGATTGCGCTTCCTGCCACGGTGATGTTGCGAATATGGAGAAAATTTCACAGGTGAATCCTTTCAACATGTCGGATTGTTTAGATTGTCATCGCAACCCTGAGAAGAAATTGCCGTATCTTAAGAATGTTAACAAAGGTCCGCAGCACTGCTGGGCTTGTCACAGATAGGAGATATGAGATTATGACTGATAATAAGAATGTTACGCAGATGAAAAATGCTACAACGATGAACAGAAAGAAATTCATCGGGAACTTAGCGCTGATTAGTGCGGCACTTTTTGCTTTTCGGAATGTTTTCTCTCTTTTTGGCGGGAAAAAACAGACCGACAGCAAGAAAAAAGTTACGATTAAAGAGAATCCTGATTCTATTAAAAGAAATTCGACGGTGGTGTAAATGAGCGATCAGAACAAAGACAGAAAAGATGTTAAAAGAGATGAATTGTGGCGGAGTGTTGATGAGTACAATGCCGGTGGTGTAACCGATGAAACCCAATATCACGAGTTTGCGCCAGGTGTTAAAGAAGAATTTGATGTTGATAAGGAACTTTCGGGGATTTCCCGCCGCAAATTTCTAGCATTAATGAGCGCCTCGGCTGCGTTTATGGCCGCCGGTTGCTCTGACTACCGTGATAAGGGCGAACTTATGCCCTATAACAGAAAACCGGATGATATAACAATAGGTGAAGCCAATTTTTACGCTTCAACCTACATGGGTTGCGGGCACGCTTGTGGTGTTCTGATTAAAACACGCGAAGGTCGCCCGATAAAAGTTGACGGCAACCCTGATCACCCTGTTAATGCGGGTAAGGTTTGTGCAAAAGGTCAGGCTTCAGTGATGGATCTTTATGATCCGCAACGGTTTTCCGAGCCACAAACAGTAAACCAAGGAGAGTACACACCGGCAAAATGGCAGGATGTTGACGGCAAAGTTATTGCACAACTTACACTCGGCGGCGAAGGTTCGGCAGTGTTTATTTCGCACAAGGTTCACTCGCCAACAGCAATTAAGTTGATGGGCGAACTTCAGGAAAAATACAAATCGGTAAGGTTCATTTATTACGATCTTTTTGCGGCTGAAAACAGAACGAACGCCTGGAAGAAATGCTATGGCGAAGATTCAGTTCCGGCGGTAATCAAGTGGGATGAAGCTGATGTTATTCTTGCATTGGAAGCGAGCCTTTTCGGAACCGACGGTAATTCGATCGAGCAACACAGGATGATCAGAGACCGCCGCGATGTCAACAACACCAAAAAATTCAACAGGCTATATTCTGCAGAAGCTAATTTCACAACCACAGGTGCAAATGCTGACTACAGAATCAGAATAAAACCAGAACACTACTACGATTTCGTTCTCACTTTAATGAATGAAGTCTCGAAAAGAGGGAAAGGTAAGGGAGTTATCCCTGAGTCACTTTCCGGCAAATTAAGTGCTTTTACAGTTGACGCTTTCTCGAAAAAGGCTCAACTTTCTGAAAAAGGAAGAAAATCGTTAAACGCACTGATTGGCGACCTCGTTTCCAACGGTTCGAAATCGATCGTTTATGCCGGTGAAGCCGTTCCGGAAGATGTGCAGGTTCTGGTTCACTTGTTAAACGAAGTAACCGGCGGAAGCGCCCTTTACAGCGACACTGTTGCTAATGTGGAACTTCACAAATATTCAACTTCAAAAGAAATTGCCGGTTTGGTTGCAGACATGAAAGCCGGCAAGGTCAGTCTGTTGGTGAATATGGATGCAAACCCTGTTTACCACTTCCCGAAAGAGCTTGGTTTTGAAGAGGCACTTAAGAAGGTTAAACTGGTTGTTTCTATGGCGCTTCTGCCGAACGAAACAAGCTACTCTTCCAATTTCGTGCTGCCACTCAACCACGATTTCGAAAGCTGGGGCGACGCCAAAATCAGAAGCAACTTCACCTCTACTATGCAGCCTGTTATTGCGCCGCTTTACAACACACGGCAGAAAGAAGCAATTCTGTTGCAGTGGCTAAGCGGCAAAACCGACGGTTATAAAGATACCAACTACTTGGATTATCTTAAAGCTGCGTGGAAAGAGAACTACAAGGGTAACAATTTCAACAAATTCTGGGCAGGCTCGCTGCACGACGGTGTTTCGATGATCACTGATGCCAAAGTTGTAGCTCCTAAATTTACTTTGAAAGATGTGCCTACCGAAAACCCGTTAAAACCGGGTAAAACTGCAGTTATTCTCGCTGAAAGCTATGCACTCGGCGATGGAAGACACGCTAACAACGGATGGTTGCAGGAGCTTCCGCACACCATTTCGAAGGTTACCTGGGATAACTATGCCGCCATTTCGGAGAAAACTTCGAAAGACCTTGGCGCCAAAACCGACAGCCTTATAGAAGTATCGCTTAACGGTAAAAAAGTTACGCTGCCGGTTCTGGTTCAGCCCGGTGTAGCCGATGATACGGTTATAGTTGAGCTTGGCTACGGCAGAACCAAATGCCCCGTAGTGGCGCTTGAGGTCGGGCAGGATGTTTCAGTTTTCCAAAAAACAATGAACGAAAAAGTGTTCACCACCGCGACCATAGCGGTTGCCGAGGGCAGCTACACTCTGGCTTCAACACAAGACCACTACACCTACGATAAATCGATCGTTAACACCGACGATGCGCACCTGAAGCGACACATCATTCAGGAGGGTACGCTCGCTCAGTTTATTGCGAACCCCAAATTCCTGAAGGGTGAAAAGCCTTCATCGGTTTCCCTATACCCAAATCATGAGTATCCCGGAGTTAAATGGGGGATGACAATCGACCTGAACAAGTGCACCGGCTGCGGTAACTGCTCCGTGGCTTGCTCTATTGAGAACAATGTTCCTGTTGTCGGTAAAGACCAGGTGATTAAAGGGCGCGAAATGCAGTGGATGAGGATCGACAGGTACTACTCCGGCACCCCGGAAGACCCGGATGCCTCAGTCCAGCCGATGTTGTGCCAGCATTGTGACAACGCCCCGTGCGAGAATGTCTGCCCGGTGGCGGCTACTCAGCACAGTATCGACGGGCTTAACCAGATGGTTTATAACCGCTGCGTTGGTACAAGGTACTGCTCGAACAACTGCCCTTACAAAGTAAGAAGATTCAACTTCTTCGATTTCAGGGATCACTTCGCAAATGGCTACTACTATGAAGAGCCCGTTAACTTAGCGAACAACCCTGAAGTTACCGTGCGCCCAAGAGGTGTGATGGAAAAATGTACCTTCTGCGTCCACAGAATTGAGGAAGCAAGAAGCAAAGCTTTGGCTGAGGGCAGACCACTCAAGGGCAGCGATGTTAAAACCGCATGTCAGGAAGCATGTCCTGCAGACGCCATTTCGTTTGGCGATTTGAACGATAAACAATCTGATTTCAATCTTTTCCACGAGCATGACCTGGCATACACCGTGCTTGAGGAGCTAAATATTAAAGCAAATGTCAGATATATTGCAAGATTACAGAACACAACAGCGGAGGAAGTGTAAGTGAACATAGACTACAGTAAAGAACTCCCGTTAATCCACGGCAGGCTCTCTCTCGGTGAGATAGAGGACCTGATCGCCAAACCGATGTCGGAGAAGCCAAACCGCAAATATTATATTGCGTTGGCGGTAACGCTCACTCTGTTCCTGATCGGTGCGATTTCTCTTGGATATACATTTTACTACGGCATCGGGATGTGGGGTAACAACCAACCCGTTGGCTGGGCGTTCGAGATCGTCAATTTCGTCTTCTGGATCGGTATCGGTCACGCAGGGACGCTGATCTCTGCGATCCTCTTTCTTTTAAGGCAGAAGTGGCGCACTGCGATAGCCCGTTTCGCCGAGACAATGACGATTTTCGCTGTGATGGTTGCGGGTATCTTCCCGACAATTCACACGGGGCGCCCCTGGTTGGATGGTTATCTTCTCCCGTATCCGAGCCAAAACGGGCTTTGGGTTAACTTCACCTCGCCGTTGCTTTGGGATGTGTTCGCAGTTTCAACTTACTTCACCGTTTCGTTGGTTTTCTGGTATATCGGTCTTATCCCCGATTTTGCAGTTATGAGAGACCGCACCACCACGAAAGTGAAGAAGTTCATCTATTCGCTCTTTTCGCTGGGTTGGCGGCACTCGAACCGTAACTGGCAACACTACGAAAAATCTTATGTTATCTTGGCGGGTTTTGCAACTCCGTTGGTGCTTTCGGTTCACACGATCGTTTCGTTCGACTTTGCCGTCTCAATCATGCCGGGCTGGCACACCACAATTTTCCCTCCCTACTTCGTAGGCGGTGCAATCTTCTCAGGCTTTGCGATGGTGGTTACGGTGTTGCTCTTTGTGCGGAAGGTTTTCGACCTTGAAAACATCATAACGGTTGACCACTTAGAGCGAATGAACAAGGTAATTCTTGCCACGGGCATGATGGTCGGTTACGCTTACGCAACCGAGTTTTTCATCGCCTGGTATAGTGGCGTTCCCTTCGAACAGTTTGTGTTTATCAACCGCATTTTTGGTCCTTACGCATGGGCATACTGGATAATGGTAAGCTGTAATGTTATTTTCCCGCAATTCTTCTGGTTCAGGAAGCTGAGAAGATCGATACCGGTGATGTTCATCATCGTAATTCTGGTAAATGTCGGGATGTGGTTCGAGCGGTTTGTAATCGTAGTAACTTCGCTTCACCGCGATTATCTCCCCTCAAGCTGGGGTTACTTCAAACCCACAATATTCGATATTGGCTTATTAGTCGGAAGTTTTGGTATGTTCTTCACTCTGGTTTTACTTTTCGTAAAGGCAATGCCGGTTGTATCAATAGCAGAAGTTAAAGCGGTTGCTGATGGCGCGCAACCGACACATCACGGAGGTGAACACTAATGGATCGTACGAATAAACTTTACGGAATTGTCGCTTTGTTCGATACCCCCGACCAGATTATACACGCTGCTGAGGAAGTGTCGGGCAAAGGATACAAAAAATTTGATGTGCACACTCCATATCCCGTTCACGGAATGGACGATGCGATGAAGCTGAAACCCTCGAAATTAGGGTTTGTTACCTTAGCTTTCGGGCTTGGCGGAATAGCTGCCGGGTTGCTGCTTCAATACTGGACGATGGTGGTTGACTATCCGATGAACATCGGCGGTAAACCATTCTTTTCGCTTCCTGCGTTTATTCCGATTACTTTCGAGGTTACCGTTTTAATGGCTACTTTGGGAACCGTAATCGGAATGCTTTCTGTATTTTTCCGTTTCCCTGATAACAAACACCCGCTTCACGAAACACCCTATATGACTTCAGTTTCGAGGGATAAATATGGTTTGTTTATCGGTGCAAATGATGGCAAATTCAATGAAGCTGAAGTAAAAGAGCTTTTCAGCTCGCTCGGCGGTAAGGGTATCGCAGAAATTTACGAGCCAGAAAGAACGCTTTACGACGCATTCAACCCGAAGTTTGTAGGGTTGCTCGTACTCGTGGCTCTTTTGGTTTCGGGTGGAACATATTTCAGCTTAAATAAACTTATGTACATGAACCCTTTCAACTGGATGGATCATCAGTTCCGCGGCGTGCCGCAACAGGCGAGTGATTTCTTCGCAGACGGAAGGATGATGCGCGAACCTGTTAAGGGAACCGTCTCAAGAGGGCACATGCCTTACGAGTTCGCAGATTCTGCAGCGCAGCCGGCTGAACCCTTGGCGAACCCATTGGTCGCTTCGGCTGAAGTGCTGAAATTAGGGCAGAAAAAATTCCTCACTTTCTGCTCACCTTGCCACGGCAACCATGGTGACGGCGACGGCAGGCTGAACGGGCAGTTCCCGGTTCCTCCAAGCCTTCACACCGAAAAATTGCAAAAGTGGCAGGATGGCAACATCTATCATGTTATCGCCGTTGGGCAGAACATTATGCCCTCGTACGCAAGCCAGCTTAATGTGAAAGAAAGATGGGCGGTGGTTACATACATAAGAGCGCTTCAAAAAGCGGGAAATGCTTCCAAAGAAGAAGTTCAACAGTACAGAAAGGAGAATGCCGCAAATGTCAAATGATAATTTGCAATACGAAAAGAAATTTCTGCCGGGTAAAGTGCTTAACATTGGTATGGCGCTGCTTGCAATCGGGTTGATTGTTGGCGCGCTTGCTTTCGTACTTGATCCTGTTCGTGCCGGGTTCTCTTACCTGCTCGGGTTTTTCTTCGTCCTTACTATTGGCGTAGGGGCACTTTTTATTATTGCACTTGAATATGTAGCCGGTGCTGACTGGAGCACCCCAATGCGAAGAGTTCCCGAGTTTTTAGGTTCTTCAGTTCCTTTCTTTCTGCTTCTGGCGGTGCCGCTTTTCTTCCTGATGAACGATCTGTATCACTGGACTCACACAGCAGCAGTTGAAAGCGACCCCATTCTTAAAGGAAAAGAGCCTTACCTGAACATCTCGTTCTTTATTATAAGAGTGGTGGTTATTTTCGTTTTATGGTCTGCGTACTATTTCTTTGTTGTAAGGAACTCACGGAAGCAGGATGAAACGCGCGACCAAAAGCTCACCAAAAAGAACATTGTTCTCTCGGCTGTTTTCATCCCAATTTTTGCAATTACCCTCACTTTGGCAGGAATTGACTGGATGATGAGCCTTGATGCGCACTGGTTTTCAACCATCTATGGTGTGTATGTTTTTTCAGGCGCACTTCTCGCGGGTTTGGCGGCAACAACTCTTGCCGTTGTAATGCTTAAAGAGAGGGGCTACCTTCACCCGAGGATGCACAACGATTCGCTTGCCAGCCTTGGCGGTTTGCTTTTTGCGTTCATTAACTTCTGGGCATACATTGCTTTCTCACAGTTCCTGCTTATTTGGTACGCAAATCTTCCTGAAGAAACAGTATGGTTTATCAGAAGGTGGGAAGGTGCATGGTCAATTATAACATTAGTGTTAATTGTGGTTCACTTTTTGGTGCCCTACACAATGTTAGTTTCCGCACCTTCGAAGAAAAACCCGAAACGGCTTAAATTTGCCGCCGTTTGGATTCTGTTCGCACACCTTATAGATCTTTACTGGTTAATAATGCCTGAGTATCACGGAGAGAAAAGCGGGTTTATCTATGTACTGACCGAGTTCGGCTTCCCGATTGCAATGATCGGCGGGCTTGTCGTTCTCTTCTATTTTAACTTTAACAAGCATAACGCAGTTCCCGTTGGTGATCCAAAACTTGAACGCGGGCTGATGAACAGGCCATAGGAGGAAAGCTAAGAATGAGTGAAAAAAAGATGAGAAAATGTGATAACTACGCATTCACGCTGTTGGCGTCGTCATACCCGTACTTGCTTATAGTTCTGGTGGGAATTGGCGCTTATTATGCCTTTAATATGGGTAAGATTTATCAAAACAGCCTGCCGGCAAGGCTTTTTGATTCCTCTTATATTGTTAAAGACTACCCCATAGCCGAGCCAAAAGTTGTGAAAGCAGTTGATGAAGCCATGCTTAAGAACCCAACCCCCCAGCTTATTGCGTTGGGCAAAGAGAAGTTTAACACTCTTTGCGCCGCATGTCACGGGGCGGATGGTAAAGGTGACGGCGCTGCAGGCGCGGCGATGAACCCGAAACCGAGAAACTTCCACTCTAACGAGGGGTGGACTAATGGTCCCGACTTTCTTAACATGTGGAAAACCCTGCAGGAGGGGATTCCCTCGAAAGGAATGGCGGCTTACGGAGTGCTTCCGGCTGAGGAAAGAGTGGCAATGATTCAGTATATCAGAACCACTTTTATGCAGAATGCCGAAAAATTGACCGATGCCGATATTAAAAAACTTGATGATCAGTATCAAATTACAAAAGGCAATTCACAGCCCGGCACTATTCCTGTTTCAGGGGCTATTGCAAGAATAACTAAAGAAAATGACGAAAACGCTAAAAAACTGGCGTCTGCGATTTCCGCATTGGAAAAAAATGTAAAAAACGACGAAGGAGCGAACTTATTTTATCACTCAGTTGTTGATTATAAAACAGCCCTCTCTTTCCTCGTTGAAAATCAAAGTTGGAAAGACGGAAAAGACGCCTTTGTAAAGATGGTTAACAAGAATATTGATGTGAACGGTTTCAAGTATAAACTGCTCACTATGGATGATAACGATTTGGAGAAGATGTTCAGCTGGCTGAAAGCCTTGTTATAGTTTAATATCTAAAAAATGTATGCACTAAAAGTTTTATTCTTTTTTCTTTTTTTACCCGCTTTTTTATTCCCGGCGGATAAAAAAAATTCAATACCGGGGTTAGACGACAGCAAATTGGGAACTACTTTACCGCTCGAAATGGTTTTTACCAATGAGAACGGGGAAAGGGTTTCGTTAAAGTCGTTAATTGATAAACCGACAATTCTGATGTTCGTTTACTACAAGTGCCCCTCGTTATGTTCACCTATGATGACCGATGTGGCGGCGCAAATACGAAGGGTTGACCTTAACCCGGGTAAAGATTATCAGGTTATCAGTATTTCAATAGATCACCATGAAACCCCTGCTGATGCAATTGAAAAGAAAAACGGGATATTATCATCAGGTGCTGCAGGCTTACCGCCCGATTCGTGGCATTTTCTTACAGGTGATTCTCTTTCTGTTAAAAAGATCACAGATCTCGCCGGAATTTCTTTCAAACGGGTGGGCGACCAGATAGCCCACCCGGGTGTTTTAGTTACTCTGACGAAAGATGGTATGATCTCCCGCTATATTATTGGTCCTAAATACCTGCCTTTCGACATCAAAATGTCCGTATATGAGGCTATGGATGGAAAGACCGCCCCTACCATTGCAAAGGTGCTGCAATTCTGCTTTAATTACGACAACGAAAGCGGCAGTTATGTCATGGATTTTACCCGTATTTTTGGCATTCTTACTTTGCTTGCTGCAGCTGTTTTAATGATTGTGTTACTAAGAAAACCCAAAAAAAAGAATCTAAAAGAAGGTGCATAATATGTCATCAACTACAAGTGATGTTAATGTAAGTTACCTCGACTATAAAGGGAAGCACTCGGGGCTTCTCGGTTGGATAACTTCAGTGGATCACAAGCGGATAGCCATTTTATATCTGGTATCTATGCTCGTGTTCTTTTCGGTTGGGGTCACCTTTGGATTTCTGATGAGGCTTGAACTTATAGCCCCCGGAAAAACCATAATGGAACCACAAACCTACAACGCAATTTTCACCCTGCACGGTTTAATAATGATCTTTCTGTTCATTATTCCCGGTTTGCCCGCCGTGTTTGGTAATTTCTTTTTGCCTATTATGGTTGGCGCACCCGATGTGGCTTTCCCGCGGCTGAACCTGTTTTCATGGTATTTGTTCATAATTGGCGGGCTGTTGGCTATTGCCTCTATCTTTATGCCCGGCGGTGCACCCGATACGGGATGGACTTTCTACATACCTTATTCAATCAGAACGACCACTAATGTTATTCCGGCGCTTTTCGGAGCCGTGCTTCTCGGGTTTTCTTCAATTTTAACGGGAATCAATTTCGTGGTTACCGTTCACCGCCTCCGTGCAAAAGGGATGACTTTCTGGAAGATGCCGCTTTTTGTATGGTCAACTTATGCAACTGCATGGATTCAGGTGCTTGTAACCCCGATCATCGGAATAACCCTTTTAATGGTAATTGTAGAGAGAACCCTCGGTGTCGGCATGTTCGACCCCGCTCTTGGCGGCGACCCGGTTTTGTTTCAGCACTTGTTCTGGATATATTCTCACCCTGCAGTTTATATTATGATTATTCCGGCGATGGGTGTAATTTCAGAGGTAATTCCTGTGTTTGCACAGAGGACGATTTTCGGTTACAAGTTTGTTGCAGGTTCCAGCATAGCGATCGCATTTTTGGGTTCGCTTGTATGGGCACACCACATGTTCACTGCCGGTATGAGCAACACTGCTATGATCATCTTTTCGGCGCTTACATTCATGGTATCGATACCCTCAGCGATAAAAGTTTTCAACTGGGTGGCAACGCTTTACAAAGGCTCCATCCGCACCGAGCCGCCGCTTCTTTTTGCGCTCGGTTTCATTTTCTTGTTTGCAATCGGCGGTTTTACGGGTTTAATTCCCGGGGCGCTTTCTGTTAACTTAAACATACACGATACTTCCTTCATCGTGGGGCACTTCCACTATGTAATGTTTGGCGGAACGGGTTTCGGTATCTTCGCCGCAATGCACTACTGGTGGCCCAAGATGTTCGGCAGAATGTATAACAGAACTGCCGCCAAAACCGGCTTCTGGGTGCTTTTTACGGGCTTTAACCTGCTATACTTCCCGATGTTTATCATGGGTTGGCTGGGCATGCCAAGAAGATACTACGACTATCTCCCCGAATTTCACATCTATCACCTCATTTCAACTGTTGGCTCATGGATTCTTATCACAGGGCTGACCATTCTTTTCACTAACCTGATTCACGCCCTTAGAAAAGGGGAAAAGGTTACCGAAAGAAACTACTGGAATGGTGAAACGCTCGAGTGGATTACACCGACACCACCCTATGTTTTCAACTTTGACAAGGAACCCGTTGTTGAAGCGGGCCCCTACGAATATAAAAGAAATGATGTTTTGGAACCCGCTTTAGAGGAGGAAAAAGCTTGAGTAACTCGACTTCTGCCGAGGGAACCATGGAACACGCTCACCGCGACGACGCCGGCTCCCGTTTAGGCATGTGGCTGTTTTTGTTCACGGAACTGCTCCTGTTCAGCGGGCTGTTTCTGACTTATGCAGTTTATAAATTTACCTATCCCGACGAGTTTCACGCTGCGGCGAAAGAGTTAAACACACTTTTCGGCGCACTGAACACCATCATCCTGCTTACCAGCAGCCTGACAATCGCCCTTTCAATTGTTGCTATTTCAAGAGGGCAGAAATATCTTTCGATCTTTTTTCAACTGATGACAATCGCCATGGCTCTCGGGTTCATGGTCAATAAATATTTCGAGTGGTCGGCGAAAATTGGGCACGGCATTTACCCCGGAAGTGAGACACTTCAGGATAAGGGGCACGGTCAGACGCTCTTTTTCGGGCTTTACTATACGATGACGGGCCTGCACGGTATCCATGTGATCGTCGGAATGGTGCTCATCGCACTGATGACTTTTTGGACATGGAAAGAGAAGATCAACGCAGATACTTTCGTCAGGCTTGAATCTGCAGGTTTATACTGGCACTTGGTGGATATCATCTGGATATTCCTTTTCCCATTATTCTATTTAATTTCGTGAGGTTTTAGATGACTGAAGAGAATACTCAGGTAGAAAAAAGCCATGCACACGGTTACGGTCACTATATAATAATATGGTTTGCGCTTTTGATCCTCACCGGATTAACGGTTGCAGTTGCGGGCTTAAATTTTGGCAACCTCACGATCATAACAGCTTTGGCGATCGCGGGGCTTAAATCTTTCTTCGTATTAAAAGTGTTCATGCACTTGGAGAACGAAGGGAAGCTTTTCACATTGTTTGTTTATATATCGATCATGTTTCTGGTAATAACGCTTGCGTTGTTGTTCGCAGATTATAGTTTTTTGCAAGGACGATAAGAAATGTTTAATGAATCTAATTACATCGACAGTGTAAATAATGCCATGACATTTATCGTTGCCATATCTACTATACTTTTGGTTGGTATAACGATAACAATGTTGTACTTTGTTTACAAATACAATGCTAAACGCCACAAAAAGGCGGTTAATATTGAAGGAAATATGACGCTGGAAGTGGTGTGGACGATAATTCCGATAATGCTTGTGGGCGGCATGTTTTGGTACGGATACCTTGGCTACAACACTTTAGTAACTCCTGTGGATAACGCCACAAAAATTAAGGTCATCGGTCAGATGTGGCGCTGGCACTTCGAGTATGAAAACGGCGTTAAGGCTGATACACTCTACCTGCCGGCAGCGCAACCTATTCAGTTTGAAGTTTCTGCTCTGGATGTAAGCCACAGTTTTTACATCCCGCATTTTCGCTTTAAGCAGGATGCACTTCCCAACAGAAACCGTATCCTGTGGTTCCAAACTGATGAGAAAGGAACCTGGGATATCGCCTGCGCCGAGTATTGCGGGCTGAACCACTGGAATATGTACACTAAAGTGCATGTGGTGGATAAACCGGAGTTTGATAAGTGGCTTGCAAAACAGGCTGCGGGAACTAAATGAAAACTCTGCTCGACTTAGTTAAAATCCGCATTACTGCGCTGGCAACCATTACTACAAGTTTTGGTTACATCATGTACAGCGGTGCGCTTGAGTGGGGAGTGATACCCCCCTCGCTTGGTATCTTTTTGGTTGCGTGCAGTTCCGCCGCTATCAATCAGTATCAGGACAGCGACATCGACGGGATGATGAAGCGCACGCGTAACCGCCCGATCCCTTCGGGGAAGCTGACCAAAGCGCAGGTTCTTCTGATAGCTGCGTTTTTGGCAGTTGCCGGTTCGGCGATACTGCTGATTTTTAACAGTTGGTTGGAGATGTCACTTGCCTTACTTGCGATGGTGTGGTATAATGTAATTTACACACCGATGAAAAGAAGAAATCCTTTTGCGGTGGTGCCCGGTTCAATTATCGGCTCGATCCCGCCGGTTGTCGGCTGGATAGCAGCCGGTGGTGATCTCTTCGCACCGGAAAGTATTTTCCTTGCGTTTTTCTTCTTTATATGGCAAATTCCACATTTTTGGTTGTTATTACTCTTTTTGGACAAAGACTACACCCGCACGGGAATCCCTACTATTAAGACGCGTTTTAACGAAGTGCAGCTTGCCCGTATCACTTTTGCGTGGATCTTTGCCACTGCAATTTCGGGGCTTTTATTCCCGGTTTTTCACTTAGTAAACGGTTGGGCGGCGGTTATTGTAATAGTTGCCTCAGTTGGTGCTTTGGTGTTTTATTCGGTTCGGCTGCTTCGTTACGATACGCGCCACCTCGCTTTCAAAAAAGCTTTTATGGGGATTAATTTCTTTGTTCTTTTCCTGGTTATTGTTATTTCAATCGATAAATTGATGCCGAAAGGATTGTTTTAATATGGAGTTTTTAGACAAATTAGTGTTACCACAATCGGCAGGGCACATTCAGCTCCTTCACTACATGATGTCGTTGGTGCTTTTTGTTTATCTTCCGTTTGTTTCGTTGCTGCTTTGCGGGCTGGCGCTTTCGTTGTGCGCAAAAAGGAAAGCAAAGAAGACTCAGGATACTGTGATGATGCGCTATTCTATCGATATTATAGAAACGGCTGCGTTCAATAAAGTGGTTGGGTTTGTTCTGTTGATTATTTCACCCTTTGTGCTTACATTTATTGCCGTTCAGTTGTTGCACGGTATAGCTACCGCAGCGGTTTCGTTCATTTTCTTCGGCGCCATTGTTGGTGTGCCGGGTGTTTTCTTAGCGTTTGCCTACAGATATTCGTATGAAATTGAAAGGGTGATGGAGAAATTTGAACCCAGCCCTGATGCTGACCACTATTATAAAAGCGCGCTTTCGCTGAACAACTATTCCGGTCCGTGGGCGTTAATCCTGATGTTGTTTTCGGTATATTTTGTTTTTGCGGGCGTTGTGCAGGGTATTTATGCACCAGAGGCGCATTTCAGCATTGTTACCGAAGCGTTTATTATTAAGTTCCTCACACTTTTGGCGTTTGGGTTTTTGGTAACCGCTGCCGTTATGCTTTTCAAATATTTTTACTGGGATGGCGGACTTAAGGGTGAAAGTGATGAGTTTATGGAACGCTCCCGTAAAGAGTTTTCGAAACTGGCGATGTTTTCAGGGTATGCGCTTCCGGTTTTGGTTCTGCTGCACATCGTTCACCTCCCCTCAACGGTAGTTACTGCACAGACACTTCTTTTTGCTGTGCTTGCTGTGCTTATGCTTTTCGGGCTTTTCCACGCCATTTATAATGTAACGAAAAAGAACAACGGCGCCGCAATGAGCTGGGGGCTGCTTTTTGTGATTTTTACCGCCATGGCGTTGATTATGGGCGACCAAAGCGCGTTGGAGCAAAGCACGAAAATGAACTCGATGCAAATGGCTGCCGATTTTGACTCGATGATGGTGAAAACTGCCGCTGCAGTTGCTCCCCCGGCAGGTGAAGAAATCAGCGGTGAAAATATTTTTAATACGAAATGCTCTGCCTGCCACAAATGGGATGTGAAGTTGGTGGGACCCCCTTACAAAGAGACACTGCCGAAGTATGAAGGGAAAATGGATGAGCTGATTAGCTTTATCACACATCCGACTAAGAAGAACCCCGACTATCCCGCTATGCCCGAGCAAGGGCTGAAACCTAAAGAGGTTGAGGCTATTGCCAAGTATATTATGGCTACTTATAAAACTAAGTAGAGGGTGTGAGGATTTTTTTCAAAGTATGTTTTATAAAAGAAAGAGGCGATCCCGAAAAGATTGCCTCTTTTTTTTAGTTATTCGCGCAATCTTTTTGTGGGTGTGTGGATGGAGAATTCCTTTAGAGAATTTTATTATTAGCGCAGTCTCTTTGTAGGGTGCAGTGGATAAATTCCCCCTTTAGAGAGTTTTATTATTAGCGCAGTCTCTTTGTGGGGTGCAGTGGATAAATTCCCCCTTAGAGAGTTTTATTATTAGCGCAGTCTCTTTGTGGGGTGTAGTGGAAGAGGATAATTCCTTAAAAGATATAATCTTCTTCTTCTGCGGGTGGAAATTCAAAATTTTGAGCGATGAAAAGCTTCGAGCAAACTTCACCCTTAAATTTTCCTGTTTTGCGACAATTCTTAAAGTTAGCTTCTGCATTTTTAGGGTCTAATGCTTCATCGGAGAGTGCATAGTCATCCAATGAGGCACCACACTCTGTGCAGAAAACAATCTTGTCACGCTTATCGTTATCTTTTTTGTGATTCATCGTTTCATCAAAATTTATTAACACAAAGATAACCATAACGGTGGTCAAAAGGTTCAAAAAGGTTTAATAAAAAAGAAAATTTTATTCTCCCTCTTCCTTTTTCGCAACTTCTTCCTCTTCAATTTCTTCCTCTTCCTCTTCCGGCATTCTCACTATTTGTACTCTGTATTTACTATTAAAAGATAATAATCAACATTTCTGAAATTCCGGCTCTCAAACCGAGCAATTGAACTCTCAGTGTCTGAACAGTAAGAAAATTTTCTACAGAGCAATTCTCTGACCGATTAAATCTTCTACTCGTAACCTACTCTGTAACGGCAGTGCCCGGGATTTGAGGCAGTTGGATTCCCGGGCACAATATACTTTCTGTTCGTTACTTACTCCACTTTCGCTGTTACGGTGATGCTGTAAACTCCCCGGTGGCTTTTCTTTGCGATGTCAATTTCATCTTTTGAAAGGTATTTTTCAAACACTTCATCAGGTACTTCAATTTTGCGGTATTTCACTGCGTTGATCTCTTTAAATCCGTTTTTCTTTATAACGGACAGATATTCATCTTTTTCGAGTGCGCCGGAGATGCACCCTGCGTACATTTCGATTGATTTTCTTAAACCGTCGGGCATGTAGCCTTCGAAAACTATGTCGGAAACGCAGAAGTGCCCGCCCGGTTTTAGTACCCTTTTTATTTCGCTGAATGCTTTCGCCTTATCGGGCACTAAATTGAGCACACAATTAGATATTACTACATCGACTGAGTTATCTTCCACCGGCATTGATTCGATATCGCCAAGCCTGAACTCTACATTGTTGAAGTGCAGCTTCCGCTGGTTTTTCTTTGCCCTTTCCAACATTTCGGGGGTGAAGTCTAACCCTATAACCCGCCCGGTGTTTCCGGTGATTATAGCGGAAATGAAGACATCGTTCCCTGCACCACATCCAAGATCGAGCACTGTGTCACCCGGTTTAATGGCAGCATGCTCTGTGGGAAGCCCACACCCGAGACCGAGATCGGCCTCTTCAATGTGCCCCTCAACGCCTTTGTATTCGTTCCCGATCATACTCACTTCAATAGTTGGTTGCCCACAGCACCCGTAGCAACCGCAACCTGATTCTTTTACGGCGGTGGCGATCTCAGAATATTTTTCACGAACCTGTTCTTTGATTTCAGTTGACATTTTTTAATTCCTTATTTGTTTTGTTCTTTTTGTGTTTGACTGTTTATTAATCATTTCGTTAAATACCGAAATAAATTAGAAAAAATTTTTTACTTACAACAGATGATCTCGCGGTCTGCTTTTTTTGCTTTCATTTTATCTTCAGTGATCGTGCTGTCATCTGCAAACCAAAAATCGAAAGCCGAAAGAAAGGCGGTGATTCTTTTATCCCGTGGATTTGGGTTTAACCTGTAGTTCACCCATTTCCCATCCTTCCACTCGAGAATAAATCCGGCGTTCTTCAACAGTTTGAGGTGTTGAGATACAGTGGAAGGCGCCAGATTGAGTACTGCGGTTATTTCGCAGACACACAGCTCTTTAACCTGAAGCATCTTAAGGATACGCAGCCGGTTAGGATCGGAGAGCACTTTGAAGAATTTTACATTGTCTTTCATTTTTTCAAAAATCGTTTCGTTAACTACCGAAATATAAAATGATGTTGTGAAACCACCAAAAAAAAAATTGCATTTTACTTAAAAATCTCAGAGAAAATTTATTACTCTATGTTGAGAAAAAATTTTGAAATTATCACTATATTATTATCAGATTTAATGCAAATTATTTACTACTTAAACTCAACGAATAGGAGACTTCTGTTTTGCTGAAAAAATTTTTAATTATCACGCTTTTTTTGCTGACCGGAACCGGTGCTGCACAATACCTTGGATATAACGATCTGCTTGAACTGATAAAAATTGCAGACACCCCGGCTAAGTTTGATAAATTTTTAACCGAACGAGGATTTGACTACTCCGCAGGGGAGGATGAAGGGGGGTATGGCGACGGCATTTTAAGTTATACCTACGCTAAAGAGATGGATGATGATTACTATTATGTGGGGGTGTACCACGATTCAACGAACGGCTACACTTCCGTTGGTGAATCTTCTCTGAAAGAAGCAAGGTGGGAGCACTACCTCGATATTGTAACCACCCATGGGTACACAAAATCGGAAGAAAGTACCGACGACGATGAAGTAATGTGGATTGAGTTCGAGAAGGATGAATATTCTATCAGGATTATCAGGCACAAAGAGGACGATGAAGTTGACTATAACCTGATTCTTACCAAGGATACGCAAAAGAACAGCCCGCATGTTCATTGATTTATATTCAGGAGGAACCGCGTAAGATGGTACCGTGGAAAACAAGAAAAGCCTGCGTGTTTTTTGATTTATATTCAGGAGGAACCGCGTAAGATGGTAATCAGGCAATTTGTTTTTGAAAAAACGCTTTTTTTCGGTTTGCTTTTGGTGGGTCTGCCTTTGTACTTTTACTTTAAGCCTCCGGATAACAGCTTTCTGGACTATCCGGAACTGACCGAGCTTAGTCTTAATTTGGAGGATAGCAGCAAAGTTGAATCGTTTTTAACCGAGAAGGGTTTTGTGTGGGATTCCACCGATTCGCCTCATTGGCACGGGATTGAAAGATACGATAAATTTATCGGAGGGAAGTGGTACCGCGTGGATGTGATGACTGATTTATTCTTAGGTTATACAGAAGTTCTGCAAATCAGCAGAGACTCACTAATGTTTAATTATTTTGCGGGGGTCCTCTCCGATGAACGCTTTGTGCAACAGGGGGATACCATTGTGGTTAAAACACCCATGAAACCGGCGGGAAATGGTGCTATTGGAAAAAGTGGTATCACTGGTGAGAAGGAAGGCACTGAAAACTTTAACGAAAAGAATTCAAAGATTGTGCAGCCAAAGCAAACCACCACTGAAAACTCTGACAGTATGAAGAAAATGAAAACCGAAACCCGGAAAATTTACCAAAGTTCCAATGAGCGTGTTTTGATAGCCCACGGAGAAGACCGGTTCGGGCGCTATTATTACATCAAATACAGAAAGTTTGATTGAGTGGGAGGTTACTATTTTTTTGCCTGATCAAAGAAGACCGGTTCGGGCGCTGTTATTATATCAAATACGGAAAATTTTAAGCGAGAAGTTTTTTTATTATTCACAATTTCACAACAAGATAAAGAGGAGTGATAAATCATGTTAAAACGATACATTTTAATTGCGCTGTTCCTTTTAACCGGAAGCAGTTTCGCACAATATTTAACTTATTCAGATTTGATTAGTTTACTGAACATAGCTAATGATGATAAAAAAGTTGACAATTTTTTGGTGCAAAGAGGATTTGAGTATTATTCGGGAGATTTCGAAGATGGTGTAAAAAATTACTTTTATCTGAAAACAATCGATGATGATTTTTATGCAATCAATGTATATTCGAATCCAAGTGTCGGTTATTTATCGGTTGCTGAACTTTCACTAAAGGTTGCCAGATGGAATTACTACAAACAAATCGTTTCAGGTAACGGATATAAACAAACAGACTCAGAGACGAAAGATGATGGGGAAACAGTGATTGGCTATTCAAACGGGAAGTATGATATTGTAATGCAGACCTGGATTGGCGAAGCCGGGAAAAATTATATGATAATATTAAGAGAAGCAATAGAATAAATTAGAAATGTTTTTCAGCTTCACATCAAAATAACAAGGAGTGATAAATCATGCTAAAACGATACATTTTTATTGTGCTGTTCCTTTTTACGGGGTGCAGTTCTGAGGAGTATGATGAGCAAAAAGAGCAAAAAGAGCAAAAAGAGCAAAAAGAGCATGAAAAGTATTTAACTTATGAAGATTTAACTGATTTATTAAATATTTTTCCTGACAGTGTAAAAATTGATGAATTTATGAAAAAACGAGGTTTCAGTTTGAGTTCTTGGGATGGTAATGAATATGATACAGATATTACATATACAAAAGTGATTGGAAAAGAGAATTATGACATATCGATTGGAGAATATAAGGCTATTAACTATTTATTTGTTAGTGAAAGGTCTATTAACATCGAACGCCTTAAATATTATGAAAAAATTGTTAAAGCAAATGGTTATAAATTGAAAAAATCAGGAACCGTACAAGAAATTAATTCGATAGATACTTATCAGAATACTCAATATGAATTATCGCTTATTGAAATCAAATATTCTCCAAAGATTTATGAGATAGCATTGAGTAGAATCACTAAAATAATAGAACTATTTTGATTTTTTAGAAAATTCACAGAGTTTGGGAATCTTTTTAAATTGAAAAAACATGGCGAATCAAATTCTTTGGTTTTGAATGCTTTAAACAAAAATTAACGGTTGTTATTTCTCAAATCCTGGGGAAGGTAAAATTTCCTGAATTTGATCGTAACCCAATTTTTTGAGTTTTTCCAAAACAGTTTACAGGAGTGATAAATCATGTTAAAACGATACATTTTTATTGTGCTTTTTCTTCTTAGCGGGTGCAGTTCTGAAGAGTATTTAACTTATTCGGATTTAATTAGTCTGCTTGACATAGCTGATAATGAAACGAAAGTTGAAAATTATTTGACAGAGAGAGGGTTGAAATTTTCCTATGAAGATTCACGAGGTAGTCTAAAAACTAAGCTTTATGATAAATATATTGGTAAGAATGAGTATGTAATTGCTGTATCACACAATACAGATACCGGTTTACCATCTGTGAATGAATATTCTAAAATATCTGACAGATGGGATTACTACAATCAAATCGTTTCAGGTAACGGATATAAACAAACCAACTCCGAGACGAAGGCTAACGGAGATTTAGTGATTTACTATTCAAACAGTGAGTACGAGATCACATTGGTTAAAGGGAATGTTCAAGGTGAAGACCAATATATTTTAATGTTACGGAAAGCAACCGATTAAAAAATAATTTTTTTGCCTAAACCAACTATTTGAAAAAAATAAACCCCGATACGAAAAATTGAGGAATATTAAAAAGTAAACCTGAGAGTGGCAACTGAAAACCGGTAAAGAGGAAACAGAAAACCAAAAACAAAATATCGGGAAAAATGAAATTATTATCCTGAAATTAAGAACTGAAAACCGGGAAACAGAAACCAGGAAGCAGATAACAGAAAAGACCCGATAAAACCCTAACTTCATAAAAAGTAACCGAGTTAAATCATCCGGCTGCTTGCGGGAGAGTTATAAGAAAAATATTGAGAAGAATTTTTAACTTATATGTTTGAATACTACGGATTTTTAAAGTTAAAAGCGTTTTTACAGTACAAAGCATTTTTCTTCTAAAAGGAGTGATAAATCATGTTAAAGCGATACATTTTAATTGCACTGTTTCTTCTGACGGGCAGTGCCTTTGCGCAATATTTGAGCTACAACGATTGGATTTCGTTGATAAAAATAGCAGACAACAAAGCCGGTGTTAAAAAGTATTTAATTAATAAAGGCTTGGAGTATTTTGATGAAGGGGTTAAAAATGATGTTATTTATATTACATACACGAAAACGATCGGAAGAGACCAATATTTAGTAAGTACGGCATATCATCCGGCTAAAGGGACAAAGACTGTCTCCGAAATGTCGTCTTCGGCTTCGAGGTGGGATTATTACAAAAAAACTGCGAATGCTAACGGCTTTATATTTATTGGAAACAGTACAAAACCGGGCGGAGGCGTAAAAAGCTCGTACAAAAACGGTAAATATAATTTGTCCCTGTTGAACGAGACAGTGAAGGGTGAAAAGCTTTATCAAATGGTTTTGGTTTTGAGTGCCGGCAAATAATTCTAAATGGTGTTTTAATACTTCGTTATTTGTGTTTATTAACTTTATTAAATTTCTTAACTTAATTGAGGAAAATAAGTGGAAAAAAAGAAACCCCGAACGAAGCTCTTTTTGTTAATTGGTGCAGTAATAATTGCAGTGGTGTTGTTCTTTGTACTTTCACCGGGCGACAATTCGGCAAATCAGGGAGATAAAAAGGGAAGCAACACTTCGGTTGGCGACCCCGGCGAACAGGATGAATTGCTGGATAATGAAAAGTTTCTGAGTTATTTGGAATTTAGCGAACTGAGCAGAAAAATTCAGGACAAAGATAAAGTTAAGGAATTGCTCGAAAAAAAAGGGTATAAATTGATTGCAGAGAAAGAGGAACCGGAGGAATCGATCTACGCTTTTGAAAAAATAATCGGTAAGGATTCAACTCTGATTGAGGTGTTCAATCTTCGAACATCCGATGTGAGGTCCGCAACCGAAACATCACGCCGTTTCGGCAGGTGGAAATATTACGAAAAAGTGGCGAAAGATTTTGGATTTAAAGAAAAAGAGAGAAAAACCGACGAAAAAGGGAATCTTTCGGTTCTTTATGCCAATGAACATTATGAGCTAAAACTTTATAAAGATATAAACCCGCGCGGCAGGTTATATCAAATAAGCATAAGAAACTTAGATTAACACCGGCTGAATTGTTTGAACCGCAAAAATTTTAACTTTAATGAACTGATAACAGAAGGAAAAAACAATGTTAAAACGCTATTTATTAATCGCATTATTTTTAGTAACCGGAAGCGGGTTTGCGCAGCAATTATCGTATAACGAGTTTATTGAATTGCTGAATATGGCTGATACTGTGGTAAAAGTTGATGATTTCTTAATTTCAAGAGGTTTCGAATATTTTACCGGCGACTATAAAGACAGTGTTAAAAGTTACAGTTACAACACGCCTTTAACGGATGATTATTCAGTCGGGGTGAATTATACCGGCGAAACTGTTGCATTATCCGTTTTTGAAATTTCGAACAGTCTCGAAAGATGGAAATATTTCAAAGGAATCGCTAAAGATTCGGGGTATAAGGTTGAAAGTTCGAAGATTGAAAAAGACGGAGCTTTGGTTATTACTTACAAAAATATCGACTATATAATGACTTTGGTTAGAAAGAAAGAGTCTAAACTGATAAAAAGCACCATTAATACCTATTACTTCAAGTTGGAAAAGGTGAAAAAATGAAGTGTTGCCCCATTGGGTAACATCAGGGGATAAACAATTTTACAAGGAAGTAACTTTTGCTGAGGGATAGTTTTTGTGTGAATTAGTTTCTGCTTAAGGGTAGTTTTTATTTAATAGAAACTCACGCTGACAAACAGTAGGATTACGGGCGCCTTGGTTTCAAAATGATTTTACTGAACACAGGAAACCAAGACGCCCCTTCTTTTTAAAGAGAATAATTAATAGCTTTGCCGTTATTTTGACGGTTATATTAGTTTTGTTGTAAACAATATATTTAACAGTAAGTTTACCGGTTTTTGATACGGTTTAGCTCAAATTCACTTGCTTCTTTAATAAGTAGAATTGCTTTATCTAAATCTTTTTCCTCTTCAATTTTGTATTCAGTATTTCCTGCAGTTACTTTCCCAATTTTAGAAATGTCCCTACATCCTTCTTGACCTTCAGGAGTTAGTTGGGTTTTAAGTAAATGTAAATGTAGATTGAGAAACTTTTGTTTGGGAAGGATTTGAAAAATAATGTGTGTCCGAGCAACCTTGAAGTTAATGAAATGTGACATAGGTACCATGTCGAAATTTAATTGCTCATATTTTAACCGATCTAATAATTGATTAAAGAGATGAAAAGATTTGTTTTGTGTCCCTTGTTTAAAATATTGTTGCAATCCTGTCAACTTCGGTTCAACCGGGGCAGATTTCGTTTTCGACATGTTATTATTTGAACTGTTAATACTTGTTTTATTAGCACTTGTTCCAGTTGACGGTGCACCTACCGCAACATCTTCATTTTGAATATCGACTGATACTGACAATGACTTCAGAGCTTCCTTAACTTCATCGTTTTGGTATTTGGAGCCAATTTGCGCATGGATTTTATTCTGTACAAGGTTGACGAAAGGAAATTCAGCTTTTTGAATTAAACTTTCTACTGCATTCCGAATATTCTGTAGAATATCCCCTTTTTTGCCGTAATTTAGTAATTCATCAGACTGAACAAATTCTTTTTCCAATTTAGAGATTTTATTTGGTTCTATTTCCCCGGATAGCGAAAACTCAAAAAGAAATTTTCCTGCACCAGTTCCTTGGATTTTGCTGAAAAAGACTTTATAGTTATCGCCGTTTGTAATGATCAGCAGGGGGATATTTTTATTTGCACAATAATTCAGCTTATTAAGGATCATGCTGTTATCGTTCAGCGGATTTTTTAGAGCTTTTGCTTCAACCAACATTTTGGGTTCGCCGTTTCGGCACAGACAATAATCCGCCCGTTTCCCGGCCGGGTCAGTCTCTTCAGGTATCACTTCCTTAGGGTTTGAGAATTGCCAGCCGAGCGCCTCAAAAAATGGCTTTATTAGATATTCCTTGGTGCCGGCTTCGCTGACACTGTTTATTTCATTGTTAAACCTGAATTTTTCAATTTGTTCCTGAATTTGTTTGATCTTCCCAATATCCATGTTTTCTCCAAAACTGAATTGCCGCTTTTTTTATTGAAGAACTTATTTCTTACCGCAAAAAACCTGAAAAAAGGCGTTGTAAGTTTTTTTAAAATAATTACGATGTAAACCGCAAAATAATAAAAATATCGAAGATTTGGGTACTAAGCGGTGCTTAACCCGGTGAAATGTCATAACTTAAACGAATGAAATGCACAAAGCAGGCGCATTTAGGGAAGGCTTAATCCGTTGAATGCCATAACTTAGAGTTATGAGAAATAAAACAACAAGCACCTCCATGGATTGTTAATCCTCCTGTTAACCTTTTTCTTAAGTTCTGCAATCGGTTTGGTGCAAGTGCTCAACCCCATTATCAACCCCATTATTAACCCCTTTGTTAACCGCACAGCATTAAGTTTCGGCTGCAATTCAACTATTTTATATAAAAAGAGGTTCGTTATGTACAAACAATTAATTCGTGTAGTAGTACTAATGTTTGTGGTCGCTTTTTTCTTCGGGTGCGGGAAAAAAGCAGATAAGAATTCACAGAGTGAAAATTCAAACCCGGATGGCACAAACAGTGAGCAGGTGAGTGATGGTTCCGGAGAAACTTCAAGTGAGCCGGCTATTGAGATAACCGCCTAGGAATTAATGAAAGAATACAAAGCTAACAAAATTGCCGCGGATGAAAAATATAAAGGCAAAATTTTAGTGGTTACAGGAACGGTAATCAATATTGATGAGTTTGTCAAACCATATATCACTCTTGCCTCTGAAAGCGGTTATGATATAATTGGCGTTCAGTGCGAGTTTGATAAAGATAAGAAAAGCGAACTCGCGAAATACACAAAAGGCAACAAACTGAAAATTAAGGGCAGGTGTAAAGGGCAAGTGATAAATGTTCAACTGGAAGACTCCGAAGTGGTGCAAAACCTTGGAAAGGTTACAACTGATTTCGACAAAGATATGCAAGATCTGAAAAAAAGCACGGATGAATTAGAAAAACTTCAGAAAGAATTAGAACAATATGGGCAGTAAGTAATCAACTGCTTTTTTGCGTTTTTCACCTTTTCATATATTGTCATTTTTAATATTTAGTTTTTATCTCACCCCAAAAAAAGGCTTTTCCGTTTGCTGAATCTCACGGCAAACGGAGGAGCCGTTTTTTTTATATTAATAGCCTATCTTTTTATAACAAGTGCCTATAATACAAACGCAGGAAGCCGGCAGTTTCGATAAGACTGCCAATGCTATAGTTTTTCTTGTAAAAATTCGTTATTTTTGTTATGCCTTAGACGGGTAAATTTCATATCACATACTCTTTATTCGGAAATTTCAAAATCGCTGTTTTTTAGTGAAGTGTCATATTCATCATCTGACATTAATTTTTTCGGATAACGGTTTCAGGTACTTTCTCTGTGACAAAACCCCTATTAGTTGGTTATTATCTACTGATTTCTCTTGTTTTTCTTGTAATTTGTGGTTCTGTTTTGCCGGAAAGCAGTAACGGCTCTGCAGATTTAAACGATTCAATTGACGCAGGAAGTGTTGCATACCCGGAAAGTACGGGAAGTGCAGAAAGTGTGACGCCCGGGAGAAGCGGGGAAAATACGGCAGATCCGGAAACCGCGGGAAGCGGAAAAGATACGAAAAGCTACGAAAGTGAGGAATTCGCAGTGAATCCCAAAGCCGGCGGAAGTGCAGAGAGTTTGAATAAGTATCCAGCCGGTCAGAATGAGAGCACAAAACCGACCTCCGGCACCACTCACCCGGAGGGCAGCACTTCCAATTCCCGGCAAACCACCAAAAGCCGCAATAACGGCGCACCGGGTGGTACTAAAGGCATACCCGGAATTGACGGCGGTATTGTGTTTGCCGGCTACTTGCCCGTTTCAGAAGGTGAACAGTCGCAAAACCGAAAACTTTCTCCAAAAGTGGCGACTACGCTCCATTTAACCTACGAAAAACCGGTTAATCTTGAGGATGAATATTCCATTTCGTTCACTCTTTCGTTCAGAAATGGTTTGTCTTCAGGCAATATCCTCCATTTAGAGAACGCTAAATACAAGATTGATCTTAGGTTCATTGGCACTCATGGGGACGATTCGGCAAAAATTCAGCTTTTTTTTAACGGAAACTGGACACACATCAGCGGCTCAATTCCATATAACAAAATTCATAAAGGGTACCGAATTGCTGCCAAATTGGCAGTGGATGAAGCAAAAGGGCTTATTACACTGAATCTGAATGACTTCACCCGTACTGAAAAACTTGCCCCTTTCCTTGCTGACAGCCCCTCGGATATTTTTTTTGGCACAATTCCCGAGGAAAAGTTACACAAATCCAATACAGTTTCTGCAAATAAAACCCCGGTTAATATTTTTGACACACTTCCGGGGAATAGTAACTGCGTGCCAATGACTCTCAGAGACCTGCAAATAACCATTAATGGAAAACTTGAGCACAAATACCTTTTTAACGAAATGGACGGAGAGATTGCGCACGACTGTGAAGGTGGGTTGGATGCCCGGGCGGTTCATCATCGTTGGCAGATTGACCGACACTTCTTTTGGTCGATTTATGACTCGATTACTTATAAAAACGAACAATTTCTCGATGTTTTTGTTGACCCATACAAGCAATCGCTGGGGATTTTAACGAAAGAAGGGATTGAACACTACTCAATCATCGATGGTAAAATCAGCAAAACTAAATATCAGGAGACGAGGCAGCCGCAATTTTCTGTTGAAAATTACCCGAACCAAAATTTAGTTTCAGGGTATGCAACCGCTCTTCCTGACCCTGTTACTGCAACTTTCGATTTCAAAAATGGCATTCGCAAAGGGGATATTACGAAAGACCCAAACGACGGCTACATTTACGGGGGGCGGGTGTTTGCGCGCTTGAGGGATGAAGCGATTTTTGCGTTTGGCGGCTACGGCTGGTATAAAACACGCAACCAACTGATTAAGTTTGACCCCCTGACGAAAACCTGGAATGAGGTTAAAATGACGGGGGATTTTATTGCGCCAAGGATGTTGTTTGTTGTTTTGCCCTCGGAGCAGCCGGATGTTTACTACATTATGGGAGGGCAGGGGAACAAAACAGGCGTGCAGGGGTTGGGTTACCGCAACTTCTGGGATATTTTTAGGATAAATATTGATTCTGCCACATGCAAAGAGGTTTTCAACTGGGGCAAAAACGGCGATTATATGATTTCCGAAAGTGCAGTTTGGGCTGATCAGAGCAAAAGCTCGATCTACAGCAATGTGTTTAGGAGCGACCGCAAATTCGGAATGAAAAGAAGGATAGTGTTCCTGAAACCGGGAGACACCACAAAAACTTTCGTGAGCGATACAGGCTTGGTTGCAGGAAGATACCCGGCCGAGGGGGTATTTTTTATAAGCTACCAAATGAACAGGCTTTTTTCGGTTCTGGCGGATCGATATGACACGACAACCACGGTTAAAATTTACTCGATTAAAACGCCCGTTTTGACCGAAGAGGGGTACAAAAAGTTGTATGATCTAACCCCTAACGCAATTTATAAGAAGAAGATAGCGGTGCTTTCGAAGTGGGGCATATCTTTTGCTGCACTTCTTTTTCTTCCGGTTGTTCCAATTTATTACACAAAGCGGCGGAAAAGAAAAATGAGGGAGCTGCAGCTGCGCCGGGAGGCTCAGGCGCGGGTGGAGGAGTTCCGCAAAGAAAATGAACCGGAATGCGATTTGGTTACCCTTTTTGGCGGTCTGAAAATTTTTGACCACACCGGCGGTGATATTACAAACGGCTTAAGCCCCAAACAAAAAGAGGTGCTGGCGTGCGTTATGTATTATTCTTTAAGCGGCAACGAGGCCAATTTCACCGAGTTGGATAAACTTGTTTGGGAGGGAACCCACTCGGAAAAACTGAAAAACCTGCGAAATGTTACACTTTCTAAAATCAGAAACACCCTTAGGGAGTATGAGGGGATTAAACTTTTGGTAAGGGGCACCCGTTTGGCTTTTTCAATTGAGGATAACTATAAGAATGAATTAGAATCTTACTTTCTGCTTAAAAGATTTTTGAAGGATAAGCGAAACCTGCAGGATGAGGAATCGTTCATGAACTTTTTGAAAATAACGCGGCGGGGGAGGTTTTTGGAAGGCATAACCGGCGAATGGGTTGAAGGGGTGAGAATGTCGGAAGAGGCGGCGATTATTGAGATTGCTCTAAACAAGTTGGATGCGGTTTTTCGTTCAGGGGATTATGAAGAGTGCCTGAGGATTGCCGATTCGGTTTCGGTACACGATCCACTTAATGAGGAATTGCTGGGCTTCAAGCTGCGTGCTTTGTACGGGCTTGGAAGGCACTCGATCGCCGTAGAGGTGTATGACGCATTCTGCAAAAAGTATGAATCACTTTTTGGTGAGAAATGTGGCATAACGCTGCAGGAACTTCTGAAGTATTGAGAGGGAGTGTGAAGAGGTTTTTTTTTACCCATTGCGATGGCAGTTTTTACCGGCTTTTGGGATATATTTGCGGTTGCGTGCTTTGCCGTGGTGGGTTTTTCCTCCGTTTTTTGGGGCTATACTTCATTTTTGCTTGTTTAGGAAGTGGTGTTTCTTTTTCACAGCAAGCTGTGTTAGATTCGATTCGCAACCCCGGTGCTTTGCTGGACTCACTTGGCGGGCTTGTTTTTTCGGGGAACCACCGAATCCCCGTCAGCCCTTACAGGACGGATTACGAATACAGGCTTCGTGCAGTTACACGGCTTACGCTGACAGATCGCAGAACCGTAAACCTGAAAGGGCGGTATAACCTCACTTTTAACGCTTCTTTTTGGTATGATTTCGCCTTCGGCAACATCTTTTATTTAGAAAACTCAAAATATTCATTCCGTTGCATTTTCGATCACTACCCGCTTTCAAAGGATATTAATTTCACATTTATTTTTGAGAAAGAGGGGAGTGATGACGAGGACTTCGTTACAATTCCGATAGACAGAACAAGATTGTTCGACGGCAACTGGCTGCGTATGAGTGCCGATGTGGATGAATTGGCAGGAAAGATTACCGTTTCGATTGATTCAACAACAAAAACGCTTCAGGTAGCGCCGTTTTATTCTTCCGAGGGGAGCATCATTCATTTTGGCGAGTTCCGCACCTATTCCGATTGCCCCGCTTTAATTTTGAAAGACCTTCGCCTTTCGATTCAGGGAAAATTAGCGCACAGGTGGCGCTTTTCGGAAATGGAGGGGAACAAAGCCTACGATGAGGTGGGGGATATGGATGCAAAGGTTGAGAAGCATCAATGGTTGATTGACAGGCACTACAAACGGCTGCTTCACGACTCGCTTTTTATCGTCAACAAAGGGGAGGCTTCTGTTTATGTGCTTCGGAACCCACTTCGGTTGGTGTTCAGATTTGCGGATAGAACTATGCTTTATAAAGTGCTTACGCGGCGAATTGTGAACCTGCCGGCTAACTCAACCGAGTATTTTATCGACTCTCTCGAGTGGCGCACACCTTCGATTGCGATTGACGACAGTGCCACGGGTTTGCGCTACTTCTTCAACCGGCGCCCGCGGGGGAAATTTTTTGAGGTGAAGATTTACTCTTTGCGTCTGCCAATTCTTACGCCTGTTCAGTACAGCAAGCTGAAGGCTTTTTCTGAGGCGAGAATTAAGGAGATGCGCCATAAGGAGTTCCCCCTGATTGTGGTTTATCTGGGGGTGCCGCTTTTGTTGGTTCTTGCATATTTTATGACCAATTATGTGCGAAAACGGCGTAAAATGAACGATCCCTATGCCGATATTGGTGAACCCGAACCTTGGGTGAAGAAGTTTCACTCAACTAATTATCTTTCGGTTTTTGGCGGGCTTAAAATTATTGACAGCACCGGGGTGAACCACGCGGAGAGTCTGTCGCCGCTGTTGAGAGAACTGTTGGCGATAATTATTTTTCACAGCCGAAGGAATGAAACCACCGGCTCGATCAGCGGGGTAAGCCTGAAGATGTTGGCGGAAACCGTGTGGTATAATATTAAACCGGAGAACCTGAAAAACAACCGGAATGTTGCCTTTGCAAATATCAGGAAAGCACTTGCAGGCTTTGAGGGCCTTAGTTTAACAGTGAAAGATAACGAGGTTGCACTGATTTACCCCGCCGACACCTCCAACAGAGTGGACGATTTTTTCACCGTTCTGGAATATTTGGAATCGCACTGGGGAGAGGCGAACGGTGCTAACGAGGTGGGCGGGGCGAATAAAACGATCGGGTTGAACGATGACGGGCCGAAGAGGGTAGGCGGGTTAAACGGAGCCGACGAGTTAATTAAAACGAACGAGTTGGCGCTCGCTACTTTTGCCGGCATCGCGGATGGAGGTGAAGTGCTGCCGGGTGTGCACTCGGAATGGGCGGATAGCACCCGCAGCGTGCTCAGATCGAAGGTGATGGGCGTTCTGGAAAGGTTTATGAACCATCTGCAGGTGAAAAAAGAGCACGAAGGGTGCAACCGGATTGCAGATATTGCTTTTGTGCACGATCCTCTGAACGAAACGGCACTTTCGTTTAAACTCCGTGCGTTGGTGGCGCTGGGGCAGAGCACCGAAGCGAAAGAGTTTTATAAAGGGTTCTGCGACAGGTATTTTAAAGCGCTGAAAGAAGAGTTCCCTTTTGAGTTCGATGAACTTGTTGAG
>WBUK01000001.1 GCA_008933765.1 Ignavibacteriaceae bacterium | reverse complement strand
CACAACTCACCCCCCCCATAACTCCCCAACCTCCAGCACCTGGAGGAAAAGGTAATCCCGACCGGGTAATATTGCTTACAATACAAAGCCCCCAAGCCTTCTAAATTCAACACTTCAAAACTCAGAACATAAAACTCAAAACTTAAAACCCCACCACGCCGAAATCAACTAAACCCCGCAAAATCAGGTATTTTTTTGAAGGAGAATAAAAACTGTAAAAGAAAAGGTAAAAACTCTTTCTTTTGAAATAGTTATATTACATCTTTTCTTTGAACTTTTATCGGAGACTTTTAATATGCAGATTTGCCTTTTCGAAGATATCTACTACGATCATTTCGAACCGATGATCCTAACAAGGCCCACCTACAACTTATTCTGCGGAATCCACACACTTCGCGACAAAATAAAGCGCGCATATCCGGGAGTTGATGTTACATACCACACCCGTGGTTATCTGAAAGCGTTCATCGGGTTGAAAAACTCGATGTTCAAAGTTAACACCATAGAATCGGATGAGTGCCTCTTCATCAACGGGAGGGTGATTGCACCGCCGAACCTTGCGGAAATTATAAAAATTGACGCCCCCGGCGACAGGCTTTATCTTAACGGTGACACAATAATCGCGGCTAAAGTATCGGGGAAGAAATTAGAAGATATGAAATACGCATTGGATGATCTTATCACCATTTCAAATTTTGACGGTATTCCTTCAGAGCAAGTGGATGTAAAATATGCCACTTACATTTGGGATTTAATTCACAACAATGCTGCTGAGATTGAAAATGATTTTACCGCTTACATGGATACAAACGGTTATGCACCTAAAGACAGGATCAGGGGAAAAGTTTACGATGGTGCGTATTTGATAGAAAAAGAGAATATTTACATTCACGAAACTGCAAAAGTTATGCCCGGCGTTGTGATTGACGCTTCGGAGGGACCCGTTTTTATCAACTCCGGCTCAACAATCTATCCAAACGCAGTAATAGAAGGTCCGGTTTGTATCGGAAAGGACACAAAAGTGAAGCCCGGTGCGGTGCTTTATCAGGGAGTAACGGTAAGCAAAGTTTGCAAAGTGGGTGGTGAAATAGAAGGTTCAATCATTTCGCCTTACACTAACAAGCAGCACTCAGGTTTTATGGGGCACGCATACATCGGCAGCTGGGTAAATTTGGGCGCCGATACAAACAACAGTGATTTGAAAAACAACTACGGAACCGTAAGAATTTCAGTGAGTGGGGAATTGGTGGATTCAGGTCAGCAGTTCTTAGGTCTGATAATGGGCGACCACTCGAAATCGGCTATTAACACAATGTTCAATACCGGAACGGTAGTCGGATTTTCGAGCAACATATTTGGAAGTGGTTTCCCGAATAAGTACATACCAAGTTTTGCATGGGGTGGTGCAGATATGATGACCACCTACGATATTGAGAAAAGCCTTGAAACCGCCAAAAGGGTTGTTCAGCGGCGTAACAGAGTGATCACGGAGATTGAGGAGCAGTTGTTCCGGAAAGTATTTGATCTTACTCATAAACAAAGAAGGAAATTGGGTTTCCCATATTGATTCTTTTAACCTAAAAATGGAAATAGAAGAGCACAAAGTAACGGACTTATACACCGGCGTTCGCGGAACAGCGGTGAAAATCTTAGACAGGATCGAGAGAACCGATTCTTACTTAGATAAACTGTTAGACCACGAAATGAAGTTCTCTGAACTTACAGGGCAGGATAAGGCTCTGTTGTACGAACTTGTGCACGGAGTGGTCAGGTGGATGGGGCGTTTGGACTGGATACTTGCCGGTTTTTACAAAGGGCAGTTCTCGAAAGCAATACCCGTGCTTAAAAATGCGCTGAGGGTTGCGCTTTACCAGATAATGTTTTTGGACAGAATACCCGACTATGCCGTTGTTAACGAGGCGGTTGAGTTTGTCAAAAAACTTCAGGGGCAGAAACCCGCAGATATAACAAACGCCGTGCTTCGGAACATAATTCGTTCAAAAAACGGGCTTCGTTACCCCGATCCTGAAGAAAATTTAGTCAGCTATCTTGCGGCATATTACTCGCACCCGACCTGGTTAACCAAGCGGTGGGTGGGGAGGTACAGCCGTGAAGATGTGGAAGAATTGATGGCTGCAAACAATGAAAGACCAACGCTCACACTTCGGATTAACGGGCTTAAAGTTAACAAGCAGGAGTTTGAGGCGCTGCTGCAGTCGGTGAACTTAAAATATTCACCGGGTGTTTACAACCCGCACTTCTATCGTTTGCAGATATTAACAAACATCCAGAACTGGCAATATTTCGCCGAAGGCTATTTTGCAATACAGGATGAAAGCACCGGTTTGCCTTGCCAACTTTTGGATGTTAAACCGGGTATGAGGGTACTTGACATGTGTGCTGCTCCCGGTGGCAAAAGTGCTTATCTTGCCGATTTGATGAGCAATTCGGGTGAAATTATTGCCTTGGATAAGTTTGAAAGCCGCGTTAAAATTATGAAAGGGAACTTGGATAGATTAGGGGTTGCAATAGTAAAATTTGTAACCATCGATGCTATGGAATACGACGATGAACCCTTCGACCGGATACTTCTTGATGCCCCCTGCTCCGGGTTGGGTACACTTTCGAAGAAGCCTGACATAAAATGGAAGCGCGATCTGTTGGATATTAAAAAGCTAACGCCCGTTCAGGAAGAGCTTTTAGAAAGAGCTGCAATACTTGTAAAACCCGGTGGTGTAATAGTTTACAGCACCTGCACGATAGAACCTGATGAAAATTTTGAAGTGGTTAAAGCGTTCCTTCACAAGCATAACAATTTCAGGTTAGACGATGCCGCTAGGTTCGCGGATAAGAAAATAGTTGACGAAAACGGATGCATCCAAACACTACCGCACAGGGATAAGATGGATGGTGCGTTCTCCGCTAGGTTAATTAGAACAGAATAAAAAGAGGAAAAAATGACTCCACAAGAGTTAGGTCAGCAACTTAAAATTGCCCGTGAAAGACTGGGCTATGATATTAAAGAAGCTGCTTCTATAATTAAGATAGACTCGAAATTTGTAGAAAGAATGGAAGAAGGTGATTTCAAGTTCTTAGAGGAAGTGTATGTCCGTTCTTTTCTTAAAGAATACGCTGCAGATGTTCTTCAGTTGGAGGCTGAAGAGGTGCTTGAAGCCTATAAAAACATGAGTGATGCACCGGAAGTGAAGCCCGTTAAAGCAACACCACCTCCGCCGCCTCCTCCGCCGCCACCGGCACCAACACCGCAGCGGCAACATGAATTTTCATCTGAAAACCGCGATTTTCAGCCACATTTTCAGACGCCAAAGGAGAGCCAGGATTCACTTTTCGCAGATACTGACATGTCGGCTAAACCGGTGCACAGTAAGCCGAAAATAGATATTCAGGCAAAACTGAAAGAGATGTTCGAAAAATTTATGTCGAACGGAAAATTGAAAACCCTAAAAGGAATGATTGGCACCAGGAAAGGGTACATTATTCTTTCGGCGATTATAGTTGGGTTGATATTAATCTTGTGGGCAATTTTCTCAGGAAAATCGGGTAATAACATAGTAACCGACAGCAAAAAAGTGGATGATCTGATTGGGGCTGACAGCAACCAGTTCAGTGCACCGGCAATTCCTGAGAAAAAAATCCCGGCAAACGCTGATACCGTAATTTTAGTAGTAAGCGCAAAAGACTCGGTGAAGATGACCGCAATAATTGACAGAACGGACACCTTGAAGTTCACGCTTGAACCTGCGGATTCAAAAACGCTGAATGCTGCAAAAAGAATAGACCTAAGAACGAACAATTTTGCGCCAATTTCGCTTGTTTTAAACGATAAGCCGCTTTCCTTCACAAAAAAGAAAGGGTTAAAATCGTTGCCGATTGATAAAAAAGGTGTAATTGTACCTAAAACCGACAAAAATGATGCAAAATCAAAAAAGCCAACAAAAGCCGGAAAATCAAAGCCAACAAAACCGGCTAAGAAAAAGAATTGAGGAACTGAGCAGCCTTTTAAGGCACCATGAATACCGTTATTATGTCCTCTCAGACCCTGAAATAACGGACCTTGAGTACGACATGTACTACAAAGAGTTGGAACGGTTAGAGAGGGAAAACCCTGAATTGGTGCTTCCCGACAGCCCTACGCAACGCGTCGGAAGCGATCTTGAAAACTCGTTTAACTCGGTGCCGCACAAATATCCGATGCTTAGTTTAGCGAACACTTATAGTGAAGGCGAACTTTTTGATTTTGACCGGAGGGTGCGGGAGGGGCTTCCGCCGGGTGAAAAAGTAGAATATGTGGCGGAATATAAAATTGACGGACTTTCGGTAAGTCTGCTTTATAAAAACGGAATATTCACCACAGGCGCAACACGGGGAGACGGATTCACGGGCGAAGATGTTACACTTAATGTGAAAACGATCAGGTCAATTCCACTTTCAGTTAATGACGAAACCCTCCCGGAAGAGTTCGAAGTCAGGGGAGAAGTTTACATGGAAAAAGCAGTTTTTGAGGGGATAAACTCGGAAAGGTTAACAAAGGGTGAGAAAACATTCGCCAACCCAAGGAACTTGGCTTCCGGCACATTAAAACTGTTAAACCCTGCAGAAGCAGCCGAGCGCCCGCTTCAAATTTTTACATACTACTTTATCGCTAAAAGCGAACCTTATGGCACACAGTATGAAAATCTTGGGTATTTGCAAAAACTTGGTTTTCGGGTGAACCCGGAATATCGTGTGTTCGATAACATGAACGATGTTTTGAAATATTGCCGTACACTCGAGGAAAAAAGGGATAATCTTCCATACGAAGTCGATGGCGTTGTTATAAAAGTGAACCGGTTCAGTCAGCAGGAAATTTTGGGAAATATTGCGAAATCGCCCCGTTGGGCGTGCGCATTTAAGTTCAAGGCGAAACAGGCAACCACAAAGCTGAAAAGCATCACCTGGCAGGTGGGAAGAACCGGAGCGATCACCCCGGTTGCAGAACTTGAACCGGTGTTTCTTGCCGGTTCGACGATCAGCAGGGCGACACTTCACAACTTTGACGAGATTACCCGGAAAGATATTCGAAGCGGGGACACCGTGAGGATCGAAAAGGGGGGAGATGTGATTCCGAAAGTCGTGGAAGTGGTGTTGGATGCCCGCCCGGCGGACTCGAAGCCGGAGGTGCCGCCTGAATTTTGCCCCGTTTGCGGGACCGAAGTCTATAAACCGGAAGGGGAGGTGGCTTTTTATTGCGAAAACAGCGAATGTGCTGCGCAGATTAAGGGACGGATTGAACATTTTGCTTCACGCACCGCTATGGATATTGAAGGGCTGGGTGCTTCTATTACATCGCTTTTTGTCGATCTCGGTTACCTGAAAACATACGCAGATATTTACAAGCTGCACGAGCGGGTGGAAGAACTCAAAAATATGGAGCGTTTCGGTCAGAAAAGCATCGATAATCTGCTTGCTGCAGTTGAAAAAAGCAAAACTAACCCATTTCACAGAGTTTTATTTGCGCTGGGTATCAGGTTTGTCGGCGCAGGTGCAGCCCGTAAGTTAGCGGATCATTTCGGCAGTTTAAGCAGGCTGATGGAGGCAACCAAAGAAGAAATTACTGCGGTTTATGAGATAGGCGATTCTATTGCTGAGAGCGTTGGTAAGTTTTTTTCCGACCCGCATAACCAACACACGATTGAGGAACTGAGAAAAGCCGGCGTGAATTTTGAATCTCAACGGCCGGAAGAAGTTAGCGACAACTTTTTCAAGGGTAAAAGTTTCGTCTTAACGGGCACGCTAACTAAGTACAAAAGAGAAGAAGCCGGCGAGATAATTTTAAGTCTGGGCGGAAAGACTGCTTCGAGCGTAAGCAAGAACACCGATTTTGTAATAGCTGGCGAAAGCGCCGGCTCAAAACTTGAAAAAGCCCTGAAACTTGGCGTGCAGGTTTTAAGTGAGGAAGAATTCCTTCAAAAACTTTCAGAAGCAGGGGTTAAGTAACGGGCAAAAGGAAGAATTAAACCAAACAACATACGGATGATCATGAACCACAAAATTACTTTGTTCGGAGAAATTACTGTTTATGCGTTTGCGGAAAAAAGGTTAGATGCCAACATTTCCGGACTCATTAAAGGCGAATTTGGCGATATTGTCCGGAACCAAAATGTGAAAAAATTGGTGATCGATCTCTCCGAAGTTGAAAGCTGCGACAGTAGTGGCTTGAGCACACTGTTGGTTGCCAACAGGTTGATTTCCGATGTGCATGGTGGTTTGCGGGTTGTTTGCCCTTCCGAAAAATTATTAACACTGATTAAAATAACAAAATTGGACAGAGTGCTTCGTTTGTGCGGCTCGGTTGACGAGGCAGTCCGTGAATTAAAGGCACTTCACTAAGCGCGCACTTTATTGCAAAGTAAACGCAAAGTAAACGCAATGTGAACAAAGAAGCTGAACTATGGACTCTTTCACCAATTTTGATTACATAATAGTTGTTGCTTATCTGATTTTTGCCGCTGTTTGGGGCAGATTTGCCGGCGGTAAACAGAAACGCGTTCAGGACTACTTCCTTGGCACCGGAAAAATTAACTGGCTTTTGGTTACTTTTTCAATCGTCGCTGCCGAAACAAGCACCTTAACCTTCATATCAATTCCGGGTGTTGCATATCTTGGAAATCTGAATTTCTTGCAGGTAACATTTGGTTATTTCATCGGCAGAACATTGGTGGCTTTGTTGCTGCTACCTGCGTATTTTCGGGGTGAGCTATCAACTGCCTACGCATTTTTGGAGAAAAGATTCGGAAAGGAAACCCGTTCCACCGCATCCGTTGTTTTCATTTTTACGAGGGTTGCCGGCGACGGTGTCCGGCTTTTTGCAACTGCAATTCCTGTTAAACTTCTTTTGAACATCGATTACCCCTACGCAATAATGATAATTGTTCTGGTAACGCTTGCTTACACCTACACAGGTGGATTGCGGGGAGTGATTTGGGTCGATGCAATTCAAATGTTCATTTATCTTGGCGGCGCAATTATTTCCGCGATAATGATCGGCTTTTTGTTTGAGGGTGAGCTTGGATTGGCGATTGCAAATGCTGCGCAGCAGGGGAAATTTGAGGTGTTTAATTTAGGTTTAGAGGGTGGAATTGGCGGTTTTTTTGCACCGCCTTACTCATTGATAGCGGGGCTTGTCGGCGGCACTTTCCTTTCGATGGCTTCACACGGAACGGATCAGCTTGTTGTGCAAAGGTTGTTGGCAACGGGCGAACTGAAAAAAGCGCAAAAAGCGGTGATGTTAAGCGGAGTGATAATAATTGTGCAGTTCGCTGTTTTTTTAGTGTTGGGGGTTTTGCTTTATATCTTTTTCCACGGGCAGACATTTGGAAAAAGTGACGAAATTTTCCCTTATTTTATAATTCATAATTTGCCGGTCGGGCTTAAGGGGGTGTTGGTTGCGGGGCTTCTTGCGGCTGCACTTTCCACTTTAGCGGGTTCGGTAAGTTCTTTATCCTCGTCTTCTTTTTACGATATTTACTCGATTTTCAGCAAAAAACCGTTGTTAGAAGAGATGAAGTTGAAGTTTTCGAAAAGACTAACGGTTTTTTGGGCGGTTGTTCTTGCGGGTGCGGCTCTTTTCTTTATGGAGATGCAGGGTGCTGCTGTTGAGGTTGCTTTAAGCATTGCTTCGTTCACTTACGGGGGGCTGTTGGGCACTTTTTTATTGGGATTGTTTAACAAAAAAGCAACACAATTTGATGCTATTATAGGGTTTGCAGCTTCCATTTTGGTGATGACTGCGGTGGTTTTTGTAAAACTAACCGCATGGACCTGGTTTACGCTAATCGGGGTGGCGGTTTGTTTGTTATCCGGCACCATTTCAATGTTGATTAGAGAGAAAATTTCTTACAAGGAGCAACATGGCAACAGTTGATTACATAATTATTGCGGTATATTTTGTTTTCAGCCTTGGCATTGCTTTGGTTTATTCGAAGCGTGCGGGAAAAAGCAGTGAGGAGTTTTTTCTCTCGGGAAGAAATCTGCCGTGGTATTTAGCGGGGCTTTCGATGGTGGCAACAACATTTGCTGCCGACACACCATTAGCGGTAACCGAACTTGTTTGGAAAAACGGTATTTCGGGCAACTGGATCTGGTGGAACTTTGCGTTTGGCGGCGTATTAACGGTCTTTTTCTTCGCCAAACTTTGGCGTCGTGCCGGTATTATGACTGAAGTGGAGTTTGCCGAAATACGATATTCCGGTGCGCCTGCAAAATTTTTAAGAGGTTTCAAAGCCATTTACCTCGGTTTGTTTATGAATGTTATTATAATCGGCTGGGTAAACAGCGCGATGATTGCGGTGCTCACGGGGATTTTCGGCGTTAAACCGGATGATGTTGTCTGGATTGTGTTTTTGTGCATGGGTTTGGTTGCGGTGTATTCTGCACTTTCCGGTTTATGGGGCGTTGTGGTTACCGACGCATTTCAATTTGTGCTGGCGATGACTGCGTGCATTATTCTGGCGATAATTGTTATTAATTCCGGTCAGATAGGCGGAATAGAGGGGCTGAAAGAGAAACTGCCGGCGCAGGCTTTTGAGTTTTTTCCCAGCATAAGTGAAACCTCCACTGCCGGAGTGAAAATATTTTCACTTTCTGTCTTTTCATTTTTTGCTTATGTGGGCATTCAATGGTGGGCGTCGTGGTACCCGGGTGCCGAGCCTGGTGGCGGGGGATATGTAGCCCAGAGAATGATGTCCGCAAAAAACGAACGGCACTCGATCTATGCAACGCTCTTTTTCCAGGGTGCACACTATGCACTCAGACCCTGGCCCTGGATACTGGCTGCGCTGGCTGCAGTTGTTATTTATCCGCAACTTACAGCGGAAAATGCCAAGATGGGATACATCAACATAATAAATGATTTCATGCCTGTTGGCTTAAAAGGGTTGATGATTGCTGCTTTTTTCGCCGCATATATGAGCACAGTTGCAACCCAGCTGAACTGGGGCACTTCATACATCGTTAACGACCTCTACAGGCGGTTCATGCAAACCAAAGGCACCGAGAAGCATTATGTTACCGCTTCGCGGGTTACAACAATTATTTTGATGGTGGTTTCTGCTGTTGTAACACTGTATATCGACAGAATTTCGGGTGCCTGGGAGTTTATTATTGAATGCGGCGCAGGTTTAGGCTTAGTTCTGATTATGAGGTGGTACTGGTGGCGGATTAATGCCTGGAGTGAAATAGCAGGGATGGCAACGCCTTTCATTCTTTTACCCGTTGTTAATTACTTGGGTATCAGCTTTCCCGATAACCTTTATATTTTAGTGTTTGGAACAACCATTTCGTGGTTAACGATTACATTTCTTACAAAACCGGAACCCGAAGAAAAATTGTTGGAATTTTACACCAGAGTGAAGCCCGGCGGGGCTTTATGGCGGTCGGTAAGCAGTAAATACGGGCTTAGTAATGAGAGCAGCGGAATGAAATATCAATTCCTCGGCTGGATTTCCGGCACGGTTATGATCTATTCACTTCTGTTTGGCAGTGGTAGTTTGATATTTGGCGATTATTCAGGTATGTTTTTTTACCTGATTTTTATTATATTGGGTATTGTGGGTGTAATTTTCTCGTTAAGCAAAACTACAGTGTAGTACTTTCGGGGAGATGCGGGGTATCCGAAGTGAAAATGGATATATGAATTATAAAAACATAAAACTGATAGTATTGGACCTTGATGGTACCCTCCTTTCAGACGAGGGCACTATCGGAGAAAAAAGTAAAAAATATACTAAACTGCTGAAGGAAAAGGGTGTAATAATCTCGTTTGCAAGCGGCAGAATGTTCTCCGCTTTAAACAGATATGCTGAAGAACTTCAGATTGAGGCGCCCTTGATCTGTTCAGACGGTGCTGTTCTGAAACACTTCCCTTCAGGTGAGTTGATTGAAAGAACTTATCTGAAACCCGCTAAAGTGGAGAGAGGTATTAATCTCTCGGAAAAATTTTTAGTAAAAATGGTTTTATGCACTGAAAAAAATGTGCTTTACACCGAACATAATGAAGCTTCTGTTCAGTTAATAGACAGGTTTGGAGCCGAATTCCAAAAGGTGGATAATTACCATAAGTATTTGGATGAGATCGTTGAAATTGTGTATGTCGGTGAAAACCGGGAGTCACTCAGAGAGATTAAGAAGAACTTTTCTTTTCCTTATTCTTTTGGGTTGAAAGTTAACTATTCAAAAAGCCAGTCGCATCGTCTTTATTATCTTGAAGTGAAAAAAGAGAAAGTATCAAAGGCAATAGCGCTTAAAAAATTGCTGAAAAAACTCCGTATTTCGATTAAAGACACCGTTGTTGTTGGTGATTGGTACAACGATGTGGAACTGTTTAAAACCAAGGCAGTTAAAGTCTCTCTATCGAACGCTGTTCCGGAGATAAAATTTCTTTCAGACGAAAAACTTGAGTTCAGCAACAATGACGACGGTGTTGGTGAACTGTTGGAAAAGATTTACAACCAGAAAAATTAGTTAAATATTGACTATTGACCAGTTAAATACCAGCTTTTCGGTTAAACTCCTTCTGTGGGTTATTACTGCCGCTGTTATTGCATTGCTTTTTCCGAGGGCAGAATTGGCGGATGTTCAGTATGAAGGAAATATTTGGTTAGATGACGACCTTATTGCTGAGCAAAGTTTCCCCATTCTTAAAAATGAAAAAGTTTACAATGCAGAGGTGGATAGCGCCGTAAAGTCTGTTTTTCAGGTTTTCACGCCGATTCACTCAGACAGTATAATTTCGCTTACAATTAAAGAGTTGAAATTGGCTTTGCAAAAAGCCGCGATCGACCCGGAAGTCTTTAATTCCGACCCTCTTCTGGCAAAATTTTCCGATTCTTTGAAAAACGCATTGCACGGATTTTCTGATTCATCCGGTGTGAAAATGGCTGCTTTTTTAAATGATCTTGACCAATTAGAGGGGATTTTAATCACTACGGGGAGTACGGGTACCTTAAATCTCAACTTTGATGAAATTCCGAAAGACACCATTTCTATCCTGAAAGGAAATTTGCAGGAAAAAAGGCTTAAAAAAGATTTTTTAGACATTGATGGAGCCAAAAATCTGACAGCGAGCTCCGTCGCTGCTTTATCGAGAGACTCTTTGGAAACGGTAACCCTTACAGCGCTTGCCGAGCTGTTGTTTGTACCGAATTTAGTTTTCAGTGATTCGTTAACTCAGGAACAGATCAAGTTAGCCCGCAATAAAGTGAGCAGAAACACAGGGATTGTTGTCGCTAAAGAGAAAATTATCGGAAAGCACGAGCGGATAACCCCGGAGGTTAAAGAGAAACTTGACTCTTACCAGGCGACAAAGGCTGAGGACCTGAGCATTTGGGAGAAAATCAGGCAATTTTTCGGAAGGTTTCTTCATATTGCTGTTCTGACGGGCATGCTTGGTGCATTTTTGGTACACTTCAGAAAGACTCTGTTTAACGATAACCGAAAACTCTCAATTTTTTCACTGTTATTTATCGCCATCTCGGTTTTGACCTGGTATCTAAACAAAGTTGAAATTGGCGGTTCTGCCCAGTTGTTAATCGTTGTTCCTTTAGTTTCACTTTTGTGCACGATAATGTTCGACTCCCGCGTGGGTTTATACTCCACCTTGGTAACCTCTCTGATAGTAGCGGGTGTTCGCGGCAACGATTATTCGCTTGCAGTCGTGAATTTAATAGCAGGTTCGTTTGCCGTCTATTCAGTCAGGGATATACAGAACCGTCAGCAGATTTATCGAGGGATGGGTTACATATTTTTAGGTTATTTGATAGGTAATGTTTTCTTCTCTTTCGAATCGCTTGCGAGCTGGTCAAGATTATTCCGTGATCTAATCTATTCTGGCATAAATTCATTAGTAAGCCCAATGCTGGCGTGGACATTACTGCGCTTTTTTGAACACATTTTTAAGATAACCACTGACTTAACACTGGTTGACCTTTCGAGCCGTGATCAGCCTTTATTAAAAGAGATGTTAAGCTCTGCTCAAGGCACATTCGATCATTCGCAGGCAGTCTCCAATCTTGCAGAAGCCGCCGCTGAGAAGATTGGTGCGCACAAACTATTGGTTAAGGTTGGTGGTCTTTACCACGATATAGGCAAGACAATTTCACCTTTTTATTTTATCGAGAACCAAGCCGGTAAGGAAAACATACACGATAACCTACCGCCGGAAACAAGTGCCAGGATATTAAAGGAACATGTTCTTCGCGGTATCGAATTAGGCAAGCGAAACAATTTGCCTCAGGAAATTATCAATTTTATAGCTACACATCACGGAACGGGGCTTATAAGAACTTTTTATGACAAAGCCGTGAAAATGTACGGTGAAGAGAATGTGAACGAAGAAGATTTCAGATACGAAGGTCCTCGCCCTGCTACGCGTGAACAGGCGATTGTTATGCTCGCCGATAAATGTGAGTCAGCCTCGAGAACCATTAAAGAGCCGGGAGAAGAGCTAAAAAACTTAATAAACAACATAATCGAAACGACAATGAACGAAAACGAGTTGAGTTTAACTCCGATCACCCTAAAGGAAGTAAGCGAAATAAAGAAAGTTTTCTACAATCTGTTGATAACCACCAAGCACAGCAGAATCCGTTACCCGGGTCAGGAAAAACTTGAAAAAGATACCAAGTGGTAACCTGTACGATCAATTCTTAAGTGATTATCTTACAGAACTAAAGATCGGCAGAAATTTAGCAGATAACTCGCTTGAATCGTACGGCAGAGATATTCGTTCATTTCTTCAGTTCATATCAGATGCCGGAGTGAAAGACCTCTGTGAAGTTGAGAGTGAAACAGCACGGGATTTTTTCAATCTGTTATCTGAAGCGGGCATTTCGGCAGCCTCGCTTGCCCGTTATCACTCATCGATTAAAGGTTTTTTCTCTTTCCTTGTTATTTCTGAATATATACGGAAAAATCCGGTTGCTAAGTTAAAGCCGCCTAAAATGAGGCGAAAATTGCCGGAAGTTTTAACGCCCGATGAAATTGACTTTATAATTTCGAAGATTGACACCCAAACCTCCGCCGGGCTGCGCGACCGTGCAATGATAGAAACACTATATGCCTGCGGAATACGGGTTTCGGAGCTTACCGGGTTAAAAAAAAGCGATATTTTTTTTGAGGAAGAAATGGTCAGAGTTTTCGGCAAAGGGAGCAAAGAGAGGTTTGTGCCGATCGGTTCTTCAGCTTTGAAGGCAATCGGAGAGTATTTGCTGCATGCGCGTCCGGTTATGGCGAAGCCGGCCGGTGGCAATATCCTCTTTCTTAACCGCAAGAGAGGAAGCGGGCTTTCGAGAGTGGCGGTTTGGTCGATTATCAAAGAATATGCTGATCTTGCCGGGTTGGGAAAGCGGGTGTATCCGCATATCTTCCGGCACTCTTTCGCTACGCATCTTATAGAAGGGGGCGCCAACATCCGTGCGGTTCAGGAGATGCTTGGGCACACCGACATTTCAGTTACACAAATTTACACTCACATCGATATTTCTTACATTAAACAGGTGGTGCAGATGTACCATCCGAGGGGTTAACAGGCAAAAACTAAAATGAGGCGAGGTCAAATAAGCCGCGCCAAAAAACTAAGGTGCCAAGTTAATTACCAAAAACTAAAATGAGGCGAGGCGCAGCCGAAAAAGTTTTATTAACTTACAGTTTCGATTTTTTCGTTTTCATACCAAATATTTAATCAACAAACCGGCACAGAATGAGAAAATTTCTACCAATTACATTTTTAACGGTACTGAGTTTCACTCTTGCTTCCTGTGCAGAAGAGAAGCCCGTGCGGGTGATAACGGAAAGTGAATTTGCATTGGTGGGCGATGGTGGAAAAGGGAAAAGAATATTTGTGCATGACCTTGAGACGGGAAATACACTTCCGTTTGAGAAGTTCTCGGAATCGCTTCCCTTTTTGGTTATAGAAGTTGGTGAAAAAAGCAGTTATTATTTTATTATGGGGCAGCAATATGACACCACAACGGGGTATATCGACAGTGTTTCCGTTTTCTTTCACGATTCAACCGGTACCCGGAACCTTCTGGGCGCACCGAAGGTTTCTAAAATTTTTGCGAATGTTACCGACGAAACAGTATTAAACCTTAATTTTTACGATATCGATTTTGAGCGTTGGGTTGCAACCCGTAATACTTATTCGTTCGACACCACAGGCAGCATGATTAAACGAAACAAAAAAGCGTATAATCTGGTGAAAAAGGAAGTGCCTGAGTACCCGGCTGTAAAAATTTCAAATCTTTCGCCCGGTGGTAACTTTTCGGTTTACTTAGTAAAGGGTTACACCGCCGGAGTGGCTAAAAAAACAACGGGGGGTAAAAAAAGCAAGAGTGTTAAGGGTAAAAGCAAAAAGACGGCAAAGAGCAGTCAGCCTGCTAAAACTCAAAAAGGGGCGAAAGTTTATTTATCGGGTGCTAATTTTAAAAAAGATATACTGATTACAGAAACCGAACTTCAAATTGACAGGATTTATTGGGGGAAGAAGGAAGAATTTGTAATTATTCAGTTTTCCGACTTACAACCGGAAAAAACGGATGAAACCACCAATTCTTTATTGTTGGTTTATTCATTAACCGAACTGAAAGAGACAGTGCGGTTCGCAGGAAAGGGCTACAGAAATTTTACGATTAAAGGAAACATTTTGATCTTTGACGAATTTGAAAATGACCTGAGAACCGTGAAAATTTACGATTTAGCAAAAAAAGAAGCCGTAAGACAAATACGAATGAAGAACGGCTGCAGCATAAGATTTTTACCATTTTACCGCAATATCGACTGAATTGAACACATATTACAGGCTGTTAAAATATTCCGCCAAGTACTGGAAGTACTTGTTGCTTTCGGTGCTGTGCACTATTTTATTTGCAATTTTGAACGGTGCTTCCGTCTATCTTTCGATACCATTGCTGGATACACTTTTTAACACATCATTAGTGAGTTCCGCAGCGCCTGCCGGGGCGGGAAGTGGTGCCGAGGCATCAGGTTCAATACTGCCCGGTTTTATATTATCGATTAAAGATTCCCTTTCTAATGCTTTTAACTCGTTCGTTTTTTCAGGTGATAAAACGGATGCTTTGTTCAAAATATGCGTGATTATTTTTCTTGCTTTTATTTTTAAGAACATTTCCGGCTATTTTCAGGCGTATTTTTTAAGTTTTGTTGAGCAGGGGATAGTGCGCGATCTTCGGGACGATGCCTACAGGCAGCTGCATAAACTTCCTATCAGTTACTTCAAAGGGGAAAGGGTTGGGAACCTTATTTCCATTATAGTAAACGATGTTACCGCAGTGCAAAACAGTGTTTCGGCAACATTTCTTAATTTAATCAGAGAGCCACTGTCGATAATTGTTTTTCTCGGAATTGCGATCAGCATAAGCTGGCAGCTTACCGTTATCTCATTGATAACACTGCCGTTTAGCGCCGGAATTATATCTTTTGTTGGAATAAAACTGAGGAAATACAGTGCGCGGATTCAGGAGAAAATTGCCGATATAACGAGCGTGATTCAGGAAACAGTTTCCGGCGTTAAGATTGTGAAAGCGTTTGCAACGGAGAACTACGAGAACAATCGGTTCAACGAAGAGACCCAAAGCTACTTCAAAATGGTGCTTAGGATAACCAGGATCCGAAACCTTTCTTCGCCAATAACTGAAATATTAAGCGTGATGGTGGGTGTGGTGATTATTTACTACGGTGGCACACTTGTGTTGGATAACAATCAGATTAAGGCAAGTGAATTTCTCGGGTTTTTGTTCGCCATTTTCCAGCTTTTACCTCCGATCAAAGAGCTGAGTGGCGTGAATAACCGGATTCAGGAGTCTTCAGCCGCCGGCGACAGAATTTTCGAAATAATTGACACTCAACCTGATATTGTTGATAAAGAAGACGCCCTTAGTGTGGGGTCGTTTGAGGGTGAAATTTCGTTCGAAAATGTAACTTTTGCTTATCCGGATGAACCTGATGTAAAGGTGCTGAGCGATTTAACTTTTTCGATTAAAAAAGGGGAAGTGGTGGCGCTGGTGGGCCCCAGCGGAAGTGGCAAATCCACTCTTGTTGACCTGATTCCCAGATTTTATGATGTTACTTCCGGCGGGATAAAATTCGACGGAAAAGACCTGCGTGATCTTAAAGTTGAAGACCTCAGAAGGTTCATCGGTATTGTTACTCAGGAAACAATATTGTTTAACGATACTATACGGAACAATATCTGTTACGGCAGCAAAGGTTTCACGGAAGAAATGATTATTGAGGCGGCAAAAATTGCAAACGCACATTCGTTTATAATGGAAACACCAAACGGATACGATACGCATATTGGCGAAAGGGGAGTTAAGCTTTCCGGTGGGCAGCGCCAACGGATTGCAATTGCCCGTGCTCTGCTAAAAAATCCCGATATTATGATTTTTGACGAAGCAACAAGCGCGTTGGATAACGAATCGGAAAAATTGGTGCAGGAAGCGCTCGATCGCTTGATGAAGTCGAGAACCGTTGTGGTGATTGCTCACAGGCTTTCTACCATTAAAAATGCGGATAAAATCTTAGTGCTTGACGAAGGAGTTATCGTTCAAAGCGGAACGCACGATCAGCTTCTGGAAGAGGGCGGGCTTTATAAAAAACTGTACGATATGCAGTTTAGGGATAAGGCGGAATAGTAAAACCGCAGGTTTGGGATAAGGCGGAATAGTAAAACCGCAGGTTTGGAGATTCCTGAAAAGAATAAAACCGCAGGTTTGGGGTAAAGCAGAATAGTAAAACCACATTTCTGAGACAAAGCGGAAGAATAAAAGAATTGTAATTATGGTCAAAGGTTATTACCCGTTCAAATAGTATATTACAGGTTGTAAATAATTTCATTTTAAATAGAAAATCAGAGGTCTATAGTGAAAAAATTAGTGCTCTCACTGGCATTTCTTTCTTTAGTTGTTTTTTATTCCGGCTGTAACACCGGCAGTGATGCCACAGCCGTTAATAACGAGGTTGCCAAAGCAAGGGTAACCGAATACTTGAATTATATGGTTGCCGGTCAGACTGATAAAATGCAGGATTTTATTGCTCCTTCATACATTCAGGCTGCGAATATTGATTTTTCAAGGGACAAAATAAACACTTATTTTCCAAAAGGTTTTGTAATTGATGAAGCCTACAAATCAACTGACCTTTCTAATGCAATCAATGTTGTTGTAAGATTGAAATATGACGGCGGAGAGTTTTTGAATAAACTTACCTTTGTTGTTTTCAACGATAACGGTAAAGTTGTTTTTTACCCCGGTAATTACGATCCAAATTCAAAATATTTGGATCCCTGGTACCGTGCAGAAAGTATAAATCAGTAAAATTTTTAATAAGGGTGGCAGCATTAACTGCCGCCCATTTTATTTTTGGGTGCTGTTCCTTAAAATTCAGATTCAAATTCGCAACATTTTATTGAATTTGAAACATTTTAAAGGAACTGAAGCTTTTGGAAGTATGTTATAGCTATTGATATTAATCTTGACTTTTTTGTACAGATTCCGTAAGTTTAATATTCGGAATTGGAAAATTTTTATCTGCTAAGGAAAATTAATGAGTAACACTGAAATAAATGAGATTGAAGAGTTAACGAACCAGGAGTACAAATGGGGTTTCGTTACCGATGTAGATTCGGACACCTTCAAACCCGGGCTAAACGAGGATGTTATCCGTGCCTTATCTGCGAAAAAAGAAGAGCCTGAATGGATGTTAGAGTGGCGTTTGAAGGCTTATCGTCATTGGCTGAAGATGGAAGAGCCAAAGTGGCCCAATGTTACATACCCTGAAGTTGATTTTCAGGCGATCAGTTACTATTCCGCACCGAAACAAAAGCCCAAATTAAACAGCCTTGATGAAGTTGACCCCGAAGTTCTGAAAGCCTTCGATAAACTGGGCATCCCACTTGAAGAGCAAAAGGCTTTAGCGGGCGTTGCCGTTGACGCAGTCTTCGATTCGGTATCGGTTGCAACCACATACAAAGAAAAGTTGGGGCAGTTGGGGATTATTTTCTGCTCGATGTCTGAAGCGATTAAAGAGCACCCTGAATTAGTGAAAAAGTATTTAGGTTCTGTTGTTCCCCCATCTGATAACTATTACGCTGCGCTTAATTCGGCGGTTTTCAGCGATGGTTCGTTCGTTTATGTTCCCAAGGGCGTAAGGTGCCCAATGGAACTTTCTACATATTTCAGAATTAACGCTGCCAACACCGGTCAGTTTGAAAGAACGCTTATTATTGCCGACGACTACGGCTATGTCAGCTACCTTGAGGGCTGCACCGCACCCAAGAGGGACGAGAACCAACTTCACGCAGCAGTGGTGGAATTGGTGGCGATGGATAACGCTCAGGTTAAATACTCAACCGTTCAGAACTGGTATGCCGGCGATAAGGACGGAAACGGCGGTATATACAACTTCGTTACAAAACGAGGGATGTGCAAGGGCGTTAATTCTAAAATTTCGTGGACTCAGGTCGAAACCGGCTCGGCTATTACCTGGAAATACCCGAGTTGCGTACTCTCAGGCGACAATTCAATCGGTGAGTTTTACTCGGTTGCCGTTACCAACAACTACCAGCAGGCTGATACCGGAACAAAGATGGTGCACATCGGCAAAAACACTAAGAGCACCATTGTAAGCAAAGGTATTTCCGCCGGTTTCAGCAACAACACATATCGCGGGTTGGTGAGAATCGGGAGGAAAGCACTGAATGCAAGGAACTATTCGCAGTGCGACTCGCTTCTCATCGGTGATAAGTGCGGTGCGCACACATTCCCATATTTGGAAGTGAGCCATCCTTCGGCAACGGTAGAACACGAAGCCACCACTTCAAAAATCGGAGCTGATCAGATATTTTACTTAAACCAGCGCGGTCTTTCGACTGAAGATGCTGTAAGCATGATTGTAAACGGATATTGTAAAGAGGTGTTCAACGAGCTGCCGATGGAGTTTGCCGTTGAAGCAACCAAACTTTTGAGTATAAGCCTTGAAGGCAGTGTAGGTTAATTTTTTTAAGGAAAAGAGAATAATGATAGAAATAAAAAATTTAAGAGCAGCCGTTGAGGGCAAAGAAATTTTACAAGGGATCAATCTTACGGTTAAACCGGGTGAGGTACACGCAATAATGGGCCCCAATGGTTCGGGCAAAAGTACTTTAGCGCAAGTGCTGGCTGGTAAGGAAGATTATGAAGTTCTGGAAGGCTCCGTTACTTTTAACGGAAAAGATCTTTTAGACCTCGCTCCTGAAGACAGGGCAAGAGAAGGGCTGTTTCTCGCTTTTCAATATCCGATTGAAATACCGGGAGTTTCGAATGTAAACCTTCTGAAAAATGCAGTAAACGAAGTTAGAAAATATCGCGGTGAAGATCAACTTGATGCCATGGACTTTCTGAAAATGATGAAAGAGAAGATGAAATTGGTTGATATGCCACAGGACCTTTTAAATCGTTCAGTGAACGAAGGATTTTCCGGCGGCGAAAAGAAGAGAAACGAAATCTTCCAGATGGCTGTGCTTAACCCCTCACTTGCAGTTCTTGACGAGACCGATTCCGGGCTTGACATCGATGCACTAAGAATTGTAGCTAACGGTGTTAATGCACTCAGAAGTAAAGACAACGCTTTCATCGTGATTACACACTATCAGAGGCTTTTGGATTACATCGTGCCCGATTTTGTGCATGTGCTTTACAAAGGACGGCTGATTAAATCAGGCGACAAATCACTTGCTCTGTTCCTTGAAGAAAAAGGATACGACTGGGTGAAAGACCATGTTGACGAATTTATGGCGGTGTAAGGCGGTTACAAATGAGCAATCCCACTGAATTAAAGAATTGGTACGCCGGCAAATTCAAAAAATTTGAAGAAAGCCTTAATGGCGAAAGCATGCTTTCGATCCATGAAACAAGAAAAGCGGCGCTGGAAAAATTTCTTGAACTGAAGTTCCCCACGCTAAAAGATGAAGCGTGGAAATACACGAACATAACCCCGTTGTTTGCACATAAATTTGAAGATATACTAACTGTTAAACCTTCAATTAAAGGTGTAGATGCGGAGAAATATCTTTTTGATAAGAAAGAGTTTTACACAATCGTGTTTATTAATGGGGTGTATGTTCCCGAACTTTCAGATGAAGTGAACGAACCCGGTATAACGCTTTGTAACCTTAAGACTGCGCTCACTAAATACACTGAAGATGTAAGTTTGCACATTGCAAAATTTGCGAAGATAGAAAACAGTATTTTCACGGCTCTTTCAACAGCTTACATAAACGACGGAGTGTTTTTAAAAGTTAAATCGGGCAACACACTCAGTAAGCCTGTGCAGGTGCTGTATGTGAACTCCGGTGGTGATAATCTTCTGATTCAGCCGCGCAACCTTTTTATAATAGGCAAAAACGCACAGGCGAAAGTTGTTGAATCATACTACGCCGAAGGCGAAAGCATCTATTTTACAAATGTAGTTACCGAGTCGTATGTTGATCAGAACGGCGTTTTTGAGCACATAAAAATACAGGAAGAAAGCGAGAAAGCATTCCATATTTCAATAACTGAAATTGATGTGGAAAAACAGAGCAAGTATTCTTCGTATAACATCAACTTTGGCGGCGAATTGGTTCGTAACGACTTAAATGCCCGCTTCAACGGTGAATATGGGCATGTAACGCTGAACGGGCTTTATTTAACACAGGGAATACAGCATGTGGATAACCAAACGCTGATAGAACATGCTGTGCCTAACTGCGAGAGCCACGAGATGTATAAAGGTGTTCTTGACGACCAAAGCCGCGGTGTGTTCAACGGTAAAGTTTATGTTAAAAAAGACGCACAGAAAACCAATGCGTTTCAGGAGAACAAAAATGTAATGCTTTCTGATTTCGCAAGGGTTGATGCAAAGCCACAGCTTGAAATTTATGCAGACGATGTGAAGTGTTCGCACGGCGCTACCGTCGGAAGATTGAGTGAAGAAGCTCTTTTCTATTTAAGAGCGCGCGGAATTGGGCAGGAACTCGCAAAGACTATGATTATTAACGCTTTTGCGAACGACGCAGTACACTCGATTTCTATCGATGAAGTAAGAAGGCGCATCGAGGATCGTGTGGCTGTTAAACTTGATAAACAAAAGAACGAAAATGACTGAGAGAAACCCGCTGACGGTTAAACCACTGATGGATATTGATAAGATACGGAAAGATTTTCCGGTTCTGCATCAGTCGGTTCATGGTAAACCGTTGGTTTATTTGGATAATGCAGCGACAACGCAAAAACCTAACTCTGTGATTGAAGCTATATCGGAATATTACAGGCTCTACAATTCGAACATTCATCGCGGTGTTCATCAGCTCAGTCAGAAGGCAACTGATGAATACGAAGCCGCCCGTCAGAAAGTTCAGAGATATCTGAATGCAAACTCGACAAAAGAGGTGATCTTCTTGCGCGGCACTTCCGAAGCGGTGAATTTAGTGATGAACACCTACGGGAGGACCAACATAAAAGCCGGCGACGAGATAATAATTTCAGAGATGGAGCACCACTCCAACATTGTGCCGTGGCAGATGTTAGCGCAGCAAACCGGCGCAGTGTTGCGTGTTATACCAATGAATGATAAAGGCGAACTGCTGATGGAAGAGTTTAAAAACCTTCTGAACGAAAAAACAAAGTTCGTTTCTGTGGTTCACGCTTCGAACACATTGGGCACAGAAAACCCTGTGAAAGAAATTACCGGACTGGCGCACGAGGTTGGTGCTAAAGTTATGGTTGACGGCGCACAGGCGGTGCAACACTTCAAAGTGGATGTTCAGGATATCGGGTGCGATTTCTACGCTTTTTCAGGGCACAAGCTTTACGGTCCAACCGGTGTGGGTGTGCTTTGGGGCAGGGAAGAGTTGCTTATCGCTATGCCCCCCTGGCAGGGTGGAGGTGACATGATTCTTTCTGTTACTTTCGAAAAAACAATTTACAACGGACTTCCCAACAAATTTGAAGCCGGCACTCCGAATATTTCCGGAGCTATAGGGTTGGGGCACGCAATCGACTATGTAACCGCGTTGGGGATAGATAATATCCACGAACACGAGAGAGACCTTTACAGGTATATGGAGCAGAAATTCCTTGAAATTCAGGGAGTTTCATTAGTGGGAAGTGCTGCAAAAAAAGGCAGCGTTTTTTCGTTTACTATTGACGGGGTTCATCCGCATGATGTCGGGACAATTCTTGATATGGAAGGAATTGCAATAAGAACCGGGCACATGTGCACACAACCCGTTATGAAACATTTTGGCGTGCCTGCACTTTCGAGGGCTTCGATTGGGTTGTATAACAACTACGAAGATATTGACTGTGCTGCCGAAGCAATCAAGAAAGCGGCAGAGTTTTTTAGCTGATGAATGAGGAATTAAAAGAATTATATCAACAGGTTATTATTGACCATAATAAAAACCCGAGAAATTTCAGGAAAATTGAACTTCCTTCGCACCACTCTGAAGGGTTTAACCCTTTGTGTGGTGACCATGTTTACATCTATTTGGATGTGGCGAATGGTGTAATCCGCGACATTTCTTTTGAAGGGAATGGTTGCGCGATTTCCAAATCTTCCGCTTCAATTATGACTGCGGAACTTAAAGGAAAAACGCTTGAAGAGGCGGAGGTTCTTTTCCAAAAATTTCATGAGCTTGTTACAGGTAAACTTACCGATGAAGAAGAGATTGAAAAACTCGGGAAACTTAGCATATTTCAGGGAGTCAGAGATTTCCCCGTGCGGGTTAAATGTGCAAGCTTGCCCTGGCACACTTTGCACGCCGCACTTCACGATCAACAAACAGCAGTTAGTACGGAGTAACCGGTGACCAACGAAGAAATACAAGAGCTACAAGAGAGAGTTATTGCGACGATTAAAACGGTGTATGACCCGGAAATTCCCGTGGATATTTGGGAACTGGGGCTGATTTATCATTTGAAATTTGATCTTGAGGGCAACCTAATTGTTACGATGACGCTTACAAGCCCAATGTGCCCCGTAGCTGAAAGCCTTCCCGCTGAAGTGGAAATGAAACTCAGGGAAGTGGAGGGCATTAACGATGTTAAGATTAACTTAACATTCGAGCCGCCATGGGATAAGGACATGATGAGCGATGTTGCTCAGTTAGAATTAGGATTTATGTAATTAGTAACCTGCCGTTGGGCAGAGAGAGAATCACAAAACATTAGTTCGTAAGGAGAAACAATGTTTAATGCAATGAAACCCCCACTATACGACCCCGAAGCAGTTCAGCCCTACAGGGATGAGTTGGTTGCGGTCGGTTTTGAAGAAACATTCACCCCGGATGAAGTAAAAGCAGCAGTAGAAAACAACTCCGGTAAAACAGTTTTATATATGATCAATTCTGTTTGCGGTTGTGCAGCAGGTACAGCACGCCCGGGAATTTCGCTTGCTCTTCAGAACAATGTGATCCCCGATAAACTCTACACCGTTTTCGCCGGTCAGGAGAGAGAAGCAGTGGAAAAACTGCGTGAGTACATCCCGGGATTTCCCCCTTCTTCACCATCCGTGGCACTCTTCAAAGATGGGAAACTGATCTATTTCATGCCAAGATATGAAATTGAAGGAAGAGAAGCTGACGAGATATCCGAAGACCTTAAAGCCGTTTTCGATAAACTTTGCTCGGCTGAAGGACCATCAATTCCACAGGAGCGGTTCGAAAAGATACAGTATCTTAGAATTTGCGGTTCGAAAATACCGAGATTTCAAGGATAATTAAAAGAATATAATCGATGGGGTATCTTTTTTTGCAAAAAAAGATACCCTTTGTATTAAACGGTTATTGTTTTCAGTTTTGATTTTTTGATTAACGATTTGTTTTAAGATGAAATTTAGTGCTCAGGAAGAATACGGTTTACGGCTTTTGCTCCGGATAGCTAAGGAATCAGGTCCCGAGGGGATGACTATACCCGAACTTTCAACTGCCGAGGGGTTGGGGAACTCCAACACTGCGAAACTGCTTCGTATTTTGAGGATGGGTGGTTTCATTGAATCGGAAAGGGGACATAAAGGGGGGTATAAACTTGCCCGTACGCCGGGAAACATAATAATTGCTGATGTGGTGAACGATCTTGGCGGTAGGTTATTTGATGATTCGTTTTGTGCTGATCACGCCGGGTTGGTTGATTCCTGTGCGCATGAAATTGATTGTTCGGTTCGCTCGCTTTGGACGATGGTTCAGCGCGTTGTTGACGGAGTGCTGCAACAAACCACGCTTGCAGATCTGATGAAAAATGAACAGGAAACTGCCGATAAGCTTTCCGTCATGGTTGATGATTCACTGGAAGCTTTTCGTGCCGTAAAAGATATTAAAGTTTCATTGGGGCTTAAATAAGTTTAGTATCTTCCGCTGTTTTTTTTCATCCCGGTAGTTTTCTTCATTACTATTATATCTTTCATCCCGGTAGTTTTCTTCCTCACCACACTTTCCTTCATCCTTGTAGTTTTTTTTCATCCCTGCAATTTTTTTGTCTCTGCCATTTACCTTTCAAGAATGTCATTTATAAATTTTAAGACAAAAAAAAGCGGCTATCTGCAATTTTAAGTGCGGAAGCCGCTTTAATTATTTAGTAGGAGCTTTTAGAAATTAAATTATTCCGACAATGGAATTTATGGAACGGACTCAGTAATTAATAACTTAAAACAACAATTCTATTCTTTCGTAGAAACAGAGTTTTAGCCGGTAAAAAGAATCCGTTTAAGAGTAATTTATTATCCTCTAATCATAACTAAAAGTTTTTTGGAAGGCTCTAAAGCCCAGAGAGCGTGTGGCACATTTGCCGGAAGTTTAATAATCATACCGGCTTCGAGAATGTGCGGTTCACCCGCAATCTTAACTTCCATTTTTCCTTCAACAACGATAACCAAAGCATCGTACGGTGAAGTGTGTTCAGACAGGTTTTCATCTTTATCATAAGCAAAGTATGTAACATTACCGGCAGGGTTTTTAATTAATTGCCGGCTGACTATCGATGCTTCAGAATAAGTTATCAGGTCTGAAAGTTTGCCATAAAGATCAGTTTTACTCATGATTTATTCCTTTTATTTTATTTTGTTAATTCGCCATTTCACTCATCTTCGCCGTAATAGATTTTTTTCTTGGCTTCGGGTGAAAGGGCTTCGGGTGTCCATGCCGGTTCCCATACAAGATCAATAAAAATCCGATATTGTGGGAACGCTCTTTGCAGCGTTTTTTCTGCATTGGTAACTATTGTGTCGTGCATTGGGCAACCCGGAGTTGTAAGAGTCATTTTAACCAAAATAACATCTTCTTTAATTATTGTTTCATACACTAACCCCATCTCGACGATGTTCAAACCAAGCTCGGGGTCGATAACATACGAAAGTTTTTCTAATACTTGTTCACTTGAGATCATCTTCAGTTTTCCTGACATAAGTTTGTGCAATAGACATAGCGAACAAAATTGCACCTGCAAGATAAAGCCCCAAACCGGCGAGCAACACTTCGCCAATCTGAAAAACAAAACCCGCAAGCACAACAAAATTCGATGAATTGGTAAGGTAATACTGTGCCCGTGAAAAATCTTTGTTTATCAGGTCTTTAGTTAACGGCACTTTCTGCTTACCGACTAATTTGCTGTAATAGTGCAGCCAGATAAGAAAGGGGACGATCTTGTACAATTGCCCCATGATCAGCTGGCTGAAAAATCCGAAAATCAAAATAAAACCGTAGATTACAGCCAAATCGATTGATTTATCGTCAATTGTGTAATTTGCTACAAACAGGAGTGCAACTCCTACCAGTGTGGCAACTACAAGCGTTGAGTAACCAAAAAGGGAGATTTTAATGCCGAGGTCCATCTGTTTTTTCAGGCGGTGTTTAATGATCATCAAAATCTGATAGAAAAATATCAGAAAGGCTACGGCAATAACCGGGATGAAGATGTAGTCGCCGGTTGAATCAAATCCGAAGAAACGGGAAAGAGAGAAACCGACAATTCCAACATTCAAAACATAAAAGACCACCCAGGTTGGTTTGAAAGAGAAGCCGTGTGAAAGATTGAACATCGGAATCAGTTTAACGGAAACCCCGCAGATAATCATACCGATCCAGCCGGCCATACCAAGGTGTGCATGAACTGTAAGCAGCTTCAGATGGTTGCCGGGCAAATAGTTATAGAATTGGTTGATTGCAAGCATTAACCCCATAACCACGGTTAAGAAGAGATAGATGTTGCCGGCAATCATAAAAACACCGGTGATATTGTTCTCTTTTGCGCCGTATATCGTCATCGAATTGTTTATAATAAACAAAACAACGGCAATTAATAACAAACTGCCGCCTATAACTGTAATCCAGTTGAATGCAAAAATATAGAAAGAATATATCAGCAACACAAGCCCAATAAGGTGAAAACCGTATTGAACGAAACCGAGTTTTTCGGACCAAAGTGGGGTTTGAAGCACCACGGGCGTCAGTTGAAACATTGCGCCAAATATGGTGAAGGCAATCCAGCCGAGTACCATAAGGTGAGTAACTGCAAGAATAACAGGGGAGAAATGGTTCCAGAACAGACCCTGGTAGCTCACCATCATCAACACAACTGCTGCCAGCAGGGATAAAATTGCTGAGAAAAAGTGTAACGAAATTAATTTAAATGAGGGAGACATGAAAATATTTATTCCTTTTGCCAATTACTTCGCCTTTTTTGTGATCATAACCTTATAATAATCTTCTTCGATCTTGTTGGCAAATCCTTCCCAACCAATCTCTTCCAATTTGTCATAAAGCATCATCGGCTCTCTGTGGTGGTGAACGAGGAGCATCGATTCACCATCGAGTTCTTCTAATTTGGCGAGTATAGTCATCATTGGTTGCGGAGGTTCCATCCCTCTTACATCAATTTCAACAACTCTTTTCGGCGGGATAAATTTGGGTTGATTTTTCTCGCTTTCGTCTCTTTTTCTTTGGACTTCATCTGACTTGAAAAAATAGACATTATAAACACCATCCACTTTTTCTGTATAGTGGTCGTATCCTCTTTTTCTCATCACGCTGTATAGTGGTCGAGGTTCAAATCCGTTGATGAGGTGGAAGATGTTGCCTTCTCTAAGTTTTCCGACGGCACTCATAATAATTCTGAAGGGGTCTAACCCTTGTTTCATCGAGGCTCTGACATCAAGCGTAACTTTTTCAGTTTCAGCGATAAATTGTTTAATTTTATCTTCATCCATTACATAACCTATAAATCGTTTAGTTCGTTAAATAACTTTACAAATAAAAATCATTTTCCTGCCGTGAACCGGGCTTCCGCCTTTTCATTTGACTGCATTTTCATAGCGTCGTAAAACAAATTTTCAATCTTTTTGATGGATCTTTCCTTCACATCTTCTAAGCTTGTTTCAGCTAACAGTGTATATAAGCGCTCTCTAAGTTCGTCCCACTCGTGGTGCAGAGGGCATGGGTTATCGGGGTTGCATCTTTTGAACCCAAGTACACAAAAGTTGAATAAATCCAACCCGTCGAGAGCGTCAACAATGCTCAGAAGTTTAATCCGGGAAGGTGGCATAACCAATCCAAACCCGCCGCGATTACCTCTTTTCGAATCAATAATACCTGCAGCCGAAAGCTCCTGCATAACCTTCCCCGTGAACTCTTTCGGAATAGAGAGGGTACACGAAATCTCACCCGAGGAGATAGTAGTGCCATACGGCAGTGTTGAAAGCAGAAGAACGGTCTGAAGCCCGTATTCACATTTTTTCGAAAAGATCATTTAAGGTTAAAGATCCTTCTTTTTAAATTTAAGCACGCTTAGTGTCAGCGGAATTGAAGTCCACAGCAACAAAGCAACAATAGCCACAATAGAGCCGGCGGTTGATTGCAGATAACTTTTGAAAACCGCACCTGTATAGCCCATTAGCGCCGAGGCATCCATGTGTATCAGGCAGAAAATTCGTGCCAGGTCAATCGGGTTAAGCGTTGAAATTATCAACAATGGGGTTTCCAGCGGATAGTCTGCAAAAAATATTGAAATAGCAAGTATAAACCCATCATACAACAAAGCCATCAGGAACCAAACCGTAATCGCAACTCCGAAGCCTTTTGCTTTATCATCCTGCCAAACAGCGACGAAAAAAGCCAACGCTAAAAACACAGTAACGATAAAAGAACCGGTAACCAGAAGCGAAATAAGCGGCACAATGGCATCGCCCGTCAGCCTTGAAAAGAAAATGAAAGGAAGCAACACCCCGACTAACTGTGCAAGCACTAATGGAATAGCGACACCTCCCCAAATCCCGAGGAAGAGGTCGGTTCGGCGCACCGGCTGCGTGAGCATAAACAGGATATAGCCACGGCTGTTGTAGAAAAATGTTGTGCCATACAACAGAGTTAAAAGCGGCACAAACGACACATTAATGTTCAGAATATTTGTGATTACCCCCGATGTTTCGCCGATAAAACGAAACATCAACGAGGTGAAAACAAGGAAGAACAAAAAGTAAAAAATCACCAATTTCGAGCGAAAGGCATCGCGCAACTGGTAGTTTATAATTTTTTTCAGATTGTGCAAAGCTTAAGTTCCTTTCCCATAATCCCGGCGATAGCTTTTTCAAGCGTTGGGGTTTCGTAGGTTGACATAAGTTCTTCAACACCACCATGATACCTTATTTTTCCTTCGAGAATGAAGATTATTTCATCAGCCATTTCTTCAACTTCCGACATTATGTGGGAAGTGAGCAGAACGGAAACTCCCTCGCGGTTAACTGCCTGTACCTTCTCTTTGAAAATGTTGGAAGCCCATGGGTCGAGCGAAGCAGTTGGCTCGTCGAGAATTAAAAATTTAGGACGAAACATAAAGGCAATCGAAGCGGAAAGTTTCTGCAGCGTTCCGCCCGAAAGTTGTTTAATAAGTTTGTTTTCATGCTCGTTCAGGCCGAATTTCCGGTAAAGTTCCATGTCATGGTCGGATACATCATCTCTTAAGTTTTTCAGAAGTTGCACCGATTCTTTCACGGTTAAATTCGAGGGAAACCCATGAATCTGCGGCAGGTATCCCGTCATTCTTTTGAAGTCGTTATTGTGAAAAATGCTCGTACCGTTCAGGTCGATTGAACCATTTTCCGGAATAACTAAGCCGAGAATTGATTTCAAAAAAGTAGTTTTGCCCGAGCCGTTAGGTCCCACGATAGCAGTAACCACACCTTCGGTGATTTTAACGGAAACGGAATCCAGAGCAGTTAGTTTTTTATATTTTTTAGTAAGGTTTGATACATTAATCATACAGTTCGTTTCATTGCAGGTTTTTCGTCTATAAGTTGTTTCGGCGTTAGGGAAGGGAAAACCCTCTCCGCTATGTCTAACAATCTGGTAAACAGACCTCTCATAAGAATCAGAGTCGGTTTATATTCAGTAACCACAACAGAAAAAAGAGAAACCGGGTGAAAGGGCACATCACCGTAGCCATCTTTGTTCAGGTCGTAGCCTTCATAATTATCCCAATAATTCATTGTAAAAGTGTTATAATTTTGCGAAGAATTGGTTGCGACATCGAAGTTGTTCCCGATAAAAGTGTTTCTTTCGAAGTTGTTTTCCATCGAGTTAGACATCAGCAGAATAGCCCACCCGTTTTTCTGAAAAAGGTTGTTTTTCAGAGTGATTTTGTCGGAAGCTTCAAGGAAGATTCCTTTAGTATTTTCAATAAACTTGTTCCCTGAGATAACAGATCTTCTTATCTCTTTTAACAACAACCCGTATGAAGAAGTGCCTTTATTGTCAAAAAACAAGTTGTTGTGCATATCAATAAATTCCGAGTACATAACAGCAACACCTGCAGCGTTCTTGAAGAATTTATTATTGTAATAGACGCTGCTGTCGGCGAACATAAAATGTAGCCCATACCTAAGGTTTCTTTTGGCAACATTTCCGAAAATGTCATTTTTTGAACTAAACTCAAGGTAAATGCCGTCCCGGTGCCCTGCAATAGTATTGCCGTTAATAATGGTATTTTTGCAATACCAGAGGTGAATCCCGTTTCCGGAAGAAGCCTGTGCAGTAGCGAAAGAGAGGATGTTGTTGCCCGTAACAACAATATCGTTAGTTCTTTGAAGATACAGACCGAAGAAATTGTTATAGAACTGGTTGTCGGAAATGGTGCAATTTGATACATCTTCAAGCCGTACGCCGGCAAAGTCGGTTCTGAAACTATATTCAGAATTTATAATTTTTAATCCTTTAAGAGTAACGAAAGAGGATCTGACGATCAGCACGGAACCTTTACCGGCAGCGTCGAACACCGGCAGACCCTCTCCAATAATAGTAACTGATTTCTCGATAATCAGGTTGTTTGTTTTATATTTTCCCGATTTCACGATTATCGTATCGTAATCCGCTGCTGCTTCAAGTGCTGTGGCTAATGACTTGAATTTACCGTTTGGTTGGACAACAAGCGTTTTCCCCGGTGTTGTGGAAATAAAAGATACACCGAGTAAAAAAAGAAAAAATAATAACCTTATCATCTTAATCAAATTTAGTTTTTAATAACTGATTCCACGAGTAGTGGACGGCAGTTGAGTCCTTTATCGTTTTAATGGCATCCTGATGATTTCTAAAGGCGGCGAGATTAGCACCCATAGGGCTTTGAATCTCTTTACTAACGACGAACATCGCAGTTTTAGCGTCAAAGAGAACATCAGGTTCGATCATTGAGGTTACGAACACCGCAGTTTCCTTCGGGTCGTATTCACTGTTTTGTGCAAAAGAAACTAAACATTCTACAGAATCGAATTTATACACTTTCCCTTTCGGTGTAATAAGTTCGGTTCCGAAGGCATGATCACTGATCTGCATCTGGCAAAAGTCGCAGATATCACTCCCATAAACGATTGGTTGTGCTGTCTGATCCGCACACCCGATAAAGAGAAATGCAGCCAACAGGAAAAAAAACATCAGTTGTTTCATGCTGCCGCAACCCTCTTTTTCTTCCGGTTAAGCAGAATTGCATAAACATACATGAAGATAGAAATAGTCATCAGCCATGTTCCAACCCAGGGGAGTGAAAGGGCGTATATGTTCATCAACTGCTTACCGCCGATAAGAGGTGGTTGGAACGACATTCCCGGCATCTTTATTGCTGCGTTAGGGTCTAAGTTGTGCCCATAGTCATATTCCCACAGGTAGAAGTCAACAATTCCAACGACAGCGAGAATCATAACTAAACCCACCATAAGGTAAATCAAAGGTGTTTTTCCAATCAATGAGAAAAGTAAGCCAAGAATGGTTAACCCAATGATAATATAGGGCATGTACTGAAGCTCGGGAATAGAGTCCGGTTCAATTCTTTTCATTCCTATATAATGGTTCAGTTCATTTAGAGTATTTAAATCACCCGGATTTTCGCCCGTGATCTGGTTAATCCAGATGTATATCCCCATACCTTCAGGGTATTGAGGAGCTTCTATTCCAATCTTCCATATTGGCTGTATAAAAGTACCGAGTAAAAGTACCGAAGCCACAGCGACAATAATTCTGGATGTAGTAGTCATTTTAATTTGTCCGTTTCGAACAAGGGGCTCGTTACCGAGCCCCTTAAAAATTTATTTTTTTTCAGTTTTAGTGGTATCAACCTTAGGTGCTTTAGGGTCTTTATCCAACCACCATCTAAGCTCCACATTAGAACCCGCAGGAGAAACCCTGGCGTAGCCTTGCATCTCCTGATGGAGAGCAGAGCAGAAGTCGGTACAGTAGAACGGGAAGATACCGGGCTGTTTAGGCTCCCACAGCAAAGTGAGAGTTTGCCCCGGCATAATCAGAAGTTCTGAGTTTGTAGCACCCATTATGCTGAAACCGTGCGGGATATCCCAGTCTTGTTCCAAGTTAGTAATATGGAAATAGACTTTATCGCCAACTTTGATACCTTCAATGTTATCAGGCGTGAAGTGGGAACGAGTGGCAATCATCTGAACATGCACTTCGTTTCCGTTTCTGGTAACCTTAGTGTCGTCAATTTTCTTAGAAGCATACGGGTTACCGTTCTTGCTGATTTCATAGATTTTCATGAAGTCTTTTGTGAGTTTATCAGCCTTGATCCCCTGAGCATAGTGAGGTTCACCGATCGTGGGGAAATCAAGCAAGAGCTTCATTTTATCACCTGAGATATCAATTAACTGGCACGACTGCGTTAACATCGGGCCCGTGGGGAGATACCTGTCTTTAGTAATTTTGTTAAGAGCGAGCAGATATTTACCGTCAGGTTTTTTGGTGTCGCCGCCCATAACCAGTAAGTGACCAATCGAGTAGTAAACAGGAATTCTGTCAACCACTTTCCATTCACCAAGTTTCCATTTAACCACTTCAGAAGAGATGAAAGCAGAAGTATAGGCATAACCTTTATCATCAAATTCAGTGTGAAGAGGTCCTAAACCGGCATCTTTCACAACCGCTTCGTTGATAGCGTCATATTTCAGAACAGGGATACCGCCGAAGTCGCCGTCAAATGCTTTATTTTCGATAGCTTTCAGCATTTTATCGAAAGAATGCACGGCAATTTCGGAAGCAAGTTTACCACTGGCGATGATATATTTACCTTCCGGGTCAGTATCCACACCGTGAGGTGATTTCTGAGTAGGCAGGTAATAAATCATACCGGGGCAATCTTTCGGGTCAAGAACTTTAACAGTTTTAACCACATCAGATTTTGCGATACCGGTTTTTTCATCGTAGTAGTTATGATAATAATCTGCAGGAACTTCTTTGGCTTTACCTTGTTTCACATACTCTTCAGCTTTTTGCCAGTTAACAGCGGCAATATAGTCTTTATCGTTTTTTGAAGCATTAACTTCCAAAAGCGAGTTAGCCTGCTCGGTGTTATAGCTGGTGAAGAAAGCCCAACCGTGTGATGGTCCTTTACCCGGGCGGGCGAGATCGTAATCAATACCGGGAACAACAATCTGGAACTCGATGTTCATTCTGCCCGATTCAGGGTTAACTTTTACGAACGAGATGGTTCCTTTGAAGTTTTCTTTGTATGATGAGATATCAACATCCGCATTGGGAACAGGAACAGAGAAACGAGTTGAAGCAACAACATATTCAGAGTTCTCTGTGGTGAAAGGTGAACCGTGGTTACCCGACGAGTTCGGAATCTCGATGATTTCGGCTGTTTCAAACTCTTTCAGATCAATTCTTGCGATCCTCGGAGTGTTGTTTCCGTTAATAAACAGCCATCTGCCATCGGCAATTGCTTCCTTCCTGGAAAGGGAAGGGTGATGCGCATCATCCCATGGAATAAAACCGTGAGAAGTGTTGAGCATCGCTTTTGTCTCTTCTGAATAGCCGTATCCGGTTTCAGGGTCTTGTGAGAAAACGGGTATAACTTTGAACAGCCTTCCCGAAGGAATACCGTACACGGATACCTGTCCGCTGAAACCACCTGACATAAACGAGTAGAACTCGTCATGTTCGCCGGGTTTAACATACACTTTCTGTGCAGCATCGCCGGTATCAAGCCCTGACCCGCCGCCACATCCTGTAAGGAACAGAACGGGGAAGATCAAGAGAGATACAGCAATAAAAAAGACTCTTTTGTTCATTTGAGTGCCTTCCGATTGGTTATTTGTTTTTTGGGTCTACTGATCTGAAGTATTCCAGAATATCTAAAGCCTGGTCAAGAGTAACATCCTGATAAGTCATAGGAGTTAAGTACTCAGCCAACATTTTTTTGGCTTCCGGGTGTTTTTCCAACATTTCCGCCGGGTTCATTATCATATTTACGATGTACTCAGGTGTTCTTCTTTCAATAACATCTCTTTGAGCCGGCCCGACTAATTTTTCATCAAGTTTGTGGCAGGTTTCGCATTTTTCTTTGAAAAGAGCTTCACCTTTCGCAACTTTTGCAGGGTCGGGTTTTTCGCTAAGTTTCAACGGTTCAGTAACAGGTCCGATACCGTTTTTAAGCTGAAAATCAGTAAGCCCACTGGTGTTTTCCACACCTGACTCTTGACCTTCGGCGTTTGATTTTTTCTTAGTTGCCTCATCTCCGCCACCACATCCGGTGAAAGCAACAAAAAGAGTGATGGAAAAGAGCAGCAAAATAGCTTCTCTAACTTTGGATAACATATAACCTCCGTGTAGATTAAATCAGAATATAGTCTGGTTTTTAGTGAATGAATAAAATTAAGCCGGAACATAAACAACGAAAATCCACAATCCATGCAACAACCGTTAAAGGCTAAACTTCAGCAAGCTACGAGCCTTTTTTCGGGCTGCTTTTGTTTTCAGTTTCCCCGGCATTTTTTTTGTTTTTACAAATCAGATAAAAAAGTCTGATTCAAATATAACTCTTTATTATCTGTTAAAAAAAGAATTTAAAAAATATTTTTGACTTAGATTTCAACCAGCCGTCAAAACTTAAAAAGTTGAGAATAGCATGCGAAACCGGCAACAAATGTTTCACTTAAGCAGTAACAATTTTTGAGTCAAAACCGTGCCATTTACGAAATATGCACGGGCGAAGTAAACCCCCGACGGGAGGTTTCGTGCATCGATGTTAAGTTCAGTTTTCCCCGGTTGAATGATACCTGAGAAAACGGTACTAATCTCCTCACCCGTTGAAGAATTAAGTGTAATTATACACTCAGTTTCCGTCGGGGTGGTAATGTATAAAATTGTGTTCGTGTTAAATGGATTGGGGTAAGCCCCAATCTCAAAGTTTTCAGGATTAGAGTTAATTTCTTTTACCGAAGTCGGCGTATCTTCAAATTTCTTAGTGATTAAACTGAACACCCTGTCGTAGTTATTGGAAACGGAAATTCTATAGTGATCGAACGCCGCAGCCTGCCTTGGAGCGCTGCTACCTGATGCTCTGTATTTTGAACTGTCGGCAATTGTTGCTTCCGAAAAATCGTATAAAAAGAGGGGGAAATTGCGATAGTAAACCAATTTGGAAGCAGGTTCAAAAGAAGTGGTGCCAACTCCATGGTTATAAACAGCGTAATTTATCCCCGTTTTGAAAGCAGCCCAGATAAGGGCGCTCATCCTGTTTTCGTGATATGTTGAGTTATCGTAAGTAAGCGGACCGTAGCTGAAACCGGAAATAAGCCCAAACCCTTTTTGCACGGTCATTTTTCCCCGATAAGCGGCGTATTGGTCGCTAAAAAGATTATCAGGGAAGAAGTCAGAGGCTAATCTTGCGGTTTCACCGATGAAAGCTGAAATTACCCCTGTTTCGCCGAAACGGGTTTTTAGCGCATTCCCAACATTTGATGAAGGGGTAAGAAGGGGTTTAAGCCCGGTGATGTCGCTCCCCGTAAAAATAAAAGTCGCAGCTGTGTTGATTCGTTGTAAAAGAGCCTGATCGTTTTCAGAAGCAGCGGTGTATTCGATGATTTCAGAGGTTGCTGAGTGCCCGTCTAAAACGCCTTTAATTGCCTGCGCCTGTGAGAGATACGCTGTTGCAGCAAAGATCATAATATTTCCGCCCGATGATTTTGTAGCAATTTCTGAGAGGGTACCAGCGTGCGCCATCGACTGATAATTGCCCCCCGTCAGATAAACTGAATTTGCGAACGCCGTTGCTAGTGGGTGAGTTATTGCCCTTGCGGATGAAGGAATAACAGAAACAGTGCCCGAGTTGAAATCGTATTCCCAATTTTTAACCAATTGTTGGACTGAGAGATTTTCAAGTTCGTATTTATTTCCGTCTCTGCGGTATGTAGTAAGCGAATCTGCTTTGTAAATAGCAACGGCACCGCTGCCCATCACAACCCCTTTTCCATCGGGTGAAATACAGATTGCGGTTCTGTCGTCAATTCCCACACCCGCCACTTCACTGTTTCCGCTTAAGAAAAGTTGCGCCATAAAAGCAACCAACCGCCCCTGGCGTGCCCGCTCGATAAAATGAGTGTCAAAAATAGTGTTAGGCATCATTCCGAGGAAATCGCTCTCGATATTTGCGGTTTGCTGAAAGGGGTTAGAGATGCCCGATTCGGGTGAAAGAGTTCCGTACTTAGCCGAAATAATAAATTTACTGAGCACCATAGCGCCGGCAGAAGTGCCGCCGACAGCACCACCGCGCTGCCAAACGGCTTTAATGGCAGCTTCGGTGAGTGTACCTTTCCAATATTTTATGTAGTTGTATTGGTCGCCGCCTTTAATAAAAACACCATCGGCAGAGGAAATCGAATCGGCAACAGCCTGTGAGTTTGCCAGCGCAACGGAGTTTATTTTCAGGTTCGAAGCGTAAGAAGCACCAAGAGAGACGAGGTATTGCGGTATCCAGTCGGTTTCATCCGCTGCAGAAAGGACGATAATCCTGCCATTTCCACTTTTTTGCACAAACCAGGCATAAGGTTCGTCGCTCCAGTCGTTACGATTTTCACCGCCGCCGCCCACTACACAGAGATACCCCTGAGGTGAGACAGTAGTAATCAAAATCAGGAGAAAAAATAAGAAAAGGGTGTAATTTTGCCTAACGGGTTTGCTCGGTTGAATGTTCTTCTCTCTTTATTTACGGATTGAAAAATAACACATTTACAAAAATATAAAGGTATTCCACAGTAAACAAACAGAGCCGAATGGTTGCCGTAGTTCTTTCGACAAAAATTTCTAAATTGCTTGTTTGAAATTCCGAAAATTGGGATCAAAAATTCAAATGAAGAATCTTAAAGATACCACAGCGGTTGTAACCGGCGGAGCCATGGGAATTGGCTTGGCTACCGTGAAACGGCTGTTACGCGAGGGTGCAGTTGTTACAATCTGGGATTTGAACCCCTTGGCTATAGAAGATGCCCGCAGGGAGCTTGAGGGAAAAGGAAAGGTTTTCTTTCACTCGTGTGATGTAACGGATAAAAACCGCGTTTATGAACTTGCTGAAACTGCATTCAGCGAAATGGGAAGTGTTGATATTTTAGTGAATAATGCCGGTTATGTCCGCAGCGGTTATTTCCACGAGCGCCCTGACTCTGACTGGGAAAAAACGATTGATGTTAACCTTACGAGTTTCATTTACACGATTAAAGCATTTTTGCCCAAAATGTATGAAAGAAACAGGGGGCATGTTGTTAATATTTCTTCTGCTGCCGGTTTGCTCGGAGTGCCGGGGCTTGCGATTTACGCAGCCAGCAAGTGGGCGGTTTACGGGCTGACGGAATCCTTAAGATTTGAAGCCGAAAAATTGGGAAAACCGGGGGTTAAGTTTTCGTCCATTCATCCGTCGTATTTAAAAACGGGTATGTTCGAGGGGGCAAAAATACCATTTCCGGGGAGTTTGTTGGTGCCGTTGGTAAAAAACCACGATGTAATCGCAAAAGCAATTGTTGAGTCGGCAATTAAAAAGGGGCGTCACTCACCGAAGCGGCCTTATGCGGTTCACCTTACGCCAAGGATGAGATTTTTGCCTGATACTTTGTTCCAGTGGTCGCTAAAATTTTTAAAAGTTACCGAAAGTATGGGTACTTTTAGGGGACGGGAAAAATGACGGAACCTGAAATGAACACTATATCACAATCAGATAACACTATATCACAATCAGATAATGAGTCTCCGGTTGGTTCAAAAGAACAATTTACCACTAAGCCGGAAGTTACAATAACCTATAATCCGGCAAGCGGTGAAAAAGTGGGTGAAACCCCGGTGAACACTGTGGCAGAATTAAACCAAGCCGTTGCAGAGGCAAAAAAAGCGGCGAAAAAATGGGGTGCACTTCCTTTCAGTGAGCGGAAAAGACACTTGTTAAAGATGCGGGACTATATTGTTGATAATGCCGACCGTTTCGCAGCAGTAATATCTTCAGAATCGGGAAAAACGGTTTTTGACGCCTTTTCAACAGAAGTGATGCCCTCTGTTTTGGCACTTAATTATTACGCAAAAAACGCCGGCAGAGTGCTCAGACGAAAAAGACTAAAACCGGGCAGCCTGTTGCTCGCCAACAAGGTTTCAATCGTTGAAAGGGTGCCTTACGGTGTGGTGGGTATAATCAGCCCTTGGAACTACCCTTTCGGGATACCACTTCACGAGATTGCAATGGCATTAATTGCCGGTAACTGTGTCGTGTTAAAAGCTGCAAGCCAAACTCAGGAAGTATCAAAATTGCTCCGTGAAACGGTTGAAATGGGAGAAATCCCTGAAGGTGTTTTCACTTTGGTAAACATTCCGGGAAGAATTGCCGGCGATGCTTTCATTGAGTCGGGGATAGATAAGCTATACTTCACCGGTTCGGTAGATGTCGGCAAGCAACTGATGAAAAAAGCGGCTGAAAGGCTACTGCCTGTTTCATTGGAACTGGGCGGCAACGACGCAATGATCGTTCTTGAAGATGCAAACATCCACAGAGCCGTAGCGGGTGCACTCTGGGCGGGGCTTAGCAACTCGGGGCAGTCGTGTGCAGGAGTTGAACGGATTTATGTTCACGAAAAAATTTACGAGGATTTTGTAACGGAACTTAAAAGGCAATCATTGTTTCTAAGGCAAGGAAACGGCTCAAGTTACGATGTTGAAATTGGGGCAATGACCACGCAAAAGCAGTTGGAAACCGTTCAGAAGCACCTTGCTGATGCGATAGATAAGGGGGCTAAGGCAACACCATTGGTTGGCGTTTCAACAGGTGAAGAAAAAGGAAGATTCCACAAGCCTTATGCGGTTGAGAAAGTTAGCGAAGATATGCTTCTGATGAAAGAGGAAACATTTGGACCCCTGTTGGGTATTGATATCTTTTCGACAGAAGAAGAAGCAATAGCGAAAGCCAACAATTCCAACTTAGGCTTAACTGCTTCAGTCTGGACGCGCGACCGGAAACGAGGGCGCGAGTTTGCCAGGAAATTGGAGGCGGGCACCGTTACGATTAACGATCATCTGATGACGCACGGCTTGGCGGAAACGCCGTGGGGCGGGTTTAAGGAATCGGGGCTTGGCAGAACGCACGGTGAAGAGGGGCTGTTGGGGATGACGCAGCCACACTGCATTGTTGATGATATTCTGCCCGGAGTTCAAAAAAATATGTGGTGGTACCCTCACGGAAAAGATATTTACGATGGGTTAAAAGGGGGGATTGAACTTTTGTATGCAAAATCACTCCCCGTTAAATTTGACGGGGCGATAAAATTGATTAAAACTTTCTTCAGAACTTTTAGAAAAAACTGAAGTTTTACGAGCCGAGGCGGAAGGAATCGGCTTTATAACCTGAAAGAATTGGTGTTAAACTGAAAATCTGGAATATTTTGAGAAATAAACCAAAGCTTATTAAGTTAAAATTAGCGAAATTACATAGCAAAGATTAAAAGAAATTTTTAACCATTCAGAGAATACAGATATGGCTGATATTGTTAACCAAATAAGAGAAGCAGGAGTTGTCGGCGCCGGCGGAGCGGGTTTCCCCACGCATGTTAAATCCGGCTCGAAAGTTGAGTTTGTACTCGCCAACGGTGCCGAGTGCGAGCCACTTCTGCACAAGGATTACGAGTTGATGTTGCTGAAAGCCAAAGAAATGGTTGAAGGCATGATGATGATGATAGAATCAACCGGCGCAAAAAAAGGCTATTTCGGAATAAAATCTAAGAATGCGCTTGCTATCGAAGCGGTTAAAGCAGCAATTGGTTCACATCCGATTGAAATAACAGAACTTGGCGATTTTTACCCATCAGGTGATGAATACGAGCTTGTTTACTTAGCAACGGGCAGGCTGATACCGGCCGGCGGCATCCCTTTGGATGTCGGTTGTGTGGTTAACAATGTTGAAACCTTAATGAATGTAAGGCGTGCAGCAGATGAAAAGCCGGTAACGGAAAAATTTCTGTGCGTTGCAGGTGCCGTTAAAAACCCCTCAGCATTTTTTGTGCCTATCGGAACCCCGGCTAAAGAAGTGATTGAGCTTGCCGGAGGAAGCACGGAGCCGGAGTACTCGGTGTTCAACGGCGGTTTGATGATGGGTAAACTGATGACTAATTTGGATGAACCCGTTACAAAAACCACAGCGGGGTTCATTGTTTTGCCGAAGAAACACCAGCTTGTTTTCCGGATGGGGCAGCCTGAAGAAAACTGGCACAGAATCGGTAAGTCAGCGTGCGACCAGTGTACCTATTGCACCGAGTTCTGCCCTCGCTATTTGTTGGGTTACAATGTACAGCCGCACAAAGTAATGAGGTCGCTGCAGTTCACAGCAACAGGAGCGGGCTACTGGAATCAGATGGCGGAACTTTGCAGCGGCTGCGGGCTGTGTACCTTGTATGCCTGTCCCGAAGACCTTTTCCCACGCGAGGCGTGCGACCAGTCGAAACGGCAGATGAGGTTGGAAGGTGTGAAGTATGTCCAGACACATCCCGTGAAAATTCATCCTATGAAAGAAGGGAGAAAAGTGCCTTTAAAAATGTTGATGAAAAAACTGAATGTAAGTCATTTAGCCGCTGACACACCTTTTGTGGATGTTGATTACCGACCGAAAGAAGTGGTAATAAAACTGAAACAGGCTGTCGGTGAACCTTCTGAGCCAAAAGTTGCGCTGCGGGACAGGGTTGCGAAAGGTGATGTGATAGCGACAATTCCCGAAGGGAAATTAGGTTCGACCATTCACGCTTCAATATCAGGCACGGTGGTGGATGTAAACAAAGAATTTATCAGAATTTTGAACAATTAAGAAGATTGAAAAATGATTAAAAAAACATCGTTAGGTCTCATCGAAATGAGCAGTATTGCTGCGGGAATGCAGGCGGCGGATATTATGCTAAAAACCGCAGAAGTTGAATTGGTGGTTTCGCGTACGATTTGCTCGGGTAAATATATGACGATAATCGGCGGGGAAGTGGCGGCGGTCAGGTCATCGGTTGAAACAGCAGTTGATACAATCGGGTTCGGGGTTGTGGATTTTTTCGTCATACCGAATGTACACCCTGATTTATTTCCGGCACTTTCCGGGCATTCGAATGTCGAATTATTACAGGCTTTGGGAATTTTGGAAAGTTTTTCTGTTGCCTCGTTGATAGAAGCAGCCGATGCGGCGGTTAAAGCGGCGTCGGTTAAACTGATTGAGATTCGCTTAGCTATGGCACTCGGCGGCAAGGCTTTTTGCACAATTACGGGTGAAGTGGCGGCGGTGCAGTCTGCGGTTGATGCCGGAGCTTTGGTAATTCAGGAGAAAGGGCTTTTAACAAATAAAGTTGTTATTGCGCAACCAAGACCCGAGTTGTTGCGGGAAATGGTTTAGTAGAAGGTTTAATTAAAAACAGTGTGAATCTGAAAAGAGCACACCCGGTAAAACACAGGGAAAACTTTTGGTAAACACACCCGGTAAAACACAGGGAAAAACACTAAGTAAAGAAACTGACAGATTATTATTAAGTTTTTGAAACAAAAAAAAGATTTTAACAATTATAACAATTTGATGGACAGTTCACGATTTTAAGCGGATTTATCGTTGGATTTATTAAAAAGTGTTTGGTAAATTTACTATTCTTTACGCATAGCTTTTTTTTAAATCAACAAAAATCACTTGAAACATGTAATTCATCATTTGCAACATAAGGAGAATAGATGGATATTAGCGAATTAAACGAACGAATCAGTTCCGAAAGTTATTTCATTGAAGAGATGTTGGGCGAAATGCACAAGGTGGTCGTCGGGCAGTCAGAAATGCTCGAAAGGCTGCTGATCGGGCTTTTTGCAAACGGGCACATTTTACTGGAAGGGGTGCCGGGTCTGGCGAAAACGCTTGCGATTAAAACACTTGCCGGAGTGATGCAGGCAGACTTCCAGCGGATACAGTTCACACCCGATTTGTTGCCCGCTGACTTAACAGGCACGCAAATTTATAACCAGAAAGAGGGGAATTTCACCATCAGAAAGGGACCCATCTTTGCCAATTTTATCCTCGCAGATGAAATTAACCGCGCACCCGCAAAGGTACAAAGTGCGCTTCTTGAGGCTATGCAGGAAAGGCAGGTTACGATCGGGAAAACTTCATTCCCGCTTGAAGAACCATTCTTAGTACTTGCAACACAAAATCCGATTGAGCAGGAAGGTACATATCCGTTGCCTGAAGCGCAGGTGGACAGGTTCATGCTGAAAGTAAAAATTACCTACCCCACGCAGGAAGAAGAATTGATGATTTTAAGGCAGAGCCTGCATCAGGATGAAATTCCGATAAACAAAATCGTTACGAAAGAACAGGTACTGAGGGGGCGGCAGTTGCTTAAAGAGGTTTATCTCGATGAAAAAATTGAGAGATATATTCTCGATCTCGTTTTTGCAACGCGGGTTCCGGGTAAATTCAGATTGGATAAACTTCGTGATTTGATCGGTTTTGGAGCTTCTCCCAGAGCGACCATCAACCTGGCGCTTGCCGCACGGGGGATGGCTCTTCTTCGCAGGCGCGGTTTCGTTACTCCCGATGATGTCAGATCGGTTGCGCAGGATGTTTTAAGACACAGAATTTCCGTCAGTTATGAAGCTGAGGCTGAAGAAATCACCTCTGAGCAAATTATCAAAGAGATTCTGAACAAAATAGAAGTGCCGTGAGAGGGGTTTAATTCTGGAAACTAAAGACATCCTAAAAAGAGTTCACAGAATAGAACTGAAAACTAAGGGAATGGTGAACGACTTCTTCTCGGGAGAGTATCACTCGGTTTTCAAAGGGCGCGGTATGACCTTTTCTGAAGTTCGGGAGTATTCACCCGGTGATGATGTAAGAAACATTGACTGGAATGTAAGCGCGCGTTTTGGTCACCCGTTTGTTAAAGTCTTCGAAGAAGAGCGGGAACTGACCGTTATGTTGCTTGTGGATATGAGCGGCTCTCAGGAGTTTGGCACAAGAACACAAACTAAACAGGAACTTGCAGCGGAACTTTCTGCAATTTTTGCATTCAGTGCTTTGAAAAACAATGACAAAACGGGGCTGATTCTTTTCACCGATAAAGTTGAAAAATTTATTCCGCCGAAGAAAAGCAGGTCGCACCCCCTAAGGATAATCAGAGAAGTAATTAACAGTGCTCCCGTTGGAAAGAAGACTGACATAAAGGTTGCATTGGAATATTTGAACAATATGATTTCAAAAAGGGCGATTATTTTTCTGATTTCTGATTTTCAGGATAAAGGATATGACAAAATTTTGAAAACAGTTGCGAAAAAACATGATCTTATTGCAGTTGTGTTAGAAGATGAAAGAGAGATTGTGCTTCCGAAAATTGGGTTAATCAGCGTTAAAGACCCCGAAACGGGTGAAACCGGGCTTATCAACACTTCTTCACCAAAATTTACACGATATATGCACAGTAAATGGGCGGAAGAGAGAAATTATCGTGAAAACCTTTTCCGTTCAGCAAAAGCCGACAGAATAGAAATTAAAACGGGCGAGAGCTATATTAAGCCGCTGATATCATTCTTTAAACTTAGGGGAAGAAGGTAGTTTTTGTGAAATATTTTCTGAAATTTTTAACCGTTATTTTAATTTTTAGTCCGTTTCTTTCTGGGCAGCAGCAGGAGATTTCGCTTTCTTTCAAGCCTGAGAAGAAAAACTATCTGGTTGGAGATAAAATTTTATTTACTCTTACCTTGGAGTATCCGGGGCAGTTTAAGGTGGTTGAACCGGCTTATATCGATTCGCTCAGCACAAGAAAGTTGGAATATCTTTCGGTTGATACAATAGACAACATCGAAAAAAACGGGAGAATCAGTAAGGGTTTTAACCTTTATTTTTCAGCGTTTGACTCGCTCGATGTTGTGGTTCCGTCGTTCACCTGGTTATTCATCAAGGGTGCGGACACGCTAAAACGATTCAGCGGAGTTGACACGATCCGGATCCGTACGGTGCCCGTAAATATGGAAGAAGAAATTAAGGATGTGAAGCCGCCTGAGAAAATCCCCTGGGGTTGGTTAGAGTATTCTATACTTTTTGGCGGAATTTTGTTGGTGGGGCTGCTTGTATGGTTTATAATTTGGAAATTCCGGAAAAAATCAAAAACTGAGAAAGTACCGGAAGCCGAACCGGTTCGGATTCCTACAAATTATGAGAAAGCGCTCGAAATGCTTGAAGCTATAGACGCTAAGCAGTATTTAGCCCATAATGAAGTGAAAATGCACTATAGTGAAGTGGCGGATACACTTCGTTGGTTCTTTAATGTTGAGTATCATTTTCCATCTTTAGAGCTTACTACACGCGAAACAATCAGAGAACTGAACAAGAAAATTAATGGGGAAACCGTGGCCGGGGTTGATGATTTCTTAACCCGCGCTGATATGGTGAAATTTGCAAAATATATTCCGACAGAGAACGAATCGGGTAATTACACAGCAAGTGCGGTTGCACTTCTGAATGAGCTGAACAAGGGAAGGGCAAGACAGCCGGTCACTTCAAAGTCTTCAGCGCAGTCAGGGCAACTTGATTCTTCCGCAACACCGGCGGAAGTATCTGAACCGGTCAACCGGGCAGAAATAAAAAAACCCGCAGCACCGGCTGAAGTGTCGGAACCGGTCAACCGGGCAGAAATGAAAAACCCCGCAGCACCGGCGGAAGTGGCAGAACCGGTCAACCGGGCAGAAATGAAAAACCCCGCAGCACCGGCGGAAGTGGCAGAACCAAAAAAACCTGAAGAAAGACAACAGTCTGAGGCCCCTGAACAATCGGAGGAACCGGATGTTTAGCAGTTTTTCTTTTGCATACCCTTGGGTTTTATTGGCTCTCCTGATAATTCCGGTTTTGATGTTATACAGAAAAAATAAAAAATTGGGTATAACCCCAATGCTATATTCAAAAACTGAGGTTGCAAAAGGCTTCTCCGATATTCGTGCCAAACTCGGAAATCTTCCTTATTTCCTGAACATATCGGCATTGGCGGTTATGATAATTGCACTGGCGCGTCCGCAGACCGATCTTTCCGAAGAGAGTGTTTATTCCGAAGGTATAGATATCTCAGTTGTGCTTGATATCTCGAGCAGTATGCTGGCAAAAGACTTCGACCCCGACAGGCTTCAGGCGGCGAAAAAAATAACGCTTGACTTTGTTCAAGGGAGAAAAAACGACCGAATAGGCTTGGTGATATTTGCAAAAGATGCCTTCACACAATGCCCTTTAACGGTTGACCACAATGCGCTGATTACTTTGATGAATCAAATAGAAAGCGGGTTGTTAGAAGACGGAACCGCAATTGGAAACGCCATTGCAACGGGCGTTAATGTCCTCCGTGAGTCTGAAACGAAAAGCAAAGTGATAATTCTGCTCACTGATGGAATGAACAACGCCGGTGAAATCGACCCCAGTTCTGCAGCTGAAATTGCCGTGAAATTTGGAATAAGGATATACACTATTGGTGTGGGTACAATTGGTGAGGCTCCAATGGATGTGCCGACTGACTACGGAACCAGAAGAATGATGGTACCGGTGGAAATTGACGAACCACTTCTGCAAAAAATTGCTAAGGAAAGTGGCGGGAAATACTTCAGAGCAACCGATAACGCCAAACTTGAAAGCATTTATAACGAGATTGATCGTTTGGAAAAATCGAGAATTGAGGTCAGTTCGTTCAAAAGAAAATCAGAAAAATTTCAGGTGTTGTTGCCCTTCGCTTTGGGTTTAATTGTGCTTTCGCGTGTGCTCTCTTACACCTGGCTGAGGAGGTTGCCCTAAAATGTTAAAATTTGGACTTGAACCTGACTATATGTTTCTGGCGCTTTTTATTTTGTTAGTACCTCTTTTTGCCTTTTATTATTTCGCAAAAAAGGATGTTTTAACCCGGTTTTTCAAAGGGATGGATTTCCAAAAATTGGTTTACAACAGGTCGGTGAAAAAGGAAATTCTTCGTTTCAGCCTGATCGTTTCTGCCGGTCTTCTCACTTTGGTTGCGATGATGAGGCCCGTGGTGGGTACAAAGGTTGAATCCGTGAAACAAACCGGAATTGATGTTTTCTTCCTTTTAGACGCTTCAAATTCAATGGCGGCGGAAGATGTTAAACCAAGCAGGTTGGAAAAGGCTAAGTTCGATATTGAATTGTTGCTGAAAAAAATGGCGGGGGACAGAATAGGTATGGTGCTGTTTGCTGGTGAGAGTTATCTGCAGTTCCCTTTAACTTTAGACCATTCAATCGGTAAAATGATTCTAAGTTCAATTACTGTTAACAGTGTGCCGGTACAGGGGACAAATATAGCAAGCGGTGTGGAAATGGCGATTCAGGGCTTTGAATCATCAAAGAACAAAGGACGAGCTATTATTATCTTTTCAGACGGAGAAAACCACGAAAGCGGCGCTGAGCAAGCAGTAAAAAAGGCAGTAGCCGATGGAATCAGGGTTTTCACAGTTGCTCTGGGTACTGCCAAAGGGGCTGAAATTCCCGTTTATTATGGCGGTAAAACGAACGGAGTTAAAACTGATGAATATGGTGAACCTGTAATTTCTAAAGCCAATGAAAAAATGTTAAAGAGTTTAGCCGTTACCGGCGGCGGGCAGTTCTACAGAAGTGATGATAACTCTGATTATCTTTCGAATCTTTATGACAGACTAAATGGGTTGGAAAAATCGGAGTTTGCTTCATTCAAAGTGGTTGACTACGACGAGGTTTTTCACTGGTTCTTGGTCCCCGCGATTATTTTATTCATTGCTTCATTCGTAATTAATGACCGAAAAAGTTGGGTGGATTCACAAAATTACAGCAACGGGGATGAAGTGGTGGGCAACAACACTCCGGTGGCAGGGAGTAAAACTGAAGGGGCAGGCAGCAGCGCCAAAGTGGCAGGGAGTAAAACTGAAAGCTCAGGCAACAGCGCCAAAGTGGCAGGGAGTAAAACTGAAAGCTCAGGCAACAGCGCCAATGGTGTAGGAAGTAAAGACGAAGGGGCAGGCAAGATGAAAAGCAATATAAACGGAGATTAGAAATGAGGATAAAATTTTTAACAATAATTTTTTGTTTCAGCGCATTTGCTTTGTTTTCGCAAAGTTTCAAAGGAACCAATAACGACGGCGTTAACAAATATGAAAAAAAGCAATATGACGACGCAATAGGTTTGTTCAAAAAAAGTTCCGAGCTTGACAGTAAATCTCCAATTCCTGATTTTAACTTAGGTGCCGGTTACTACAAAACTAAGAACTATAAAGAGTCGATCGAATCCTTTGAAAAAGCTATCGGAAAAAGTAATGACGAGGGATTAAAGTCAAAGGCGTGGTACAACATTGGAAATGCTTATTTAGCAGAAGGTAAATACCGGGAAGCGATTGAGGCTTACAAAAACTCGTTGAAGTTATCTCCGGAAGACAGCGACGCAAAGTACAACTTAACCTATGCTCTTAACAAGCTGAAAAAGAAACAGGAAGAAGAGCAGAAACAGAACCAAAATCAGAACAAAGATCAGAATAAGGATCAAGACAAAAACCAGAACCAGAACAAGGATCAAAACAAAAACCAGAATCAGAATCAGAACCAAAATCAAAATCAAAATCAGAACAAAGATCAGAATAAAGACCAAAATCAAAACCGGGATAATAACCGGGATAACCAAAACGATCAGAACAAAGGGAACAATAACCAACAGCCCAATGGGCAGAGAGAAAAGCCTCAGATGAGCAAGGAAGACGCCGAGAAAATTCTGAATGCCTTAAAAGACAAAGAAAAAGACCTCAGAAAAGAAAATGGCAACAAGGAGAGAGTGAATAATAGTTATAGGATTGACTGGTGAAACAGCACAAAGGATTTCCGGGAAAGTTTTTTCCGTTTCTGATTTTTTCCTTTTTAGTTTGTTTTGCTAACAGTGCCGATGCTCAAAAGATTTACTCCAAAGTAAGCAAAAAAACCGTTGCAGTAAACGAGAAGTTTGAGGTAAACTTTAGCTATGAGTATCAGGGGTCTTCTTCGGTGAATTTTACACCTCCGGATTTGGATGATTTTCTGATTTTCAGTGGCCCGAACCAATCGCGCAGCATTTCGGTTACCAATAACGCTGCTACGATTACAGGTAGTTATTCATATATTTTATCTGCAAGAAAATTGGGAACCTACCAAATTGCCGGCGCAAAATTCACTATTGAGGGGGTTACGCACAACATCCAACCCATTACAATTAAAGTTGAAGGAAGTTCTGCACAGGACGAATCCGGTGATTATGCAAACGGCAGAGATATTCGTAACAAATTGTTTATTCGTGCAATAGTTGATAAACCCACTGCTTATCTTGGTGAACAGATAACTGTTTCGTATAAAATTTATGTCAGCCCTGATGTTCGCCCGGAATATATAACTCACGCGAAACTACCGTTGTACGAAGGTTTTTGGGCGGAAGAACTTGAGGGGAGCAGTAATTATTTGACGCCGGAAACTTATAACGGCACACAATATAACACTGCAATTTTGAAAAAAGCGGCTTTGTTTCCAACCCGTTCGGGTAGTTTAAAAATTTCGCCAATATCTTTAACGCTTAGTGTTATTTTCTCGGGGAGCAGTTCAAACTACGATCCTTTTTCATCATATCACCCCGGCTCTTCTTCTTCGGAAGAAGTTAAGATTAGTTCGCCGGTGGTTAATGTTAATATTTTGCCACTTCCTAACGGCGACACTTCAAAATATTTTACCGGTGCAGTGGGTAAATTTAGTTTAGAGACGAAGGTTGCAAAGAGAAAATTTAAGAAAAATGAACCGGTTAAATTCCAAATTATACTGAACGGCACCGGAAATATTGAATTGTTGGATGTGGCAAGACCGACATTTAATAAAAGTTTTGAAGTGCTCGACCCAAATATTACAAAAACCAAAAATAATTCGGGAGTGATTTCCGGTTCAAAAGTGATTGAGTATGTATTAATTCCGCGGGATGGGGGCAAATATTCACTTCCAGCTGTTGGTTTCACCTGGTTTGATCCACAGACAAAAACCTATGAGACGCTGAAAACAAAGGAGTTACCAATTACCGTAATAAACGAAAAATACAACGACGGTTTAACTGTGGAAACAGGTGAAGAGATAGATATTTATAAAAGTGCAAGTTCGTTTCTGGAAGAACAGGGCACATATCCCGCAGGGTGGTTTGTGGTTTTATCACTCTTTCTACCTTTGGTTTCGGCGGCTTATTTTGTCAGTTATAAACGAAAAGAATTTGCCCGGCTGAACGACCCGGCATACAAGATTAAAACAGCTGCTCAGAAATTGGCAGCGGAGAAGATGTCGAAAGCACGCTTATTGTTAAACGAAAAAAATTACGATAAATTCTACTCTGAAGCGGCTACCGCACTTGAGGGGTATCTTATTACACGCCACGGCATCCAGCTGAGTGAGATGACTTCAGCAAAAGCGGAAGAAACCCTTATTTCTGCGGGAAAAGACCCGGCGTTTGCCCTTGAAATAAAGAAATTGTTGGATGACTGTGAACTGATGAGATTCGCTCCGGTTTCAGGTAAAATGGAAAGAATGCAGGAGGTTTACGACAGAGCTTCTTCGATAATCGAAAGACTTGAAAGCGGGGAAGAATGATAAAATTTTTAGTTTTTGGGTTGATGTTCACTTCAGTTTTGTGCGTAGGGAATATTTATCCGCAAACGCCCGAAAAAGAGTTTGAAGAGGCAAATTCATTTTTTCAAAAGGGTGATTACAGCAGCGCACTTGAAAAATATGAGGGGTTAGTTAGCAAAGGATTTAAAAGTAAAGAACTTTATTTTAACCTTGGGTTAACATTTTCACGATTGGGTGAAACGGGCAACAGTATTTTATATTTAGAAAAAGCGCGCAAATACGATAAAAACAATCAGATGATTGCCGCGGCAATCGTAAACGAAAATTTGAAAATTAGAGAAAGAATTGCTAAGGTGCCGGAATTTTTCATTTTTAAATTTTTCAACGATATGTCGGGTATTTTTGGTGTCTGGACTTGGTTCACACTAATGATTATCCTTTACATATTAGCTTTAGCCTTAGCGGCTTCTTTTATTCTAAAATATCGATATGCTACAATTCGGAACACACTGATTGCCGGCAGTGTGCTCTTTTTAGGTTTAGTAGCTGCTGTGCCCTCGTTTATTTTAAGTCGTGAAGAAACCGCCGATAAAAAAGAGTGTATTGTTCTTAGCTCTCAAATCGAAATGTTTTCAATTCCTGAAAAGACTGAAGAAAAGCCCTTAATGATATCTGCCGGCAACAAACTTGAAATATTGGAGACAATTTCGGGGTGGTACAGAGTGTTGTTGCCCAACGGTAAAACGGGTTGGATACAAAAAGAAGGCACAGGGCAGATTTAAAGTTTTACCGGGAAGAGGAGTTAAGCTAACCGGGAGGCAAACCCGTAAAACCGCATTGCCTGAGGGATTAACACCGGCGGAAAACTTGACGGCAAACAGCAAACAGCAAACAGAGGAAATCTTTTACATGCCAAATGCGAGTATTCGGTTCTTCTGAACCCCGGTTTCCTGTGGAATATATTCAGGCAAATCATCGAAATTAACCGATAAAACATTAACTTTAAAGTTTGAATAAGATTTTTTCAATTAGTCGGAAGTAATAAAGCTTGACACTTATCCGCGTCATCCTGTTGATATTTTTTGTAACCGGTTGTTCTATCACCGGTTTATTCTATCTTCTAATCGACAAAAGCCACCGCCTTTACTTCAGACTGTCGAGAACTTTCCCCCGCGGGATTTTGAGGATCAGCGGAATAAAATTGGTGGTTACCGGCACGGAAAATATTGACCCAAACCGGGCGTATGTTTATGTTCCGAACCACACAAGTTTTTACGATATACCGGCAATGCAGTTGAGCGTTCCCAACAGAATGGTGATGATTTTCAAAAAGGAATTGGGGCGGATACCTTTCTTTGGGTGGCAATTAGAGCTGGGTCCCTACATTTCGGTTGACAGAAAAAACCCAAAAAGCGGGATGAAAAGCATTGAAGAAGCCGACAGGTTATTGAATGAGCGAAAATATTCCGTTCTTTTGTTTGCTGAGGGAACAAGAAGCAAGGATGGTGAAGTTCAGGAGTTCAAACGGGGTGCATTTTATCTTGCGGTTAAGGTGAAACACCCTATTGTTCCGGTTACAATAGTTGGCGCCAGAGAACGAGGGAACGCAGGCGGCAGGTTCAAAATTGTGCCCGGTACAATCTATGTACATTATGATAAACCGATCTTTCCACCTGAAGGAAACCTCGGCAAAAAGGAAGAATTGGAGCTGATGGCGGCAGTAAGAAATAAGATAATTGAAAACAAAGAAAGGATTGAGAATGAGCGTAACCATTGATGATGTAAAATATATCGCAAAACTTTCGATGTTGAAATTTGAAGAGGAAGAACTTACTTCTTTTACGCAAGAGTTCAATAAAATTTTGGAATATATGGACCAGTTGAACGAACTTGATCTTACAGATGTGGCGCCATTGTATCACCCGATTGAAACGGGTAAAGGGCAACTGAGAAAAGATGAAGTGAAAGACTCGCTTCCGATCGAAAAAACTTTTCTGAACGCACCGGCGGAGTCCGAGCAACACTTCAGTGTTCCAAAGGTGATTAAAGAAAAATGATCGTTTTTATCTTTCAGGTGTTTTTGGGAGAGAGATTTGCTTCAGGAACGGCGGCGAATTTCAATTATCAGGTGTTTTTGGGAGAGAGATTTGCTTCAGGAACGGCGGCGAATTTCAATTATCAGGTGTTTTTGGGAATAGAATAATGAGAACCGTTGCTGTTATACCTGCTCGTTACGCTTCCACCCGCCTGCCGGGGAAACCGTTGGTTCAAATTTTGGATAAACCAATGATAGAATGGGTTTACCGGAGTGTAAAAAGCTCGAGGTTAGTTGATTCTGTGATTGTTGCTACAGACGATCAACGGATTTTTGACGCTGTGAAAGGTTTTGGCGGCAAAGTAGTGATGACGCCCGATGATATTCAAACCGGTTCCGATCGGATTGCTTATGTTGCCAATCAATTGAACGACACCGACATAATTGTGAATGTGCAGGGGGATGAACCTTTCATTTCAGGCGGTGTAATTGACGATGCAGTAATGCCGTTGATTGTCGAGCCGGCGCTTCAGGTGGCAACTTTGGTAAAAAAAATCACCACGGCCGAAGAGCTTAATAACCCTTCGGTGGTTAAAGTTGTTTTTGATAAGTTCAGCAATGCCGTTTATTTTTCGCGCTCGCCAATTCCTTATTTAAGAGAGAAGGAAGAGTTAATCCGGCAAATGCAATCGGGTCTCTTTTATAAACATATTGGTTTGTATGTTTACCGGCGCGATTTTTTACTTCACTACACGCGGTTGCCGCAGTCGCAGCTTGAAAATGCCGAAAAGCTTGAGCAGCTGCGGATTTTGGAGAACGGTTACAAAATCCGTGTGGTGGAAACAGTAACTGAAAATATTTCGGTTGATACACCTGAAGACCTTTACCGGGCACGAACATTTGCGCTTTCGTTTGGTCAACTGAGAAATTAAAACCGGAAACTTAGAATTTTGAGTTTAAGAACTTCAAAAGTTTGTGAACTTCAAAACTCGAACTGAGGGATGAGAGCTTAAGAACTTAAAAACTTGAGGCAGGGCTTTTGAGATTTGAAATTTCAAAGTATATAAACTTAAGTTTTAATCACTTAAAAATCTTTTGCATTTTCGTAATGAATTGTATATTTTGCGATATAATAAAAAATGAAGATCATGATGGAATGATCTATAGCGACCCGGAAGTGGTGTCGTTCTTAGACATAAGACCGCTGAACTTAGGGCATACGCTTGTTGTTCCGGTTGAGCACCACACCGATTTCAGAGAGATGCCGCCGGAGAGCATGCAACATTTTTTCGCAAAAGTGCAACAAATTGCGCTTGCGGTGGAAAAAGCCACCGGTGCCGATGGGTTTAATATAATTTGTAACACGGGTGAGGCTGCCTCGCAGACCATTTTTCACCTGCACTATCACATTATTCCAAGGTTTAGGGGGGATAATGTGTTCAGAAGGTTGGAATTTAAACAATACAACAGCGAGACCGAGATGAGGTCGTTCGCTGAGAAGATCAAAAAACATTTATAACACCGGAGATCAAAATAAATGGAAAAGAAGATCAGAGTATTAGTGGCAAAGGCGGGGTTAGACGGGCACGACCGCGGCGCAAAAGTTATTGCGGCTGCACTTCGGGACGCCGGCATGGAAGTGATTTATACAGGCTTGCGGCAAACCCCTGAGTCGATTGTTGAAGCGGCACTTCAGGAAGATGTCGATGTTATCGGGCTTAGCATTCTTTCGGGAGCGCACATGACCCTTTTCCCCCGGATACTCGATTTGATGAAACAACAGGGGATTGATGATGTGTTGCTTACCGGAGGGGGTATTATTCCGGAGAAAGACAAGGAAGAACTTAAAAAATTAGGCACGGGTGAGATTTTTACACCCGGTACACCCACCCCCGAGATCGCCCGCTACATCAAAGAGTGGTGTGCAGCTCACCCGCGTTACTAAATTTTGAGATGAAAACGCGGTTTCTTCTCTTTTTGCTGCCGGTTTTGGCACTTGCCATGCATGCGCAGGAGCTAAAATCCCCCAACGGAAATCTTCGTTTAGAGTTGATGATGAGCCGGGGCGGCATACCTTATTATACTCTCAACTACAAAGATAAACCGGTGGTGAAGGAATCGCGCCTTGGTGTAATAGTTAAAGACGACGCCGGATTCACTGAAAAACTTTCGCAATTTACCGACCCCACATTTTCTGAATTTAATGAAACATGGCAGCCAGTTTTAGGCGAAGTGAAAGAGATAAGGAATCACTATAACGAAATGAAAGTGCCGTTTAAGAGCATGGAAACCGGCAAGGAAGTGGTGATTGTTTTCCGTATCTTTAACGACGGACTTGGTTTCAGATACGAATTCCCCGAATCGGAAAATCAAAGATATTTCATTATAATGGGTGAAAAGACAGAGTTTACCATTCCGGGGGATCATAAAACCTTTTGGATCCCGGGTGACTACGACAGCAACGAGTACCCATACATGACAAGCAAGCTTAGCGAAATTGACGCCGAAAAAGGGCAGGACTACTTTGAAATTTCTACAAAAAAGATAATTGCACCCAATGCGGTTCAGACCCCGCTTATGATGAAAAGTGAGGATGGGCTTTACATCAACATTTTTGAAGCGGCAGTGGAAGATTACCCCGTTATGCATCTGCTCGTTAACCGTGAAGATTACGGCGATGGAAATTTTTCGCTGACCACTTCTTTCGCCCCCGATGGCGTTGGAAATGTTGCATATATGCAGGCACCCTGCCACACACCATGGCGTACGATTATCGTCTCGGACAGGGCAGAGGATATCCTCGCTTCAAAAATGATTCTGAACCTAAATGAACCTTCTAAGATTGAGGATGTAAGTTGGATTAAATCTTCGAAATATCTCGGGATTTGGTGGGAGCTGCATGTCGGAAAAGCGAGCTGGAACTATTCCGATATTGGAAATGTGAAAATTGACCGGGTTGACTGGCACAAAGTTAAACCAAACGGAAAACACGGTGCTACAACCGACAGAACAAAATATTACATCGATTTTGCGGCTAAAAACGGGTTTGATGCTGTGCTTGTTGAAGGCTGGAATATTGGCTGGGAAGACTGGTTCGGGCACTGGAAAGAGGATGTTTTTGATTTTGTAACTCCATACCCCGATTTTGATGTTAAAGCACTGCAGGAATATGCCGCTTCCAAAGGGGTTAAACTGATTATGCACCACGAGACGAGCGGCTCCGCAACCAATTATGAGCGCAGGATGGATGATGCTTTCCGGTTTATGACGGAAAACGGATATGATGCAGTTAAAACCGGATATGTCGGGCGTATAATTCCGCGGGGTGAGTTTCACGATGGGCAGTGGATGGTTTCTCATTTTTACCGGGTGGCAAAAAAAGCGGCTGAATATAAGATTATGGTCAACTCGCACGAGTCACACAGACCGACAGGGCAAAGCAGAACATATCCAAACTGGATTGCAGCAGAAGCGGCAAGAGGCAATGAGTTCAATGCCTGGAGCCGAGGCAACCCGCCTGAGCATGAGACAATTCTTCCCTTCACCCGGCTGATGGGGGGCGCAATGGACTATACACCGGGTATTTTTCAGATAAAAATGGATTATTACACCCCGGGAAGCAAATTTCAGGTTCACACTACTTTGGCGAAACAGTTGGCTTTATATGTTACCATGTACAGCCCGTTGCAGATGGCGGCAGATTTGCCGGAGAACTACGAAAGATTCCCCGACGCTTTTCAGTTCATTAAAGATGTGGCAACCGATTGGGATAATACTTGGGTACTTTCGGCTGAGCCGGGAGATTGGGTTCTTATTGCCAGAAAAGCAAAAAATAAAAATGAGTGGTTCGTTGGCGGCATAACTGATGAAAATCCCCGTGAAATGGAGATTAATTTCAACTTTCTCCCCGCCGGAAAAGATTTTAACGCCATTTTCTATATGGATACCGATGACGCAAGCTGGGATAAAAACCCAATGAAATATAAAATAGAAACCCGAACTGTTAATTCAAATTCCGTGATTAAGGTAAAACTTGCCTCTTCCGGAGGTGTAGCGGTAAGTGTTAAACAGGGGGGATACTAACCATTAGCACACCTCATTCGTGAGTCCGGAAATACACCAACCGTTCACTTACTACGATTAAAAGCCAAGCCTGCAACTCACCCTTATTACGCCGGGGATGATTTTCCAAGCCCGCAACTCACCCTTATTACGCCGGGGATGATTTTCCAAGCCTGCAACTCACCCTTATTACGCCGGGGATGATTTTCCAAGCCCGCAACAAATCATTAGCGTATTACAATTATTTGCCCAAACAGATATCAAAATCGCTGCATATGCTTAACAAAGATTATCAGTATTTAATATTAGTTATGAAAAGTGAAAAAAAAGTTGTAAATTAAATTTATGAAATAATATTCACTTTTTAATCGGAGGTCTCCATGAGAAAAATGTTATTTCTTTTCATCATCTTGTTGACCGGGCTGTTGAATGCCCAGACCTTAGTGAAAACTATTCTGCTTCCTGTAAATCTGTTCTATAACTCAGCTTACGGGCTTTGTTATGTTGACGGCAAGTTATGGATTTCAAGCGGAACAACAAACGCAGCATTCAAAAATAAACTGATTGCCTGGGATACCTTAGGCAATGTTGTTGATTCTATTTATATAAACTATCCCACCCTTAAAGAGTCTCAAGGGCTTGCATGGGATGGCACGGATTTCTGGTACAGCGAAAGATTGGTTAATAAGCACAATTTCCGGAAAATTTCCACCTCAGGGGTTGTGCTTGATACCATTAACATGACCACATTTTACATGGGAGGCATAGCTTACGACCAAGGAAGCCTTTGGTTCAGTGTATATTATCCTAATAACAGAGTTGGTGCTTATAAATTGGATTTGAACAGTAAGTTAGTGGTTGATTCACTTCCTATTTATGGGCTTCAACCGCAGGGGATTACCATTAAGGGTGATACTTTATTTTATGTTATGGAAAATTTTGAAGGCGACCCGGAGGTGATAGCCGCTGTTAGCATGACCACTCGGGATACGCTTTTCACTTTTCCGCTTCCGTTGGGTGGCACTTCTACCATGTCGCCAAGGGGTTTAGCCTGGGATGGAAGATACCTGTGGATGATTGCGAGAGTGGTTGGTAACAACACACAACGGGCGCTGTATAAGTTTGAGCTTGGCGGCGAGGGGACACCACAGATTTCAGTTGCACCCAATAACTTAGAGTTCGGCAATGTGCAGTTGGATTCCTCCGGAAACTCCTATACATTCATATTCAACCGAGGTACGGGTACATTGCGGATTGATTCGCTGAAATTTTCGTCTGAGGCTTTCTCATCATCAGCAGGCTTGCCGCTCACCATTCCGGCAGGGGGATCAGTAACATTTCCGTTTTCGTTCAGGCCGCATGAACCGGGATATTATAAAGACAGCGTACTGATTTACCACAACGATGTTAATTATCCGTTCACGGTTGTTCGGCTGAACGGCAGAGGTATTTTCACAGGGCCCGTTATTGCGGCTTCTTCACCGGAACTTGATTACGGAAATAAAAGAATCCGCAGCACTTCTTTCAAGGATATAACCATTAGTAACATCGGCTCTGCCCCGTTAATGGTTGATTCGCTCAGTTTTGGAAGTGATTATTATTATATCCAAAAACCGCCGGCCGGTTTTGTAATTGATTCGGTCGGCTCAATGGTTTTCAGGGTATGGTCGAACCCGCAATATTACGGTGTGCAGGAAGATACACTTTCATTTTACTCAAACGCGGCAAACGGGGTACGGTTCAAAATACCTCTGAGCACAAACTGCGTGCCGCAAGACTCTGCACTTGGTGCTATTTACTGGCGGGGTGTGGTTCCTAATAACCCAAAAACAGTTTCTAACGATCTTTCGGCAAAGTTCATCAGGAAAGCCGGCGATCTCAACGGCGATGGTGTTGCTGATATGTTAGTGGGGACTGATAACTATTACACCATAGCCTATAACGGTAACTCTTCCGGCACGGATGACATTCTCTGGAAGTTTAATTCGTTCCGCAACAATAACGACGCCGGTTCGGTTTCACGAATGGGAGCTTTGCAGTTTGTAGGCGATGTTAATAACGACGGTATCGGCGATGTTTGCATAGGAACTGCCGGCGGAAGCGAATATGTCTTTATGATCGATGGTGCAACGGGCGCAAAACTTTGGGAGTTTGGTGATTCGATCGATTATGACCTTGGAGATATTAACGGAATTGACGGCAGACGCGACTGGAACAACGATGGCGTTATCGATATTCTCGCTACTGCAAGCGGTAACGAGTTCACTTATAACGGCAGGTTCTCCGTTTATTGTTTAGATGGAAAAACAGGTGCCGTTATCTGGCAGATTAACGATGCAGGTACCCGTAAAATGAAAGATGCGGTTGTTTCGTTCCCCGGCGGTGGCGTGGTTTCGCAAAGGGTGGCGGGCGCAACGGCTGGCGAACTGTATGCTTTCAATGATAACGGTGCATTTCTTTGGAGTTACCCAACTTCTGCCGGTGTGTGGGCGATGGATGCACTTTATGATACCATAGGCGGGAAATGGTACATAATAGCTGCTGATGTTGGCGGAAAAGTTTACTCGGTTGATGCTGCTACGGGTACGGAAGTGTGGCAAACCCAATTTCTTTCTGCTTTTGCTGAAGATTTAGCGATTATCCCTGATATTGATGAAGATGGTTTCCCGGATGTTATGGTTCAGACGCTTACACCTACAATGCAGATTTACAGCGGGAAAACCGGTGCGGTTATCCGTTCGTTCACCACAGGGCACAACAATTTAGATGCCGGTTTGCTTGGTGATTTGAACGCCGATGGCTTTCCGGAGGTTGGAATTGCTTCATTAGACAATAAAATCTGGGTTTTCAGCGGTAAGAATCCTGATGTGTTGTTTACTTATACTTTTGGGCCCGGGCTCAATGCGAAGGCAGCTGAGGCAATAAAGGCAATGGACGACATTGACAGGAACGGCACATTGGAGTTCTTAGTTGGCTCAAGAGAAGGGGAGGTTATCGCTTTCTCCGGAGGGTTTGATGTGCCGGTTAGTGTTAAGAACCCATTCAGCCGGTTGCCGGAACAGTTTGAAATATGGCAAAATTATCCGAACCCATTTAATCCCTCAACTCAGATACAATTTGCGTTGCCTGTTGCCTCTGAGGTTACACTTCGGGTTTATGATCTTCTCGGTAGTGAAGTTGCGACAATCGTAAATGAGCAGTTGCCTGCCGGGTTGCATGCCGTGCAATGGAACGGGAAGAACAATCGAGGAGAACCGGTTAATTCCGGTATATATTTCTATACAATAAAAGCGGGTGATTTTTACACAACCCGTAAAATGATTTTGTTGAAATAAAATCTGCAATATTATCAAAAATCTTCAGCAGAAAGGAACAACTTTAGAAGTAAACTAACTTCGTGAGAAAAATTAAATAAAAAGAGGCTGTATGATATTTTGTATCAGTACAGCCTCTTTTAATTATCCGGTTTGGAGGATCTTATCAGCGGGTAAAGCAGCTGCCGTCGCGGTATCTCATACCGTTTCCGCGTCCCATACCTCTTCCGTAGCCATTTTTATTTCCTTTATGGAAGCCTCTTCCGTATCCGGCGCCATTTCCGCCGCGAGGTCTGTCAGATTTAAATTTGTTCCAAAGAGCTTTTTGGTCTTTATCCAACAGTTCATAAACATCCATTTGATGGTTAGCTCTTGCCGTCATCAAGTTCTCCCGTGCTTTATCAACTTTTGCAAGTGCGGCAAGGTAGTCAGCCCGTGAATAATCGCCTTTAGCCATAAGCTCTTTCAGGGAGAGCCTTGCTTTAGTAACCTCAGATTGGAGGTCAACCATTTTCTTTAGATGTTCAGTTCTCAAAGCCTCAATTTTTGTTTCCTGGTCTTTGGTTAATTTCAGATCATCGTGGAATTTCCCACCGCCATATCCCCATCCGGGTTGAGCGTTAGCAACGCCTGAGAAGAGGAAAAAAGCACTCACGAGTAATGTCCCAAACAATGTTGATCGTTTCATCTTAACTCCGTTATTGAATTAATGAATTTTATTCGTTTCTGTGTTTATGACAAATTCAAGTGCAGGTGAGGTTTAAAACGGATAAATATTTGACTGCAACCCCTGCGGTGGAATATCCACTTCAAAAGTATTAATCCCGGTGATTATCAATTTTGGTAAGTAATAATATTGGAAGCAAATTGCTTAATCCTCAGCGGCATTTCTCAATTCCACATCACAAGAACCATAAAATTTATAAAAAGAGTAATAATCAAAATAACTCAGAAGAGGAATAAAATAGTTATATTTGGGTTAAACCAAGAACACAGTTTTTTTGTCAAACAGTCGGAACCGGAAAAAAATTAATGAGCGACGAAGAATTAGTAAAGAAATTCCTTGCCGGTGAAGAGTCTGCATTTAATCAATTAGTGCGGAGATATCAGCAGAAGATTTACTGGCACGCCCGGCGGCTAACCGGTAACCATCTTGACGCTGACGATATACTGCAGGAAGTGTTGTTGGTTATGTATAAAAAACTTAAGGACTATAAGTTCGAGTCGTCGCTATATACATGGATATACAAAATAACCTATACCAGATCGCTCAATCTGATAAAAAGCAACAAACTAAAACGCTTTTTTTCGATCGGAAGTGAGGAAACACCTGATATAAAAGGTGCTGAAGATCTGGTGAGGGACTTGGAGAACAGGGAGAAGCTGCAAATATTGGATAAAGTTTTGAAGCAACTCCCTGTAAAACAGAGAGAAGTGTTCGTGATGCGCCACTTCGATGAACTCAGCTACGAAGAGATAGCAGAAATAACGGGAAAAAGCGTTGGTGGGTTGAAAGCTAACTATTTCCACGCTTTGAACAAAGTTGTCTCTTTAATGGAGAAAGAATATGGAAAACAGGAAACGGATTTTGGAGTTCTTAGACAATAAACCTGACGATAACGCAATGAAAAAATTTGACGAGGAAATCGAAAAAAATGAAGCACTTTACGGTGATTTTTCAGCAGTTAAAGGTGCGCTTGAACGATTGGATTCGTTGGCGTCTGTAGAGTCGGATACGGGATATTTTGAGTCGGTTCTGCCCCGTTTTCGTGAGCGGTTGGTTGCAGAAAAAAGCCGGCGTGCTTTTCCAATTTTGGTTAAAGTTGGTGGTGCTCTTGCAGTTCCCGCTGTTGCTGCGTTGCTGTTTTTATTATCTCCTTCCATAATTGACGAACCGGGGCAGGGAAGTGGTGTTGTTGACAAGAGTTCCGGTGTTGTAACCGGTGGTTCTTTTGGGCAGAACGCAAAGACGAACGGTGCAACAGATGGTGCAGAGGATGAAAGCACGGTGGGTTCTCCGGAAAGTAACGATTATCGGGTTGACGGTACGACAAACGGCGGTGGCGGAGGTATAAACCGTTTTCAGCAGCGCAAGGTTTATGCCGTACATAAAGCCGCTCCGTTAATTACTGACTCTGAAATGGATGATTTGATACTGGAAAGCGACAAATTAGTGAACGACGAGAGCCTTTTGGCTGAACATAAAAAATTTGACGGAGTGTATAAAGAGTTATTGGGGCTGGATAAGTCTTCGCTTGCGGAAGCTGTTGATATTTATGATTTTCCGTTGAGTGACATTGTGGAAAATTTAAGTGATGATGACTGGCAGGTATTGAGCGCTAAACTTAGTCCTAATTTAAAATGAGGAATAATATGAAACAGGCAGCAATTCTTTTCTTTTTCGTTTTTGTTTTTGGTGTTTCAGCGATTGCTCAACCGGGGCCCGGCTACGGAGGCAGAGGAAAACACTATCCGAGAGGCGGCGACGGCGGCAGAAGATTGGAACAGTTGGAAAAAGTTAAACTGATTGAATATCTGAACTTAGACGAAGAAACTATGGTCAGGCTGCTTACGCGTAGGGAAGAACACCGCAAAACAATGGACAAAAGGAGCGAACAGGCAGACAGTTTAGTCGATTTGCTGGAAAAACTGACTAAAGAGAATAAAAACGGTGATAAAAATTCCGATCTGAATGCTGGAATTAAGAAATTCACCGATTTTGTTGCGGAATCCCGGGGGATGGAGATGAAATTTTTAACTTCGCTAACCGAGATTTTAACACCTGAGCAATTAGCAAAGTATATTATTTTTGAAAGAAATTTTAGGAAAGAGTTGCGCGAACTTCTGCGAAGACCTTAGAATTATCTTTTTGTGTTTGATTTGGGGCGGTTGTTTGGGAGCAGTTGCTTGAGGGTAGTTAGTTAAAGAGCGGTTGTTTTGGTACTTAGTTGCTAAATTTGATTACAGATAGTCCGGATTCCGGATTCCGCATTTTTTCTCTTTTCAATTTTAGTCGAAGGTTAAATTTGATCATAGATAGGCAGGATCCCCAATTTTTCTCTTTTCAATTTTTAGTCGAAGGTTAAATTTGCTTTTAGTTAGCTTGGATTCCCGTCACAGCTCTCAAACTTGAGTTTTTTCAGGTGATTAGTTGTCCTGCTTGCTTAGTTGGTGAAATTTATTTCCGGTAATTTTTCCAATAAGTGGATTAGTTTTTTGAAAGAGGGGGGTGCCTACTTGCATGTAATAGTTAAATTTGGTAAATTTGCAGTCTGATTTCTGCGGAAGTGGCGAAATTGGTAGACGCGCACGTTTGAGGGGCGTGTGGAGAGATCTGTACGGGTTCAAGTCCCGTCTTCCGCACCCGTAAATTTGAAAAGGCTGCCCTTTATTTCGGCAGCCTTTTTTGTTTTTTAATTGTGGTTAATATTCACGGAATAATTAATTTTTTCAAAAGGGAGTTTTATTCTTCAAATACATAAAACTATCAATAGTCTTGTCTTTTTCTTATACTCATATTGCTGAAACGCTTCTTAAATCATTTTTTCGCCTTTTTTTTCTAATTGAAGTTGTAAATAAAGTAAGAATATTAAATTACATAACTGAATGTTAATTTTTTAATTAAAGCTTAACCACAAAAAATATGAAGAAGCATTTTGGCGAAAATTCCGCGTATGCTGAAGAGTTCTGGGATTGGTGCACGCACAATAATAGAAGTGCCAATTTTGTTACCAAGGCTCTTATCAACAACTCTTACCGTTACATTAAAGAAATAGTTGCAATTTTGCCACTGAATGCTAAACTTCCTGAGGTTGGTTGCGGCGCAGCTGAGTCATCAGAAAAATATTTGCTATGTTGAAAGTCCAAACTTCGGAATATTCTGAGCTTGTCTGCCGATACATCGAAATGATAGAACTTAAAGAGCCGTGTATTAGGGTTACACAAGAATCGGTCTATAATCTTACTCCGACCGATTCAAGCTCCGATTACCTTTTACTTCGCAAAATTTTGAAGTATCTTGAAGATTATGAATTAGTGCTTAGCGAATTACTCCGTGTTTAATTCTATTAGCCGAAAAGATATTATGAAAGCAGAACCTTTTTTGTATTATGATTAAATGAAAAATTTAATTAAATATCTCAAAAATAACAGAACGCAGATATGGTTTTATCTCAGGTATATTACAGGGATTACAATATTTCTTGGAATTGTTCATTTTGCTTTTTCTCTTAGTGATCAGTTGCCGTCGGAAAAAATAGAGATCAACCCATTTTTCTTGTTATTGGGTATTTTCTTAATTGTTTTTTCTACACTTATAGTTCACATGAACTGGGTTATTCTTATGAGTGTGTTGGGAGTTAAAATCTGCAAAAAAAACTCATTGTTTATCAGAATAAAAGCAGAGCTTGGTAAATATGTACCGGGAAGATTAGTTCAATATGGAATTTTAATAGCTGAATACAACAGATACAGCATATCAAAAACGCTGACAGCTTTTGCCTCGCTGATTGAAGTAGTTATTATGCTGATGTCGTTGGTATTTGTTTACGCACTTTCAGAGTTGTTTTCTCAGATCTCAATAAATGGTGATTACAGGTTACTGATAGCAATTATGGCAGCAATTCAATTAATTGTTCTGCATCCAAAAATATTATCAGTTTTTATTAATCTGTTAAACAAACAGCTAAAACGCCCGCCGGTTAAATTAACCTTAAAATATAGAACCATTTTATTGTTGATTATTATAAGCAGTGTCGCATGGCTCATTTTTGGTTGTGCCTACTATTTTTTGATTAAATCCTTCAGTGAAATTTCTTTTTCTGAATACTGGTATTTAACCGGCGGGCTTGCTCTGTCTTCTCTAATTGGCACCATAACTTTTTTTGTGCCGGCAGGTTTAGGCGTCCGTGAGAGTGGTTTGATTTATCTGTTAAAAGATAATATTGGCGGGCTTACAGTTAGTATCGCTTCCATTATGTTTCGGTTTTTAACAGTTTTTGCAGATATTTTGTTATATTTTGCTTCTGTTTTGTGGTCGAAGTTTTCGAAAAAAAAAAGGAACTAAAGTTTTATCATATTAAATAAATGAATTCGGTAAATTAGTAGAGTTTTTTTATTATAATTTGTTATACTATATGCAGTTAACTTTACATAATTGAGGGCGGAAATAAATATTTTACATTGTTTTTTTTATTGAGTATTACCTTATGGGTGGAAATTCTTGGAATATTTGTTTTCTTCCTGGCTATATGGTCTAATTTTGAATTAATTTCTCGCGGGGGATAAGTATTAACACCTATACAATTTTCGGCTTGCTTAGTTTACGGTTTAATTCATTTTCAAATAAATATCCCCTCTGCAGGAAACAGACGCAAACCCAAAATTTGCGAAATAATAAACAGAAACTGATATGCCCCGGTAATGATTTAGCAATTGCTATGGAAAGTTCACCGAATTTCATCAAACCAAATATTTTGGCTGAAACTGTGATAATAAATTTTAAAGTAATCAAAACAAAGAAAGACACAATATAGAATGCTTTCTGATCGTACAATAGGCGTGGTTGTGCCGGCTTATAATGAAGAAAAGCAAATAGGCAAAGTTATTGAAACTATGCCGGGATTTGTTGACCGAATTATTATTGTAGATGATGGTTCCACAGATGCAACTTTGGAGGTTGTTAAAAGTTATTTGAACGACTCAAAAACAAACCGCAGTTCAATTACTCTTGAACCCTCAAAAATAATTGCAAATGGCTATAATGATGCTGAACTAAAGTTGCAAGAGTTAAATCGAAGTGAGATTAAATGGTTTCCCAATTCTGAAATTATAAATTCTGACTTTTTAAACAACAGAATTGTTTTGATAAAGCATAAAAAAAGATCAGGGAATGGAAAAGCAGTCGCACGGGGTTTGAAATTTGCAAAAGATTATGGTTTAGATGCAGTTGCTATTTTGGACGGAGATGGTCAGATGGATCCGAACGAACTTTTTTCCATCATTTCTCCGATTTTAGATTGTAATGTTGATTATGTTAAAGGTAACCGGCTAATCCACCGATCTTCCTGGTTGGTAATTCCAAGGATCAGATTTATCGGTAATTCTATTCTTTCCATTCTGAACAAAATGGCATCCGGTTTTTGGAAAATTTCTGATACGCAAACCGGCTATGTGGCGCTCAGTAAAAAAGCAATCAACTCAATCAAACTATACAAGCTATATAAAAGTTACGGTTGGCCTAATGATTTATTGGTAAAAATAAATATTGCTCAATGTACCCTCCGGGAAGTAGAAATTAAACCGGTTTACCGTATCGGAGAAAAATCGAGAATGAACCTTCTCACCGTAATTCCAAAAATATCGTGGTTGCTTTTGAAATCTTTTTTTAAGAGGTTGTGGATCAAATATTTTTTCCGTGATTTTCATCCATTATTTCTGCTTTATCATGCAGCTTTTATCCTCTGGATTTTTTGGCTTCCATATCTGTTTCGGGTTATTAAGGCATTAATTTACAACTACAACCTATCATTCGAAACTCTTTTTGCTTTTACCTTTTTGGGGATATTTAGTTTTCAATCGTTCCTGTTTGCCATGTGGATGGATATTCTTGATAATGATAGGTTATATAAATAATGTGTTTAATTGATAATTCACGGATTATTAAACAGAATTTAAAGAATCGGATTATCTCAGACCTTTTCCTTCTTTCAGAAACAAAAGGTAAAGAAACTTCAGGTTTTGCATCGATTTTTCAGGATAAAATAGAAGTCTGTGAAGCTCTGCGTTTATTCTCTGAATTGTTAAAGTCCAAATTTTTCCGCAATTACAAAAATCTATGCAAAACGGTACAAGAGTTTATAGGTCATTCGTGGCTTGTTACAAATGAAGCGGGACCCAATGATGAAAAAGGGGGTTTATATTAAAACAGGTTCAGAGTTTCAACTTTCGCTGTTGCTTGAAAAATTCAAAGATGAATTTTTGAATCGTTCCTTAAGTATAAGACAACTTAAGAGGTGCTCTAAATGTATTTTACCATCAACTTTTCCGGGTATTGATATTGACAGTTTAGGTGTGTGTAATTTTTGCAGGAATTATGAAGCCGTACCCCTTAAAGGTGAGACAAAATTAAAGGATTTAATAGATAAAATTGGGGCTAAAAAGGGTGAATTCGATGCGCTTATACCTTTCAGCGGCGGCAGAGACAGTAGTTTTTTACTTCATTTTTTAAAAAGAGAACTCGGGCTAAATCCTATTGCTTTCTCATACGATTGGGGGATGATGACTGATTTAGCCCGTCGAAATCAATCCAGATTATGCGGAAGTTTAGGCATTAAACACATTGTCATCTCAGCTGATCTGAGAAAAAAAAGAGAAAACATAAGGAAAAATGTAGTTGCTTGGTTGAAGAAACCTCATCTCGGGATGATCCCTCTTTTTACAGCAGGAGATAAACACTATTTTTATTATGTAAATAAATTGATGAAAGCCTATAACATTTCTGTGGTTTTTATGGGCGAAAATCGTTTTGAAAGAACTGATTTTAAAACAGCCTTTACAGGAGGGCGGCAGAAAAACTCAGGATATATGGCTTATGACATAGATTTATTGAATAAAGTGAAACTTATCTCTTTCTATTTAGGGCAATTTCTCATAAATCCGAAATACTTAAACCTCTCTCTCGCAGATACGATTATCGCTTTTATTTCCTTCTATTTGTCTCCGCGCAAATATGAGAATTTATATGATTACATCAAATGGGATGAAGAGTTAATAAATCGGATAATTACAGAGGAGTATGGGTGGGAGACAGACCCCGGCACTTTATCTACCTGGCGAATTGGTGATGGTACAGCAGCTTTCTACAACTATATATACTATATGGTAGCAGGGTTTACGGAAAATGATACTTTTAGAAGCAATCAGATACGCGAGGGTGTCCTCTCCCGCGGGGAGGCAATTAAGAAAAGCGAAATTGAGAACCAACCAAGGTGGGAATCGATCCGATGGTATTGCGATACTATACAAATCAATTTTGAAGATACGATTGAAGCGATAAATAAGATTAAAAAATTATATTAAATTTGAGTTTGAATATTAAATTAAACCAAAACCAATATTTCCACCTAAACATCAAGTTCCGTAAGGTAACGAGTATTAATTGCCGAAATTTTAACAGAATAACAAAAAGAATTGCAAGAGGCAAAACCCCACACTGGACATAGTTCGATTTTCCTTTGTTCGGATAGTGACATGGGTATAATCTTTTACCGGTCGGGGCTGCAGTATTAGTTATAGGTTCCCGTCTTTTAATATCAGGACTATGATCTAAACAGATGGAAACAAGAAACAGAGTTATCAGCGATATTAGTTTTCACCATTTTGGGTTAGGTTATCGCTCTAAACAGATGTTTAAAAGTTTTATTATATTCGTCTAAAGCATGAAAGTTAAAGCGATTTTCAGTTATTTTAAGCAAAGTAATGTTTGTCAGTTTCTCAACCGAAACTCGGGGAAAACTATATTTTCAGTTTCATTTCTGATATGTATAGTCTATATTTATTTTGCTTACAACCCTAATTTTCTTCTTTTAATTGGTGACAGCCGTGAATATTGGTTATTTAGCAGACGAATATTAGAGTATGGTTTGTTCAGCCCGGAAGTTATTAAAGGTGATGATATTCTCCAAATTTTAGGACCCGGCTATCCGTTAATAATGGCAGTCACACAAAGTATTTTTGGGGAAAGCCCACTTGCCATTTTTATTGTTAATGCAATATTCGTTTCGTTGGGAGTGGTTTTTGTTTTTAAATTTGTATCAGAAAATATAAGTATCTCTCTCGGGTGGGTGGCAGCTTTTTTAATGGTTCTTAACCCTCAATTTTACAGATATACAACTTTTTATTTGAAGGAACCCCTTGTCTATTTTTTATTCCCCCTGGTAATTTTTTTTGTCGCCAGGCTGATTAAGCGTAAAGGAAATGCGAGGGAAATAATTGGTATTTCGGTTGCATTCGTTTATCTGATTCACACTGATGAAAGGTTTTTTACCTATTTTTTCGTCTTTTTAGTGTGGGCAGGATTTTTAGCGATTAAGAACAGAGGACATTTTAGAAAAGATTTGCTTCAAATTGCGGTTTTAGTTTTGGTTCTGATGATTCCATGGGGAATAAGAAATTATTATATTTATGATAGAGTTATCATTCTAACCACCCGTACTGAGTTGATAACATCCGTTGTGTTCGGTAAAAGTCAATACACCCCCGAAAGTTCATATTCTTCAGTATTCAGAAAGACAGTTGAAACCATCCAAAAGGGTATTGAACCTGAAAATGTGGATCGGGAAGAAGTTCAACTGATAAAAGAAGCGCTAAAGCAGGGAAAACAACCCGGAGAGTTTGGGCGATTCGAAAAATACCTTAGAGCTGCAGTTAACTTTTGGCAACCGATGTATATAAGCGGTCAGTTTGTTCATGACGGGTTCCGATATATTAAATGGTCCCGATGGCATAATAGAACTTCGCTTCTGTTTTTTGGTATTTTTATCCCGTTTTTCTTCATTGGTATGTTTTACAATTTTTTTGTAACAAAAGATAAAATTATCCTGCTGCTATCGTTATTACCGTTAATTAACATGTTTATCCATGTCGCTTTAGTGCATGTTTTGGAACGATATCGGTCAACCACAGACTTTGCTGTTTTAATAGTTGCCCTTTGGGTTATTTGGAAATTGATCAACCGCGATATGGCATTTTTAAAAAAGGTGACAGCAGAATCGCAACAGTGAGTTTTATGATTGCAAAATTGAAGGTGGCTCCGGCCACCGAATTAAGATATCTTTCGAGACTAAAACAATAAATATTATGATTGTAAAATTGAAAAATAGCAATGCTCACAGTATTTAAAATCAGAACCTTCCATTATCAGACGCTTTTTCCTCAGCCTTTCGAAAAATTTTCAACATTTTTTTGCTCCCCTAAACACAAAAAATTAAATTCTTAACCCAAGAACCCTTTTTGTCGTCAAAAGTTAGGGATAATTCTTGATAATTTTTTAATTTTGTATATCCGGAAAAAATTTAAGGCAGAGAAATGAAAAAAGCCAAATTATTTATTTTCATTCTAACGGTTTTAATCTGTTCCACTTCCGATTTAAAATCGCAGGTATTTAGCCCCGATCCATTTTTGGAGGCGTACAGCAACTCGCTGCTGTATGGTGATTATTTAGACCATGCTAACCTTTATTGGGAGAAGACCTTCTTCATCAACAAATGGTATGATAAACAAGGTATCAGAAGGGTTGCGAAAAATTTTTACGACAACAACGAAACTCTCGAACACCGCTTCACCCGTTTAAGCCACGGATACAACAGAGAGGGTGATTTGGAGGTTATTGTGATGGAGTATCACAAAGTTAGAAACAGAAAAACAGGGCAGATTTCAAGCACCACTGTGAAAAAGAAATTCGTCCTCTACTACTGGAAAAACTATTATGTCTATCAACAAATAATACTCAAATAAGAAACAGTACATCCGGGAAGTAAACAGCATAGTGTATCCGCAGGATTTAAACAGTAATCCGGTGGTGGATTGAAAGTGCTCTCAAGCAATAAAGAGCGCTTTTAAAGAAGTAAAGAGTATAATTTAGAAGCGGAATGTGCACTTAAGTAGGGAACTGTTTCGTATTTTAAGGGCTGAATTTTATTTATTTTGGAGTGCCCGAGTTGAGCGATTTAGGTTACGCTGCGATTTTTATGGCCATAATTGCGGTTGCTTCTGCAGCTTCTGAAACGGCTGCCCGGTTGAAATGGATTGGCAAAAGCACAGGGAGGAAAATTCTTCACATTACAGCGGGGGTTTTGGTTTCGTTTCTTCCCTGGTTTGTTAAAAATCAGATTTATTTGTTGGTAATCGGTGCGCTGGTGCTGGCTACACTATACTATTTGGTGGCATGGAACAAATTAGAAGGAATAAATGATCCCTCAAAACGAAACTGGGGGATGGTCTATTTTCCGGTATCATTTCTACTATTAGTTCTCTTTTTTATACCTGACAAGAGAGAAATATTCGCAATTTCTTTCCTCCTGATGACCTTTTCAGATCCGTTTGCGGCGATAACCGGCACCCGAATAAAAAGCCGAAAATATAATTTAACACGCGACGAAAAAAGCACCGCAGGAAGTGTTGCCTTTCTGATCTCGACTCTTTTCCTAACCTCTCTTTTCCTTTATTACGAAGCCCATTGGCTTGGTCGGGAGTTTACGCCACTTTTTATTTTTTCATTTTTACTGATAATCCCGGTTACCGCAACACTTCTTGAAGCCATTCCCTCGGGTGGGTTGGATAATATAACTGTTCCGTTGGGAAGTGCTTTCCTGATTAACATTGCGTTAACCACGCCGGAAATTCAGATTTTAACCGGATTTTTTGCAGCTGTTGCTATCGGTTTCATCGCATTTAAATACCGTATGTTAACCCTTGACGGCGCTATAGGTACGGTGGTTCTTGGCACATTTATATTCGTATATGGCGGTTTGCAATGGTCGCTGCCGGTGCTTATGTTCTTCTTTTCCTCAAGCCTCCTCTCCAAAATAAGGATACAACACAACAGAAAGGTTGAAGAGCGGTTCGAAAAATCAGGCACACGCGGAATCTTTCAGGTGCTTGCAAACGGCGGAATTGGCGGCGCTGTTTTATTGCTTGAATCGTATTTTAACACCGGCTGGCTCTACTTGGTTTATGTGCTGAGTTTTGCCGCTGCGGCAGCCGATACCTGGGGAACTGAAGTGGGGACAATGTGGCGCACAAGAACTATATCCCTGCGGAATTTTAACGAAGTGCCGCAGGGGGTTTCCGGCGGTGTTTCTCTCCCGGGAACGCTTGGAGCGCTTTTGGGCGCAGCTATGGTAGTAATTACGACATATTATTGGACGGCGGATTTAGTTATCTTTGTAAGTTTGGTGGGTCTCGGTTTTGTGGGCAGTATGATTGATTCTTTAATGGGTGAGTTCCTTCAGGTTCGCTATCGTTGTGTGAAATGCGGGTTAATAACTGAAAGGAAAAACCACTGCGAGCAGAAAACTGCCATGGATAAAGGATATTCGTTTATTACCAATGATATTGTCAATTTCTGTTCAACCGCCACATCCCTTTTGCTTTTTATATTAATATATAATACCCGACTATGAAACTAAAATATCTGATATTCTTACCGGTGCTTTTGGTTTTTGCGTTAAAAGCGCAAAGTTCAGAGGATTATTACCGTGCCGTAAAATATTATCAGGACGGCAGATACTTCGAAGCATATTCTCTTTTTGAAACCTTTTTAAAAGTTAAAATTCCGGAAGACGAGCTTTATGCTTCAGCCAAATTCTACGCTTCGGAGGCACTTTTTAACATTGGACAATACGGCGGAGCGATGGCAGGGTATGAATATATTGTAAATAAATTTCAATACAGTTCGTTTCAGGCGGTGGCGCTTTATAAACTCGCACTTATATATATGTATCATAATGACTGGGAAAAAGCCCGTGTTCATCTGATGACTTTTGCACGCATCTATAACGGGCAAAGTAACTACGGTAGTGTGCTTTTTTATATAGGTGAAACCTACCGGAAAACGAATGACTACACAAATGCTCTCTATTATTACAAATTGGCAGCAGAGAACAGAAAAACAAACAAGTTTAAGGTTGAAACTCTGTTTTATATTGGTGAGTGCCACGAATATTTTGGTGATTATGCAGACGCTGCCGATACTTACGAGACGATTATTAACGATTATCCGGATAACCCTTACACCAAAGGTGCCCGGATTAAACTTGGTGTAAGCTACTTCAAAGCCGGTGAATATGAAAGGGCGATTATTGAGTTTTTGGGGCCCGATTTTCAGAACATGTCGCCGGAAGAAAAAAAAGAAGCTTCGTTAGTGCTCGCATCGTCACTTTTTCACACACAGGATTACACCCGTGCTGAGGAAGAATACCTGAAGATTTTCAGGAACGAGAAAGATAAAAAAAGCCGGACGAGCAGGGAAGCGCTGTATGGTATTGCTTGGTGTAAATTTCAGACTGCGAAATATGACTCGGCAGCCGTTATTTTCACAGAGCTGAGCGCTGCGAAAGATTCCATTGCAGAAGGAGCCACATTCTGGAGCGCCGAAAGCAAAAGATACCTCGGAAATAACACTGAGGCTGTTAAAGAATATGAAACCTTTATAGCAAAATTCCCGCAAAGCACCTACTATGAGGTTGCAAACATTGGTTTAGGGCTTGCATTGCTTGCTGAGAAAGATTACGGCAGAGCCTACGGCATTTTTAACCGGTTTCAAAACTCGAGCGACAACGGAATTAAGGCAAAAGCTAATGTTTTGTTGGGCGAGTTAAATTCGAACAACAAAAAATATGTGGAAGCCATTAAAAACTTTGAGATTGCGGCTGAAGTGGCGCCGCAAAAAAGTGATCTTCAGAGCAGAGCACTGTTAGGGCAGGGGGTTTGCTATTTCCTGATGGAAAGTCTGGATAAAGCATACGACATTTTGCGCGACATACAAGGGAAAAGAACCAATTTTGAACCCGATATCTACAATTTCTACCTTGGCGAAATCTTTTTTGAAAGGAAAGATTTTAAAACTGCGCTGGATTACTACTCAAGAGTTGAACCCAACCATGGCGAGTTTGGAAAGTTGGCTCTATACGGAAGAGCTTATTCATACTTCAACATAAAAGATTACCAAAACGCAAAATATTCTTTTCTCGATTTTATCCAGCGATTCCCGTCTGAAACAAGGATAGTGGACGCAAAAGTAAGGTTAGCCGAAAGTTATTTTGCCACGCGTGATTTTGAGAGTTCGGCAAAGGTTTACGACGGTCTGTTGAAAGGCACCGGGGGTGTGGATAAAAACCTTCTAAGGTATAACTATGCGCTCACCTTATATAATATGGGTAAAAAAGATGATGCGATTAAAGAGCTACGCACTGTTATAAAAGATACCAAGGGGACGCAATTAGAAGAAAATTCGCGGTTTATGATCGGATGGATTTATTTCAAGTCACAGGATTATGAGAAAGCAATAACCACATATAACGATTTCCTTAAAAGTTCTGATGACACAACAATTATTCCCATAGTATATTATAATTTGGGTGATTGTTACTACAATCTGGAAAATTATGAGAAAGCGGGGGTATATTATGCAAAAGTACTGGACGAATACCCGAACTCACCTCAGGTTTACGACGCTTTCAACGGGTTGTTCTTCAGTTATTTTTCGCAGGGGCAAACAGAGGAAGTGTTTGTGTTGTTCGATAGATTTTTGGAAAATAACCCCCGGCTTAAAGATTCTGACAGGCTCTTTTTAAAGAGGGCTGAGTTATACTTCAATTCGGGCGATTTTGAGAAATCGAAAATGCAGTATCAGTCGTTTATTGAAGTGTTTGCTGCCTCACCATTTTTGTCTGAAGCCTACTACGGATTGGGTGTTACATATCAGGCGACGGGTGAGAACAGCCAGGCGATAAATTCTTTCAGGTGGGTGGTTGAGAAGTACGACACTTCATCATTTGCGCCGTTGGCGGCGATCAAACTTGTAAATATCTATATCGATGAGAAGATGTTCAGCGAAGCCGATGAGATGATAACCCAATCGCTTCAGAAGTATCCTAAAGACCAAAGTGTGCCTGAAATGAAATATCTGAAGGGTGTGATTCTTCTCGATCAGGGGGATACACTTTCGGCATACGACCAGTTTGATAAAGTGATTAACGAGCATGTAGGTAATCAGTTTGCTGACAGGGCTTACATTCAGAAAGGGCTCATCGAACTGAACAGCGCACGATACGATAATGCAATTAAGGCGTTTCAGTATGTAGGGTTAAGAAGAGATGACAATATCGGCGCCGAAGCGCAATATCTGCTTGGGGTTGCTTATTTTACAAAAGGTGACTATAAAGACGCAATTACTGCTTTGGTAAGGGTAGAAAATGTTTTCTCGGAGTTTGGCGAGTGGCTTGCCAAATCGTATCTGAAACTTGCCGATATTTATGTTAAGCAAAAAGAAAACAAAAAGGCTGTTTCTATTTTGGAAAAATTGGTTGAAAACCACCCTGATGATGAATACGGAACAGAGGCGAAAAAAAGACTTAAAGATTTGAGGAAGAAAAAATGAGAAAAGCAGTTTTTATTATTTTTATTTTTTCGTCATTTTTCTCACTAAAGGCACAGACGCAGCCGGAGGTGGAATTGCCGAGTTTCGTCATTACAGGGTTGCGTTCATACGATTACCCGGTAAGAACTAAGATTAACCCCGATTTTTATTCGATTTTATCAGACGAATTTTTAAAACCGCGCCTTGCAGATTCAGTTTACAAGCTTTCGAAAGATTTTGATCCGAAAGTAGCCGGTGAAATTCTTAGAGACACTTCAGATTTCGTAACAGGTTATGCTTCCGGTACCTTTGGGATGCTTCAGCAGCCTTCTTTGAAGGCTTTTGTTTCCGTTCCTTTCAAAGATATGGTGGTGTATGCAAGGGGCGATTTTGAGCAAAACAGGGAATTTGTTAAGTATGCGGATGAAACGAATTTCGGGTTAGGAGCCGGGTTCAGATATTTTGCGTATAACGACAGCCTTTTGGACCCCGGAACGGAATATTTTGGTAATTTCAGCATGAAACAGTCGCTGTACAATTTTTATGCGTCGGATGATTCAGGAAAAAACGGAAGCAATAACTATTTTAATACTGAGTTGGGGTTCCGAAATCTTACGAACAGATACACACAATATGGTGCTAAATTTGGCGGTCTGGTGTTTGCTCCGCTGACGGGAAATTTCTACGAGGGGTTGATAAGTCTTAACGGATTCTTCAACACATACTACGATTTTGTTGAAATTTTTACAAATATTTCGGTGCGGAACCAAAATCTTACAAATGTTTCGGGCATTCAACGGAATAACCAATTTATGAATCTGAGTGGAGTTGGTGGTTTTGTTGTGGGCAGAACGATGAAACTGCTTGGAGGTATTGATTTAGCGACAACTCCCAATGATGTTTTTATTTCACCCTCGGTTAAATTTTCGATGAGGTTTGCAAACGGATTGTTTCTAATTGCCTCGTACAACCCGAGCACTACATTTCTGTATAATCAGGATTTGGTAAACATGAACCGATATTTTGTAGTGAGCGACGGACCGATGTATGCTGTACTCCGGAAGCAGCACGAAATAAACGCAACGGCAAAATATGAATACGAAAAACTGATTGAATTTGAAGCCGGGGCTTCATGGTTTGCTTCCAACTCCTACCCATATTTTTCGGAACATCCGCAACGGGGGATGTATGGTCTTTCCTATGCGGATGCCAAGGGGCTTCAGGGTTTTGTATCCGTAACGATCCATCCGGGTATATTCGGCAGGTTTTTTGGTGAGTTGAAGTTTAATTCGGTTCAGGATGATAGTTCGAAAAATATTCCTTATGTGCCCAGTTTAGAGGCTTCAGTGGCTTACGGAAACAATTTCAACCGGGTGATAAGTTATGATGTTAAGTTGAGTTACATCTCTTCGGTTTGGGCAGATATCGCCAACACACGGGAGGTTTCAGGCGGGTTTACCCTGGGGCTGAATGTTGAGTATAGTTTGATTCACAATGTGAAACTTTTTGCGAGAGTTGACGACCTTCTTAACACCAAAATAGTGAAGTGGGGCAGATATGAGCCTGCCGGGCTTAACGCGGCAGTTGGTGCTTCTTTTATTTGGTAGTTATTGATTTGCCGTTAAACCTCTGTAGCACGGCTTTTTTAACGCGGCAGTTGGTGCTTCTTTTATTTGGTAACTGCCGTAGTATTAAAGAGATATAGAGAATAGTGAAAGAATTACTTGAATTGTATCATAATAAATTGTTAATTTGCATATTATTTATTCAACAGTAATATGAACACCGGTAAAATGCTTGAAAAGTTGCGCGAATATTTCTCCGCAGACGACATCTCGATGATCGATTTCTGGGGGCAATTCCAGTTAATGGTTAGAAGATACTTCGAGCCGGGCAAGATTTATGATCTTTATGGGTTTTGTTTCGCTAAAAGAACCGGTGAGCCGGATGGCGAATCAGAGATTTTGCAGTTTTTGGATGAAAAACTTGACCTGATTGAAGAAATTGTTTTGGAGCGAAGTGAAGCCGACCAAAAACGGGTTGAGGAATTTCTTTCCTTTGGGCAGAATCCCACTCATCACGAGCCGGAAGTTTCTTTACTTATGCAGGATGTTTTCGACAGGATTTTGAATGTAAATAAGCCGGAGGTAATCGGAAGGCGAAGCAGAGGCATTGCTAAGATTTTATTGGAGAGTGACCCGAAGACCGATCATTATAACGACCGACCCGATATTCCCTTGTTCGAGGAATCTGAAGATGGTTATCAAAGAGTTCAGCCTTTTTCTTCTGCGTTTACAACCAATGATGATATCTCGGTTAAAACACCATTTACCGAGGGCGCCGATCTCTTTTCTGAAATTGGGTTAAGCAGAGATGAGGAACCGGAAGAGGAGAAAAAACCTGATTTTATTTCTGATGAGGAAGACTCTGCAGTTTTTACGCACACGAGCCTGATAGTTGATGACGACTCGGATGATGAGGATGAATTTACCGTTTTTGACGGAGGTATAGGGGTTGTTCTGCCGAAAGAGCCTGAGAATTTGCAGCAGAGTGCAAAAGAGCCATTTGGTGAAGAATTTATTGAGAATTTAGTCTCAGTTAGTGGGGCACATCCGGGCAGCGATCCGGATGAAAATATTGTTCAAGACCAAGACGAGCCTGGGCAATCAGGCGGAACGGAAGTGCCGGGCGGCGCAGATGCTGAAGATAAAGATAACGACACGCGGGAGCAATCAACTCGACCCGAGGTGCGGGGGAGTTATGAGGCTGATGATACTACTAAGATTGTTGAAGTGAGGGCAAGTGAAAATTCTTCGTTTGGTGAACAACGGGAAGAATCTGTGTATTTAACAGAAGAAACGGTTTTAGAAGCGGGAGACACACAGGAAGACAGTGACGGAACGGCAGGCATTGCAAGTTCTATTAGAGAAACGGTTTCAGAATCGGGCGACATTCAGGAAAATTTTAATATTAAAACCCCCGCAGCGGATTTTGGGAAAAGTAGTGTTGAATCAACACAAGAAAAGAATATTTCAGACACTGCAAATGATGGAGGTTTTGTAGCTCCGGTACAAAAAAAAAGAGCCAGTATTTTCGACGATTTTTTCGAAGATGAAGAAACATCTTTAATAGCTGAATCGTCTCTTACTGAAGAAAATGAATCACCTGTAACCGGGAAAGATGAATCATCTCTTGACGGAGAAGCCGAATCATCTTTAACAGAAGCAGTAGAACCATCCTTAACAGAAGCAACTGATTCCTCTGTGGTTGAAGCAATTGGATCCTCTTTAACTGAAAGTACCGAATCCTCCTTTGTTGAAGAATCGACATCGTATTCATCAGGTGAGTTAGAAACAGAGGCTTCACAAAGGCTTAATATTGAATTATCGGACGAGGTTCAGCGAGAGGAGTTGAGTTCAACAGAACTTCCGGAGCAGCGAGAACAAACAAGCCCGGATAAACTGTCTGTGCCACAAATTCAGTCTGAGCAAGCGGAACCTCGTGAGCAACAAATACAGTCTGAGCAAGCGGAACCTCGTGAGCAACAAATTCAGTCTGAACAAGCGGAACCTTCGGTGCAAACAACTGATGCTGATACAGAGCAATATTTATCCGCTGAGCAGGAAAAAATAACGGAATTTGTTGAATCAAATTCTGTGGAAACTGATGGAACCTCAGATCAGAGTTTTTTATCAAACGAACTTCCCTTTAATGAAAATATGTTTGATGACCTGATTCCGGAGCAATTGGGGGATACAATTCCGTCTTCCACTGAAGTATCAGCTGTTTCAGACACAGAAGAACCAACACCATCTGAAGCATCAGCCGTTTCAGCTATGGAAGAACCAAAGCCACCCGGAGGCGAAACTGTTTCAGACACAGAAGAACCAACACAATCTGAAGCATCAACTGTTGTAACCGCAGAAGTTCCGACACCTTCTGACAGCGATATTAATGCACCTGCAGAAACTATTCTTCCCACAACGGTAGCAACGGGTGAAGACAAAGAGGAGGCTTCGGGAGTATATCAGGAAACAGAAGAGGAAACTCTTCCGGCTTCATTGTCTGAAGAAAGAAGCGTTAATGAAAGCGACAAATCAGAACCGGAAAAACCAACCGGTTTTATGCCTCACTTTTCCCATGAGGGTCTTGGTGAAACAGAATTTCCGGAAGTATCGGCTACATTTCAGAACCGGCAAGACATTAGCGATGCAAATCCCCAGGAATCAAGCAACAGAGAGCGTCAAGGTTTAAGCATCACTGAACCCCAGGGATCAAGCAACGGCGTTCGCCGGGAATTACACAAAGAGGACCTTCAGAGACCAAGCGAAGCTGAAGGGAACAATTTAAGTAAAGTTAACCCGGAATGGGAGACTACCATGAGCCGAAAAGATAAAAATTCAAAAGGAGCCTTATCAGTTTTGCTTAAAATGATGTTTTTATTTTTTCTGATTGTGGCAACCTGGTTTGTACTTGATTCAACGGGGTTGCTAAAAGGAAAAACTGCGGTAATTAAGGAAGAAAACTTTGCAAAAGGGGCGAAGGTAATCGAAGATAAAAATTCGCCGGCGGATAAAAGGGTATATCCGTTTAACAGAGATACTCAGTTTGAAGGGTACCTCAAAGGTTCAGAACTTAAAACGGGAGAATATTATGAAATTGCCGAAAACGGAGTTCTGACGGCGGTGCCTTATGACCCAGCCGCTGATAAATCCATGAAAGTTGAAGTGCCTCCCGACAGCCTTATAGTTGAAAATAAGAAAAACAAAAAGCAGGAGGATAAGCAAACCGAGGCAGAAAACAAGGCAAAAGATGACAAATCGGGTAAAAACGCCAAAAACGATAAAAAAGATGAAAAGCCAAAGAAGGGAGATGACCAAAAGCCGGCTGCCGGTGGGAACATTACACTGCAGGATGCCGTAAAAAATAAGGTAAATGAAACTAAAATTGCAGATTATGTTTTTAAACAGGGAAAAAACTATTTCGTTCAGGTTTCTGCACACAGAGCCTACAAAACTGCTGAAAAACTTGCAGCCGACCTTAAAAAGAAAGGCTACAAGGCATTTGTGATGAAAATTAACAAAGAGGGGGTTAAAGGTGAAGAGGGGATCTGGTATCGGGTGCGAATTGGGCCCTTCGATAACCAGGAAAAAGCACTTTCGGTAAACAAAGAATTTCAAAATAAAACAAAAAAGAAATAACAAGAAACGGAAAGAAAATAATGAACCTGATGGAGATGTTTCTTAAAGGTGGCTTAATTATGTGGCCTATTTTGCTGCTTTCGGTAATTGGGCTTGCAGTAATTATTGAAAAATTACTCTCGCTTCGAAAGGCGAAAGTTAATGTGCCAAAATTTATTTTAACTGTTGAAACATTATTGCGAAAAAATGATGTAGCCGGAACCATTCAGGTTCTTAAAGGTGAAAAATCACCAATCGCTGTAATCATAAAAAAGGCGTTGCGAAAACACAAATACGGTTACCAACGGGTCAGGGAAGCGATTGAAGACTCGGGGAATCAGGAGGTTGGTAAACTTGAACGGGGGATGTGGGTTCTTGCTACAGTGGCAGGTGCGGCACCACTTCTTGGCTTCCTCGGAACAGTTACCGGTATGGTAACTGCATTTATGACCGTTGAACATCTTCAGGGAAATGCAACCCCTGCCGACCTTGCAGCCGGTATTTATGAGGCACTTATAACCACAGTTTTTGGGTTGGTTGTTGGTATCCCTGCGTTAATTGCGTATAACTATTTATTGAGCCAGATCAACAAAGTGGTTTTGGATATGGAGGCAATTTCAACGGATGTAATCGATACATTGGAAGATGTGAGCCATGGGAACAAAACGGTTACTTCCTCCGAATTTGATGTCGATATGTAGGTGAAAGATGAAATTTAAGCGAAGAAACGGGCCCCTGGCTGAATTTCAGTTTTCATCACTAACCGATGTGGTGATGCTGCTTTTAATCTTTTTTATGATCACATCGCAATATGTTGTACAGTCGGGTGTAAAAGTTAAACTTCCCGGTTCGGAAACTTCCGACCAGATAGTTCCTTCTGATTATGTTGTTACGATCACCAAAGAAGGGGTTTTTTATCTTGGCAGCGAAATAGTTGCAGAACCGGAACTTGAAAGTAAGCTTAAGGCACTGCGAAACAAAGATGATCAGGCAAATTTGATAATTGCTTCTGATAAAGAAGTGCCGATTGAAAAAGTGGTTAAAGTTATAGATGCTGCAAAAGGGTCGGGGTTTGAGAAATTTACGCTTCAGACAGATAAGAAAATTGCTCCAAAGGATAAATAATCTTGAATAAAGATAGAGGAATATCGTTTTCGCTGTCGTTGTTGGTTCACGCGGTAGTTTTTCTTTTGGTTTTTTATTTATATTCTAATATTGGGAGTTCACTTCCTGCCGAATCAAAGAGTGTAATCGAGATTGAGTTCGAAAATCCACCACCGAAAATAGGGGGTGACGCCGGTAAAAAAGGCGGTGAAGAGGAACCAACGCCCGATGAGCTTAAAGAGGAGACAGAGGAAAAACCGGTAGAAAAAAAGCCGGAGAAAGAAACCGTTAAGCCTACCGATATAAAAAACAAAGATAAAGATGGTGTTAAAACGACCGAACAACCCACAAAACAGGGTAAAGATGAGCCGGGGAAATCACCGGATAAAGGAAAAGGCGGCGGCACTTCCACCGGTACAGGTTACTCGATTGGGTGGGGCGATAAAGGCAAAAGAGCAATTTTGAACTATAATATTCCGAAATATCCGCCCGGTGTGAATGTGGAAGGGAATGTGGTTCTCTCGTTCACCATTTTGCCAAACGGTTCGGTCGGCGCAATAGTGCCGGTAAAAAAACTACACCCGACTTTGGATAACCTAAGCATCAACTCGCTGAGCAAATGGCGGTTTGAAAAACTCCCCCCGGGTGAAACTTTCAGTCAGCAGGCAACTATTACTTTCCCATACAGGTTGCGGTAAAGGTTAAAGATTTAGTATTTTAAATCTCCAAACTTCTATCTTCAAACTTCTTTTCACGGGTGAATTGGAATTTTTTCCTCTTCAGGTTTAGCAGAGGTTTGTGTTTAGCACTTAGTTATTAATTATTAATATTTTGCTTTTGAATTTTGGGTGCTGATTATTCTCAGAGCGAAGGTGATATATTTGGCTGTTAATTGTTAATTATTCATTATTAGTACCTTGTTCAAGCCGCGCCGTTCCGGGAAAGTGGTATCGATGAATTGTTAATTATTTATTATTAGTACCTTGCCCTTGTATCTCTCTCTAAAAAAGCGCGTCCGAGCACACCACCGAGTAAACCGAACAGGGGGTAAAAAATTAAATTGCTGAATAATGTCATTGAAGTGTAAATCCACGAAAAGCCCTTCTCAATAATATCATTTCTGCTTTGTTCCAACAGTGCCAGTGCTTCTTTAATTTCTCTATCGGTGCCGGGCATAAAATTCATTGACTTCATCATTTTGATCACATCAGGATAAGATTCCACAAAATCATTTGAACGGGTGATAAATGTAATCAAAGTATCGAAAGCATTTCCGAACAGAACGGTAAAAAGCCCGGTAAAAAGACCAAAAGTAAGGGCATGTTTCATTTCTATCGGTTGTGTTTCTTTGCTAATTCGTTTTTCGGCGTAGAGAGCAAAAATTACCGCAAGGGGAACTAAAATACAACATGAAAATGATTTTATAACCGGAACCGTTGTCAGAACTCCGGCTGCAAAACCTGAAACTAAAGTGGGGAAATACTTACTGCTGATCATTCAACCTTACGAATAATTTGAAATTTTCCGGAGAATTTGTTAAAAAATCGATTTGAAATATACAAAAAGAGAAGTAATCCGCTGACGAAACCGGTTGTAAAGGCTAAGCCGACTGAAGGTGAAAGCAAGCCCACCAATTCCACAATTTTATGCACAATTATGGGTGTTAAAGCAAGCCACAAATAGCGTCTTTGGGTCAGTTTTTTGCTTTGAAAGTCGAAGTGCAGCAAAAAAAGTGAAAGAAAGGAACCGAGAAAAAGCCCTGAATAAATCCCAAAACATCGCGCACAAAGTGGAAGTGCAGCCCCATTTATGTGAAAGCACCTGTCGCTGATTCCGTGGCATATCCCGGAAAATAACAATTTCACAAACGGATATAAGCCGGCGGTAGCGTCTGAAAAAAAAGGCAGTAACGCTGTGGTGAGTAAGAACAAAAGCAACAATGGGAAAATAAATCTAACCCGGTAGAGAATCAGTTAGTAACCCTCCTTAAACGGTTGATAATTCAATTTTAACAGTTAACAACCCTCCTTAAACGGTTGATAATTCACTTTTAACAATTAGTAACCCTCTTTACGGAAGATTAATATTGTGTTTTCAGTTAAAATGTACAGGTTATCACCCGAAATTATGGAATCAACGAATCCGGGGCGGCTTTCATTTTCTGAATCATCTGCTTTAAAGTTAATTTTTACGGGAATAAATTCAGGGTTACCGTTATCGGGCGCTCTTAAAATTTGGTCTTCTGAAGTGAGGGTTATAACCCCTTCATTCAGCTTAACGGAATGATACTTCTGATCAAGCTCTGATTTTTTGATAAAATTTCCAAAAAGATCAAAAAAGACAAGTTCTGTTCCGTCGAGAACGGCGATAGAATTTTTTAACGCAGCTAATTTACCGGGGCGATTCAGAGTGTAAAAACCTGAGTTAAATCCGCCGAAGTTTCCTTTATAGTCGCCAAAAAAACTGTAGTAAACCACACGGTTATTTTCGCCATCGAGCACATAAAGATCACCCAGTGTTGAGACAGCCACTGATAAAGGGTAGCCGAAAATGGCTTCAGCGTAAACAGTTTCCCTTTTCGAGAAAGAAGAAGCTAAATTGAGATTTTTATCATACTTATTTATTTTATTGTTTTCTTCATCAGCCACGAGCACATAAACGGCTTCGGCGATTACATCAACCGGGGTTGTCAATCCACCGGAGTTCCAGCCATAGCCACCGGCGGTGTTCAGAATGTTCCCGAGAGAGTCGAGTTTCAACACCTGGCTGTTTCCGATATCGCAGACGAAAAAGAACCCTTCGGGTGAAAGGGCAAACGCAGAAGCACGATTAAAGTCACCGATTTCCGATTGGAGCGCGAAGTGCGTTTTTTGCGCTGAAATTGAATAAAAGGTGATACAAATCAAGAAAATGAGATAAAAAAAAGTTCGCATATAAATTTTAAATTATTTTCATTTGAAATGGAAATATATTAAATTAGTTTAACGGAATTATGTTTTTTCTGAAAAATCCTGTAAACCATCTGAAATATAAGCAGTGTCTGAGGAAAAATGCACGATAAAATTGCGGAACTTAGAAAGAAAAAAGAAATTGCAAAAAAGGGTGGTGGGGATGAGAGAATCGCCAAACAACACAAACAGGGGAAACTTTCCGCTCGTGAAAGGGTAGAACTTCTTTTAGATGAAGGAAGTTTTGAAGAGATCGATGTTTTTGTTAAACACAGATCGAAAGATTTTGGGTTAGATAAACAAACTTTCTACGGTGATGGGGTAGTAACCGGTTTCGGCACGATTGAGGGGCGCCCGGTTGCAGTATTCAGCCAGGATTTTACAGTTTTCGGAGGCTCGCTCTCTGAAACCCATGCAGAGAAAATCTGCAAAATTATGAACATGGCAATGAAAACAGGGATACCCGTAATCGGTCTGAACGATTCGGGTGGCGCCAGGATACAGGAAGGCGTTGTAAGCCTTGGCGGTTATGCGGATATTTTTCTGCTGAACACACTGGCAAGCGGCGTGATACCGCAGATTAGTGTTATCATGGGACCATGTGCAGGTGGAGCGGTTTATTCGCCGGCGATAACTGATTTTATTTTCATGGTGAAAAATACGAGTTACATGTTTGTAACGGGGCCTAATGTGGTTAAAACCGTAACACACGAAGATGTAACTTTTGAAGACCTTGGAGGGGCGGAGACGCATTCGGTTAAAAGCGGAGTTGCTCACTTTGCTTTTGAAAACGAGATTGAAACCCTGATGAATGTCAGGAATCTAATGGGTTATCTTCCTTTGAATTATCGGGACAGAGCGCCGGCTCGCCCGTTCAAAAATGGAACCATAAAAAAAGACGAGCGTCTAAAAAATATTATACCCGACAATTCCGGAAAGCCTTACGACATGAAGGAAGTGATCAGGTTGCTTGTTGATGAAGAGGAATTTTTAGAAGTACAGCCTAACCATGCAGAGAATATAATCTGCGGTTTTGCCCGAATGGGCGGTTTAAGCATCGGAATTGTAGCCAACCAGCCCTCTGTTCTTGCGGGTGTACTGGATATAAATGCATCGGTTAAGGGTGCCAGGTTTGTACGGTTCTGCGACGCATTCAACATTCCGTTGTTGGTGCTCGAGGATGTCCCCGGGTTTTTACCGGGAACTGACCAGGAATGGAACGGTATAATCCGGCACGGGGCTAAACTTCTTTTTGCTTTTAGCGAGGCTACAGTTCCAAAAATAACCGTAATCACACGCAAAGCGTACGGTGGTGCTTACGATGTTATGAACTCGAAGCACATAAGAGGAGATTTCAATTTTGCGTGGCCCTCTGCGGAAATTGCAGTTATGGGGCCCAAAGGTGCCGTTGAGATAATTTTTAAGAAGGAAATTTCTGCGGCAAAAGACCCGGAAGTGGCGCTGAACGAAAAACTGGCGGAATATATAGAGAAATTCGCCAATCCTTATACTGCTGCTGAAAGAGGTTTTATTGATGATGTAATAGAACCTGAGGATACCAGAGTAAGGCTTATTAATTCGTTTCAGCTGCTGAAGACCAAAAAGGATAAAAATCCGGGTAAAAAACACTCGAATATTCCGTTGTAGGAATTTTAAAAAGGAATTAACAATTAGAATTAAAGTTTTTTTTATTCACACAAAAACAACCAATAGGAGGTTTAATGCGTAAAACAGTACTCCTGTTATTTGCAGTTTCAGTTTTCGGATTTTCAGGGTGTTTCTGGGCTCCGGGGACCGAAACCGCAGATACGCAGGTAATTACACCTGAAACGCAAAAGAACATAGCAACCCAAGACATCGTACCACAGGAAATCGACAGAGCATACGCCTTTTACCAACAGGCTGTTGACAAGTCGAGGAAGAATTCCACACAGGAAGCTATCAATTATCTCAGTTCTGCTGTTGAGATTATCAACAATCTTGACAACTACCCGGGAATTGATGCCAACCCAAGATTTGCAGAGCTTAAACTGCTGATCATGGATGAAACGAGTGCGCTTGTCGGTAACATTGATGAAGATATTCAGGATGTTTCCGTTGACGCATTTAAGGATATTCTGAAAAACAGCGATAAAAACTTCGTTGACACGAAGCTTTTAATCACTCCTGAAGAACTTGAGAAATACGCCGAGTCGATTGTTGTAGCCGAGACCGGTTCACACGAAATTTCTCTGGAAGTTAACGAGCAGGTTGAAAAATGGATAGCCTTTTATACCGGAAAAGGAAAGAACTTCTTCAAGCAATGGATTGCAAGAACGGGCAAGTATTTCCCGATTATCCTTCCCATTCTTAAAGAAGAGGGCGTTCCGTCAGAACTCGCATATTTAACCTTGATTGAAAGCGGTCTTAACCCTAACGCCCGTTCGATTGCCGGCGCAATGGGGTTATGGCAGTTTATGAAAGGAACGGGGCAGTTATATAAACTTAGAGTTGATTACACAATCGACGAGAGAAAAGACCCCGTAAAAGCTACAAGAGCCGCTGCTAAACACTTGCGCGACCTTAAAGAATCGCTCGGTGACTGGTATCTTGCACTTGCAGCCTACAATGCCGGTTCAGGCAGAATCACCAAAGCGTTAAAGAGAGGCACTGAGAACAGTTACTGGTCGGTACAACAGCTACTTCCGCAGGAAACCAGAAACTATGTGCCGGCTTATATAGCGGCGACACTGGTTGCGATGAACCCTGCAAAATTTGGTTTAACCGATATTGTTTATGAGTCACCTTTCAATTTTGAAACGATTACGGTAGGGCGGTCAACCCCGCTTATTAATGTAGCAAACTTTGCGGGTGTTTCGTTAACCGAAATCAAAGATCTTAACCCTGAGCTTCTTCAAAACAACACGCCGGGAAGCGGTGAGTATAATCTTCGTGTTCCGCCGGGTTCATCTGCTCAGGTAATAGCCGGTTTACAGGGCAGCAACGGTTCTGCTCAGTTGGCAATTGCGAATGAACCCGGGATGACAACACTGAAATATTCGATCAGAAGTGATGAGAATTTGGTTCAGGTGGCGCAGAAATTCGGTGTTACAGTTTCTGATTTAAGGAAATGGAACAACATTTCTGCGTTTGAAAACGCAAAAGATGGGCAGCAGTTACTGATTAATGTTCCGGTTGCAAATTATGACACTTACGCTGCACTCGATGGTGTAGTTCCGTCTGAGCCGGCAAATCAGCAAACAACCCAGACTACCGAGACAAAAACATACACACACACTGTAAAATATGGCGAAACACTCGCTGAAATAGCACAGAAATATAATGTATCGGTAGATGATCTTAAATCTTGGAATGCCAGGAAGATCAGAAACGGGTTGGTTTATGCCAATACAAAACTTACTATTTACTCAGCCGGCAACAATTCAGTTTCTTATGGTGATAACACCGGAAGAAATACAGCGACACTGAACATATATAAAGTTAAGGCAAACGAAACCATAAGTGCCATTGCTTCTAAGTACGGGGTAACCGTATCGGATATTAAGACCTGGAACGAACTGCAAAGCGACAATTTGCTGGAGGGCCAGAGCCTTAAAATCTATTCCAACAAAACCGTTACTGATGTAACAACCCCGTCCGTAACTAATAATTACAAAGCGCCGGCGAAGAGCACTACTGTGAAGAAAAGCACCGGATATGTTGCTCCGAAAACAACCAAAAAAGGTTACGGCGCAAATAAGACTTATGGACAGAAGCAAAAAGTTACTAAAAAAACTTATGCTCCGAAAAAGAACACTGTAAAGAAGAACACAGCGCCTGCAAAAAATAAAGCTGCTGGAAAAAGTGCTCCAAAAAAGAAAACGAACACAAGATCAAAAAAGAGATAGTTCTTTTTTTTGCAACATTGAAATATTGATTGTCAACGAGAGTTGATTCTTAGGGGTGCCCGAAAGGGCTGAGAACAAACCCTTGAACCTGATCCGGGTAATGCCGGCGTAGGGAAGAGATTTAAGCCGTTTTTCAGTTACCCCTCTGAAAAACGGCTTTTTATTTTTAAAAACGAGGTTAGAAATGAACCGTTCATTATTTTTTGCAATATTCGTGATATTATTTGCGGGTTTTGCAACCGAAGTTTTTGCAACCGAAGTTTTCACAACTGAAGTTTTCACGACTGAAGTTTTCACGACCAATGTTTTTACAGAGGTATCTTCAGAGTTGGAGGTTACCGTTAGGGAAGCCGAAACAGGCGATAAGTTAAGAGGGGTAGTGGTAAAATTTGAAGACCTTCCTTTTGCAGGAGTAACTGATGAAGAGGGGAAATTCACTTTAAGTAATATGCCCCCGGGCAGGTGGCGGCTTGTTTGCTCGTTTGTCGGGTACAAAACCGAAAGAATTACCGTTACGGTTGCGGGCGAAAAAACCAAAGTTAATGTTTACATGAAACGGGACGCTATTGAAATTCCCGAAGTGGTGGTAACCGATACCAGAACCAACGGTTTGGGGAGCAGCATTTCTTACTCAAACCTTTCAAAGGCTGAAATTGAACGGCTTACTGTAACAAACGACATCCCTGCTATTTTAAGCACGCTTCCCTCAGTATCTTTTTATTCCGAATCGGGCACGGGAATCGGTTACGGATATATCCGAATCCGGGGGTTCGACCAACGGAGGATTTCCGTTTTAATAAACGGTGTTCCGCAGAATGACCCGGAAGACCATTCCGTTTACTGGTTGAATTTTTACGACCTCGCCAATTCATTAGAGGATGTGCAGGTGCAAAGGGGCGCATCGATGGCATTTTACGGGCCACCTGCAATTGGTGCATCAATAAACTTAGTAACGAACAAACCATTTGTTGAGCCGGGCGGCTCTTTTGAAGTAGGCACCGGAAGCTATAACACAATGAAATATTCGCTAAGTGGGAACTCCGGGTTAATCGGGAACCGGTTTATGTTCAGATTCCGCGGCACAAAATTGGAGAGCGACGGGTATCGCGATAATTCATGGGCGCAGATATGGCGTTTTTTTGTAAGTGCTTCTTACTACGATGATATTCAGTCGTTTTCACTTACCGCATTTGGCGGTCCTCAGAAAGACGGGCTTGCTTTTTACGGAATCAGTAAAGTATTAAATGAAGATGAAAACAGACGGAAATTCAACCCCGGCGCCGCTTCGAAAGACCGGGAGGCTTTGAATCAGCCACAGATTTCGCTGAACCATAATCTTAAAATAAGCGAGAATCTTTGGCTGAACAACATAGTATATTTCATGTCGGGTGACGGCTTCTTTGATTTTGATGCTTCTTACGGAACGCACGACTATTTCCGCTTGGATACTTCCATTGCGATTCCTGCAAACCTCATAATGCGGGCATTTGTGGATAACGATCAGTATGGTTGGTTGCCGCAGCTTGAGTACAGATACCCTGAAGGCAAGGTGTTGGTCGGGGGTGAAGTCAGGTTTCACAGATCAATTCACTGGGGGCGGATTGAGTCGGGGACGGGCTTACCGGATTATGTGGTTGGTGAAAAAGCCGACAGACACTTTTATGAATATAAGGGCGGAAAAGATATTTATTCAGGTTTTGTTGGTGTTCAACATCAGGTTGATGAAAAGGTAAGCCTGACGGCAAAACTGCAGATGATTTACCAACGATATAAGATTTTTGACGAGAAATTCGTGGGGACAGATTTCACGACGCCATATTTTTTCGTTAACCCTCAGATTGGTGTAAACTATCAGGTAGCGAACAACATTTCAGTTTACGGTTCAGTGGCTTTGACGAAGAGAGAACCACCATTAAAGAACCTTTATGAAGCCGAATCAGCAAGTTGGGGTGCAGTGCCACAGTTTGAAGTGAAGCCCGTTGGGCAGTACGATTTTGACAATCCGTTGGTTAAACCTGAAACACTTCTTAACATTGAAGGTGGTGCGCGCTACACTTCCGCCAAATTCCACGGCAGTATTAATTTCTACTTTATGAATTTTGAAAATGAGATTGTTCCTTCGGGCGGTTTGGATGTTTTTGGGCAGCCGAGAGTGGGAAATGCAGGCAGAACACAGCATATTGGTGTGGAATTTGAGGGTTTTGTGAAACTGCCGTGGCGCCTTCAGTTTGATGTGAACGGAAATATTAGCCGGAACAGATATTTGGATTTTACGGAATACGACGATTTTGGTGCTCCGAAATCAAGAAACGGGAATTATATAGCGAATGCGCCGGAATTGATTTTGAATTTCGGGTTAAATTACCTGAGTGAATCATTTTTTGCCGGGATTCATCTGAACCATACAGGAGTGCAGTTTACTGATAACTCTGCAAATCCGGATGGAAACACTTCCACAGAGCTTACCGTTGACCCCTTTACCGTTGTTAACCTTTCTGCGGGAATAAAGTATTCATACGGCGGGGTGGCGCTAAGACTGACTTTCGAAGTAAACAACCTGTTCAACAAAAAATATTTTATGAACGGTTTCTATTGGGATAATTTCTTCCCGGCTGCAGAAAGGAATTTTATGACCACTTTAAAGGTTGAAATATAAAAGATTGAGAAATAAATTGACCGGTTGTTTTATACTTGCAAACGGCAGAGCGCCGATAATTGAAGAGGTAAATTACTTTTTAAACAATGGTTATCCTTTGCTGATAGCGGCAGATGGCGGTGCGGACACATGCAAAGTGTTGGGTCTTACGCCTGATATTATCGCCGGTGATTTTGATTCGGTTTCACCCGAAACATTACAGCTTTTCTCAAAAAAATCGAAAATTCAAAAGATATCAGGGCAATACGACACCGATGTTGAGAAATGTATTAAAGTAGCAATTTCGATGGGAATAAAAGAGTGTGTACTTGCCGGCGCAACCGGCGACCGGCTCGATCATTCCTTCAACAATATCGGTATGGTATTAAAATATTTCCCTGAAATCAGAATTAAACTGATGAGCGAAAGCTCAATTTTGCAGGTTATCACCGGTGAAACTAAAATAGAGGGGACGCCGGGGGAAACCGTTTCGTTGTTCGGAATTGATGATAACACCTTGTTTACAACCGAGGGTTTGGCTTTCCCGCTGAATAGAGAAACACTCCCTTTTGGGAAAAGAGACGGCACCAGTAACAAAGCACTCACGGGCATTTTTTCTGTTGTGGTGGAGGGAGGTAAGGGGATTTTGATCCGTGAACTGGAAAAAATGACCGCATTTCGTCTTTCGAAAGAATCTTCACCGGCGAGCAAAAAGTCAATGCTCAACGATCAGAAAAAAGCTTTCGATAACAATGGAAATTAAAAGTTTTGACTCTGATTGACTGGGCAATAGTAAGTTTTGTTCTTGCCGGCACCGTGGGGATTGGCTTTTACACTGCCCGCAGACCCGGAACGAACGGCAAATTCATTAAGGGTGAAAGCACAACTAAAGGTTATGAAGGTACCCACCCTGCAGATGACTACATCGTAAGCAACCGTGAAGTTGGTTTGTTCGCCTTTGTGGCAGTTAATGTAAGCACCTGGTACGGCGGCATACTCGGGATTGGCGAGTACTCTTACCGATACGGTATCTCATCCTGGTTTACACAAGGCTTTCCGTATTACCTGTTTGCGTTGATTTTTGCTCTATTTTTTGCTGAAAAAATCAGAAAAACAAGATTAGCAACAATTCCTGCAAAAATGAAGTTGGAGTACGGCAGAAAAACTGCCATTCTTGCTGCAATTTTAGTGTTCATTTTAACCTCACCCGCACCTTACCTGTTAACTGCCGCAGAAATTGTCGGGACCATTTTTGGTGTTTCACCCGTGTTAATGCTGTTTATAATTCCCATTCCGCTGATTGCCTACCTGAGCTTCGGGGGATTTCGCTCGAACATTAAAGTTGATGTATTTCTCTTTTTTTTCATGTTTGCCGGATTTGTAGCCGCAGTTATCTTTTTGGTGGGGGAGTATGGAAGTGTCGGTTTTTTGGAGAAATCTCTGCCTGCTGATCATCTTTCTTTAACGGGAGGCAGCGGTTTTTTCTATCTTTTGGTTTGGTATCTTGTTGCTTCATGGACGATTGCCGATCCGGGTTTTCATCAACGGGTATATTCAGCTCGAAGTGCCGGCGTTGCAAAGAAAGGAATTCTAATTTCAATTATACTATGGTTCGTTTTCGATTTTTTCACGAACACTTCGGGGCTTTTTGCGCGGGCGTTAGAGCCTGGATTAAGCGATCCCGTTTCAGCATTCCCGATTCTTGCACGCGATCATCTTCCGGCAGGAGTGAGGGGGTTGTTCTTGGCTTCAATGTTTGCCACGGTTTACACAACGCTTAACAGTTTCATTTTTCTAAGCGGAGTTACTTTTTCGAACGATATAGTGAAAGAGATTATCCCACTTTTTGGAAAGAGTAGCTCTGATAAAGTTTCTTTTTCAAACGGCAGAGTAGCAGAACCTGTTAGAGAAAAGAGATTTAACCTTAAAGCGTGGTCAGGTTTGGGTATGTTGCTTTCCACCGGAATTGCGATATTTTTGTGTCTGGCTTTTCGTTCGATAATAGATATTTGGTTTTATATCGGCTCTTTGGTGGTTCCGGCGTTAATATTTTTGATATTAGGCGCCTATTTCCCAAAGTTACGGTTAAGTGAAAGACCGGCGATTCTGCAGTCAGTTTCTGTCCCGATAACCGGGGGAGCCTGGATAATAATCAGGAGTTATCTTCCCGACAATTCTTTTCTTGTAAATATTGAACCGATGATAGTAGGTTTGTTTACAGGTGGTTCCTTCTTCGTCTTTAAACTGTTTAATTACAGAGGAGAAATAAGAAATGTTTCGTAAATTGCAACATCGTTCATTAATAATTTAGAAAAATGAGTAACAGAAGAGATTTTCTTAAAGCGTTGGGGATAGTAAGCGCATTAACCGCAACAGGGATGGGCACCATTTCGCTTTCTGCCTGCCAAAACAATGCAGAAAACGGTAAAACGAAAAAAGAAGATAAAAAAGACCCCGCTGATAACCCTTGGGTTGACGGGAATACCGAGATTTTGATTTCAACTTTTCTGGGAAATGAACTGCGAAGATATTACGGCAAGGGGGATGTAAACAAGCTTAGAGTTAAATCGAAATTTAAATTGGGTTGCTCGAACTCGATGGTGGGGAAACAAAAGAAATCGTTTTGCGGTGCCGGATGGACAGGGCAGCCGACGCTCTATAATGAGGGCGGAAAATTGATGCTTGTGCTTGGAGGTTACGACCAGTATTTAAGAAAATTTGAGGCAGAAGGGCTTAAAGAAGTCTGGAAATATAAAAACGATGATATTATGAAAGGGGCAGGTTCTGTTTATATTGACAAAACTGCTCCCGAAGAAAACCGTATTGTTCTGCTGCAGGGAAGCAGATTGGGGAACGGTAACACCGTTGCAGGCTCGAAAATTATCCCCAGTTTCAGAGCAATTTCTTACAGAACCGGAAAGGAAATCTGGCGGTTCAATGTTCCGAAAACTGAATGCTACAGCCGGGATAACGACAGTTCGCCCATCTACTTAGGTGACGGTATGTTATTTAATGCCGTTGAAAGTGCCTATGGGTTCTTCCTAAGCAGCAGAATTGATGAAGCCGCTATGCTAGATGGAATAAAGCAACCGAAAGTTCTGGGAAAAGTGAAACTTTACACTGCAGATGATGTTAAGAAACACCGGAATAATATTGTGGTTGAAGCCAGCCCCGCAAGATTAGGTGACAGGATTTTTATCGCTTCCGGTGCGGGTCATATTTATGGTGTTGACATAAAAACAATGAAAGTTGATTTTGACTATTACACCGGCTCGGATATTGACGGATCAACAATAATTACCAAAGATAACATGGTTATTGGTACAATCGAAAAACAGTATGTACCCGGAAGGGGCGGCGTAATAAAACTTGACCCCACAAAACCCGGACCCGATTCGGTGGTTTGGTATTTCCCTACAAAGAACACCAAAGTTTCTGAGTGGGAGGGCGGTATAATCGGCACTGCAATAATTAACGATGAATATAACCCCGAAGGCGAATATCCACCGATTTGGGCTACTTTAGCCATTGATGGGAATTTGTATGTGGGCAGCCAAACGGAGCTTTCAGGTGAAAAAGCCAAAGATATGCTTAATCAAAAAGAACATCCTGTTCCGAAATTGCTCGCTAAAATTTATGTAGGTCCATCAATTGCAACGCCGATATTTACGAGCGGAAATAAAATTGTTGCACCAACCTATAACGGGCTTCATTTGATTCAAATGGAATATGTTAAGGGGAAATCCGCCGGCAAAGAGACCGCAAAAAACGCAAAAGGTGAAGAGTATGGAATTAAACTCACAAAACTGGAAACTTTCCTTCCCGGCAATTCTTTCGAGGCAACTCCTTTGATTTGGGAAGATACTCTGTTTTGTGCCTGCCGGGATGGGTATTTATATTCGTTTGGTTAAAAAAAAGGTCGTCCGTGGGGACGACCTTTTTTTTATAAGCCTTAGTCTTAACTTTGTGTTTACTTTTTAATTCCCCGCATAATATGTGATTCTTCCTTTTTCCATCTGTAACAGATACCGAACGGCATGTGTTTAATTTTAGATGAATCATTGTATATTGCTTTCAAATCAGCCTGGTACGCCCACGGGAAATCAGCGATAGGCTTGATATAAGTGCCGTAGTAGGTCATATTCCAGTTATCTTTGAGATATTTTACCGGAATACCGGTATCAGTTTGAAGCAGATAAGAAGCATTATTCAGGATGAAATCGCGAAGAGCAGAGAAAGTATGTCCGTGCAGCAGATAAGAAGCTGCCTTTGCAAAGAAAATAATCTTTCCGTTCTCTGTGATTAATTTTTGCAGATTTTTTAACTTTTCCCACGAGGGGTTTTGCGTATCAGTGCTAAAATAGTAGAGTTTTTTAACTTCTTTTTGATCTTTATCAGTGAAGTAAACAACGCAACCTTTAGCTGAATTTTTGCCTAATTGCGCTTCTGTAAGGAGGTCTGCATCATTCAATTTAAAATCACCATTCCCGTCCTGGAGAATATATTTAACATCCAGAACAGTATTTTCAGTTTTTGCTAAGAAAAGAAGCATAACCGGGAGCACCCCTCTGAAAATTCCTTGCTTAAGGTCTTTACTCATCTGATTCGTAATAAAGTAACCGCGCACAGTAAGCACTCTTAAGGAATTTTGCAGGTCAGTCAAATAGTTTCTGAGGCTTGAATCGTTCGATTTAATATCATCAGGGAGCCGGTTAACCGGTTCTAAACCTTGAAGTATGTACAGGTTAGCATTAGGGAAGAACAGATTTGCAAACAGAAAATCGGGTCCGCCAAAGGGATAGAAGACTGTTTTTGCGTTTGGGTCAAAAACACTCAGTTCAGAAGCGGTCCATGTTTTCACGGAATCAAGGATATTATTTTCGAGGTTTTTCCATTTAGTAGAGAAGAACTCTTTATGTTTCTGCCACGCTTTTTCCTTAGTAATATTGAAATATTTAGATTGCGGCTCCACTTCCAACCCTCCAAGAATCTTCGCCATGTCATTATAGTGGAGGTCATATTTGGAAAGGTCAATCTTGGTTCCGGAGGCGGATTCGGGTGTCTCGTTTTCTGTACCTTCTTTTCCCGGTTCGCCGCCGGGGTGGGCAGCGCCTTTATCACAGCCTGCAAACGAGAACAGTGCAACGAACAAAATGATAAAATGAAGATGCAACAGTTTCCGAAGAAACGATGAATTATTTAACATTAATTATTACCTTTATTTATTTTCAAAACTTTTATTGTAGTAATTGGCTATATAGTAAACTACAAAGCCAATTGCCACGGTGACTAAACCGGCGATCGACTCGCCCGGTTTATCCATTAAGATGTGTGTAAGCATCCACAATTCAAACAATATAAATATAATCGGTGTATAGGGGTAACCAAAAGTTTTGTAAGAAGTTTCGATGTGTTTGTGTCTGGTTCGAAGAATAAAAATACCAAATACGGTTGCAGTTGTCGAAAGACTTAATGTGAAACCGATATAAACTAATACCTGAGGGAAAGTATAGGTAACAACCATGAAAATAGCAACTGCACTTTGAAACAGTATTGGTATAAGTGGAAGTTCCTTTCTAAGTGAAGTGTAGCGGTTGTAGATGTTGGGTATTACATCTTTCATCATTCTTTGTGTTACCCGGGGGCCGATGAAAATCATGCCGGAGATAGCCGATACAAGACAAATTGAAATTAAAACCCCAACTATTACAGTACCGGAGGTTCCAAAAATTTTGCCGGCAGCAATTAAGCCTACATCAACCTGTCCCTTTAACTCGCTGATTGGCGCGGCATAAAGAAATGCAAAATTAAGTAAAACATACAGCACCATTACGGTCATAGTGCCGAGTACGAGGGCAAGTGGCACATTTTTTTTCGGGTTTTCGATTTCTTCCGTGATGTATGCGGCGCCGTTCCAACCGGAGTATGAGTACGAAACATAAATTAATGAAACTGCAAATGGCGTACTTAACAGTGCATTCATATCATACGAAAGCCCGAGTGAAGGAAGTGCTGTTGGTTCACCGCCAAAAAAGATGGAAACGATGAGACCAAGAATCAACAAAACCACGAGAGAAGTTATGAACTTCTGGAAGTTACCGCTTAAACTAACCTTAATAATATGCACAATAGTAAGAAGAACAATGGCTCCTAAGGCTATAATCATCTGAACGGATTCAAAATTTGAGGCATCCTTTTCGGAAATTACTCCGCCGAAATACGAGCCAAGTGCCATAGCAGCCAGAGCAATCGGTGCAGCAAAAGCAACGGTTGCAGAGAGGAATCCCGAGAGAAAACCAACAATCGGGTGGTATAAATTTGATAAGAAATTATACTCGCCACCGGAGCGAGGGAAGGCTGAGGTTAGTTCACCATAAGTAAGTGCACCGGCAGTGGCAATGATACCGCCAATCATCCAAAGTGCCAGGATTGGCAGGGTAGATTCGATATCAATAACCTGAAAACCAAGTGAAGTGAAAACCCCTGTTCCGATCATGGTAGAGATCGTTACGGTTACAGCAGTTAAGAGGCTGTGTTTTTTAGTTTGTTGTGGCATTAAATGTCAGAAAATTTTAAGAAAATCAACTCCAAATTTACTTAAAATTCGTGAATAAAACAGGAAATATTTTGACCCGGTAGACTGTCTGTTTATCCGGCGAATAATTTGGAAGTGCACTGAAGAAAGATTTGGAAGTGCAGTGAAGAAAGTTTTGGAAGGGCACTGAAGAAAGATTTGGGAGGGCAGTGAAGAATAATTTGGGAGCGCGCTGAAGAAAGTTTTGGAAGGGCACTAAGGCGCACGAAGAATAAGGTATTTGGCTCGGGCGGGCGCCCGAACGGGAAAGAAAAAGCGCCGGGAAGGAGAAAAATAGCTCCCACAGGGTGCAAAAGGTGAGGGAAAAAAGCAAAAAAATGCCTGCCTAATTGGAAATTTTTCTTGCTTATGGAAAAAAACGGCTGTTTGGGGAGAAAAACTGCTTGAGCAGGGGGGAAAATTGCACAATCAGGGAAAAAATTCGCTCGGGCGGGCGCCCGAACGAGCGATTTTTCTTGTTTTGTGTCTTTCACTCGCTTATATTTGAGCCATGAAATTATAAAATTATTTTAATAACAAGTTTTTGAGGTTTTAATGTCTGTTAAAAAGCAGTTTTTAAAGAGTGAGCCAATTTGCAAGGTTACTTTCCGTATTGAAAAAGAGATCGGGAAGCCTTATCAGAGTGCAAGCGTTGTGGGAGATTTCAACAATTGGAACGCTGCAGCACATCCGATGAACAAATTGAAAAAAGACGGCTCCTTCTCTTTAGTTGCTGAAATACCGACAGGATCTGTTTACCAGTTCAGGTATGTTCTTGATGGTAACACATGGGTGAATGATAATGAAGCTGACGGATTTGTCAACTCGCCCTATTCAGACGCACAGAACGGATTGCTCGATCTGAAAAAATAAGGAATTGATCTCCCGTATGTATCCGGCCCTGGTTTATCCGGGGCTTTTTTATTTTAAAAGGTCAATTTTTATTTTTTTCCCGAAAGTCGGCTTTAAATTTTTGGATATATTATGGAAATAATAGAATACACACCGGAATGGAAAGATAAATGGGATAGCTTTGTTGATGATTCCAACAACGGAACGATCTTCCACAAGCAAATATTTTTCGACTACCACACACCGGGCAAATTTTCGTTTAGCCATTTGTTAATAACCGACAGAGGAAACATCAAGGCGGTTCTTCCCGGAGGGATGATGCCGGATGGATTTTTCGAATCGCCAATTGGTGCCAGTTACGGTTCTTTAGTAACCGGTGATATTCGGTTTGCCGAAGCGTTGGATATGGTTGATCATTTAATCGCGTATGGCAAAGCAAAAGGATTTAAGGGGTATTTGCTTACCGCTGCACCGGATATTTATGAAAGGACACGCAACCAAAGTTTAGATTTTGCAATGTTATGGCGGGGGTTCAAATATGATCTTCACTATATTTCAAGTTGTATAAAGTTGGACCCTTCAGAAGATTTCTTAGAGAAATTTGCTCCGACGACGCGCAGAAATATCAGAAAAACATTCAAAGAGAATTGGTTAGAAGTTGAAGTTAACGACAGATACGATCAGTTCTACCCGATTTTATTGGAAAACAAAGCGCGGCACGATGTAAAACCCACTCACTCACTTGACGATATTTATCGTCTGGCTGAATTGATGCCCGATATGATGAAGCTTTTCATGGTATATCACGAGGGTGAGCCGATTGCCGGCTCGCTGATGTTTAACGCTAATAAATATGTAACACTCTGTTTTTACAATATGTTACGGTATGAATATGAATATACAAAGCCTATACAACGGGTTATGTACGAAGTAGTGAAATGGGCAACTGAAAGCGGATATAAATATGTGGATATCGGTGTTTCGCAAGATACGAAAGCCGAAAACCCAATGACTCCAAGCCTGAACCTGATCGATTTTAAGGAAAAATTTGACGCCAGAACTGTGTTAAGGAACACCCTAAAAATTGAATTCTGATAAATATAATCCCCAAAATTTAGGTTCTGATGACCTTAACTCAATAAATTTGAGTAACAACAATTTTTCTAATGAAGAACAAGGTTCCAATAACTTTTCCTCAAAAGAACAAAGTTCCGGTATTCTTTTCGTTGAAAAACAAGATTCCAATAACTTTTCTTCAAAAGAACAAGGTTCCGGTAGTCTTTCTAATGAAAAACAAAATTCCGGTAACAATCATTTAAAAGCCCAAATTAATAGCACACCGAAAAAGGTGGTTATTTCTTTCCTTGGGAACATCAATTACGATACCCGTGCTAAAAACCTTGTAAATTCTTTAACAGAAATGGGGCATGAAGTAAGCACAATCAGTTTCGACTGGATTGAAAGACCCGCAGGGGGCAATATCAAAACCATTAAACTCAGCAAAAAATGGGGTTCGCTCTTTTATTATCTGAAGTTTTTGTGTGTTGTAACTGTTAAATTAATTTTCAACAAATATGATTTTTACATCGCTTCGGATATTTACAATCTGCCGGTTCTTTCGTTTTTTGCAACATTCAGGGGGAAGATATTATTTTACGATTCAAGAGAGCTCTTCCGGTATTTAGCGGGGTTGAGTGGCAGGCAGAAAGTTCAGAAATTTCTTGCACGGTTAGAATCGAGATATATAACCAACTGTGATAAAATAGTAGTTACCGGAGAGATGGATGCTGAATCTTTAATAGAAGATTACGGGCTGCCGAAAGAAAAGTTCATACTTTTGCGGAACCTGCCAATTCACCAAGAAAATATAAAACCGTTCGATCTTCGCGGTTATTACAAAATCCCACAGGATGCAACAATTCTGATTTATCAGGGAGTTGTGCTAAGGGGCAGGGGGCTTCCGATTTTGGTTGATACATTGGCAGAAATTGGCGGAAAGACCTACTTGGTTATAGTTGGGGATGGCGATTTCCGGGGTGAAACAGAACAGACCGCTAAAGAAAAGGGTGTTTCTGACCGTGTGATATTTACCGGCAGCATCCCGCAGGAAAAGATTCTGAGCTACGCAGCCGGTGCAGATATTGGCTGTGCTTTGATTGAAAATATCAGTAAAAGTTACTATTACGCCCTACCGAACAAATTGTTTGAATATATAGCCGCCGGAATCCCCGTTCTTTGCAGTGATTTGCCGCAGATGAAAAAGGTAGTTGAATCGTATGAAGTGGGGCGAGTAGTTAACCCCGGTAACTTAGGGGAAGTGGTGGTAGCCGTTGCGGAGTTATCCGACCCGGAAGTGCGAGCAGCAATAAAGGAAAAGGCGCTCGCTGCTGCCCAGGAGCTGAACTGGGATAATGAGTTTCAAAAAGTGAAGGGATTTTTTTGGTAAAAAGGTATTTTTACTTGTAGTTTCACTTCACTTTACTTCCTTTACCTCACCTTACTTTCTGCACTTCACTTTATTTTCTTCGCCTCACCTTACTTTCTACACTTCACAATAATATGAGCCGGTTTATTGAAGAGAAAATTCATTGCGCGGTCTTTAAATTTCCAAAGCCAGAAGGGATAAATCTGCAGGATAACATAAGTTCGCAGAAAAATCAGCAATTTATTGCCAAAAGTTGCCCACTCCAAAGAATCAAACTTAACCCCCTCTGATTTTAATTTTGAAAAATATGAAGTTAAAATTTTTTCATCGAAAGAGTGAATGTGTGCGTGCAGCGGCGTTGGTTTGTTACAATGGATGCAGAGCGAATACTGCAGTTTCTCTTTGTAGGGTGTGGTGATCAATAATTCGCCTCCTTTTTTTACAACCCGCAGCAATTCTGCAACAAAACCGGCTGGATCGAGGGTGTGCTCTATTACCTCACTGGCAATCACTAAATCGAAAGAACCATTCGAAAAAGGCAAAGCGAAAGCATCGGAACTGACGCAAAAGTGTGAATTGACGGGCACTTTTTCGCGGGCTTTTTGCAAATTTATCAGCGAAATATCGAGTGAAACCACTTCAAAGCCTTTTTTTGTGAAATATTCCGCCACCCAAGCGCTTCCGGCGCCCACATCCAATACTTTGCCCCTTTTTACATCGCATTCGTGAATAATATATTCGCGTACTCTTCTTTCATCGTGAGCAGTAGCACCGGATCGTTCGCCAAAATAATCAAATTCTTCGGCGTCTTTTTTATAGTGATCGATGTAATTAAATTCGGCTTTTCTCATTTTTAGTGATTTTTTTCATAAATTTCCAAATTCAAAAAGAAAGATAACGCAATTTTCTAAAAATGAGTTTGAAAATAACGGCTGCCTTGCATTAGAATGTCAAAACGGAGAAAATTTTTATTAGCCCGTATCGATCGATTAGGTGATACAATTCTTACAACACCAATTCCGCGGGAGTTAAAGCGCTCTTTTCCCGGTTGTGAAGTGTCGGTTCTCGTTCGGAGTTACACAAAAGATGTATTTTGCAATAATCCTTATGTTGATAACATTCTGGTTTGGGATGATTTCAGCCGGGGAACAGGCAAAATTTTTGCGCTGGCAAAGTTCTTGCGACCTTACCATTTCACCGATGGTTTCATGATTTTGCCGAATGAAACACTTGCGTACTCCTTTTTTCTTGCGGGGATAAAACGGCGGTACGGCACAAGCCGCAAGCCTTACCACATCATCACCGGCACAAAAGCGTTAGTTCGTGATCACGAAAAGATCGATAAAAGTGAGGCTGAATGGTGCCTCGATTTTGTTAAAGCTGCAGGCGGAACGGTTGAAGATATTTCAACTGCGATTTACCTTACCGATGAAGAGAAAGAAAAAACAAAAGAGATTAAAAAGAGGCTTTCATCAAACGGCGAAAAGGTTGTGGGGGTGCACATAACCAATGGAGGTTCTGCCTCTAACATGCCGGCTGAAGAGTACCTCAGGCTACTGAATCTTCTAAAAGATGCAAAAAACATGAAAATTGTGGTTACGGATAACCAACTACCTGAGGGGGTTAATATTCCTGAGTGGGTTGAGCAAATTAACATAAATAAAAGTTTGCGACAAGCGATAGTAAATTTTGCGGCGTTGGATTTGTTAGTTTCCTCTGCAACCGGAACGATGCACATCTGTGGTGCGCTGAAGGTCAATACGCTTTCTCTATTTTGTCCGTTACCTGCGTGTAAACCTTCGCTTTGGGGACCTGTTGGTAACAGAGCACGGTTCATAATGCCCACGCTCCACTATTGTGCAACGAAATGCAACAACGACCCTAAAAATTGCAATTTCAACGGTGAAGGCGGAATAAATGCGGAGTTGGTTTTCTCTGAAATTAATTCCGTTTTGGAATCGTTTTAGAACTTTTTTTTGCATTTTCTAATTACAGCTATGGATTTTCCCGGTACTGCATTGGTATTTTTCAGCATTATTGGAGGTGTAATTTCACCACATTTTGGTAGCTAATTTCACCATATTTGGTAGCTGTTTTAGCCACACTTTGTTTTAACGAAAGATAAATTTACATTAAACTGTTGCTCATCGTTGGCGCTTTTTTGATGTTACCCACCAAACCTAAAAATAAATTTTCCTCAACAGGTGATCTTTCAGGAATGTTGTACATCACATTTAAGCCCAAAATCATCAATACAGACCCACCCCAACACCGTACATAAACTCTTTAGAATTGGTCAGTTGAGGAAAATTTCGTATTTTTACGGGCTATGAAAAAAATGTTTACTGTAGCAATCGATGGGCCCGCGGGTTCAGGCAAAAGCAGCACTGCCCGAAGGGTGGCGAAGGCTCTCGGATATACTTATATCGATACAGGGGCGATGTACAGAGCCGTTACACTTCTTGCTCTTAGAAATGGCAGCCTTGATAATCGTGAAAATGTAATAAAGCTGTTGAAAGAGAATAAAATTTCGTTGAAATCGGGCTCTGAAGGGAACACTGTTTTCCTTAATGACGAAGATATTACACACGAAATCAGGTCGGAATTAATTAACAATAATGTATCCAAAATCAGTTCTTTCCCTGAAGTAAGAACCGAATTGGTGCGGATGCAGCAGGAAATGGGGAAAAACGGCGGTGTGGTTATGGAAGGGCGTGATATTTGCTCGGTTGTTTTCCCGAATGCCGAGTTTAAGTTTTTCTTCACGGCAAGTGTGGAAGAAAGGGCTAAAAGACGCCTTAAAGATTTGGAAGCGGATGGTTCTTCGGTAACCTTGGAAGAGGTGAGAGAAAGCATCATAAAACGGGATAATTTCGACTCGGGCAGGGGCGTTTCACCGATGAAAAAGACACCCGACTCGATTGAAATCGACACCACTTCGATGACATTGGATGAACAGTGCGAATTTATTGTGAATTTGGTCAGAGAAAAGGAACAGAACGACGGATAATTCGGTTTTGAAATCAGGGTGTTACTGTCAACGAAAGAGATGAATATATGAAAGTTACGATAGATAAGAATGCCGGTTTTTGCTGGGGAGTAGTCAGGACTATTGCAGTGGCGGAAGAGTCGCTGAAAGAACGCCCGAAAGTTTATTGCTTGGGAGATATTATCCATAATACCGAAGAGGTAGCCCGGCTTAAAAAGTTGGGTTTGGATACAGTAACAGTAAACGACTTCCCAAATCTGAAAAAAGGGAGCACAATACTGATCAGAGCGCACGGTGAACCACCGGAAACCTATAAAAAAGCACTTGAATATGGGTTAGAGCTTATCGATGCAACTTGTCCGATTGTAACTCGGGTTCAGGAAAGGGTCAGAAAATTTGTTACTCAGGGGTACCAAATTGTGATATTTGGTAAAAAAACACACGCAGAAGTGGTGGGCATTAACGGGGTTACCGGAGGAACTGCAATTGTGGTGCTGAACAAAGAAGAAGCTCTTGCAGCAGTTGATTTTAAGCAGCCGACTGTGCTTTTCGCTCAAACCACGATGGATAAACAGGAGTTTAAAGACCTTGCGGCTGCGCTTAAAGAGAAATTGGATACACTGATCATTGGCTCGATGGAAGAAACCGCTGTCGAATATCAGGCAAAAGATACTATTTGTGGGCAGGTTTCAGGACGCGAGAGCAAACTAAGGCAATTTGCGGCTGAAAACGATATTATAATTTTTACTGCCGGCAGAAAATCGAGCAACGGGAAAGTTCTTTACAACATCTGCAAAGAGGTGAACGAGAGAACCTATTTTGCAGAAACAAAAGAAGAAATAGACTGGAGTTGGTTCGAGGGGGCTGAAACTATCGGTATTACCGGCGCCACTTCAACACCTCAATGGGCTATGAGGCAAATTAAAACCTTGATTGATCTCAAATTTGGCATCACTGATGACCAACCGGAGGCGGAAAGCTTAACGGAGGCTGAAGAACCTGAGGAAATAGCCGCTGAGATCGCTGCCGAAGCTGCACAGAAAAGGGAAAAAGAGAAAGTTTTGTAAAATTTTAAGTTTTAAAGTTTTATAAAAAGGCTTGCAAATTCTGTAAGTTTCAAAGTTTTATAAAAAAATTTTGTAAGTTTTTAAAGTCTTGTTAGTTATAGAAATTTTACAAATATTAGAAACTTTACAAGATTAACAAGTTTAAGAAAGTTAAAAAAACTGCAGTTAGTTAACTAATGTAACACTAATAAAAAGCGTTGCCGCAAGCACTTTGGCAGTTTTGTGTGACCGGCAAAAACAATACATGGAGGATTATGTCCGACGAAATGAAGACTGAGAATACAGATTTCGAGGTCTTATACAAAAAGTCACAGAAATATTTCTATGACGAAGAATATTCACAGGAAGAATTCACAAAACTTGCATCACTCTTTGGCGATTCATTCAGGAATGTCAAAGAGAAAGAGATGGTTAAGGGTAAAATTGTTCGTATCCAGCCTGACTATGTTATCGTTGATGTAGGGTTCAAATCAGAGGGGCAGATACCCATTTCTGAATTTGAAGGAATGACTGACCTCACACTCGGCACCGAAGTTGAAGTGGTGTTAGAGAGTGTTGAAGATCAGGAAGGTAACCTTGTTCTGAGTAAAAAGAGAGCCGACTTCCTAAGAGTATGGGAAAAAGTGATAGCAGCCCACGACAGTGGTGAAGTTATTAAGGGCACCATAACCCGCAGAATTAAAGGCGGTATGGTGGTTGACCTTATGGGTATGGATGCCTTCCTGCCCGGCTCGCAGATTGATGTCCGTCCTATCAGAGATTTTGACGCCTTTGTGGGTCAAGAGATGGATTTCAAGGTGGTGAAAGTAAATATACCTACCGAGAATGTAGTTGTATCGCACAAAGTTCTTGTTGAAGAAGAGCTTGCAGATCAGAGATTCGCAATTTTACACAGCCTTGAAAAGGGACAGATCCTTGAAGGTATTGTTAAAGCTGTAACTGATTTCGGTGTGTTTGTTGATCTGGGTGGTGTTGACGGTCTTATTCACATCACTGACCTCAGCTGGGGCAGAATTAATCACCCGAATGAAGTGGTGAAACTTGATGAAAAAATCAAAGTTGTTGTAACAGATTTCGACGAAGAGAAGAGAAGAATTTCACTCAGCCTGAAGAAACTTCTGCCTCATCCTTGGGAAAACATCGAGCAGAAATACGAAATCGGCAAAAAAGTAAGCGGTCGTGTGGTTTCACTTACCGAGTATGGCGCTTTCATCGAGATCGAAAAAGGTATCGAAGGGCTTATTCACAATAGTGAAATGAGCTGGACTCAGCACATCAAACATCCATCGCAGATGGTTTCGATGGGGCAGGTGGTTGAAGCTGTTATCTTAAGCCTCGATTCCGATGAGAAGAAAATTTCACTCGGTATGAAGCAATTAGAACCCGACCCATGGCATGAACTGATGGAAAAATATCCGATCGGCAGCAAACACTCCGGTATCGTCAGAAACCTTACCAATTTCGGCGTTTTCGTTGAAATGGAGCCGGGGATTGACGGTTTGATACACATCAGCGATCTTTCGTGGACGAAGAAAATCCGCCATCCCGGGGAAGTTGTTAAAAAAGGTGAAAAGATTGATGTGATTGTTCTTTCGGTTGATACCGAACAGAGAAAAATCTCGCTCGGTCACAAGCAGATCACCGATAATCCATGGGATACTTTCGAAAGCTTATATGGTAACGGAACCGATACCAAGGGTAAAGTTTCCAGACTGATTGAAAAAGGTATAATTGTTGAGTTAGTCGAAGGTGTTGATGCATTTGTGCCTACCTCGCAGCTTACACCGGGCAAGTTGAAAAACCCGGGAAACCACTTTGCAATCGATCAGGAACTTGATCTCAAGGTTATCGATTTTGATAAAGAGAACAAGAAAATCGTTCTGAGTGCTGTTGCCTTTCTTAAAGACAAGAGCGAAGACGATATTAACGAGTACATCAGCACTCATAAACTTGAGAAAGTTACCGTGCAGGATTTCCAAAACGCCGAGACTACTAAGGTTGAAAACTTAGATTTCCCGACTTTTGAGGTTTCACCCGCAGCGGGTAAACCGAAAAAAGGTGGAGAGTCTGCCGGCTGATTAGTTCTTAATTAAGAGGCTGCACCTGCTGCAGCCTCTTTTTTATCCGGGTCTGAATGAAAAAAGTCGCTTTACACACACTTGGTTGCAAATTAAATTTTTCCGAAACCTCTTCAATCGGCAGACAGTTTATTAACAATGGCTTTGAAATTGTTGATTTCAACAAGCAAGCCGATGTTTATGTTATTAATACATGCACGGTAACTGAAAACGCCGAGCGGGATTGCCGTCAGGTGGTCAGAAGAGCGTTGCGCACAAACCCCGAAGCTTATGTTTTAGTAACGGGTTGTTATGCACAACTGCGCCCTGATGAAATTGCAAATATTGAAGGGGTGGATATTGTGCTTGGTAGCAGGGAAAAATTTGATGTTTTCGCTTTTATCGATCAGTTTGAGAAGAAAGACCTCGCCTGTATTTTCGTTTCACCTACTGAAGACTTAAGCACCGAGTTTGGGTTTGCTTCATCCGGTGAAGGAGATAACAGAACGAGGGCTTATTTCAAAATTCAGGATGGGTGTGACTATAAGTGCACTTTCTGCACCATTCCACTTGCAAGAGGGGGTAGCAGAAGCATGGACCCCGAAAAAGCGGTTGATAAACTTTCCGAACTTTTAGATTCGGGATACAAAGAGATAATCCTGACCGGTGTGAATGTTGGTGATTATGGTAAAAAAGTGGATAGTTCGTTCTACAAACTTCTTCTAAAGCTGACTGATGTGCCGGGAAATTTCAGGCTTCGTATCTCTTCGATCGAGCCGAACCTGTTGACTGACCCGATACTTGAGTTAACCGCCGGCTCGGAGAAAATGGCGAAACACTTCCATATTCCGCTGCAGAGTGGCAGCCCGACAATTCTGCGCCTCATGCAGAGAAGATACAACACGGCTTATTATGAAAAACTGATACATCGTGCGACGAAAATGATTCCAAATCTTGGGATTGGTGTAGATGTAATAACGGGTTTTCCGGGCGAGGGAGAAAAAGAGTTCACTGAAACGCACCATTTCCTGCTTGGCTTGCCGGTTTCTTATTTCCATGTCTTTACATATTCTGAGCGCCCGCGAACAAAAGCGATTAATATGCCCGGAATTGTTGATGTTACCGAGCGGAAACGCCGCACAAATGTGTTACGGATAGTAAGCCAAAAGAAGAAAAACGAGTTTTTCTCGAAAATGATTGGTAAAGAAGTGGATGTGCTGTTTGAGCAGACAAATCACGGCGGCTCGATGAAAGGTTTTTCTTCGGAGTATATCAAGATTAGCCACCCGCACGACTCCACATTAACGAATAAATTCACCAAATTTAAGATACTTAGCCACGACGGCGAGCAATGCTTAGGTGAGGTGGTTGAAAAAGAATTAGTAACCGCTTAAAGGTGTTATGAAAAAATTCGCCCTTATCTTAACTCTTTTTTTTGCGACGGTATTTTCGCAGTCATCTTATAAATTTGCTGAATTAAAAACAAATCTTTCAGTTGAGCCGGGTCTTGTAGTTGTGCACGGTACTGCTGTTGAGCACGGTTTTTCTATAAGTCAGGGCATTTCAGTTGATCAAAGTTTTCAATTTAAGTATCTGAATCTGATGGATCAGACGGGTAATAAAGAGCAAAAAATAAGTGAATCGCTTATCCCGATGGCAACCAAAAAGAACGCAGGGCTTGCAATTTTATATTCGATGTTGCTTCCCGGTATGGGTGAACTTTATGCAGAGGGTTACGAAAGCGGCAAATATTTCACCATAGCTGAAGGGGCTTTGTGGCTTACTTTTGGCGGTATGAAGTATTATTCAATGCGTCAGAAAGATAATTATTTTTCCTATGCTGAATCTTACGGAGGCGTGAAAGATATGGCAGGCAAAGACGCAGACTATTACGCAAACATCGGTAACTACCTTAATATTAACGATTTTAATGATGATATGGCTAAACAAGGGCAGTTTAGCAAAATGTATAACACAAACACGCACTTCTGGGATTGGGGGACTAACAACAGCAGAAAAAGCTACCGGGAGATGTGGAGCTCTTCTGAAAACTGGAACAACAACCTAAGGTTCGTGATTGGCGGTATGATTCTGAATCGCTTAGCAAGTGCAATCAATGCCGTTCGGTTGACGGCGCGTTACAACAAAGGTGTTGAAACTTCATGGAACTTTTGGTTCGATTATAATGCGTCTGAAACCGCATATCAAAATATCTCACTCAATTTTATAAAAAGTTTTTAATTTACACCTGTTTATTATCCTTTTTATTCTGTAATTGTTGAAGTTCAAGCCACCGGCTTGGGCTTGTTATCATCTTGACCTGAGGTTTGATTTTATCCTGTCCGGAAACTTGTCATCATCTTGGTTGGAGGCTTGTTATCATCATTATGGAATATTCCGTATTTTTACAGAATAGCAAATTGTAAGTGATGTAGAGATATACCCTTTCAATGATTGGTAATACCCGAGCGAAGTGCCGGCACCAGCAAACAAAGGAAAAATTCAACTTAAATGCTGCAAAAAACACCCAAATGAAACAGAAAGAAATTTATTTCCGGTTTATTTATTTTTTAATTCTGGCTTTTACCGGAAGTTCGATTGCGTTTGCCCAGACTAAGATATCGGGTACTATCCACTCGGTAAAGGGCGAAGCTTTGTTGGGTGCAAATATTTTTATAAAAGGGAGTTACGATGGTGCTTCGGGCGATGCGAACGGAAATTTTCAGTTCACTACCACCGAGACCGGCGATCAAATTTTAGTTGCAAGTTTTATCGGATATAAAACGAAAGAACTTCAGGTAAAACTCGAGGGCAAACCTTTAACTTTTGAGATAAAATTAGAGTCGGATGCTAAAGTATATCAACAGGTAACCATATCAGCCGGTGCATTTGAGGCTTCCGATGAAAGGAAGTCGATTTCTCTTAAAACTCTCGATATTCTCACGACTGCGGGGGCTACCGGCGATTTGTACGGGGCACTGAACACATTGCCCGGCACTTCAAAAGTCGGAGAGACCGAAGGGCTGTTTGTGCGAGGCGGTGACGCAAGCGAAACCAGAACAATTATAGATGAGATGGTGGTGCAGAAACCTTATTTTTCGAGCGTGCCGGATGTGCCGCAAAGGGGACGGTTTTCTCCATATTTATTCAAGGGAACGATTTTCAGCACGGGGGGTTATTCCGCGCAGTATGGTCAGGCGCTTTCATCCGCACTGATTTTGCGCAGCCTCGATCTTCCGCCTGATACCCGCAGTTCGTTCGGTTTTCTGGCTGCCGGATTTAACGCTGTGCACACTCAGCGGTGGGAAAAATCCGCTCTCGCGTTTTCCGCTGATTACTACAATCTGGCGCCTTACAACAGTATTATTCCGCAACGAGTTGAGTGGGATTTGGCGCCGATAAGCAAAGCGGGTTCGCTGATTTACAGATATAAAACCGGGGAATCGGGGATGATTAAGTTGTACAGCACCTTTTCTGAAACGGACCTTTCGCTTTTCCGGGATAATTTAGACGACCCCTCAAGGAAAAACAAGTTTAAACTGAAAAATCAGAATATCTACATAAACACAAACTATACAGATATTTTACCGGGGGATATTGCCTTTTTTGCAGGATATTCTTACAGTAACGGTGACGATGACTTAGAAATAAACACTTTTCCGGCGAACAGGGATGATATGCTTCACCAGGTGAAAGTTAAAGGAACTAAAGGTTTTTCCGATAACGCTTTCCTGACGGTTGGTGCAGAAGCGTGGTATTTGAAAGCTGATGATTCATACGCATCACTAAAAGCGAACCTTGAAGATAAATATTACGCAGGGTTTGCAGAAACAGATTTTTTTATCTCCGATTGGATGGCTTTCAGAGTTGGTGCCCGATATGAATATGATGACTATATTCAACGGGCGAATTTTGCGCCAAGAACTTCTTTTGCACTTAAAGTGGGGGATAACGATCAGATAAACTTCGCATACGGGCAGTTTTACCAGACTCCCGACAGAATATGGCTTTACCAAAAAAAGAGCCTCGATTATGAGCGGGCTGATCACTTCATTTTGAACTACCAATATGTTACCAACAACAGAACTTTCAGGATTGAAGGATACTACAAGGACTACAGGTCGCTCGTCAAAAGGAATTTCAACAATCCGGGGGTGTTCGTTTTGCCCGATTATGAAAATAACGGATCCGGTTACGCTAAAGGAATAGATATATTTTGGCGGGACAGGGGAGCAACATTTGACAATGTTGACTATTGGATTTCGTATTCGTACTTAGACACAAAAAGAGATTACAGGGATTTCCCAACTCTTGCAACGCCGAATTTCGCTTCGGAGCACACACTTTCTGTTGTTTATAAGCAATTTTTTAGGTCGTTAAACTCATTTATTGGGTTTACTTATACTTTTTCTTCAGGAAGACCTTACTACAATCCAAACAATCCTGTGTTCAACAGCGATCGCACACCGGTTCAGCACGACCTGAGTTTCAACGCAAGTTGGCTGACCACAATTTTTGATTATTTTACAATTGTTTATCTTTCGGTTACCAATTTACCGGGTTACGAAAATATTTACAGTTATCGCTATTCTGCAGATGGATCGAGGAGGCAGGAAGTTATTTCCCCTGCACTTCGAACATATTTTTTCGGTGTTTTTATTTCGTTTGATTATAAATAGCGCGCAATTTTCATCTGTAAAATTTCGTTTGATTATAAACAGCGCGCAATTTTCATCTGTAAAATTTCGTCCGATTATAAACAGCGCGCAATTTTCATCTGTAAATTTCGTTTGATTATAAACAGCGCGCAACTTTCATCTGTAAAATTTCGTTTGATTATAAACAGCGCGCAATTTTCATCTGTAAATTTCGTCCGATTATAAGTATTACCCAATTTTCGTCGGTTTAGGGGCTACAATTTGTTACTTAATAAGTTTAACACTTTTGGGTTAAACTGATTTAATCATTTTAATTGGAGCAAAGAATGAAAAAGATTCTCTTATTTTTTATTTTTGGAGCCTTTGTTGCACTGCCACAAAGCGAAAAAATGGTCGCAGCGATTGAAAAAAATCTGCAAATTATGGATACCGCAACCACTATTGAAACAGGTATAATGCTGAAAAATAACTTTGAAAGAATTGCCGATGCCGAACCCGACCAGTGGATTGCACAATACTATGCAGGGATGGCTAACTCAAGTTATGCGATGCAGGAAAAAGATATTAGCCTGCGCGATGAAATTATACAGAAAGCTGAAAAATATATTAATCGGGCAGATGAACTTTCGCCCGAAAATTCAGAAATTTATGTTATTAAAGCGTTAATAGCGTACGCACGGCTTACTACTAATCCCACTGAGCGTTATGCAGTTGACCTTCCCTTAGCCGAACAATATTTGCAACAGGCGATGGAATTTAATCCTGATAACCCGAGGGCTTATCTTGAAAAAGCTATTGCTCTTTACTACATGCCTGAAATGTTCGGAGGCGGAAAGAAGAAAGCATTGCCGTTTCTGCAACAGGCAATTGAAAAATTTGAATCTTTTACTCCCGAAAGCTCTATTCATCCGCAGTGGGGAAAAAATTTAGCTCTGAAAATGTTAGAGCAGTAAAAGAAGTTTTTCTTGGGATGTCGTTTCTTCAGTAGAGGGCTGTTTTTCTTGAGATGTTGTATCTTAATTAAGCAACAGCTACTCCGATGATGTTATTTATGTAAGCGACATTTCCACGACGATGATGCTGTTACTTAATTACGCGACACTTCCCCCTGATGATGTTACTTAAATAAACTACACCTTTTCCGTTAAAAACGGTTATGAAGTCGGGTTGATTAGTTTTTTCGGTTATAATACCATTCCTGTTGTAGTGTTATTTTTTCACAAAGCGGTGGATAATCCGGCGACTGGTGATGTTGGCTTTATAGCCTGAAATAACGGTTGTTACCATCTGCATAAAGTCGGTGCGCCTATTCTGAGCGTCGCTGTTTTTATAGGTTGCCCACACGGGTACATTTGGAAGTGGTATGTTCATCCCCCTTGCAGAAACCAATCTTCTGTTATCAAGTTTCAAGAACCCATTTTTATCAGTGCAGTCAACAGGCATCCAGCCAAGCCCCGGCAGATCGATTTCAGCCCACACATGATAGCTTACAGTATCGGGCGCCAGCATAAACCCCGTAACCAACCTTGAAGGGATTTGTGCGGCTCTGCTCAGAGCAATAAACAGATACGAATATTGCCCGCAATCCCCGGTACAGGTTCTGAAAGCCTCCAACGCCGACCTTTTTTGTACGGGCCACTGATATTTCATAGTTGAGTTCACCCAATTATATATCGCTTTTGCTTTCGCAACGGGTTCATTTAAGCCTGAGGTAAGTTGGTTGGCTTTCTCCTTTATAGAATCGGTTATTTCGATAAAATCTTCAGGAGCGAGGTATCTTTGACCGGGACTTTGGTTAAGTGCCGGCGGTTGCCCTTGTGCCTGCGGTTGCCCTTGTGCCTGCGGTTGAGCCGATACCTGATTTGGAAATTCCTCGTTTTCAATATTACCGATGGCGACAAGGTCATCAGGAGTGTTGAGCGAGTAGAGTTTATATTTCAATCTTCGGGAAATAACAACAGAGTCACCGGTGAAATTGTAATTATCGAAATTCCAGTAGTAAATCAGGTTACCGTTTTCTTCATCGCGGTAGATACTGTCGGGTTTGGGGTTGGTGGAGATATATTTTACATCCCGCAGAATGATATAGTCTTGTGGTTGCGCTGACCATAATCTGAAGTGTGGCTGAGTATTCTCAGGGATGCCGAGTGCTTTGTTTTCCGCAGCCAATTCTTTCCCCTGAAGTTTTTTCACATTTTTAATTATAACCTGCAGTTCCACTTCAACTTCTGTTTCATCGCTCAGCCAGGAACGAATTAATTCTTCCCGTTGCTTTTCCGGATTTGGTTCGTACCAGGCACACCCGGCAAACAAGCCAGAAAGAAGCAGCGCGATTGAGAAAAGAATTAAATTTTTAATCATAAATAATAGTTATTACCGGTTAGAACCCAAACTTGCTATGAAAAATGCTTTAGTTTCACAATAAAGAATACCGCAAATAATGAATTTATTGCAAGAACGCGAAATTACCTCAAATATCATCCATATATTTTTCGGTTTCTGATTTTAAGATTTTACTCAACATAATCAGCGAGAGAATATTTGGAATAGCCATTAACCCGTTTGCAAGATCTGCAAAATCCCACACGAGATCGAGCGTTTGCACCGAACCGATATAAACGAAAATAACCCATAAAATTCTGTACGGCAGCAACACTTTGGAGCCAAAAAGGTACTCAGCGGCTTTTTCACCATAGTAAGACCAGCCGAGAATAGTGGAGAAAACAAAAGTTAAAAGTGAAAAAGTTAAGAGGTAAGGGCCAATTTCACCGACATGGGTGAATGCTTCGGCTGTTAAAGAAGCTCCGTTAAGTTCTGGATCACTCCAAAATCCACTGTTTACAATTACCAAACCTGTAAGAGCACAAACAACAACAGTATCCCAAAAAGTACCGGTTGAAGATACGAGCGCCTGCCTTACGGGGTTTCTTGTTTGCGCTGCAGCGGCTACGATGGGTGCACTTCCTAATCCTGACTCGTTACTGAACAACCCGCGTGAAACACCCGCCTTAATCACCTCTTTCATGGCTGCACCGGCAAAACCTCCTATGGCGGCACTTCCTGTGAAAGCAGAATCAAAAATCAGATAAAATGTGTTACCCAGAGTTGAATAATTCATAATGAGTATGCTCAAAGCTCCGATTATGTAAACCACAGCCATTACCGGAACGAGGGCTTCGCAAACTGTAGCGATTGATTTTATGCCGCCCAGTATGACCAATGCCGTCAGCGCCGCAAGAATAATGCCGGCAACATGTGGGTTTATTCCGAGTGTTTTAAAACTTAGTTCTGAAATTGAGTTTGCCTGCACCATATTGCCGATACCAAAGGCAGCAAAAGCTGTCAGTGCGGCAAAAATTATACCTAACCACCTCATATTCAAACCACGCTCGAGTACATACATCGGTCCACCGGCGAAGCCTGATTCCTTTTGAACCCTGTATTTAACTGAAAGAAGAGCTTCCGAATATTTTGTTGCGATGCCAAAAACACCCGTTAGCCACATCCAAAGCACTGCTCCGGGGCCCCCCATCGAAACGGCCGTTGCAACGCCCACGATGTTTCCGGTTCCGATAGTTGCAGCCAGTGCGGTTGCCAAAGCACCAAACTGACTTACATCACCTTCGGCGCCCTTATCCTTTTGGAAAGAGATTTTTATTGCTTTGAAGATGAATTTTTGAATAAACCCTGTTCGCCATGTGAGGTAAAGATGGGTGCCAAAAAGCAGGATTATGAGGGGCCAGCCCCACAGAAAAGCACTCGCCCAATCTATTGCCACTGTAATAGCATTGATGATAATTTCAGAAATATTGATAACTTGATCGATTGCAGACCCGATAAATGAGGTACTATCCATTGAGATCCCGTGTTTAGGTCGGAAGAAGAATTAATTACAGTTTAACAAAATTATAACCTTTTTCTTTAAAGAACAACAAAAGATCGTAAAGTTTTTCAAAAAAATTGTCTTTTCGCTCCGGATGAGTCCCAAAATGTGTTAAAAGTATGAATCCGTTCATGCCGTTTGGCGATTTTTCTTCAAACTGTGTGATGGAATTAAAGATGGAGTCTGACGAAAAATAGTAGTCGCCGGAGGGGATAGTCCAGTCCTGATTAGATTTTGTGCCGGGTGTAAAGTTTACCAATTTCAGCCCCAAGCCGTTTGCCCACACTGCAATTTCTTCGTTGAACCACTCAAAAGAGGGAAGGAAGTAAGGTGCCTCTTCTTTAGAGATGCCAAACTTTGCCATTTCGCGGTAGTTGTTAACAACATCTTCTTCGAATTGCTGCCGTGTTACCAAAGTTGAATCCCTGTTCTCCCATGAGTTGTAGAGGATGTGTCGGTCGGAGTGAGCGCCGAGATAGTGCTCCTTGCTTTTAAGCCTTTTCACTATATCAGCGAACTCCGGGTTTCTGTAAAAATCTCCGGTGAAGAAGAAATTCCCTTTTGCGTTGAATTGATCGAGGGTTTTGATAATTGTTTCGGCACCATTTGCAAACTCGTGTCCGGTGAAAACAAGAGCGATTTCCCTTTTAGTGCTGTCTAAGCGTATTAAGCCGCCTTTGAAGAATGTTAGGTTTTTGGTTTTTGGGGCAGGGAAGAGGCTGTCAGGGGTGTTGTTTTTGTTTCCTAAGTCGTTATTTTTTAACTCGTTAGTATCTAAGTTGTTGTTTTCAAAATCATTGGTTTTTGAGCTGTCGTTTTGTAAGTCTTTGTTTTGTAAGCCGTTGGTTTTTGAGTCGTTGTTTTCTAAGTTGTTAGCCCGGAAAAGGGAACTGAGGTAAATAGCCAGCCCTGCAGTGCCATCGTGTGTTGGTTCGTTTGTTGAATAATCGCCCCAGTCATCGTGATAAACAATTCTTCCGGGTTGAAACCTTTCATATTCATCGGGTTCGGCGAGATGTATTCCAATCAGGCTTTGGTAAATAGTTGAGTAGATGGGACCATCCACTAAACCTCCGTTAATCGGGAAATTATAAACATGAGTGAACGCTGAGTGCGGGTCTGATGGGTTATCACCCCAACTTGGCAGCCCTACAATCATACTCGTGCCCCACGGGTTGCATCCAAAGAGCCAATCCCGATGTGCAGCCTCCATTTCGGAATATTTTTCGTCGTTTGTTGCAATTTTGTAAAGGTAAGCCTGAGTTACAGCTGCAGAAATTAAATTGTTGGAACACCAAATAAACGGTATTCCTATGAAGAATGGGTCTTTTATGCCCCGTTGGTATAGTTTTTCCAAGCCTTCCTGATAGTAAGCTGCAAACTCTTTTGAGTTTTGGTAAATAATGTTTTCCGGGGGTAGTGAATTGAGATTTATGTTTTCACCCGGTTGTGGGTTGGGGTTGAACTTTTGTTCCGCCCCGGATGCTGAATCGGGAATGGAGTTATCGCTTTCCTGCGGCTGTTGGTTTGTGTTTAAGTTTTCACCCGTTGGATGCTGTGGGTGTGAGTTTTGCTGTAATCCTGAGTTAAGTGTTGTTTCAAACAGAAGCGAATGCCCTAAATTAATAAACGGATACCACTGATAGTGTGCGGCGGTGTCGGCTCCGATCCATGGTGTTACCGGTTCCATTTTCCCGAATTTTACAGCATCTTCCAAATATTTTTTATTGCCTGTTGAACGATATAATTGGGCAGCTGCAAGCTCCATATCGTCTGCCCAGTTTTCTTCTTCGTAGAAATAAGGTGCTCTGCCCGGTGCAGTTTGCGAATAACCGGGGTATTTCAATCCAAATTCATAAGCCTGAGCGGCTTTTTGGGAAAGGATTCCGGCAAATTCCGGATAATATTTTCCCAGTATTTCAGCCCCTAACGACATAGCAGAGGCAAATTTTCCCGCAATGGAAGCAACGCCAGTTGACCTGCTTTTGTGAGCGAAAAGTCCCTGAGGCGTACCGGTTACTCCGTAAACGGGTCTGCCCGGTGAATTTCTGTATTTTACAGAATCTTCGGTAGGCAGGCGGAAAGACTGATGGTCCCGGTCATCAGCAACTTGCTGATACATTTCTTCGCCACCTGGGTATAGTTTGTTCAGCCAATCCAGCCCCCACTTCGCTTCATCGAGCACATCAGGGATGCCGTTACTTCCGGGGTCCCCGTTTTTATCGAATTGATCGCTGAAGGCCCGGGGGTTTCTTTGGTAAGCGAAAAGTAGCTGATAAACCACAGTAGCAGAAGTGGTGGCGTACCGAAGGTAATCGGACGCATCGTGCCAGCCACCCATAAAATCGGAAACGGGCGTTTTTTCGATTGTTACGGAATCGGGTTGCGGGTTTGCGCGGGTGTATATAGCGAAGCCGTCGTGTGTGTGGCACGAATCTTTCAGAAAGGGGTTGTATCCGCACCGTTGCTGGCGCATATAATTGAGGATAAAATCAGCCGTGGAGTTGTAAATCGTGTCAGAAATGATGAAAGACGATGAAACTGCACCACCGGCGTGTATTCTGTAAACCCCTTCTTCAGTTAATTGTGAAAAATTCAGCCGTGCCGTGTTTTTGAAATTCCCAAGAGCGCCGGCTGGTTTTATTTCAGTTTTAAATGTTTTACCCTTGTGTTCGTTGTTTGTTTTTACTTGTTCGATGTTTGTTATTTCCTGTTCTTTAGCTGTTTTTACTTGTTCGTTGGTAGAATCAACCACAAGAATTGGTATTTTGGAGTCAGCCTCTTCAGCCCCTTCAGCCTCTTCAGCCTCTTCAGCTCCGGTTTCATTTGCTTCCGTTGGCTTTTGTTTGGCGGTAAATTCGATTATTTCGCCGGTGAAGAGATTTTCGATGTTGAAGTTTGTGGGCAGTTCTTCAGATTCTGACATCAACACCGCCACTTTGATCGCTTTCGGTTGATAACCCAATAGGTTGGTTCTAATCACCGATTGAGGCATAGCCGAAAAGCCTGTTAATATTATAAAAAACAAAAATGTTGGTATTTTTCTCATTCGGTGGCGTTGTTACTGTTTATTTACAGAATATTTTCAGTTTGTGTTATTAGACTTTTGAATATTCGCTGATTAGTAGTTATAGAACTGCAAGTGCAGACTTTTGCTGACAATAATGCTTGATGCAGAAACAACTCAATAAATTGACGGCAAATTTTAAATAGAAAAATTTAGATTTAACTATAACCGGATTTTAAGGTTTTTAAAAATTTCTTCAGAAAATTAATGCTTAGCCTTATGATCCGCCTGCATTTTATTCAGGGCTTCGCGAAACTCATCGAGTTTTTCTGCGGTAAGTTCAGTCTTGAAAACGGATCGGTAACATCTGTATAAAAATTTTACATTCGCATCACTTTCAGGAACAGACTTTGGAATTTTGTTTTGAGAAACCGCAGCAAGATCGAAAAGGTAATGCCAATCCTCGCATCCTTTCTTAAATTCTAAAATGAACAAATGCGCTCAAGCAGCTCGTAATCATCAGGAGCAGGCAAGAGACCGCGCTCAATCTCGCTCCAATTAACCGTGTCGTAATTCAGTTTTGTATAAAACTTCCTGAGAGTTAAATTTTTCTCAAGTCGTTTTTCTTTGATAAATTCACCAAAAGTTGGGGGCATTTATTTTCCCATGACTAATTTCAAAAAAAATTTACTTAACTGTGGTAAATTTATACCACAGAACGGTGAAAATCAAAAAAATGTTTCCAGATTGAGGAATTATAAACAGGGGATACTTGGTTTGAAAAGATCGAGGTAAATTACATTTTGCAGTGCATAGTTGCAATTCAAGCAACAACTATGCACCACAAAATTTAGGTAAGTGCTTTTTTTTTGCTTAAGCGAGGCTACTCTGTTTTATATTACCTACAAAAATCGACTCAGCTTTTTTCATCAGTATGAGGAATTCTTTCCCGTTCACGAAGCCGAAAAAACCGAGAAGTTCCTCACTTTTCAGCTTTTTTCATCAGTATGAGGAATTCTTTCCCGTTCACGAAGCCGGAAAAACCGAGAAGTTCCTCACTTTTCAGCTTTTTTCATCAGTTTGAGGAATTCTTCCCCATTCACGAAGCCGGTAAGGCGGTGAACTTCTTCGCCTTTTTCGTTAAAGATTAGGACAGTAGGCACGCCCTTAATGTTAAAATCTTTTATCATCTTTTTAACATTTTTGTCACCGGCTTTTGTTAGATCGGCTTTGAAGTTGGTGAAATTTTTTCCTGCGGCAACAACCGACGGATCAACAAAAGTAATAGCGTCAAGCTCCTTACAGGGTATGCACCAATCGGCATAGAAATCGATTATCATTTTTTTACTCCCTTTAGTGGCGGCAAAAGAACTGTCTGAATATGTTTGGAATTGCAGCTTCGCCTCAGTACCCCCGGCAGCAGATGAAGGGAACCACCAGACAGCCAAAGCAATAAATATCACAGAAATTGCGTATTTGAAAATCCGGAAAGTTTTCATTTTTTCATCCAATTGATCGAAAATTGCTAAATATGGGACAGAAATAATGATATACACCGGTAACAGATACCCCGACCATTCACCCGGCAGCAATGGCAGCACGAAATAAATAGCCATCCCAATCATAATCACACCGAAAATGTGTTTAATACCTTCCATCCACATTCCGGCTCTGGGAAGGCTTTTGAGTTTGCCGGAAAAAAGCGCCAGGATGAAATAAGGCGTCCCTAAGCCGACCGCCAGAAAGAAGAAAAGGAGGAAACCTTGTGTTACATCACCAATTTTTGCCACATAGGTAACCAAGCCGAGAACGAAGGGTCCAATACACGGGGCGGCGACAATTCCCATAGTTAAACCCATGAAAAATGCTCCGTAAAGCCCGCCCTTTGCACCTCCGGCTTTGTTAACTAATGAATCGGGGAGCTTGAACTCGTAAACGCCGAACTGCGAAAGCGCAAGCGCCACAAAAATCAAAGAAATCAAAACGAGCACATACCACTCCTGCAAAAGTGCGCCCAAAATGCCGCCCGTAAGTGCGGTTACCACCCCAATAACCGAATAAGTAATCGCTATTCCGACCACATAAAGAAGCCCCATCATCGCCAAACGGGAGGTTTTTCCCTCCGCCTGTCCTCCAAAATATCCAATTGTAATAGGGATCAGCGGATAAACGCACGGGGTTAGGTTAAGTGCCAAACCACCGAGAAAAACAAAGATTAGCGAAAATAATATCCCGCTGCTCTCTAAAGTGGAGGAAATATCGCCGTCATCAGCACCGGTAACTGAGGCAGAATCTTTTGCGCCGTAAGACTCCAATGAAACGGAATCACTTTCAGCTCCTGATTCCTCATCAGTAGAGTCGGCTTGCTCCAATGAGTCCAATTTAGCGAGTGAATCTTTTTCAGCTTCTGCTTTTTTGATGGAATCCTGTTCATCTTTTTTCTCTTCGGGCTTGTCATTGTATTGAAAGCCTGAAGCGGCAAAAACAGCAGTGTTAATTTCCTTTATTTTTGCGTCTTTTTTCGCAACTTTAATGGTTACAGAAGTTGAAGCTTCGTTCGGTGCCAAACAGGAGTGATCGTTGCATGCCTGGTATTCTACGGAGATATCAAGTTTGTATTCGCCCGGTTTCAGGCTTTCCGGAATCTTCACTTTAACAAAAAGGTTGAACGAACCGTCGTAAACAGAGACGGGGGAGTCGGAGAAGTCAAATTTGAAATCTTTAGCCTTAGGGTATTTGGTTCCGGTGGTTTTAATTCCATTTTTTGAAGTAACGGAGATCACGGTAGCTATAAGGTTCGGGTCTTTCGGTTTGTTTGAATTAACATGATAACCCGCCTCGATAGTAGCCGGAACGGCAATTTTTATTTCATTACCGGGTTTGACCATATCTCTGGAAAGAACCGGCGTTTTCAACGATAATTTATCTCCGCCACCGAATTGCGGAAACACAACAACCGATAGCAAAACGCTAAGAACAAGGCTAAAAAACGCTATTTTTTTCATTATCTTCTCCATTTTTGAACGATCGGGAATTTTCTGCCCGAACGGGTTATCTTCTCCATTTTTGAACAATCGGGAATTTTCTGCCCGAACCAAAAGCTTTCTTTGAAACTCGTAAAACAGGTGCACCCTGATTTCTCTTGAACTCGTTTCTGTCAACCATATTAAGGAATTGTCGTACCATTTCTTCATCGCCGGTTAGGGCTGAAATCTCGTCAATTTCTTTATTTTCTTCGATGTATAATTTGAGCATTTTATCCAAAACGGGATACGGCGGCAGTGAATCCTGATCCGTTTGGTTGTGCCTGAGTTCAGCCGAGGGGACTTTCTCGATTATCTCCCGGGGAATAATTTCTTCGTTTCTGTTGATATATTCACAGATTCTGTAAATATCTGTTTTGAAAACATCGCCGATTACAGCCAAACCGCCCACCATATCCCCGTAAAGAGTTGCGTAGCCGGTTGCAAGCTCAGATTTGTTGCCGGTGGTGAGCAAAAGATGACCAAATTTGTTGCTGATTGACATCATATACAAACCACGGATACGCGACTGCATGTTCTCTTCAGTTACATCCTCGGGCGTGTTTCCGAAAAGGAGCTTCAACATTTCTTTTGTTTTTTCAAAAACAGGCTGAATTGAAACTGAATTGTATTGGATGCGCAAGTTGTTGATGAGTTTCAAAGCGTCGGTTGTGCTGCTGTCGGTTGTAAATTCTGAGGGCATTAGTGTAACAAACACATTTTCCGGACCGACTGCTTTAGCCCCAAAGTATGCAACTATTGCGGAATCGATGCCGCCGCTTAAACCGAGGCACACTGTCTTGAAATTAAGTTTTGCACAGTAGTCTTTTATCCCGAAGATTATAGCGTCGTGAACCTCTTCCTCAAACGAGCGCTCAACTGTAACAATTGGGGTTGAGATGTCGCCGGAGGTTGAAGAGTCGTCAACGACTGAAGTGGCGCCGGAGGTTGGGTTTGATACCGCCGAAGCTTTTGATTTTTCAGAGGCTGCAAACCCAGAATGCGTTGTTGCCGATTCTTTTAAACTTGAAGTTAAATTTGCCGCCGTCGTGGCATTCGTATCAAAAATGAAATAGTCTTCACTGAATAGTTTACCGAGTTTAAGCAGGTTGCCCGTTTTGTTAAAACACATACTTGCACCGTCGAAAATCAGGTCGGTTTGTGCGGCGGCGCAATTAACATAGACGATTTTAACACCGTTATTCCGGGAGATTTTGCGCAACATTTCATATTTTGCAGTTCTTTTACCATAGTCGAAAGGACTGGCAGAGATGTTGATGAGCAACTCGGCACCCGCTTCTAATTGCTCTTCGATTGGGTCGATTGGGTATTGGATAGCACCGGCACGGTCCTCGTGGTTCCAAATATCCTCACACACTGTAACACCAATAATTTCACCTTTGAAAGTGAACACTGAAGATTTTTCCGCCGGTGAAAAATAGCGGGATTCGTGGAAAATATCATACTCCGGAATCAGTGTTTTATTGATAACTCTTTTTATTTCGCCCCGAAAACAAAAAAGCGCACTGTTGAAAATGGTGGTGGCTTTTTCTTTTTCTGCTTTTTCAGAACCATCAGCCTTATGCTCACCATCATTCTTTTGAGACAAACCGGCAATATCAGATTCAGTAATTGAGCCAAAAATTAATGCGGTAGTGTTATTGGTAAGTTTTCCAATTTCCTCGGTAGCTTCGGCACACTTCTTTCTGAAATAATTCTTCGTAACTAAATCTAACGGAGGATACCCCACCAAAGCAAGTTCAGGGAAAACGGCTAAATCAGCACCATTCGAAGTTGCTTGTTTATATCCGTCAATAATCTTTTTCTTGTTGCCCTCTATATCTCCGATTATGGAGTTAATCTGGCAAACGGCAATTTTCATCGGCTCAAAAATTTAAATAATACAAACCTTAAATATAAAGAATTAAAGTGTTTGCTGTTAGATCCTGCAAGGTTTTGTGGTGAGTTTCTTTATTGTTTATCCCGGTTTACCTTTATTTATTTTGCCGGGTAAATGGGATTTATGTTAAGTTTCTTTATGGTTTGTCCGAGAAAATATTCTGAGTGTTTTTCCTCACCCGATACCATAGAAGTTTTCAGACGAAGAGATTAAATTATCCAATGTTTTGGCAATAACCCGGTTTTCCGGTTGTGTAAGGGTGGGGTCTTCAAGAACAATTTTTTGGGCATCTTCTTTTGCTTCAAACATAATCGCTGAGTCGTTTGCGATATCGCAGAACCTAAAATCGGGTATTCCGCTCTGTTTTTTTCCAAAGATGTCGCCGGGTCCCCTCATTCTCAGGTCAATTTCAGAAAGTTTGAAGCCGTCGTTGCTTTCTTCCATTGCTTTCAGGCGAGTGATGGTTTTAAGCCTTTCCAGCACCCCTTGCGGCAGATATTCAACCGGTTGGCTTATTTTGCCGGCGGAAGCCACAATTTCATCTTTTGTAACCAATATGCAGTACGACTGTTCAGCGCCTCTGCCGATTCTTCCTCTTAGTTGATGCAACTGCGAAAGCCCAAAACGGTGGGCTTCGTTAATAAGCATAACGGTTGCATTTGGGATATCCACACCGACCTCAATCACCGTAGTGGAAACCAGAATATCAAACTCGCGGTTCACGAAACGATTCATCACCTCTTCTTTTTCCCGCCACTTCATTCTTCCGTGGAGCAACCCAATTTTCAGATCAGGGAGGTGTGAAGTGGCAATTTCGGTGAAACCTTGTTCCGCCGCTTTAAGATCGAGTTTTTCAGACTCTTCAACCAACGGGTAAACGATAAAAGCCTGCCTGCCGGCTCGAACGGAGGTTCTGATAAAGTCGTAGATACCGCCGAGCGCCGATTCACCCCTGATAGCAGTTTTTACCGGAACCCTGTTTGCAGGAAGTTCATTAATCACCGAAACATCCAACTCCCCGAAAACCGTCATCGATAGTGTTCTGGGGATTGGGGTGGCTGTCATCACCAATACATCCGGAGTGGCGGATTTCTGCAGAAGCCGTGCGCGTTGCTCTACCCCGAAACGGTGCTGCTCGTCGATTACGATCAACCCGAGTTTGCTGAACTCAACTTTATCCTCAAACAAAGCGTGTGTGCCGACCAATATATCCACTTTCCCCTCTGCCAGTGCCGGCAGAATGCGGTTTCTTTCTTTTGCGCTTGTGCTGCCCGTCAGCAGTTCGATGGTAATATTATGTCGAGGGGCAGTTTCGGTAAAGGACGAGTTGTTTTCAGCCGGGTTAGTCCCGTTTGCGTTTGTCGGGTTAATAACAACCCCATCAGCCGGGTTTATCCCACCCGCACCGGCGGGATTTGAGTCGTCAGTGCCGGCTGTGCTCGTAGCAGCCTCTTCTGTCGAGTTTGTTGTGCCCACACCTGCCGGGGTTGAACCACCCACACCTGCCGGGGATGAACTGTCGCTTGTTGCAGCAAAAGAGGTATCATCAAAAAGTGAAACCTCTTCAACCCCTGAAGCGCCACTTCCGAGAAAAGGAGCAAGAAATTTTTTAATACTTTTAAAGTGTTGTGCAGCCAGTACTTCAGTAGGAACCATCAGCACTGCCTGATAGCCGCAATCGATCGCCATCAGCATAGAAATAAGTGCAACCACAGTTTTACCGCTACCCACATCCCCCTGCAGCAGCCTCATCATCGGCTGTGGCGAAAACATGTCTCCTTTAATTTCACCCAAAACTTTGATTTGCGCTTTCGTAAGCCTGAAAGGGAGAGATTCGATAAAATCGTTAATTATCCTCGTTTGAACGGAAAATTGAATGCCGCGGTTCAGCTTTTTATAGTTTTCCCGTTTTGCAACGGCATTCAGTTGGAAATAGAAGAACTCCTCATATTTTAGCCGTGTGTAGCCTTTCCTCACCTGTTCCAACGAAGTGGGATTGTGGATTTCCTCAACCGTTTCCTTCAACCCGTTGAGGTTTCGCTTTTTTATTAAACTTTGCGGAAGAGTTTCTTCAATAGAACCGGCGTGCGAGGCAAGTGCACGGTCGATGATCCGCCGCAAGCCTGTTTCACCCAGATTAGCCTCTTTGAAGAACTTATTAACGGAATAAACGGGAATAATCTTACCGGTTTTGAAGAAATTGCTGCTTTCATCATGTGTAAACTTATCGAAAACGGGGTGTATCAGCTGAAAATCACCCCGCTTGGAGATTGATGGTTTGCCTGAAACCGCAAGCATATCCCCCTCGGTGAAAGCGTTGCTGAAATATTGAATACCTTGGAACCAAATGCAATCAAGCTCACCGGAATCATCGGCAACCCGCACTGCAAAAACCTTTTTCTTTCCGAATGTGTGCAACCGAAAAGAGCGAACTCTGCCGATTAAAGTGAACTCGCCGTCGTAGCCGTTTTTAGTGTAGTTATATGCCCTTGCGATTGAAATTATTGTGGTTCTGTCGATGTGCCGGAATGGGAAATACCACAACAAATCGCGCACGGTGTTTAACCCGGCGGTTCTGAAGGCTTTTGCCCTTTGAGGTCCTACTAATGGGAGGGTGCTAATCGGGTCGTTAAGTGACGGCATTCAATTCAATCCCTCAATTTCTTGTTTGCGGGGTAGTTTGCCGTGTAACTTTATTATAAAAGCATAACATTCATTCTCTCAATAAATCATTTGCGGGATTTGATCCGCCCGGCAATTCTGTCGTATTCCTCTTGGATGAGGCTTTGTGAGTATTTTCTTTCAAGCCTTCGGATAGTGAAATGCGCAGTAGCCACTTCCTGATAAAAATCGGTGAACAGGTAGTTTATCGTTGCACCACCGGCAGCGCCGATAATCGGGGTAGCCTGCCCCATAAATTTCACTAAGACATTTTGCGAGAATCGTTCGGTAATTTTAGCCAGAAATTTGCTTAGTGTTTTGGATGTAAGTTCTTTTGAAATAAGCCCTTCAATCTTCGAAACTAATGATGCAAGTTCTTTTGTGAGAACGATCCGCAAGGCATAATAAGAGGAAGTAACGGCGTCGTCTTCCTTGCTTCTTGACCCAAAAGCGAAAACCTGCACGCAGTTTAATCTTGTTTCGAGGTCTGTAAGGTCTTCACCGTTCATTTTAGCAATTTCAGCAATCGAGCGCAACATCACAGTTGTAGTAATCGGCAGCTCAATCGCTAAAGCAGTAAAGCCAAACAAACCTGCTCCGCCACCAAGCAGGCTTGTTATCAGTTTGTGCAATTTTTTCGAATCATATTCAGAATTTGATTCAACATATTCCAAAGATTTAGCGGCAAGGTTTGTTGCTTTCAAAAGGGCATCGTTTGTAATATCGATAATCTTATCCCGATTGCTTTCGGGCAATTTATCCAACAGTTTTTCAATCGGGCTTCCGAGTAAATTTGACACTTTAATGAAAAACGACGGTTTTTCCATTGTGTAGATAGCTTTCTCAAGCTCTAAGAAATCGTCATATTCTAAGTTAGCCGAAAAGACTTTAGCATCTTCGTTCATTTAATACCTCTGATGAAATCGGTTAAAAGTCTGACACCGAAGCCTGTCATCCAGGTTTTGGTGTAGTTGGTTGTTTTATTTGTTATAGCCGGCCCTGCAATATCCAAGTGTGCCCAGGCGGTATCGCCCTGCACAAATTTTTCTAAAAATTTAGCTGCTGTTACAGCGCCGCCATATCTTCCTCCGGTGTTTTTAACATCCGCCACATTACTATTTATCAGCTCGTTATACTCATCCCAAAGGGGGAGCCTCCAGAGTCGTTCGCGGGTTTTTTCACCGCATGAAATAAGATTTGTGGCAAGTTCATCGTTTTTGGTGAAAAGAGCTGCAGCAAGGTCACCCAGAGCCACCGCAGCGGCGCCCGTTAGGGTTGCAAGGTCTATTAAAATATCGGGGTTAAGAGCCGAGGCATACCAGAGGGCGTCTGCAAGAATAATCCGCCCTTCGGCGTCGGTATTATCCACTTCCACTGTTTTTTGTGAGTAAGTTGTAACGATGTCACCTGGTCGGTATGAGTTCCCACTGAGCATATTTTCCGCAAGGGGCAAAACAGCAGTAACAGCAACGGGTAACTCCAAAGAAATAATATTCAGCATTGCGCCCGTAACAGCCGCCGCTCCGGCCATGTCTGCTTTCATCCAGCCCATATTTTGAGCAGGTTTGATGGAAATGCCGCCGGAATCAAAGGTTACTCCTTTGCCCACCAAAGCCACATTTTTAAGAGCGCCTAATGGATTGTATTTAATTATCGCTAACCGTGGGGGAGTTGCACTTCCTTTGCCGACTGAAAGAATGCCCCCCATTTTTATTTCCTTTAGCTTTTCTTCGTCGAAAATTTCCACAGAAGTGTTGGGCAACTGTGAAAATTCTGCAACAATTCTATCAGCAAAGGAAACGGGGTTAATAACATTTGCCGGCTCGTTCGCCAATTCACGCGCTAAAAAAACACCATTAATCACCTTAAGCGTGGTTTCCGCAATTTCTGCAACTTTCTCCTGTGAAGAAGAAACAAGATTCACCGAAACGGTTCGTTCCTCTTTTTTTGAAAGGTATCTGTCAAATTTATAGCACCCAAGATGAACACCCTCAATCAGCGACTGATAAAAGTCGTTTGCATCGGGGAAAAGCTGTTCATAATATTTGTGGTTAGGGAGGATTATATTTACTTTTTTCACCTCTGCAGACAGAGAAGAAAAGAACCCTGCCAGAGAATTTCTGAAAAAATCCGTTGAAATATCTTCAGGTTTTGACTTGAACAGTACAAACTCGTCATTGCCGTTGTTGCATTTAAGTTTATCATCTTTATCAAGAAAACCCTGCCGGGTGATGTGGGTGAGTGAAATTTTGTTTTCTGCAACAAATTTCCCAAAGTTTTCTTTCAGGTCGTCGTTATCTTCAAAAAAAGCCAGGGTTACAGTTTCCGGGTCAAAATTGGGGATTGCAACAGATTGAATAATCGGGTTAATCATTTTCTTCCTCTTCTTTTGCGTTTTCCAGAATGTAGTTTATAATTTCGTTTTGCATTGCATCCAATTGTACGGTTCTTATTCTTATTCCGGCGGCGTGTTTGTGCCCTCCTCCGTCGAAGTGGGCAGCAATTTTCCTGATATCATAACCTTTTTTCGACCTTAGCGAAACCTTAAAACCTTCCCTCAAATCGATGAAAATAGCGCCAAGTTTCACCCCTTTAATTGCCATACAGAGGTTAATAAAGCCTTCGGTATCTGATTCCAAAGCAGAAGTGGCGGCAAAATCATTCTGATCAAGTGTCATAACAGCAAGCCGCCCGTTGTCGCCGTAAACTTTCAACGAATTAAGCGCTCTACCCAACAGGGCAAATTTCGAAAGGGAATCTTGCCCGAAGATATAATCGTTCACTTCTATTGGTTTAATTCCTGTTTCCAACAGTTTTGCGGCAATTCTGTGAAGTGCCGGTGTAGTTCTTTCGTACTTAAAACTGCCTGTGTCTGTGGTTATCCCGGCATAAATTGGCAATGCTATTTCTTTATCTATGGCAGTAACCTTGGTTTTAATGATAAAATCGTAGATAATGTGTGCGGTAGCAGCGAATCTGGGACGAGATATTAACAGTGTAAACGCCTTTTTCACCGGCTCTAAATGGTGATCGATACAGACAATGTGTCCGTCCCTTTTCTCAAACAAAGGAGCCATCTTCACGGTTCTGTCCGGATTGTTAAAATCTAAAGAAATTACCACATTGCAGTTAAGGAAATAATCGTCGTGTGCTTCGGATGAGTATTTTTCAATAACATTTTCGGCGTCCAGAAATTCCAAAAAATCGGGTGTGGTAGAAAAGTTAACAATTTTAACCATTTTCCCGAGCCTTTTAAGCAGAAGCCACACCGCAATTTCCGAGCCGATGGCATCGGCATCCGGGTTAACATGCGAGGTAATCAGAAATGAATTATTTTCCTTAATAATTTTCAGTAATTCGTTGTATTTTGTCATTGATCGGCGATAAAGATAAAAAAATAAATTTCAAATTTCGTTTTTAACGAGAGTTAGAAAATCTTTTAATTTTAGAAAAGTAAAAATCCCCAAATTTCGGTTAAACTCAAAAATTCTCCAAAACTAATAGGAATTAAAAAATCCGAATTTTAAATATACCAATTGTTTACGGAATAGATTTTTAATATAACTGAAAAGGCGCAAAGACAACCAATATGAACTGCAAGTATAAGTTTTAAAATGGGCAAATACACGGAAAAAACAGGGGTTAAACAAAAAGTTGAGTACCCACAACCACAAGGTTAATACCGTGCAATTGCGCATAAAATTTGGGTTATGCAAAATACTTTAAGATCAACAATTACAAGGTTTAAAACCGCAATATCCGGCGATAAAAACAAGAAAGCCGACAATAAAGTGCCGGCTTTCTGTGTGCAAATTTAGAGAGTAGGATAGGTCTTAATCAGAACTTATTCCACAGTCCAAACATTTCCTTCGCCGATAAGTTTTTCGAACGAGGTAACTTTCTTTTTCTCCTGAATTCTTTCAATCTGCCCGACCAACAATTCTTCATAAGTAGGTTTCTCGAATCTTCTGAAGATGCCAATAGGAACCGGCAGGTCTTCATTATCAGTAAATTCGGCTAAAATGAAGGCGTTATGTCCGTAAGGATCGTACTCTTTGTGCACCCACACATCATTAATCGAGTGAACACCATCGTTCAGGTCAATAACCATGGGGGTTGTACCGTCCAATTTGATACCTTTATCGCGGTCTTTTCCGAAGACCATCGGTTTACCGTCTTCCAGAATCAGAACATTATCCGCCTTGGTTTCTTTGTCCGTAAGTGAAGCAAAGGCACCATCGTTAAAGATATTACAGTTCTGATAGACTTCAATCAGGGCAGTTCCGTGATGTTCAGAAGCTTTAGCGATCATTTCCTGCATATGTTTTGGTTCTCTGTCGATGGTTCTTGCATAGAATGTAACACCGGCACCAATCGAAATCATCGCAGGGTTAAAGGGGTAATCAACACTTCCATAAGGGGTCGATTTTGTTTTCTTCCCTTGTTCGGAAGTGGGTGAATACTGCCCTTTGGTAAGACCGTAAATCTTGTTGTTGAACAGGATCATTTTAACGCCGACATTTCTCCGGCAGATATGAATGAAGTGGTTACCACCGATTGAAAGAAGGTCGCCATCGCCGGTAGCCATCCAGACAGAAAGTTCGGGCCGGGCAATTTTCACGCCACTTGCTATGGCGGGCGCTCTGCCGTGAATCCCGTGAATGCCATAGGTATCCATGTAATACGGGAACCTTGAAGAGCAACCGATACCGGAAACCCACACAAAGTCCTCTTTTTTAACGCCGAGCGAGGGGGAAACTCTTTGAATTTGAGCGAGAATCGAATAATTTCCACAGCCCGGACACCATTTCACCTCCTGGTCAGACGCGAAATCTTTAGCAGTAAGTTGTGTCGTCGATATCTTATTTACATCAGTCATTTTTTCACTCCGAGCATGTTTAGAATTTTTTCTTCAATTTCAGAAGCTTTAATCGGCAGCCCTTGAATTCTGTTAAACTGGACTACATCAATCAGATATTTGCTTCTTATAACGGTAGCCATCTGCCCGAGGTTTATTTCGGGAATAAGGACGCGTTTGAATTTCTTGAGTATGTCACCAAGATCCGGATGAATCGGGTTAATATATCTCAAGTGCACCTGTGAAATTTTCAGCCCGCGAGCCATTATTCTGTTGACGGCTTCTGTGATGGCTCCGTAGGTTGAACCCCAACCGAGAACGAGGAGATCACCTTTTTGTTCACCACGAACTTCAAGTTTTGGCGCTTCTTTAGCGATGTTTTTAATTTTTTGATCTCTAAGTTTCACCATAAATTCGTGATTTTCAGGTGAGTAGTTCACATTACCGGTAATGTTCGCTTTTTCCAATCCGCCGATTCTGTGCTCTAACCCCGGTGTGCCCGGAATTGCCCAGGGTCTTGCGAGGTTTTCATCGCGAAGGTATGGGAAGAACCCTTCCTCTTCTGTTCTGAACTCAACTTTAAAGTCCGGCAGTTCATCTTCCGAAGGGATTCTGAACGGCTCAGAACCTTGTGCTAAGTATCCGTTCGTGAGGAGAATAACGGGAGTCATATACTTCACGGCAATTCTTGAGGCTTCGTAAGCCATGTAGAAGCAGTCAACCGGTGTTGCAGCCGCAAGCACGCATACCGGTGCCTCACCATTCCTGCCGTAGAGCGCCTGGAGAAGGTCGCCCTGTTCGGTCTTAGTCGGCAAGCCGGTAGAAGGACCGCCCCTCTGCACATCCACAATAACGATCGGAAGCTCTGTCATAACGCCCAACCCAACGGCTTCCATTTTAAGTGCAAGCCCGGGTCCTGAAGTGGTGGTAAGCGCTAAGTTACCTGCAAACGCAGCACCAATGCAGGCAGCGATAGAAGCAATTTCATCTTCAGCCTGGAAAGTTTTCACCCCGAAATGTTTGAACGAACTAAGTTCGTGCAGAATTTCGGAAGCCGGTGTAATAGGGTACGAGCCAAGGAACAACGGCAGATTGCTTTTCCATGAAGCTGCCACCATACCAAGTGCAACCGCTTCGTTACCGGTTACATTTTTATAGTTACCGGCAGGCAGTTTATATGGTTCTAAGTAAAAACGGGTGGTGAAAAGTTCAGTCATTTCACTATAGTGGTAGCCAGCCATCAGCGCTTTCTTATTCGCTGTCATCAATTCCGGTTTGTTTCTGAACTTGTTCTCGATCCAGTCGATTGTTGGTTCAATTGGGCGGCTGTACATCCAGAACATAATCCCGAGAGCGAAGAAGTTTTTACATCTTTCTTTATCTTTCAAAGAAATGTTCACCCCTTCCAAAGCGTTCATAACGGCTTTGGTCATCGGAACGCGCAAAACATTATACCCTTTTAGTGAACCGTCATCCAAGGGATTTGTTTCGTACTTAGCGAGAGAGAGGTTTTTATTGTCAAAAGAAGATTCATTCACCAAAATAGTGGCATCTCTTTTAAGGTCTTTAAGGTTAACCTTCAGAGCTGCCGGGTTCATAGCCACCAAAACATCAGGGTTATCACCATGCGTAGGGCTTTCGCCGCTTGAAAATCGTATCTGAAAACCTGAAACCCCGTGCAAAGATCCGGCGGGTGCCCTGATTTCAGCAGGGTAATCAGGAAGTGTATTTAAATCATTACCGGCTATAGCGGAAGAAGTAGAAAACTGCAAGCCGGTTAATTGCATACCGTCGCCGGAGTCTCCGGCAAAACGAACGGTAACATCTTCAACCTTCACAAGTTGTATATCAGCCATTATTTCATCTCTTGTTTTAAAATATATCCCGCACTTAGAAAATAATTTCAAAGTGGTTATGAAACTTAATAAATCTTGTTATTAAATAATAATCTAAATGGGCTTTTTTGCAATTATTTTACAATCTAAAGTATTAGTTGTGATAAATTACCATTTACAATAAAAAAAAGCATTCATTCCTCTTCCAAATAAGATTTAGAAGAGGAACGAATGCTTAAAAAAATGTTTTCAGTTTGCGATTATTTTAAAGTTTTTAGAGTGTTTATTTAATTAACAATAGTTTTTGCGTGTAAATTTTTCCCGCATATTCTACGGTTAGGATATACATCCCGGAAGAAAACTTCGAGGCGTTCCATTGAATAGAATAGGTACCGGGTTCTTTCTCTTCATCAGTCAACACTTCAATGATTCTGCCGAGCATGTCGTAAACGGTTATTTTTACCATCGCGCGAGTTGGAACTGAATATTTAATCGTAGTGCTCGGGTTAAACGGGTTAGGGTAACTCGGATAGAGCACAAACTGATCCGGCAGTGAGTTTTTATCCTTTTCTTCTTCATTTTCCATATCTGTAGGAAAACCGAACGAAGTAAATGCAGTGATAATCCCATATCGAAGACTTAAGGCAATAATGGACTGTTTAATTTCCAACGCCTGAGCTGAGTTTGGATTAAGAGTGTAATATATTGCGAACAGGTCGGTAATATATTGTTTTGCCCAGACTTTGGTCAGGAACCTTCTGCTGTCATCTGCTGAGTCATTCGGGGTGAACTGATACTGATAAGTAACATTCTGACCAAATCTCTTCCCGGAAAGCTGGATCGTAACCGGCTCGGTTATTCTTTCCATGTAGCGCCCTGATAAAATGAACTGCTCTCCGATGTAAAAATTAGGCAGAAGTGTCGGATGTGTTGAAGTAATGCCCGGGTTTGAAAATGAAATGACAGGTGAAAGCAACACGGGGTTTTGAATTTTCAGATAAAATTTAGTCAGAACATTTACTATATCAGCGTCCTGAATCAGCTGAAAACGCCCGGAATATTGATTAGCAATTAACTGCAGCAGCTGAACGCCGGAATTTGCCCCAATTCCAAAAGTAAAAATTGAGAAATTGGCATTAATTTGTGAAGCCATAGTGTTTATGTAATTAAGCAGGGGCCCTGTTTGCCAAATACCCGTATTCGCTTCACCGTCTGTTATGAACATAATCATGTTTGCTGTTGAATCAGTCGAACCGTAAAAATTTGGTATTGCAGTTGCAAATGCAAGTGAAGCGTCCGTACCGCCGGACGCATTTAAGTTGTTTATCCAAACCAGCGCTGCCGAAATACTTTGTGCGGTAGCGGGCACGAGTTCAGCTTTGAATGAACGGACATCAGTTGAAAAAGAAACTAAGTTAAAGAGGTCATTAGTATTCAGTCTTTCAACAATAAAACGGGCTGCAGTTTTAGCCATATTCATCCGGCTTCCGTCCATACTTCCTGATCTGTCAATCACAAGGACAATTTTTTTAGGAAGCACATTTGAAGTGTCTTTGTAGGGTTCAATCACGGTTAAAAAATAACCGCCGTCAATAGTATCTGCAACGCTTGCCGAATCTTCTAAGAAAGTTGAATAACTGGAAAACCCCGTGGAATCGGAAGCCAATTCGTAACTCCCGATAAAGTCTATCGGAACGCCGACAATATTCTCAGCTGTTAAAACTGAAGTATCGCCACTAACCGTAACAACAGCGTTTGGGTGAGAAGAAGAAGTGAAACTGTTAACGGTTCTGTGGGATATTAATTTAATTGTGAAATCAGAAGTAATATTTGGGTTCGAAAAGTTAGAATAGAGCAAATTGTGCGGTATTTTTATCCCAACAACTCCTAAATCATACGGAAGAAACTCAACATAGGTAAATTCCACAGTAATTGATTTTTCTGATATAATACTATCAGTAAACGGATAGATAACAACCGGTTGTCTGAGAAACTGGGCAACATAATAGTTGATACTTCCGCCACCTCCCATAGTTGTATCCTGAGGGTTTGCAGAAAAGCCGGCTTCGTACCATATATCATTGAGTTTCCACCGTAACTTTACGGCGCTGGCTTCTCCGGGAAGATTATAAATCAAGGTTGGAGTTACTGTTGAGTCGGTATTATTTAAATACAGAGTAGTAACTTTGGTAATTGAAACCTGATTTTCAATGGTGGTTTCAGTATTGATGGATGCGATATGCATCGTCGTGCCTTTTTGGGGGTTTGTGACCATTATCCCACCCGGGTAGGCAGTTGCAAAGAGGAACAGAAACAATAAAATTAAATGTTTCACAGAGGCTCCGTTGAGTTTTTATATAAAAAAGTTTATAAATCCCGAACCATAAGAAGCACAATTGAAATATACGAAAAATTTATTGAAATACAAATAGTAGCGGATGGTTCAGATGCTTTATTTTGGCAGAAAAGAATAAATAATCAGCAACCCGTTATTAAACAGGGAAGAGAACAGGGGAACGAGAACCATTAAGCCGGAGAAAAAGGGATAAAAAACGGAGTTAAGACAATAAAAAGTCATATTATAATAACGGTAAATCAGTCTGAAATAAACCGCAGGTAACACAGTGCAGGCAAGACATTAATTAACGGTAACTCAACCTGAAATAAACCGCCGGTAAAACAGTGCAAATAAAAACCGGCTGCGGAATATTGGTCGGAAATTTGATAAATGCGTCAAGGTATTTAAATTTGTAAAGTTAATAACAAAAAAAACGGAAATATGGGCAGAATATTTGAGAAGCGTAAACACACAATGTTTGCGCGATTTGCCAAGATGTCAGTTGCTTTCAACCGCGTGCGGAAAGAGATCGAAATCGCCGTTAAGGCGGGCGGTCCCGACCCAAAAGGCAACTCGAAGTTGCGTTTAGCAATACAAAACGCAAAAGCGGTAAACATGCCGAAAGATCGTGTTGAAGCAGCTATTAAAAGAGCTTCGTCGAAAGATACCACGGGTTATCAGGAAATTATGTACGAGGGAATAGGCCCCGGCGGCACTTCAATTATAGTGCTGTGCGCAACGGATAACTCAACCAGAACTGTTGCCAATGTGAGGCACCACTTCAAAAAAGGAAACGGAACCCTTGGTAACTCGGGGAGCGTGCTGTTTAACTTTGAGCACAAAGCATTTTTTAAGGTTCACAAATCGTCGGTTGAAGATTTTGATGAATTTGAGCTTGAGCTTATTGACTCCGGGCTTGAAGAGATGGATCACGATGATGAATTTATATATATTTACGCAGCATTTGAAGAATACGGTTCGATGCAGAAGGCGCTTGAAGATAAAGGGATCGAAGTGGTAAGCGGTGAGCTTCAGTACATCCCCACGGTTTATCGCGAAGTCAGCGGCGAACAGGTAACTGAGATGAACGAGTTGGTCGATCTGCTTGAAGAAGATGAAGATGTGGTGGCAGTTTTCCATAACATGCAGGAAGTGTAAATTTCACCCGGTTTTAGGAAAGTAGTTTCGTTAAAACTTTAGTTTAGCTTCATTACAAGCGAAACTTAGTCTTATTTTTGCACGAAAGAGCAATGGAAAAAGTGAATCGGTAAAAATTTACAGAGCCGGCTTTTGCCGGCTCTTTTTACATTTAAATTGAGTTCCCCATGTTAAGAAGATATCCGGGAATTTGATTTTTAAGAAAACCGGCAAACCGGTTAATAAAAAACCCGGCAGCCTGCTGCCGGGTTAAGTTAGTGACCCCAAGGGGATTCGAACCCCTATTACCGCCGTGAAAGGGCGATGTCCTAACCTTTAGACGATGGGGCCCCTGAATAAAAACCGTAATATTTTAATTTAGTTAAAAATTTCTGTTCTTAGTTTTGGTTACCCGCTGAAATTCGCATCAATTAACTGCAACCTGACTATAAAAAAGCTCTTAAATAATCAACAACTTGCGAGCCCGAGTGGACTCGAACCACTAACCCTCAGCTTAGAAGGCTGATGCTCTATCCGATTGAGCTACGGGCCCATAGAGTTTTCTTTTGTCGGGGTAGCAGGATTCGAACCTGCGACCTCCTGGTCCCAAACCAGGCGCGCTAGCCGGGCTACGCTATACCCCGGAAGTTGGTTGTTTGCAACTCTTTTTTGGGCTTTTACGCCCCGCAATCACTATTTTGAAGAACTAAAAATAAACAGACCACAAATATACCGTTTTACTGATTTTAATCCAAATTATTCCGGAAGATTTTGAAAAAATTTTGATTAAAAGAAGTTAAATATCTTGGAAGTAATTTAGAGATTATTTATCAGAAAAAACTGATAAAAAAGGTGAAAATTTAAGAGACTGAAAAAATCTTCGAAACAAAGCGCCCTGTAAATCGTTTAAATCGGTAAATTTGTAAAACAAAATTAAAATCTTATCCGAGGAACAAATGCGAAAATTCTTCAGCAGCACCGTCTTCTTGCTTTTTTTTCATTCTTTTCTTTTTGCTCAGGGCGGCTATAAAGATCTAATGAATGAGGGGGACTCTTATCTCAACCGAAACCCGCCGGATGTTATGATGGCACGGATGAAATATCTTCAGGCTCTTTCAAAAGAGACGAATGACCCCGAAGTTTACATTAAAATTGCCATAACTTTTATTCAAGGGAAGGATGAAAGATCGGCTAATTTATATCTGAACGACGGCTTAAAGTTGTTCCCGGAAGGAAAATCAAACATGAAGGCTATCCTCACATATTATAAAGGGATGGTGAAAGAGTTCATTCCGCCGGATACCAAAGATACTAACAAAATTAAAAAACACTTTTCCGAAGGGATTAAGTATTATTTGGAATCGCTTGATTATTTAGAAACACCCTCGTTCACCTGGAATGATTTTGAGTTCTCCAAAGTGAATGTTTTTTGTGATGTAGGGCGCCTTTATATGATGATAAATGACGCTGAAAATGGGATAAAGTATTTTAACCTCTGTCTGCAGGAGATGAACGGCGATAAAAACAACAGATATTACGACATCGCCAACTTTGGGCTGGGGCAGATTTATAAATTTCTGGGGTCGTCAGACTCAGCAGTTGTTCATTTCAACAATATTTTAGCGAATGAGCCCGGTAACCTTAATGCTCTGAGCGAACTTTACGATTTATATTTTAACACCGGAAAATATGATGAGGGGTTCGCTGTAGTTAGCCGGATAGATTCGATGATAACCAAAGTATATAACGACTTGATTCAAAGGAAAAATGCCCAGAAAGATTCCGTAAATTATTTCGGTAACATCCTTTACAACACCAAGATGGAAAAAGGGCATTTGATGTTCAATGCGCAAAAGTTTGATGAATCGGTCAAATTTTACAAGGAAGCCTATAAACTTAAAAAGAGCAAAAAACTTCTCTCTGTGTTGAAAAAAATGACAATACTTAGTGAAATGTCGCAGAAGGGCTTTGTGCCTGTGGTTAAAGATGGTCTTTTCATAAGCAAAGGAGCTGAGTATTTTTTCTATATCCCCTCGGAGTTAAAGCAAAACGCGGATTCTTCTTATAATGCTGCCGTTACTTCAATTATAACCGGTGGAGTTGATATGAATCTCTCGAATGTTATAGAGTCATCTTACGATGCTTCTGCCCCTGATAACCCTGATAAAGAGATAGCACTGAAATATGCGAAAAATGAGTACAGCCTCACATTCAAATGTGGTAATAACAACTATACTCAAAATTTCGTGAAGAAATTTAATTCTGCCGGTAAAAATATCAGCACATCTGCAGATGGTAAACCGGTTAGCCTTACTGCAAAACCGGGCAGCGCGGAACAGGAGATTTTGATGTTTTTGTGCAGAGCAGCCGGAAAGTAACTTGAAGTCTGCCTTTTTTCTCCTTATCAGGTACCTGAAACCGGGTAACAAAAGCGGTACTTACACTTTTTTCTCTGTGGCAACAATCGCGGGGATTACGCTTGGAGTGGCTACCTTGGTAGTTGCACTCAGCGTTCTTGAAGGATACGAGAAAGTTATCAGCGAAAAACTGACAAACTTTGACGCTGATATCCAGATTTTCCGTTACGGCAATCAGGATATTCCGCTCTCGCCGGAAACGATAAATACTGTGAAAACAACGGTAGGCAATAACCTGAAACGGATAGATGTTTCGGCACAAAAAATTTGTATTCTTGGCAAAAGAAGAATTAATGAAGGGATAACCCTGAAAGGTGTGCAGCAAGGTTACCTCGAAAGCCGATCGGGGTTAACGCTTGTTGATGGTAATTTCAACCTGAATGAGGGGGATGATTCAATTATAAAAGTTGTGATTGGCAAAACCCTTGCAACCAAGCTGCGGGTATCGGTTGGTGATATTATCAATTTTTTCGCTATTAATTCAGTTGACTTAAACAATCTGACGGCACTTCCGACAGTTGAAAATTTTAAGGTGGTTGGGGTTTATCAGACAGGCATGGGTAAATACGATGATGCGTTCGCCTACACTTCGCTGGGTTCGCTGCAAAAACTGTATGAAATGAACGACGATGTGAACCTGATTGAAGTAAAACTGAAAAACCCGGAAAAGGTTGATTTGGTAAAAGGTGAATTGCAGACAGAACTTCAATATCCGTTTACTGTGGTTACTTATATAGAGGCAAATTTGCCGATGTTTAACTGGATAGAACTTCAGCGGAAACCGGTTCCGATTGTTTTGGGGCTTATAATCATTGTGGCAGCTTTTAACATAATAAGTGCGTTGTTGATGTTGGTTTTGGATAAAACTAACACGATAGGTACTCTGAAAGCATTGGGAGCCGAACCGGGTTTTATCACAAGGATTTTCCTGTTGCGTGGGTTAATTTTGGGGATTGCAGGCTCGTTTTTTGGAGTTTTGGTTGGGTTATTGCTTTCGTGGCTTCAGGCAACTTACGGAATCGTTACCCTTAACCCGCAGGTCTATTTTGTTGATGTGGTGCCGATTGCTCTTAACCCCTTCTATTTTATTGTTGTTTTTTTTATATCGGTTTGTTTAAGTTTTCTCGCTTCACTTATTCCGGCATTTGCGGCTTCACGGGTTGACCCGGTTAATGCTTTGAGGTTCAACTGATGAGCAACCGGCTTTCGCTATTTTTCGCTTTCCGTTATTTTCTAAGCAAAAGGAAGATCAATTTTATATCGATCATTTCTTTCCTTTCTGTTGGTGGCATTACGCTTGGAGTAGCGGCGCTTATAATTGTTCTGGCAATTTTCAACGGGTTTGCCGGGCTTGTGCGGTCGTATCTTGTAAGTTTTGAGCCACATCTTAGAATAGAAAGCGTTGCCGAAGAGCCTGCGGAAGTGTTGACGGCTGTTAAAAATGAGTTAGACTCAAGCGGCCTCAGAGAGAGATACACCCCATTTATTGAAGGGAAAACCGCCGTAATTTCGAGAGAATTTAACAGAATTGCGCGCCTTAAGGGTATCTCTATGGAAAAGAACAGCGATGTGTATGGGATAAAAAAGGCGTTGCAGTTTGGCAGTTTTGCAGTTGACAGCGAGGATGATTCACCACCTGCATTTATCGGCATTAATCTGGCTGAAAAACTTAGCGTTTTAGTGGGGGATACGCTAACCGTACTTTCACCCGCCGGGATAGAGAACCTTGCCGGGGGTGCAGGAAATATTCAAAATTTGCAGTTAGTGATTAGGGGTATTTATAAATCGAATAATTCTGAGTACGACGGTGACTACATTTTTACCGATATTAACAGTGCAGCGTTTGTAATGGGCTACGGCGATGAAGTACAAGGGTATGAAATCAGGTTGGATGATTATACCGACGCCGATAAATTTAAAGAACACTTTGCACAGGGGAAAAACGGTTCGCAGTTAGTTCTTTCCACATGGTACGATCTCCATAAAGATATCTACAATGTGATGATGCTCGAAAGGTTGGTAGCATGGTTTCTTCTTTCTTTGATCATTTTAGTGGCTGCATTCAACATTCTGGCGTCCCTTACAATGTCGGTAATTGAAAAGAAAAGAGATATTGGGATACTGACAGCAATGGGAATTGAAGAAAAAATAATCTTACGGATTTTTATGATTCAGGGCTTTCTTACGGGGTTAGTGGGGACTCTTGCGGGGGGCCTGATAGGTTTAACCGTGTACTATCTGCAGATAAATTATCATCTGATACCTTTAGACCCAATGCGGTTCAAGCTGAATCATCTTCCGATGGAGCTGCACTCGCTTGATTACATTTTAATACTGTGCGCTTCGATTGGGCTTTCACTTCTGGCTTCAATTTATCCCGCACGAAAAGCCGCAAAGGTTGACCCGATTCAGGCAATCAGGTGGGAATAGCTCGGCGTTACCGGCTTGCAAAACAGATTTTTTAATGATGCAAATTTTATAAAATGGAAAACATAATAATTACCGACGGTTTGAGAAAATCGTACAAAGTATCGAAACAAAACACCTTAGATGTGTTGAAAGGTGTTAATATTTCGGTGCCCCAAAATAAAATTTCAGTGATTATCGGTGCTTCAGGAGCCGGCAAGAGTACGCTGCTGCACATTTTAGGAGGAATTGATACCCCGGATCGGGGAAAAGTAAGAATTGCCGGCACCGATATTTTCTCGTTGGGGCAGAAGAAACTTTCCCGTTTCAGAAATAAAAACATCGGTTTTGTTTTTCAGTTTCATCATCTGCTGCCGGAGTTCACAGCATTGGAAAATATTGCAATCCCGATGATGATAGGAGGCAGCAGTCGTAAAGAGGCTTTCAACCGCGCAGCAGAATTAATTGAAATAACCGGTTTAAGCCACAGAAAAGATCACAAACCGGCTGAGCTTTCAGGAGGGGAACAGCAACGAACCGCCTTGGCAAGGGCTTTGAGCAATAATCCTGAGTTAATTCTTGCCGACGAGCCAACGGGTAATCTGGACTCTGCAAATGCCAAAATTATTAACGACCTTTTCATTGAGCTTAGGGATAAGTATAAAAAGTCGCTCGTTATTGTAACTCACAATAAAGACCTTATGGCAATCGGCGACAATCTGATCGAAATGGTTGATGGGGTAGTTGTGAAAAACCCAGCCACAACGGGTTGACGGTGTGGTTGTGAATAACCCAGCCCAAGAAAAAACTTATAAAAAAAAGGCTGTTGCGGAAAAACCGAACAGCCTTTTTAAATCTTAAATTATTAAGAAGTTTTAATAACCGGGAACCGAACTAAATGTTTCTGTAAAGCAGTAACAGCAACTTTGAATTAACAGCACTTTGGTTAACTCTACCCTGTATTGACATTTACTAACACAAACTGCAATCCGGTTCACTATGTACATTATTAACAGTTACCAACGCTAACAGCCTCGTTAGAAATCGATATCAGCTCCTCTGTAGCGAAGTTTGCCATCCACATGCACATTTGTTGAGTCAACCTTCCATGTGTTATTCGCAGCATTGTAAGTTGTTGTGTTGTGGCAAATCGAGCAATCATCCGCAAAGGCACCTTGTGGGTGAGTACCTTTAGGTTTCGGATTTCCGGTAACAGGGTCGCCATGACATGTGCCACACTTCTTGCCGTCAGCTCCGTCGGTCCATTTCACTACATTAGTAAGGTTACCGTTTTTAAAGTGGCCGTGGCAGTATGTGCTTGAGCAGCCGTCAGTTTCAGAGAAAACGGGCGCCGGTGTGAACAGCGGCAAATCCGACCTGTAGTTCGCTGTACTTGGTTCATTTGTAACGGTTTTGCTTATGCTGCCAAAAGTAACTTCCGCCTTGCCGTCGGGGTTATCGATATGTCCCGGTGCATAGTATGAAGTCGGGTAGATGTGGCAACTTGAACATCTCGACCTTAAAGAGATCGAATTAGTATATAAGTGTGGGTAATGTGCACCTTGTTTAGGCGCATAAACCGTTGGGTTTTTGTAGTCGCCGTGGCATACATAGCAAGCTTCCGGTCCTGCCGGTGCCGAGTGGCATTTTCTGCAGTTACCTGCTTCACCGATAATTCCGCCGCCATAGTCAGCGCCATGGCAATGAGTACAGCTTTTCAATATGTACTTTTGCGCAATAATATCAGCGGCGTGGTTACCGGGCACGCCGTGCTCGGCATATCCGGGTTTGTGAGCCACCGGTTGCGCATTAACCGGGATGTTATCGTTAATTTTGCTGCATCCTGCGATCAAAAAAGCCACTGAGACCGTTAAGAGAGCAGAATAAAAATAAATCTTTTTCATTGTTGTTCCTCCGCGATCAATTATGGCAATAGCCGCAGAACCCCATACCGCGAACACCGCCGGGTTTTGCGTTTGCATCTGTGTGACAATTATAGCAGACCGAGTTCATGTCGTCGTGCCAATCACCTCTGTCGGTTTTCAGGAAGCCCGCAATGTGCGTTTTGGGGTTAGTTCCCTTAATTCCGTCGGCGTCGTTATGGCACTGCACGCAGATAGGGTCAGCCCCTGCGGCATCGTGGCACGCAACGCATGAGCCCAAATCCCGTTTTGCAAGAGTAGCGTGCTCGCCGCCGCCGGAACCAATTCCGATAGTAATGAAATTAGGTTTTGTGTGCGAAAGCGGTGTGAACCCACCGGCTGCAACATCAGAGCCTGTCTGGTTGTGGCAAGCCGAGCAGAAAGTTTCTGTCTGGTGGCATGACTGGCAGTCAGCTGCACGACCTCTGAAATCGACCGCATGCTCGAACCGGTAGTTCAGCGAGTGCGCCCTTTGAACTTTCTGAACTTTGCCGTCAGTAAACAGACTTCCTTCGCCGGGCATATAATGGCTTTCGGCGGTGTTACCTTCAGTCATAACTGCGTTAGCAAGGTGACACTCCTGGCACGAACTGTTATCGTGGCACATCATGCAATCAGCACCGGGCGCCATAGAAGCGAACTTGTGCCGTGTTGCAAACTCGGCAAGTTCGTGAGACTTTGGCTTCAGGTTGACGGTGGAAATGTGGCATGCTTCGCAGGAAGCGGTAGCAGATTTGGTTTCGCCGTGGCAAATCCAGCACTCTGCCATCGAGGGGCTAAACTGTCCTCTGAAAGCAACATCCGTGTTAACATTTATATCCTTATGGCAACCTAAGCATTTCTCACCATTAGAAGAGAGTGGCGCATTTTTCAGGTGCCATGCGTGATCAAAAAGAAGTGTCGGCTCCGATTTTGTAAAAGGTACCATCAGATCGTCGAAATGGCACTGCGAGCATTTGTCGGGGTCTTCAACATCATGGCAGCTGCTGCAAAGCTCCATCTTCGGTAACAAATCGGTTTTCAAATTAGTTGCCGTTGTTACTCCGGAATGGCAGTCTTCACAAGCCATTAACTGAGCATGCTGCTGATGTGAGAATTTGATGACCTTCGAAGGATTTTCCGTATTGGTATTATTTTCGGTAGTAAAAGCCGAAAAGATCAGGAAAGCCACAGCGAAGATCGTCAGACTGAAATAAATATGTTTTGTTTTCATAGCTTTTATCTATCTAAAAAATTGTGTTAAACCAATAGTTAGCCTTGAAGAACATTCTAAGATCATCTTTATAGATCTTATTATTCATGTACTGAGCCTGCACATCCAATGAGAGCCATCTGATGGGTCTGATGTTAAACCCGCCAAGGATGGTAGTCAGACTGTTTGTTTCCGCATCCTTCGATACTTTGTAACTTGTAAAAGCAACACCGGCAGATGGGGTAAATAAGCCGTCAAACAGCGATTTCGCCAGATAGAGAGAAATATTATCCATCTCACCGGCATAGCCGAGGCTTTTTCTGTAACTAATAGAACCGAAACCTGTGTTTGCAGAAAGAGTAAATCTGCTTGCGTTGTCTCCTTGATAGTTGACAACGCCCACTCGTCCGTTCACTGTAACTGAATTAATAACCTCATACCCGGCGCCAATTTCTATTTCAGTTGTGTTGGCATAATCGAAAACAGAGAAAATAGAATTGTATCTGATTTGCGGCGCAAGATAATTGAAGTAAACATTGAAGTGCCATTTATCGACGGGCGAGGAGATTCCGTCGAACTCAATTCTTGAAGTTTTGGCGTAGTTAAGGTCGTATTCATACCGCCCGCTTAACTGGAACGCTTTTCCTTCGTCATAGAAAATCCTGCCTTGCAGGAATTTGAACTGGTTCGATTTCTCCTGAATCAACACTTGAATCGGGTTGAAAGCTTCATCCAATCGAGTAGCCGTATATTCTCTTGGTTTGAAATTTTTGATAAACCCACCGGCAGCGATCGTCAATTGAGGGATGATCGTTGCTTTAAGTTCACCACCGAGAAGGTAGTCCTCACTCCATTTATCAGTAATTTCAAATTTTTGATATTCGGGCACATTACCGCCATAGAAGGCATCCACCCCGAGCCACTTATAAGAGGCATTAAGAGAGATACCGTCAAAAACACCGGAAGCCGATGAAGTAATCAATGGTTGGCGGCCGATTTTCACAGTAGCAACATCGAACAATTTCCTCGCTTCGAAGTAGAGATTATACACCCGCAGGCGTGCGTCAGTGCTTTGGTTGAAGGAATTTTCAAAGTTTAGATAAGATCTCAGCGAGAATTTGTCATAATTCAGGTTGAGAATCGCGCTATGGTAACCCCGTGCGTTAAACGACTGGGTAGAGGGGGTTTCGTTTCGTTCGTATAAATAGTACGCCGAACTAACCCTCCCGTTTATACTCTGGCTAAACAAAGGAGCCGCCAGGAAGAGAAAAATGCCGATAGTAGCTATTGATCGCATAATTTTTAACCGATATAATTATGTGGTTTATGACAATGCAAAAATTACGGTATTTTAACGAGACATGCAAGTTAATTTTGCGCTCGTGATATTTTTATTTTAAGAAAGATTAAAAAATATCAAAATTGCATTGCTTTAATATAATAAATTATTATAATACGATACACAAAAAATAAATTTATTTTTGGATTAACCCAATGAAGAAATTTGCCCGGAGCCTTGGTTTTAAGTTAGTTTTCGTCACTTCTTCTGTTTTAGTGATCCTTTTGATCATCCAGACTTTCCTCACTACCGCTAAATTGCGCGAAGATATGCTTGAAACCCTCACGACCGATGCCTATAACCTTAGTGAAATAATTAAGAACTCAACCCGCTACAGTATGATCATGAATGCGAAAGATCAGGTTAGCGAGATTTTTAAGAACCTTGAGCGAAAAGATGGAATATTATCGATAAAACTATACGATAAACACGGGGTCGTTCGGTTTGCCGGGGATAAGTCCGTTATTAATTCAGAGGTGAGCATCGAGTCGGAATCGTGCACACCCTGCCACGCCCCAAACGAAGAACCACACGATACAATGTCGTTAAAAGATAAAAGGAAGATAATAAACGACGGAAAAGAGAAGTTCATGCTTCTTCTAAACCCTATAGAGAACGAGAAGGATTGTTCAACTTCGGGCTGTCACACCGACGAGCACCAGGCGAAGCTGCTCGGGATTCTGGAAGTGAAATCGTCGTTAAAAAATATTGATCAGATAGTTGACAGCAATGTTGCAACTGTAATCAGAAACTCACTTCTTGGCACAATTATTATCTCGTTGGTGATTGGGCTGTTGGTGGTAACATTGATAATAAGACCGATAAAGAAGATAACCGGCGGCATTTCTGAAATTGCAGGGGGTAATCTGGATTTCAGAATTAAACTAAAAAGCCACGATGAGTTCGGCGAAATGGCTACACAATTCAACGATATGTCGGCTAAACTTAACCAGGCGTACAAAGAGATTAAAGAGTGGAACGAAACGCTAAACACAAAAATTGAAGAGAAAACCGACGAGCTGAAAAATGTTTACGCCGGCATTATTCAGGTTGAAAAATTAGCGTCACTCGGTAAACTTTCGGCTACGGTTGCGCATGAACTGAACAACCCGCTTGCGGGAATTTTGAATTATTCGAAGCTGATTATTAAGAAAATAACTAAACGGCAAAAAGAAAACGAATACGAAGATGTGATTAAACATCTTACACTTATTGCTGAGGAAGCCGAAAGGTGCGGCGGAATTGTTAAAGACCTGCTTCTGTTTTCGCACAGGGGTGACGAACAATACAGTTACACTAACCTTTCCGAAATTATCGGTAAAGCCGAGATGCTTATTGCGCACCACCTCGAAATAAACAAGATTAAATTGGAAAAAATCTTCCCGGCTGAACCCGTGATTGTTCACGGCAATCCGCAGAAGATACAACAGGTGTTGCTTTCACTTTTAATAAACGCAATAGAAGCGATGAGTGGCGGCGGCACAATTAAAGTGAAGGTTGATACAAGCAACGGAATGATCCACATAAGAGTTACGGATCAGGGGGGCGGTATCGCTGAGAAAGACCTTCCGCACATTTTTGAACCTTTCTACTCAACCAAAGAAGCGGTCAGAGGAACCGGTCTTGGGCTTTCGGTCGTGTATGGTATAGTTCACGCACACGCCGGTGAAGTTGAGGTTGAAGAAACCTCTGAGAAAGGTACAACAATATTAATAACCCTTCCGGGAGTTGAATAATGGTAAAGAAAATTTTAGTTGTAGATGACGAAAAAATATTCAGAGAGTCACTTTTTCATTGGTTTGAGGAAGAAGGATTTGAAGTAATACCCGTTGACAGCGGAGAAGAAGCACTTAAAGTGTTTGATGTGGATAAGTTTGATATTATCCTGCTTGATATAAAAATGCCCGGTATGAGCGGATTGGAACTGTTAGCCAAAATAAAGCAGATTGACCCCAACTCAACCGTTATTATGATTACGGCTTTCGCTTCAGTTTCAACGGCAATTCAGGCGCTGAAAGAGGGTGCTTACGATTATGTTACAAAACCCGTTGATCCGGATGAATTGACCCACCTTATTCACAAAGCACTTAAAGACAGAGAGCTTTTGCGCGAAAACATTAAACTTCGTGAGCGAATTGATGACCTGACGAGACCCGAAAATCTGATAGGGGAATCTCCCGGGATGAAAAAGATTTACGAACTTATAAATACAGTAGCAAATGCCGACACCACAGTTCTGATTTACGGCGAAAGTGGAACCGGTAAAGAGTTAGTGGCAAAAGCTATTCATATAAACTCGCCCCGGAAATATTTTCCGATGATAACGGTTAACTGCGGGGCGCTGACTGAATCACTGCTTGAGTCGGAACTTTTTGGGCACGAACGGGGCGCTTTCACCGGTGCGCAATATAAACGGAAAGGAAAATTTGAAATTGCAGATAACGGCACCATTTTCTTAGACGAAATTGGGTTGGTTTCGCCGAAAACACAGATTGATCTGCTGCGGGTTATAGAAACCAAGCATTTTTCGCGTGTGGGAGGCAACGATTTGATAGAAAGCAATTTCAGGGTTATCTGTGCAACGAACGAGCCGTTGGAACAATTGGTGAAAGAAGGAAGGTTCAGGGAAGACCTTTTTTATCGCTTGAATGTTTTCAGCATTACGATACCACCACTTCGTGAAAGGAAAGACGATATACCCTTGTTAATCGAGCACTTCCTGAAGAAATTTTCCGACGGAATGAGCCGTCCAATCAGGGGCATCTCGAGGGATGCAATGGATTTTCTGATGAATTACGATTGGCCCGGCAATGTGAGGGAATTGGAAAACGCTATAGAGCGCGCAGTTGTTATCAGAAAAAGCGGCGAAATTAAAGCAGAAGATTTGCCGTTTGATATTCACGCTTTCCAATCTGAAGAGGAAGAAGCGCTTGAGGCGGTTGAGAAAAACCACATCGTGAAAATGCTCGAAAAATATGGGCATAATGTTTCCAAAGTTGCCAAAGTACTCGGTATCGACAGGGTAACATTATACAATAAGATGAATAAATATAAAATTGAGCGGGAATAATTTGGATCATAAAGTTGAGCGGGAATAATTTGGATCATAAAGTTGAGCCGGAATAATTTGGAATATAAGATTGAACGGGAATTGTTCGAAATATAAATTCGAACCGGAATAACCTGAGGTAAATACTATTGTTCAAAGCGTTTTTCAATAAAAAGCCCGAAAAGGCTAAGTTAGAAATTGAGTTACTCGGTTTTCATGATTCTCTTTTTTTTAAAAGATTGAAAGAGGATATGGAGAAAAGACTGCCAATTTCTGTGGAGGAATTTGAATCGCTCTACGATATTGAGGACGCGTTTAACGAACAAAGACAACAATATTACACCCCCGACATTTTAAAACACCTGCACGACCAAAACAACGGGAACTCTGTTTACAGGATGGCGATTTTAAATGTTGACATCTTCAACCCTGTTTTTAAGTATTTATATGGTGAGGCACAACTCAACGGCAGAATTTCCGTTGTTTCGCTTTTCCGGCTGCATGAAGAGCTTTACACCGGGCAGGCGGATAGCGCTTTGTTGTTCCAACGGGCTTTGAAAGAAGTGTATCACGAGTTTGGGCACAACCTTGGGTTGATACACTGTTTGGACTGGGATTGTGTGATGCACACCTCAACTTCCGTTGAAGAGATCGATATTAAAGGGGGGTTTTATTGCTCAAATTGCTTCCGTCAGATAAAAATTAGTTAAATTTCTTTGTTGGTTTTTGAATTTATTAGTTTTTGAATTAGTAGTTTTTTGATTTATTGGCTTATTCGCTTATTGGTTAACCGGTTAACCGGTTAATTGGTTAATCGGTTAATTGGTTAACCGCTAATCGGTTTATCGGTTTCCCAACACTTCAGGGCGGATATTTAAATTTGATATGAAAGATAGTGATATGAGTTTTATAAAAATGAGTTTGATAAATAAAAACAGACTTTTATTCCCGTTAGCATTTTTATTCGCATTTGTTATAGCTAACTTATTTTTTGGATGTGGCGGTGAAACAAAGCCCGCAGAAAATGATTCCGACACTCTTTCGGGTCCTGTAGTAAACGGGTTCAGGGGGGTACAGTGGGGCATGACGGAAGATGAAGTGAAAGGGATTGAGAAGCTTAGTATAACACATGAAGACAGTTCCGTGTTGATTTACACAGGTAAAGTATATGATAGAGACGCTGAAATTTACTATCAGTTTGATGAAACAGGCTCTTTGTTTTCCGGTACTGTTAAATTCAAAGTTTCCGAAAGTGATATTAAAGGTGCTGTGAACATTTACAACGCCGTTAAAAATGAATTGGTGAAAGAGTTTGGGGCACCTTCGGTGGATGTGGTGATGGAAAATGATTCAGCGAAAATTTTTGATAAAAATGCTGAATACAGCGGGATTCTGACCGGCGAGCAGATTCTAAGTGCCGACTGGGATGAGCTTCAGGGGTCACAGGTTGGGCTGATTCTTTCCAAACCGAAGGATAGCGAACTTTCTCTGGGAGTTGTGTATAAAAGGAATTAGTTAATTAATTCTTTTAAGATTTTCCCCAAAAAGCTTTTTTTAGCTTTACAGCGTGTTACGGTAAAATAGATACTCTATTACCCATTACTTCTGCAGTAACGAAATACGATGGGAGTTTTACAGCATGTTACAGCATGAAGAACTCCAAACAGATTCTCTATCCCACATTACTTCAGCAGTAACGAAATACGATGGGAGTTTTCCAGCATGCTACAGCATAAAAAACTCCAAATAGATAATCCACGCAGCCACGATAAAAACGAGAACGGCAAAACCTTTTTTCAGTTGAGCGGCGTTAATTTTCTCTTCAAAGATTCCGCCAACAACAATTCCTATAATCATCAGAGCAGAAAATTTAATCAGCATGCCCCAGTCTGTTCCTTCCAGTTCATCCAAACTTGAAAGAAACCCCACGCCGGAGTTGAGTGAAATTAACAGCAAAGATGTTCCCACTGCATTTTTCATCGTCATTCTTGCAAGCAGTACCAAAGCGGGGACAATCATAAATCCACCGCCGGCGCCCAGAAAACCGATTGTAGCACCGAGTATAACCCCCAAAACCGCAAGTTTAACGGAATGCTTTTTATCGATCACTAAAATGGTTTCTTCAAGTTTTGCCGATTGAAGCATTTTATAGCCTGCATAAATCATAAAAACTGCGAATATGCCCAACATCATATTCTGCCGAAAAAGGGTGTAGCTGCCAATTTTAAAAATCACTTCAGGAATCAATGGAACAAACAAAGCACGGGTCAGCGACACCATCACGATTGACGGAATGGCAAAAGAGAGCGCCCCCTTAATATGTATGTTGCCCGTCCGGTAATTTTTTATCGCGCCTACGGCGGAAGATACAGAAACTACAAAAAGTGAATAAGCAGTTGCCGTTATCACATCATATTTCATCAGGTAGGTGAAAAGCGGAACGGTTAATATAGAGCCGCCGGCACCAGTTAACCCCAATACCAAACCAATTAGAAGTGCGAACAATAATGTTAAGATTTCCATTAATACCTTTCGGGAGTGGTGAAATCTGTATAAATTTAAAAATGTAATTTTCTAATATTGCTAAACAATTCCGAGGCAACAAAATAATGAAACTGATTTTCCGTTTAATGTTCGTATCAACTCTTCTTTTTACTATTTCGTACCCACAGTTAGGAAATTTCCTTGCAAAAACATCCGACGGGCGATTACTGTTCCAAATCTACGGTAAAACGATCGATCCTTTCAGAAATTATGACGGGGAGAACTCGGTTCAACAAGTAGTTACTGCCACTAAGCCGGTGATAAACGATTTAAAAGTTGAGTTTGACGGAGAGTTAGAAAATTTTAGAAAATATCAGATTCAGATCGACACTTCAGTGCAAATTACTTTCTTTTATCGTGAGGGAAAAGAACCCTATTTGATCAATTTTGATTTTACCAACAAAGCCATGTTCCGCAATTTTCAAAGCTTTTTTACCACTATTTTCAAAGAAACAAAAATTGTGAATGCTGAACCGGGGTTAGATTTCAGAACCGCAACATTTAACACCGATCCACTCGGCGAAGGTAGCGAGATAACGATTCCGTTGTGCATCCTGATTGATCAGTCAAACGGGCACCAAAGCGCATTTCTTGGGCTTTACGATAATCCGAAACTATATTCGGGCACTAATGAATTTAATTATCCTAATTTTGACTTGGATTTTTCAGCAATGAGGGAACAACTATTGTTTGAGTATTACAATTTGATGGCATCTGAACTTTATTTAGTAGTTGAAGAAGCGCAGCAGTGGTATTTGCAGGATAACAGAAACACATTTGAAGGGTTTAAAATTTCTGATGAGATGAATAAATCGGAAACCTGCATATTCAGCATCGAAAGTGTTAAACCGAAAGAAATAAAACTGTTGGCTACATCAAAGTCTGATATGGTGGGGCAGGATGGTAAGAATAAATTGGTAGTGAGATTTATTGTTACACCAACTGACATGCAACCGGAAGTCGTAAACTAAACTTTTGAAAGTTTAGAAACCTTCGAAACCTTTGAACATAAATTTGGATGTATAGAATTAACCTTAGGTTAAACAGCGGTTTAACCTAAGGTTTTTAATTTTTACGCGTTAAGCAACAACTTTGTTAAGCGCGTAATTTTTAAGCACTGTCTTCTAAGCAGCGATTACTTTGTATCAACTTCGATGGGTTAACATCGAAGGCTTTAACAAATTATTTGGTTTCTAAAACTTTGGCATTTTCTACAATTACATCGTATTTGTAGCCGGCGCCGAAGTCTTTATCTACCGAAAGTTTTCCTTCAACCAACACCACTTCACCAACCTTTGGCAATGCTTCCGAAGTAAAAACTAAATCGAACTGATTTCCTGAACCTGTGCCGTCCTGAATGTGCACCCAGTTGGTGTTCATAATACTTGCGTTCACTTTGGTAACTTTACCGCGTATTTTCACGGTTTTGTCTTTAAGTTCGTTCTTTTTAGCGAAAATCTCTGCAATAGTTACACCGCCTTCAGCTTTGTCAACTTTCACTTCTTCCTTTTGTGCGGTTTCCTGTTCGGGGTGTTTAAAATCATCGGGAAGCTCAGCGGGTGTAGTGCCCTTCTGAGTGAAAGCGGATTTATCTTTTGTAGCGTCTTGTACGAAGAGGATCTTATCAAAAGTTTTCCCGGCTTCTTTTCCTTCAAAATTAGTCATTTCCATCGCCTGGGTGAAGTATATCTTTTCACCTTCTTTTAAATCCATTTTTTGAGCAGCGATCCAGACCTCGCCGGCGCCTTTTTCCTCAATTTTAGCGTAGGTGTATGCAGAAGTCTGAATAACTTCCTGAACCTCACCACCTCTTACTTTAACACCGTTTACTTCCGGTAGTTCATCATCGTCTCCACCGCAGCCGGCAAACAGAAAAGCAAAAAGCGCAACAGCAAACAATACTTTTTTCATCTTTTTCTCGGTTATCATTTTTGGATCTTTTCTTAATAATATAATGAGTTACTTTAGGGTCTAAATTAAAAAATTATCAGAAACAGAAAGTAAATTTAATAAACAAAAGTATATCAGCAAACAAAAATCATTCCGAAATTTATTATATTTAAGTTTGATAAAAATTATTTTTCGATGTCAGAAACAATACGATCTTTAAATATAATTTTACCGGTCTTATATGCGGCAGTTTTTGCCGTATATCTGATCGATTTTTTTAAAGATAAACCCTTTTTGCACAACAGTAAACGGATATTTTTATTCGTTACCCTTATCATCCACACAACATTTTTACTGTTCTGGACGGTTCATTTCGATCATCCACCGATAACTACTAAGTTTGAAATCTTTACTGTACTGGCTTTTTCGGTTGGGTTCTCATATTTTCTGATCGAATTGTCGTCGGATATAAGGGCGACGGGAGCGTTTATCCTCTTCTTTTCGTTTTTGTTTCAGACAATCTCTTCTCTGTTCATACAGGATCTTTTGGATGTACCGGAGATATTGCGTAACCGGCTTCTTGGGCTGCATGTTGTCTCCGCTCTTCTGGGATATGCAGGAATAACGATTTCCGCCGTTTATTCGCTGCTTTTTACAATTCAGTATAAAAAGATAAAACTGAATCAGTTTGGCTTGATCTTCAACCGGCTGCCAAGTTTGGAAATGATGGAAAAGCTTTCGGTTAACTCAATTATGGTTGGGTTTGTGCTGCTGACCGTTGCAATATTGATCGGCACTATCTGGCTGCCACAGGCTTTCCCGAACTACAGTATGTGGGACCCCAAATTAGTAGCAACAGCAATAGTATGGATAATATACGGTGTTGGTATCACAATCCGTTTCACAATCGGGCTTTACGGCAAAAAATTTATGTTTTTTTCCATCACCGGTTTTGTAGCGGCTATGCTTGCGCTTGCTGCAACGGGGTTTATTCAGTCAACTTTTCACCATTTTAAAAATTAGTACTTATGATTTGCCCGGCAATGCCGGAGATGAACTATGAATCTGATCGGCACTTCTATCAATCACCACACTGCCACTATTGAGCAGCGCGAAGCGCTTCATCTTTCTAAGAACGAAACGACCGAGTTTCTGAGTCTTATCAGGGATGAGTATTTCAGTGATGGATTTGTTATATCTACCTGCAACCGCACCGAAATTTTTGGTATTCCGAAGAACCCCGACCTTAACATAAGAAGTGTACAGGAGGCACTATTAAACTTCAAAAAAATTGAAGGTTTAACGAGGGATAACTTTTTAAGTTTTTTTTCGTGTGGGGCAGTTAAGCACATTTTATCGGTGATTTCGGGTATTGATTCATTGATTCTGGGGGATTCGCAGATACACGGGCAGATGAAAGAGGCGTTTCAGCTTTCGATCGATCTTAACTTTGCCGGCACGATAATGCGCCGCATTTTCGATACAGCACTGAAAGCGGGCAAGCGCAGTATTACAGAAACAGGAATAGGCGAGGGGGCGGTTTCGGTTTCTTACGCTGCAATTCAGGTAGTTGAAAAGATTTTTTCGGCTTTTGAAAACCGTTCCGCTTTGGTAATCGGTGCGGGTGAAACGGGCGAACTTGCTGCGGTTCACCTGAAAGATAAAGGAATCGGCAAAATTACCATTGCAAACAGAACTTTGGCGAAGGCTGAAGAACTGGCGCATAAACTGCACGGCGAAATTCTGCACTTCGACAATTTAAAGGGGAATCTTCACAATTTTGACATTATAGTTACCGCAACTTCTGCCCCGGGGTTTATAATTAATTACGACGATGTTAAAAACATTGTGAAGAAAAGGCGGGGTAATACCGTGTGCATTATGGATTTGGCGCTGCCGCGGGATGTTGACCCCCGGGCGGATAATTTTGACGGAGTGTTTTATCACGATATTGATTCTCTTGGCTCAATTATCGACCAAAACATAAAAAAACGGGAGAAGGCTATCCCGGTGGTGGAAGAGATTATTCTGGAGGAAATGCAGGGGCTGTTTTCATGGTACAACACATTAGAGGTTGTACCGACAATAAAGAAGATACGCGACTTCTTTGAAGAAATCCGTTTAGAAGAGGTTGAAAAAATCAGGCATAAAGTGCACGAGGAAGACCTTAAAAAGTTGGATGAAATGACAAAGCGCTTAGTAGGAAGGATTCTTCATAACCCGACAATTCGCTTGCGTCAGATTGCAGAAAGCGGGTTAAATTATCAGGAGGTGGCGAACTACACTTCAGTTATCACTTCACTTTTTGAGCCGCAAACTGAGGATGAACATATTGAAAACAAATAGAATGGAAATAATATTCGGAGAGCTCTGCGGTTGTTTCTTTAACACACAAACCGTGAACGGTCGGGCAGAAAATGAGTAAGATGAAAATTAGAATAGGAACGCGCAAAAGCAAATTAGCGCTGTGGCAAACGGAGTATGTAAAAAGTGAACTCATTAAATCCCACCCCGACCTTGTGGTTGAGGTTGTTGAAATAAGTACAAAAGGTGATAAGATACTTGATGTTGCCCTTTCGAAAATTGGGGATAAGGGGCTTTTCACGAAAGAACTTGAAAGCGAACTCTTGAGCAGGAGGGTTGATCTTGCTGTTCATTCTTTGAAAGACCTTGAAACCACCATGCCCGAGAGGCTTACTCTGGCAGCTGTTACGAAAAGGCATGCGGTGAATGATGTGTTAATCGCCTGTGAGAAGGGTGTTACCATTGATTCGATTCGTGAAGGAGGAACTGTAGCTACCGGTTCGTTGAGGAGGCAGTCGCAACTCTTGAATTTGCGCCCGGATTTGAAAGTAGTGGATATCCGCGGAAATGTTCCGACGCGCATTCAGAAATTTATTGAAAGCGATTGGGACGCCATGATACTTGCGCGTGCGGGGGTTGAGAGGCTTGGTTTGGAAGCCAATATTTCATCGGTGATTCCTATTGATTTGATGCTTCCGGCGGTAGGGCAGGGTGCTTTAGGTCTGCAGACCAGAGCTGAAGATAGCGCAACAATTGAAATTGTGAAATCACTGCACGATAAGTTGATTTTTGCGGCAGTTTCTGCCGAAAGAGCTTTTTTACGGGAACTTGAGGGTGGCTGTCAGGTGCCGATTGCGGCGCATGCCGTGGCGAAACCGAACGGGCTTTTCCTGAAAGCGTATATTGGCACCGTTGACGGAACTGAAGCAATGAGAGGTTATGTGCGGGGTTCGAGATATGAACCTGAGATTCTTGGTGTTGGTTTAGCACGCGATATGTATAACGACGGAGGAAAAGAGATTATCGCCACGATTGACCGTCTGGGTTAGAGGGTATTGGGAATTGAAAAAAACACTTTTGTTTTCTGTTTTTAGTTTTGCTTTTGTATTTCGTTTGCCTTTTGTTTTTCTTTTTCTTTTTCTTTTTTCGTTTTGTTTGTCGTTTAAATGATGTATTTAATTTGTCGTTTAGTTGATGTATTTATTTTTCGTTTGGTTGATTTGTTTAATTTGTCGTTTAGTTGATGTATTTAATTTGTCGTTTAGTTGATGTATTTATTTTTCGTTTTGTTGATGTGTTTCGTGTATGACTGAAAAATTGAAAGAAAAAGCATTCATCTTTGAAAGAGTTTTTATCTGATGGCAGCTGAGCGCTTTTCTGTTATTTCGTTTCGTTCTGCTGAGGAAGAGGAGGAGACGCTCAGGTTGTTTAAGGAACACGGACTTTCGGGGTTGAATGTTCCTTTAATTGTGATTAAAACAGTTGAAATTGATGAGACAAAATCGTTTTTCAGAAAACTTGGGGGATATGATTATCTCATTTTCAACTCGGTGCACGCATTCTATTCATCGCTTAAATTAATGATCGATTTAGAAGTGGAGTTAGGTGATTTCCCTAACCTGAAAATAGCGTGTGTGGGTGAGAAAACCGCCGCTAAGGCTTTGGAGTTTATTGGTGATAAAATACCCATGGAAGAGGAATTGCTGATACCTGACAAATTCTCTGCTGATGGGTTGGTTGAGTTATTTGGAAAAGTTGGAATAAAAGGAAAGCGGGTACTTCTGCCGGTAAGCAACCTTTCGAACGAATCATTCGTGACGAAACTGCAAAGTTTGGGCGCAGAAGTTGACCGCGTGGTTGTTTACAGAAACGAACCGCCGAAAGAAGAAGATTTTCCACAAATAAGAGAGAAAATAACCGCTTCCGGTGCGAAGTTTTATCTTTTCACCAGCCCTTCAACTTTTAAGAACTTTATGCTTGTGATGGGTGAAGGAGGTGCGGGAATTTTTAAGAAAACCAAAACTAATTTTACGGCTGAAGGTGAGGGAATTGTTGCGGACGGTGAGAACAGCGAAACCCCGGTTAAACGGAAAATTTGTGCGATTGGGGATGTAACTAAAAAAGCGATTGAAGAAGCGGGCTTTCAGGTTGACATTATGCCTGAAAAATTCACTATGGAAAACCTTCTGCACTTAGTAAAAAGTGAAATTTAGGCAGCGCCCTTAGCAAAAAGAGATTTTGAATAACTGCTTATTGCTATTGATAAAAGACTAAAAAGGTTTTTTGCAGCCGGAGATAAAAATCTGAAACACTGCTTATTACACCGGATAAAAATGTAACTGAGGATTGAATTGAAAAAATTAAAAAATGACCTATTACTTAGAACACTAAACGGCGAGAAAACAGAAAGAACCCCGATTTGGGTGATGAGACAAGCCGGGCGATATTTACCCGAATACCGGGCAGTAAGGGCAAAATCGGATTTCATCACAATGTGCAAAACCCCGGAGCTTGCAACCGAGGTTACAATTCAACCAGTTGACATAATCGGTGTGGATGCAGCGATCCTTTTTTCAGATATTTTAGTGATTCCCGAAGCAATGGGTTTAAAGTTCACGATGGATGAAGGGACGGGCCCCGTTTTCCCCGAGCCAATCAGAAATTCGGCAGATTTGATGAGAATTTCAACTTTTGATCCGAGTGAAAAGTTAAAATATGTTACAGATGCCGTTAAGATGACCGTTAAAGAGCTTAACGGCAGGGTGCCTTTAATCGGTTTTTCAGGCGCACCGTGGACACTTCTGACTTACATGGTTGAGGGACGCGGCTCCAAAAATTTCGCCAAGATTAAGGAGTTTGTTTACAGCGAGCGAAAGTCTGCGCACAAAGTGCTTGAAATGCTCACAACCGTTATTATTGGCTATCTGAAAGAAAAAGTAAAAGCGGGTGCAGACGCGGTTCAGGTGTTTGATACTTGGGGTTCTATCCTTTCGCCGGCGCAGTTTGAAGAATTTTCGAAGCCTTATATCACACGAATTGTGGAGGAATTGAAGCCCTTAGCACCCGTGATTGTATTTGCAAAGGGAGTTAACCACAACTTCACAAAACTGGTGGAGATTGGCGCAAATGCTTATTCCGTTGACTGGACTGTGGAATTGTCAGCTGTGAAAAAAGAGCTTTCCGGTAAAGCGGTGGTGCAGGGAAATCTTGACCCGACAATTCTGTATGCTCCCAAAGAGACTATAAAAGAAGAAGCAGAGCGTATTTTGGCTTCATTAGATTCGGGGCACGGACACATCTTCAACTTAGGGCACGGGATTTTGCCGGATGTGAAACCCGAGCACCTGAAAACCTTAGTGGATTACATTAAAAACGAAAGCAGTAAATTCCACGATTAGCATGTTGTAAAATTAACCTGCTGTCTGCTTAGCCGGTTAGAAAATTAGTCTGTAATAAAATTAGTATGCAGCTTATTAAACCTGCAACAAAACAATATACGGGCTGTAAATTGCCGGCTGCAATCCGAGAAGCGGGCAAGAAATAAAGTGCTAAATGAAGCTAACAGCTGACACAATTTACAATTACAATCAACTATTTACGATCAATAGATGTAGAGAAAAACGGATTTAACGATGTTTCAACTTGACTTTGATACTGAACTTATTAAAAAATACGATCAACCGGGGCCGAGATACACAAGCTACCCAACGGCGCCACACTTCCACGAAAAATTCACTTCCGATAACTATTTGGATGAGATTGTAAAAACCAATTCATCCCGGGAGAAGCCGCCGCTTTCGCTCTATTTTCACCTCCCGTTTTGCGACACGCTTTGTTATTTCTGTGGGTGTAACATGATTATCACCCGAAACAGGGACAGGGTGAAAGAATACATCAAATATCTGAAGAACGAAATTGATTTGTTGCGCACATATTTGGATGTGGAGCGCCCCGTAACGCAACTTCATTGGGGGGGCGGAACCCCTACGCATCTTGATCCGGATGAAATAGAAGACCTGATTTCATACATCAATAAATCCTTTAAGATTGACCCCACGATTGAAGCGGGGTGTGAGATTGACCCCAGAAACCTGACCCGCGAACACTTGGAAGCTTTGCGTTCGGGCGGGTTTAACAGAATTTCGATGGGTGTGCAGGATTTTAACCCTGAGGTTCAAAGGGCGGTTAACCGCATTCAGCCGGAGGATATGACACGGCAGGTGGTGGAGTGGGTGCGAGAGCTTGGGTTTGGCAGCACAAATCTTGACCTGATGTACGGGCTGCCTTTTCAGACGAAAGAATCGTTCCTCCAAACCGTTGAAAAGGTAATCGACATTTCGCCTGACAGAATCGCCGTCTTTAACTATGCGCATGTGCCCTGGATGAAAAAGCACATGGGGCTGATTCGTGCCGAAGACCTGCCGAAACCGGAAGAAAAACTTGAAATTTTCAGGGCAACAATCGAAACTTTAATGAGCGCCGGATATGTGTTTATCGGGATGGATCACTTTGCGAAACCGGAAGATGAAATGGCTATTGCGCTCGAAGAGAAAAAACTTTACAGAAACTTCCAAGGGTATTCAACTCATGCGGGTGCTGACCTTTATGCTTTTGGAATTTCTTCTCTAAGCCAGATAGGCAGGGTTTACACTCAGAACTATAAGAGGGAAAAGGATTATTTCGACGCATTGAACGAAGAACGGTTGCCGGTGGCAAGGGGAGTTTACCTTACTGATGATGACATCATAAGGAGGGAAGTGATTACCAAAGTGATGTGCGATTTCGAACTTAATTTTGGCTCGGTTGAGGAAAAATTTAACATCAACTTCAGGGAATATTTTGCCAACAGTCTGAATAATCTGAAAGAGATGGAAAGTGACGGGTTGGTTTCTTTTTCAAACGGCGGGTTGGTGGTTTCCGATAAAGGGCGCCTGCTGATTCGAAACATCGCAATGAAATTTGATGGTTACATTGAACGCAAAGAAGACTACGGAAGATACTCCAGAACGGTTTAGGCTTTTTGCTTATTCACACCAAAAGAATTTATGAAAGAAAGAGAAGTCTGAGCTATATCGCCGGTTAACCCAACCATTAGAATTTATAAAAGAAAGAGAAGTTTGAAAAAAATTGCAGTTGTATTGTTGAATATGGGTGGTCCCGACAGTATAGAGGCGTTGGAGCCGTTTTTAAGAAACCTTTTTAGTGATCCCGATATTTTTAAGATTCCGGTTGCGCAGAAATTTTTTGCGAAAATCATCGCTCGGAAACGGGCACCGAAAGTTGCAAAAGAGTATGAACTGATTGGCGGTAAATCGCCAATAAACGAGTGGACTGAACTTCAAAGGCAAATGTTGGAGGAAGAATTAAGAGCAAATTTTTACTCCGGAAATACACCCAAAGAAACCGGTTTTGATTCTGCGAAAACAGATGTTTTCGTTGCAATGCGTTACTGGAAACCGTTCACGGATGTGACGGCGGAAAAAGTTGCCAAAGGCAATTATGATAAGGTGATACTCTTGCCGTTGTACCCCCATTACTCAATAACCACTTCCGGTTCTTCTTTCAACGAGTGGAGCAGAGTTTACAAAGGCGACACTTCCAAAGTTGAGGTAATCAGAAATTACTTCGATCACCCCACCTACATAAAAGCGCTCAACGAACGGATTGATGAAGCACTTCTGAAATGGAGCGAAGAAAAACGGGGCGGCGTGAACATTTTGTTCAGTGCACACGGCACGCCGGTGAGTTTGGTGAAAAACGGAGACCCCTACAGCAAAGAGATTAAAGTTACCATGGAAGAAGTGATGAAACAGCGGGGTTATTCGCATAAATATCACCTTTCTTTTCAGAGCAAGGTGGGGCCCGTTAAATGGCTGACGCCCGCAACCGATGTGAAACTAATGGAGCTTGGCGCCGCAGGAGTTAAAGATGTGTTGGTTGTGCCGATCAGTTTCGTTTCAGACCATGTTGAGACATCTTTCGAGTTGGATATTGAGTACCGCCACAACGCTGAAGAAGCAAAAATTGAGAATTATATCGTGATGACCGGGCTGAATGATTCTAAAACTTTTGTGAAATGCCTGGCAGAGTTGGTGACACAGCGGTTGAAAACAGAAGGTTGAAAGTTTTCGTGTAGATTAAAGTTAAATCTTTTGCCGGGTTGGTGAGAGCACGGTTGAAAACAGAAGGTTGAAGTTCAGAAAGTTAAAATTCAACCGGTTGAAAGTTTAAAAGATAGAAGTTCAAAAGGTTAGGTTCCATGGTTGAAATTCAAAAAGTTGAACACAAGAAACTAAACCAAAAGTCAAAAAACAACATCAAAAACAAAATCAGGTAACTGAAAAGACGAAACGACGATGAAAAAAGTAATAATTCTTGGTTCGGGAATCTCCGGTTTAGCTGCAGCACATTGGTTACACAAAGCGGGAATTGATTTTACGATATTAGAATCGCGTTCTGTGCCCGGTGGTTCCATCAGAACCGAGCGGGAGGGTGGCTATCTGTTTGATTTTGGCCCCAATTCCGGTTTGGAAACCACGCCCTTTATCCGTGAGATGGTTACTGATCTTGGTTTAGATAACGAGATGATATATGCCAACGAGGCATCGAACAAGCGATATATACTTAAGAATGGTGAATTGTTGCCGTTGCCTATGTCGGTCGGTGGGTTTTTAAAGACAAAGCTTTTCTCATTGCGGGGAAAATTGCGGGTGTTGAAAGAGCCTTTCGTTGGTAAATCAAGTGACGGTTACAACCAAAGTTTGGGTGAGTTTGTAACCCGTCGTTTGGGTAAAGAGTTTCTTGAAAATGTAATTGACCCGTTTGTTTCGGGTGTGTTTGCAGGCGACCCAATGAAGCTTAGCGTGAAATCAGCCTTCCCGAAATTATATCGATTGGAGGAGGTTTACGGTGGTTTGGTGAAGGGAATGATCGGCGGCGCAAAGGAAAGAAAAGCCGCCAAAAAGAGGAATGAAGAATCCAAGCAAAGTGCTAAGATGTTCTCTTTTCGTTCGGGATTGGGAGTGTTACCGGAGAAAATTGTGTCACAGTTTCCGGATAAAGTAGTTTATAACTCGCGGGTGAAGAAAATTTCGAAAACAGATGGGGGTTGGTCGGTAGTTTATGAGAAAATTTCATCTCATGCAGAAATTAATGGTGCTGAAAAAAGTGGGGGTGAACAGGCAGGTGATGAACGGGTATCTAAGCGAGCCGAAATTAATGGTGCTGAAAAAAGTGGGGGTGAACAGGCAGGTGATGAACGGGTATCTAAGCGAGCAGAAATTGATGGTGCTGAAATCAGGAGAGAAGAAATTACAGTAGAGTGTAGCGTATTGCTTTCCACTTTGCCGGCACATGATTCAGCGGGGGTATTTGAAGAATTTGACCCGGTTCTGGCGCAACACTTCCGCGAAATTTACCATCCGCCGGTTAAAGTTTTGTTTGTTGCATTTAACCGTTCGGATATTGGCAGGGCATTGGATGGTTTCGGGTTTTTGATTCCGGGAAAAGAGAAGAAAATTTTTCTGGGTGCGATATGGAGTTCTGTGATTTTTGAAAATCGTTGCGGTGATGACCGGGCTGCGTTCACGATTTTCATCGGTGGGGCGAAAAATCCCGATGTTTTCAGCAGATATGGTGATAGATTGGATGAAGAGGTCATCTCCGAATTCAAGAAGATTATGAAAATAGAAAAAGAACCGGTTTTCAGGAAATCAGTTATGTGGGAAAGAGCAATTCCGCAGTATAACTTAGGCTATAACCTCCATGATGAGTATTTTGAAAAAACGGAATCTGAGAACCCGGGTTTATTCTTCAGTGGAAATTACAGAGGCGGCATTTCGATAGGGGATTGCTTTAAAAATTCCAAACCAACAGCAGAAAAAATTATTGAGTTTTTGAAGAAATAGCACCCTCCCTCCCAAAAGCACTTTTTCAAAAGGTTCTTCACTGAAGCAGCAGTACCATCAAAAGCCCTTTTCTGAAGCAGCAGCCAGCAAAAAGAGTCTTTTCAAAAAAGCACCCTCCCTCCCAAAAGCACTACTTCAAAACAAAAGACCCTCAAAGAATCTGCACTTCCTACAAAAACAAAAAAAACAAAAAAAATAATTTTTAGGTGGAAAAAATTTGCACAGAATAAAAGTTTTGTTTAATTTTAATCGTTTCAAATTTTTGAAATATTAAAAACCGAAAATGACAGACAGAGCAGACATAAAAAAAGAGATGATAACGCGTTATGGCGACGCATACAGAGCCTTTGGACTCAATAAATTGATGGGTCACATTGTGGCTTTGTTGATATTCAGCCCGCAACCAATTTCATTAGATGATATTTGCAAAGAATTAGGCAGAAGTAAGGGGCCTGTCAGCCAGATATTAAAACGCTTACGCGACCGAAAGCTGATAAGAAAAGCCTTGTACACCGAAAATAATCGTAAAGATTACTATGAAATAGAGCCTGAAATTTTCGAAAATGCGTTTTTAAATAACTTTGCGTTGATTAAGAACAATACAAAGATTGCCGGTGTGCTTCAGGAAATGGTAAATAAGGCAAAGTTTAAGAATAACGACACTACAAAACTCAGAATCGAAGAAATGGAGAGGTTCTATAAGCTGATGGAGGTCCATTTCCAAAATTTCCTGAATGAGTGGGAAGAGGAAAAGAAGTCGATTTATTCCGAAGTATAATGCTGAATCTCTGAAGTGCTGCACTATTGCAAAGCATTGAACTGAAACACGGAATCGAAACACGAAACTGAAACACAAGAGTAAAACACAGACCTGAAACACAGGATTTACGCAGAGAAATAAAACATAGAACTGAAGTACAGAATCGGAAGACGGCGTTAAAGCACGGAACTGATACACAGAAATAAAATATAAAAGCAGAGCACAGGTAAAATTTTACATTTATCGTTTCAAATTTTTGAAACGATGCAAAAATTGATTGGTTGGTTGAGAATCCCGATTTTGGGAGTTAATTTCAAGGGGATGGAATTGGAAGAAGAAATAAATTTCCGTTACTGTGATGCGGGTTGTTCCTCAGCCGGCAGATGGGATTGGAAAAAAGTTAAAAATTATTCAAATTAGTTAGAACCGAAAAAGAATAAACAAATTCTACGGAGAAGTAAATGAAAAGATTAGAAAATAAACGAATAATCGTAACCGGTGGTGCAAGAGGAATTGGCAAAGCTGCAGTATTAAAATTTATTAAAGAGGGTGCGTCGGTTGCTATCTGGGATGTGAACGAAGAACTTGGGGGAGCCTTAGTGAATGAAATTACCACAAGCGGCGGTAAAGCGGTGTTCTTCAAAGTTGATGTTACTGATCTTGACTCAACAACAGCAACTGCAGTTAAAACCGCCGAAGCACTCGGCGGAATAGATGTTCTGGTAAACAACGCAGGTATCACCCGTGACGCAAGCCTCGCCAAAATGACTGCCGAACAGTGGAAACAGGTTATTGATGTAAACCTTACGGGCGTATTCAACTGCACAAAAGCGGTGATGGGGTATATGGTTGAGCAAGGTTCGGGCAAGATCATCAACACTTCCTCCGTAGTTGGTTTGTACGGTAATTTTGGTCAGACAAACTATGTCGCCACAAAGTCGGGCGTTATCGGTATGACCAAAGTATGGGCAAGGGAATTAGGCAGAAAAGGGATTTGCGTGAACGCTGTTGCACCGGGCTTCATTGCAACGGAAATGGTGGATACAATTCCCGAGAAGGTGATAAACATGTTGATCGAAAAAACACCGCTTGGCAGATTAGGCTCGCCCGAAGATATTGCGAACGCATATCTTTTCCTTGCGTCGGACGATTCGAACTTCGTTAACGGCACCGTCCTCAGTGTCGATGGCGGCTTGGTTATGTAGCTCCGGCGAAAACCAAAATTGAATTAAAAACAGCCGGAATATTGAAAAATATACCCAAAAAAAAAGGATATATAAAACGCAAAGCAAGCTCAAAGAAGCAGCACGCAAAAAAAAGCAGCAACTCAAAAAAGCTGCAGGCTTAAAAAACAAGCATAATTAAAAAAGATGGCAGAAACAGTTGGTATGACGGAAAATAAAGCAGAAAAAGAAAAAATAACCGGTAAAAGAAGAGCAAAAATAACAGGGATTGGCGCCTATGCACCCGAGAAAGTGGTGCCAAACTCATATTTCAACGAAATTCTCGGAGAGGATGTTGATACCTGGCTGCGCGAAAACCTGACAATCAGAGAGAGACGCTGGAGTTCGGGCGATGAATCTACTGCCGACCTAAGTGAAAAAGCAGCAAAAGCCGCAATTTCCGATGCCGGCATTTCACCGGAGGATATTAATTTAATAATTCTTGCTACAGATACCCCCGAGTTCATTTCACCTTCTACTTCTTCGGTGGTCCAATACAGGCTGGGTGCTGTAAACGCGGGAACATTCGACATAAACACTGCGTGTGCAGGCTTTGTTACTGCGCTTAACACCGCCTCAAAATTTATAGCGGGCGACCCCGATATGAAAAATGTTCTCGTTATCGGCGCATACAACATGAGCAAATATTTAGACCTTCACGATAAAAAAACTGTAACCTTGTTTGCTGACGGTGCCGGTGCGGTTGTGCTTTCACCTTCGGTAGAAGGGGATGGTTTCCTCAACGGCGAGCTTTACACCGAAGGGCAATATAACGAGTGGATGGGGATTTATGCCGGTGGCACAAAATACCCCGTAAACGCAGAAGTTGTTGCGAAAAAAGACCATCTTTTGAAGTTTGTGAAGAAATTTCCGAAAGAACTGAATCCTGAAATCTGGACGAAAATGGTGAAAACTGCCTGTGAAAAAGAGGGGAAAACACCCGATGAAATTGGGCGATACTTCTTTACTCAGATTAACATCAATTCAATTTGGCAAACACTTGATAATCTCGGTGTAAACCGGGATAAGGGTGAAGCGATAATGTCAACTTACGGCTACACCGGTTCGGCGTGCATTCCGATGGCGCTTAACGAAGCATACAAAGCCGGCAGAATAAAACGAGGTGACCTGTTGATGTTTGTCGGGTCAGGTGGCGGACTGGCGTTCGCTTCAGCATTGGTTAAATTTTAACGACGGAGACCAAACAAAATGGGAAGTGGTGCAAGCAGTTTAGTTTTAGCCGGTTGGGTGTTAATTATCGTTTACATGGCGATAACACTTTTCTTCGTGATTCGTGGCGCACTGAAGGTTAAAACAATTGATGACTACACTGTTGGGAATGTTAACTTCCCGCCGTGGACTATCGGCTTTGCGCTTGCTGCTTCGATGACGAGTGCCGCTACTTTTGTTATTAACCCCGGTTTAGTGGCTAACTACGGAATCAGCGGGTTTATTTCTTACGGGCTTGTATATCCTGCAGCAGCGATGATTTCTTTGGTTGTGCTTACCATTGGGTTCCGGAAGTTTGGTTCATCGGTAAAAGCGGGTACTTTGGCTCAGTGGATGGGAAAAAGATATGAAAGCAAAGGATACGAGCTGTTTTTTGCATTTTTATCGTTGTTGTTGCTCACTTTTATAGTGCTGATTGCGGTCGGGTTAACCAAAGTAATCGCTCAAACACTTGCCGTGCCGGAGTTGTATGTCTTAATCGCCACAGTATTGTTTATTTTTGGCTATATGATGTTTGGAGGCGCCAATTCGATGGTTTACACGAATACGGTTCAGGCGATAATAATGTTGGTGGTTGCGCTGATTATGCTCGGTTCAGGGTACCATTATTTCGACGACGGAATTGGCGGTTTCATTAATAAATTGGGGAAGATTGATACAAAGTTGGTCTCGCTTTACAACGATTCGAGTTTCCTTTTTCGTGATTTTTTTGAAATTTTTATAGCTCAGATAGTGATCGGGATTGCGATAGTATGCCAACCGCACATAATTACCAAATCCCTTTTGATAAAAGACCCAAAGGGTGTTAAATCTTATCTGATAAGTGGTGTAATAGTACAGACGATTTTTTTCTTAGTGGTGTTTGTCGGTTTATACGCTCGGCTGCAATTCCCTGATTTAACATTAAACGGGCAACCTCTTAAAAACGACGGAATAATTCCGGCTTATGTAACAACAGTTTTCCCTGTTTTTGTATCGTTGATTGTTGTGTTGGGGTTAATTTCCGCGGGTGTTTCAACATTGGAGGGGTTGGTACAGTCGCTTTCCACATCGGTAACTCAGGATTTGATAAAGCCGATATTTTTTAACAAAATAGCGAAAAAAGAGCCGACTGCAAAGCAACTGATGGTAACGAACAAGATAGTGATCGGTATTTTGGCGGTTGTTGCAATATTGATGTCTTACGATCAGTTGGTGAACCCAAAACTAAGCGTTGCAATTTTTGCGCAGAACGGCGTTTACGCATATTTTTCGGCTGCGTTTGTGCCGATTATATTCGGAATGTTTTTGAAAAATGTAAAATCAACCACCGTTATTGTTGCTTCCGTAATTGCAATTTCTGTTCATTTTATAATGTATTACGGAAAACTGACGGTGCCCTTTACGGTGGCAACGGGTGAAAACCCCGGCGTAGCTGCTGCAGTTGCAATTGTTTTATCCGTCGTGGCTGGGTTGGCAATTCATTTCAGCACAAGGGAAAGAGTAGCACAGTGATGAATGAAAGCAACAGTTCCTGCACCTTGAATAAAAAAGATTTTAGCACAAAGGAAAGAACGATTCAGCCATGAGTGAAGGCAATGGTTCCGGTACTTTGCACAAAAAAGGTTTTAGCCGAAAAGGAAGGATTATCTAACCTTGTCTGATCGCAACGGTTATTTCCGGGATTAAAAGAAAGAATTTAGTAAAAGGAAAAACAATGCCTGAAAGATATGAAACCGACTGGTGCCATAAGTGGGCGCAATATTTACCGAAAAAACTATTTTTAAGAGAACACTCAACGGGGTTTGAGTGGAATTATTCCGATTTTAACAACCGTGCAAATGTTTTAGCTGAGTTTTTAACCAATGAACTCGGTCTAAAGAAAGGTGACCGAATTGCAGTTTATTCCAAAAACAGGGCAGAATTTGTTCTGTTGTTTGCTGCGTGCGTTAAAACAGGGACGATAATTGTTCCGTTAAATTTCAGGCTTACACCGAGAGAGTTGGATACACTTATCAGCGACGCTGAACCTGCACTGTTTCTTTTTGAATCTGTTTTCAGAGAAGAGACAAACCGGTTGGCAAGTTTGGCAAAAATCCCGCAAAAGTTGGAAATTGAAAAGATAAGGGAATTTTTAACAGCTGAAGTCTCCAAAAAGGAAAAACCGGCAGCCGACATTTCATTTGATGACCCGGTCATGATTCTCTACACCGCAGGCACAACGGGTCTTTCGAAAGGGGTTATAATTAACCACAGGCAGTTGTTTTGGAATGCTGTCAACACAGTTTTAAGGCTGAACTTAACCGAGAACGATCACACGCAAAGTTATGCGCCGTTTTTCCACACGGGTGGCTGGAATGTTCTTCTTACGCCGTTTCTTTTTGTTGGCGGCTCGCACACGATATTAAACAATTTTGACGCCGAGCTGATACTTGAATTAATGGAAAAAGAGAAAACGACGCTTCTTTTTGGGGTGCCTACAATGCTTCAGATGATGTCAGATTCGCCTCGGTTTGCAGAAACAGACCTTAGCAGCGTTCGTTTTGCGATAGTAGGCGGTGCGCCGATGCCGATTCCGTTAATAAATATCTGGCACAACAAGGGGATTGCAATCCGCCAGGGGTTTGGATTAACCGAAGTGGGGCCCAATTGCTTTTCGCTCCATCAGGATGACGCAATCAGGAAGAAAGGCTCGATTGGTTTTCCCAATTTTTACATTGAAGCGAAAATTGTGAATGAAAACGGGGATACACTTCCTGCAAACACTCCGGGTGAGCTTTGGCTTAAATCACCCGTTGTAACAGCCGGATATTGGAGAAAACCGAAAGAAACCGCTGAAACTATTACGGATGGTTGGTTCCACACAGGTGACATTCTGCTAAAAGATGAAGAGGGATATTTCTTTGTAGTGGACAGGAAAAAGAATATGTATATAAGCGGGGGTGAAAATGTTTATCCTTCAGAAATTGAGAAGTACCTTTACCAAAATGCAGCGATAAAAGAGTGCGCTGTTATTGGGGTTCCTGATGAAAGGTGGGGTGAAACGGGCAGAGCATTTGTTGTGCTGAACCAGGGATTTACTTTAAGCCCGGAAGATATTATACAATATTGCAGAGAAGGGCTTGCTAAATACAAAATACCCAAAAGCGTTGTTATTTTGGATGATTTACCAAAAAACGAGGCGGGTAAAATAAACAGGCAGGCACTGAGTAAGATGTGAAAACAACCCATTGAAAATCAGCGTAATTTATTAAAAATAAGAGACAATTAAACACAATTAATTTATTAATCAACAATCAACACTTTAACTTATTTAAGGAGAAAAAAAGATGAAAAGGCTTTTTTCCGTTTCCGTTCTGACATTGGCAGCACTTCTGTTCTTCTCAGGGTGCGACAAAAAAGAAGACAACCCGGTTGACCCACCGCCACCTGCAAAAGATGCATTAGTAGGTACTTGGGTATCTGAAGGAAGTGATGTTGCCCCAGGGTTGGTAAGCGTATCGAAAACTGTGAGAGTCGTCGCTACTTTCAATGAAAACAAAACTTACAAAGTTGTATCGACTGACAGCTCGAACACTTCTGTAACTTTTGAAGGTACATGGAGCTACACAGACAATGCCGGTACAGATATCAAAAGCATCACGCTTAACCAGTCAACTCCGGCGGCACTTACTTCATCCGGTATATTTGAAATCAGTGCAAGTGGTAACTTAACCTACGAAATCATTCAAACCAACCCCGCAATTCAAGGATTCACAGCACCTACAGCCGCTGAAGGTTTTGGAAGCACCAAATACAACGGCATTAAATTAGGTGTTACCTGGATTCAGAAATATGTTAAGCACAACCCTGAAACCGAGCCGTTGGTTGGAAAATGGCTTTCTGAAGGCGCTAATATAGCTCCGGGACTTGCTACCGTTTCCAAAACTAAGAGAATTGACGCTACATTTAATTCAAACGGTACATATAAAGTTGTTTCAACTGATTCCAGTGACGCTCAGGTTACTTTTGAAGGTACATTCACAACCAGAACTGTAGCCGGCACTTCTATCAGAGAAATCACCCTGAACCAAACTGCTCCTTCTGCTCTTACTTCTTCGGGTATTTACAGAGTAAACACTTCAGGTATGTGGTATGAAGTAATTCAGACCAATCCGGCTCTTCAGGGCTTCACGGCACCAAATTCAACCGAAGGTTTCGGAAGCACCAAATACAACGGTGTGAAGTTGGGCGCTACCTGGATTCAAAAATATGTAAAGAACTAACAAAGACTTTCTGAACCGGAACAAAAGGGCAGGGTTTAATTAAACCCTGCCTTCACTCCGGTTTTTTTACGGAGGATCAATGAAACTATTGAAACTTTTCTTCTTTCTTCTGCCGGGTCTGCTCTTTGCACAGGATATTCGGTTGGAAGACAAACCCCCGAAAGAATTTCAATTTATCGGCTACTCTTTTACCCGAATGACATCGGGAAATGTAACCCCCACTAACGATGTTCTGCAAGGGCAGGTAATCGGGAGGATGTTTGGGCAAAACTCAACCTTTACCGTTCCGCAGACTACATGGTATTTTGAGCAAAGGTTTGTGCCGATGTTCATCTACAAACCGCAAATTCTCGATGATTTTGCAACATTTCGCGGGCTGTTCAAAATAGATTACACTTGGGGTGATCAGGCTTACGGCGTTGGAAACAACCGGGGCGGTGCCATTAACGGCGGGCAGATTAACCTGCAGACGCTGATGGCGAATGTGGAACTGCGACCCGAAGATGCAAATTACAATGTAGTTATTGGTATGCAGAGAATTTTCGACGGCGTGCGCGACCCAAATGTTACCGGGTTGGGCACCTACCAAAGCAGCGCCTACAAACTTTCATACTGGGGCACACAGGGAGTGGGGATTAGCTCATACATCGATTTTGCCTCCGGCAGCAAACTCCGTCTGGGGATGTTCCAGCTTTGGGAGAACGAAATTAAACTTGACGATGATGTTATCCTATGGATGGCAGACTGGATGTGGCGCCCGACCCCAACGATGGAAGCCGGTTTAGACGCCTGGTATGTTTTTGATAAAGGGAAAGGCGGAAGCGGTATCTCTATCTTGGGGCAGGGTTTAACCAGCCAACTCGCTGAGTATAACGGCGCCACTCGCATTAGGTTTCCGGGTCCCAATCAAAAATATGAAGGGCACCTTGGTTGGTTTGGCGGGCACTTCGCTTACAACAGGGAGTTTCTTGCTTCCCGTTGGTGGCTTGACGGGTATGTGATGACCAACTTCGGCATTCTTGATACCGTAGGTGTAAAAACAGGCAAAGCTGCCGATATTTTCGGTGTGGCTGCCAACGCATCGGTGCAATATAAATACGGTATGACCGCAAATGATAAAATCAGTGTTGAAGGTTTATACACAACCGGCGACAAAGACGGCGTTGCCGACGGAACACTAAACTCCGTTATCACCGGTAATGTTTACGGTTCACCCGTTGGAATTTACAGCAATCACAGAGCATTTTTACTTTTCCCGGACCCACAGGTTGTGAACAGATACTATTCTGCTGTTCACGATATTTCTAACATGGGATTGGGAGTAACCGCCGGATTTCTGAACATTTCAAAAGATTTTATTCCTAACAGATTATACGCTAAATTGGGCTTTGCCACGGCATTTTCCAACAATTCACTTAAAAATGGCGGAAATTATATGGGAAGTGAAATTAACTTTGAGATGAAGTACAATCTTAAAGTATTTCTTACCTTGGGAGTTCACGCTGCATACATGATGGTGGGTGATTTTTACGATTCTCCTCAATCAACATACACAGGAGAGAAGCCGAAAGATCCGTGGACATTTTTCACAACGCTTAGCTGGATGATGTTCTAAAGGAGGATATGATGAAAAAGATATTTGCATTTGCTGTTATTGGGCTTTTCTTCTTTTCAGGATGTGCCGGTTTCAGATACACTGATTCCCCCGCATTAGAGTTCAAAGATGTGGACTACACCTACCCCACAAAAACTGTACTGGATAACCCCTCGGTTGCGTACGCTGATTTGGGTTCAGGCGAAAACACGCTGATACTAATTCACGGATTAGCGAGCAACGCCGGCTTCTGGAGATATGTTGCTCCCGAGCTTGCGAAAACCAACCGTGTAATTGTGGTTGATCTTCCCGGATACGGAAAATCACAAAAAGGTGATTACCCTTACACGCTGAGCTTTTATGCTGAAACAATCAAAAAAATGATTGAAACACTTAAACTGAAGAATGTTACGCTTGTTGGGCACTCGATGGGCGGACAGATTTCGATAATTTTTGCATTAAAATACCCCGAGTTAATAAAATGCATTGTGTTGGCTGCTCCTGCCGGTTTTGAAAGATTTCAATACGGTGAAGGTGAGTGGCTGCGGAATGCACTTACGGCACAAGGTGTAAGAAAAAACCCGGAAGACGGTATCAGAAAGAACCTGACCGGTAACTTCTACTCATGGGATGATAAGTGGGAGTGGATGGTGGAAGAGCGCGCAAGAAACGCAAAAGCCTCCGAGATGAGGGAGTTTAGCTACACAGTGATTAAATGTGTTGGTGCCATGCTCGATGAACCCACCTGGAACAAAATTCAGGGTTTAACCGTGCCTACACTCATTGTTTACGGCAAACAGGATGGTTTGATCCCCAACCCTTATTTAAATCCCGGATTTCCGGAAGACATTTTCAAAGCAGGCGCGGCAAAAATCAAAAACAGCAAATTGGTTGAAATTGATAAGTGTGGGCACATGCTGATTATTGAAAAACCGGAAGAATTTAACAGAGCTGTGTTGGAGTTCGTTAAATAATGGATTTGAATTTCTAAACTTTGTTTTCGATTGTATAGAGATAGATTTTATTTAGCAAAACAGGCATTTGATTCAGAGAAGTAATGGATTTTCAGGAACTTCAATATCCGTTTGAAATAAAGAAAACCGAAATTGCTACCGGAGAAGTCATCGCCCATACTGATATGGGCGATGGCGAACCGGTGGTTTTCATCCACGGCCTTGGCAGCTACATACCGGCTTGGAGTAAAAACTTAGATGAGCTTTCCGAGCACTTCCGGTGCATTGCGCTCGATCTGCCGGGATACGGAAAATCTTCAAAAGAGCTGCACCCCGGAACAATGGAGTATTATTCCGAAGTGGTAGTAAATCTGACCGCTGAGCTTGGGATCGAAAAGTTTTCAGTTTGCGGGCACTCGATGGGCGGAACTATTGCATTAAAATTGGCGCTTTTACACCCTGAAAAAATCAACAAAATGGTTTTAATTGCCCCGGGTGGCGCTGAAATCTACACTGAAGAAGAAAAACATGCTGTTCAGAATTACCTCAGCCGTGGGAACATCTTAAACCACAACAACGAGCAGATTGCACAAAATGTTTTAGTGAACTTTCATTTTTTTCCGGGAGATGCAAAATTTATGATTGACGACAGAATCGGAATTAGGGATTCGAAAGATTTTGTCGCCCACGCTGAAATAGTAGCGCGCAGTGCTGTGGGGGTTATGAATTCTGATGTACCTTTGCGGCTTAGTGAAATAACAACACCTACTCTGTTGCTCTTCGGCACTGAAGACCGTATGATCCCTAACAGATTAGTGCATCCACAATTAACTCCTGAAGATGTAATCACAATTTTCAGGGAAAGCATAAAGAACCTTGAAATAAAAACAATCGGTGAATGCGGGCACTTTGTCCAGTTTGAGTACCCAAGTCTTTTTAATAAAACAACTTCGCATTTCTTGCTTCGATAAAGAATTTTAAAATAATTCTTTTCTTTCTGCCGGTTGGTTTGGCATTCACCGGCAATTTAGTTTGGCTTTTTTCGGACTTATATACATTTTCCGATCACTTAGTTTGGTAATTTTCAAACTAAAGTACACTTCCGGTCACTTGGTTTGACATTCTCTCGTGGCTTGATTTGGTATCTTCCGACCTAAAACACACCCCCGGAAACTTGGTTTGGCATCTTCCGAACTTGTACACAAACCTTCGCCTACCTTTTAATTTTGTCTCTTTCAACCTTGTACACACTCTTTTCCGTCACTTGTTAATCAGATAGTGCAAAAATCAGTGTCTTAAACTGATACAATAAAAAAACCAAAAAAATTGATATTCTCAAAATAATACACTTTTACAAAGCCGGTCATTTTAACCAACCCATTTAAAAAGTACTTAAACAGTGCCCTAAAAGCGCTTATACAGTCCCCAAAAGGGCTTGAATTTCGATATTTTTAACCTTTACACAAATTGGCACACTATTTGCTGGGTTGTGGCATTAATAATTCAATAAAGGTCAAAAAAATGAAGAAGTTATTTCCAGTTTTAGTTGGTGTCATTTTCATGATATCAAACGCTTTGGCAACCGTTCCTCAAGAAGTAGCCAACAGACCTTCCGGCTCTTCAGGTTCATCTGCCACACCAGGGGCACCCGCTCCGGAGTCATCCGGCTCTATTGTAAAGGCAACAGGGACGGCTCAGGGTCAAAATGTAACATTCAAATTTCCGAATGGTGTTACCAAAGAGCAATGGACAGGTATAATAACCGGAACACTTAACGGTAACCCTGCAAAATTTTATTGCATCGATATCGAGCATAACCTTGCAATGTCCAGCAATTCAAACCCAAACGAATATACAGATGATGGGCCTACCAATCAGTATATTTCATACATTTTAAACAATTATGCACCGTTTACAAACGCCAGTCCTACAAATATGGAAGCAGCGTCAATTCAATTGGCTATTTGGCATTTCAGCGATGGTGTTGATATCAGCACAATTACAGACGCAACAATCAGAACCCGCGTGCAGCAAATTGTGAACGACGCAATGACGAACTCCAACAGTGGTTCTATCCTTTCAACGCTGCTTTTCAATCCAACTGATGTAACCCTTCCGGTTGGGCAGGATGCAGTATTTAATTTAACAGCATACGATGCTTCGAACCTCACAAAGTCAGGGGTAAATGTTGATTTTACAACAACTTCAGGCTCCCTAAACTTTGCCTCAGCGGTAACGGATAACACGGGTGTTATATCTGGTATTACACTTTCACAGGGAAACAGCAATACAGCAACAGTAACTGCTACGGCACACCATATTATCCCTCAGGGAACGCGCTACATTCACAGAGATTCGCCAAATCAATACCAAAAAATAGTTTTGGCTTCACCGGTAAACACAGTTGTAAACACACACGCAACTGTTACTTGGGTAAGCTCTGCCGATCTTAGCATTTCAAAAACTTCTTCGGCTACAACCGGCAACAATGGTGATGTAATAACTTTCACAATTACCGTTACTAACCACGGACCAAGCACCGCAACCGGTGTTGAGGTAACAGATGTGTTGCCCACAGGACTTGATTTCAACTCATATTCCGCAACTCAAGGTTCTTACGATCAAAATACAGGGATATGGGATGTAGGAACGCTGGCAAACGGGGCAACTGCAACACTTCAGATGACAACAACCGTGAACATGGCTTCGCTTAATGCAAGTTATTTCGATTTGGGACCTGCAAAAGGTTACAACCTTTTCGTTCTGAAAGATTTGTTCCAGCCTTCTTCGGACACCGAAGGTAAAATGGCAGTTGGGCGTAACGCTCACTTAGCCGGCTACAGCGTTGGTGACAAATTAAACTTCCCTTACGGCACTGAAGATGTGTTAACAGTTGGAAAAGATCTAACATTCCTTTCCGGTGCAGTTTACAACGGAAATGTTGTTTACGGAAAAACGACAAACCTGCCAATTAACAGTGTAAGCATTACCGGCGGAACACTTCGTAAAGATAATCCAATAGATTTTGCAGCAGCAAAAACTTATCTGCTCAATCTTTCAAACACTCTTGCCGGTTATGCAGTTAACGGAACAACAACTTTCGAATGGGGTGGCTTGGAATTAACCGGTACACATCCACTATTGAATGTTTTCAAAGTTAACGGTGCTGATCTTTCTCAGGCAAACAATATGGCTATTAATGTGCCAAACGGCTCTGTTGTGCTCATTAACATCAACGGCAAAAATGTAAGCTGGCACGGCGGTTTAACCGTTACGGGAACGGCAATATCCAATGTTCTTTACAATTTCCATAAAGCAACTAATCTTACCATTCAAGGTATTGATATCCGCGGCAGCGTGCTCGCTCCAAAAGCGGATGTTAACTTTATCACCGGCGTAATTAACGGTCAGATGATCTGCAAAAATTTCACAGGTCAGGGTCAGATGAATAACTCGAGCTTCACAGGGAACATCCCGGAAGGTCAGGACATAGTAAATGTTGCAGAGATAACTCATTCCGACCAGGATGATCCTGATTCAACCCCGGGCAACGGTGATGATTCAGAAGACGATTATTCAGCCGTAACCGTTAACCTCAACAACTATGGTGGTGGCAGTGGATCAGGCGGCGGTAGCGGCTCCGGTGGCGGAAGTGGTTCCGGCGGTGGCTCGGGAAGCGGAAGCTGGTCTGCACAGGGTCAGTTCATGAACAACGAGTTCATCTGGTCTATCACATCAGACAACGACGGAAAGCTTCTGTTGGGTACAATCGGTGGCAAAATCTGGAGACAGACAGACGATGGCTTCGAAAGAATTAATCCTGATATGACTGCCGGTTACATCTGGTCTCTCGCAGTAAGCTCAAACGGAACAATCTATGCAGGTTGCGAACAGGGCTTGTTCAAGAGCGAAGATAACGGCGCTACCTGGGTTCTTACAGGTCTTAGCGGAAAAGATGTAAGAGCTGTGAAAATTGGTGCTTCAGGAGAGCTTTATGCCGGAACATGGGGCTTTGGAGTGCTGAAATCAACAGATAACGGTGCTACATGGGCAACACTTCCTACAGGCATTCTGAATACTGCAATTCACGCTTTGGCTATTGACGCTTCCGGAGCAATCTATGCCGGTTCGTTTGGCGGCGGAATTATTAAATCAACAAACGGCGGTGCCGACTGGACCGACCTTAATGCAGGCTTCCCGTACATTTGGGCGCTTGCAGTTGCACCGAACGGAAGCATTTATGCCGGTACTTACGGTGGTGGTGTTCTTGCTTCGCACAACTCGGGTTCAACTTGGGTCAGCACACCTATCGGTCAGGCATTTATCTACAGCGTTACCACAGACGCAAGCAGCAATGTATATGCGGCTTCATGGGCAAACGGTGTATTCGGAAGTTCTGACGGTGGCGCTACATGGTCGAACCTTGGTTTAATTTATCAGAGACCGGGCTCGGTTTACTCAACCCCGACTTCAAGCGTGGTGTGGGCAGGAACAGAAAGCGGAATGCTTTACTCGCTCGACGCTCCGATGTCAGTACAGGTAAAAGGAAGTGAACTTCCGACAGAATTCAGCCTTTCACAGAACTATCCGAACCCCTTCAACCCCTCGACGGTTATCAGGTTCACGATACCATCTGAGAACCTTGTTACACTCAGAGTGTTTAACATAACAGGTGAATTGGTGGCAACACTTCTTAACGGCCCGATGACCCCCGGTCAGTATGAAGTAAACTTCGACGCTTCAAACCTTGGTACCGGTGTTTATTTCTACAGATTGGATGCGGGCAGCTTCTCAACTACAAAGAAGATGATGTTGGTTAAGTAAAATAATTCGCCGGCAATATCTTCGGAAAACGAAGCGAAAAGCCGGTTAAGAAACCTTAAAAATTCAAAAGCCGCTCTCGATTTGAGGGCGGCTTTTTTTTATTGTTTTTTCTTCTGTTTCATTTCGGTTGGCTACATTTAAAAGTTTACTACAAATAATTTCTTTGTAAATGGTTATCTTGCAAAATTATTTTGAAAAATTTTGCAGAATAAAGGATACAACCATGAGCATTCTTGTTGACAAGAAAACTCGCCTTGTAGTTCAGGGCATTACCGGAAGCGAAGGATCGTTCCACACCAAACAAATGGTGGAATATAAAACCAAAGTTGTTGCAGGGGTAACACCCGGTAAAGGGGGCACAGATTATGAAGGAATCCCCATTTTCAACACAGTAAAAGACGCCGTTGACGCAACCAAAGCCAACACTTCTGTTATATTTGTTCCCGCTTCATTTGCTGCCGATGCAATTCTTGAAGCTGCTGACGCGGGAATAAAAGTTATAATTTGCATAACCGAGGGGATACCCGCCGCAGACATGATTCCCGTTTATCACTATTTAAAAACAAAAAATGCGATATTAATCGGGCCTAATTGCCCGGGTGTTATTTCTCCCGGTAAAGCAAAGATTGGAATTATGCCCGGCTTCATACACAAAGAGGGCCGTGTTGGTGTTATTTCCCGCTCCGGAACGCTCACTTACGAAGCGGTTAAACAGTTGACAGATTTGGGGATTGGGCAGTCAACCTGTGTAGGAATTGGCGGTGACCCGGTGATTGGTTCCCGGTTTATTGACATAATCAAATTGTTCAATGAAGACCCGGATACTGACGGAATCGTAATGATTGGTGAAATTGGCGGTTCTGCTGAAGAAGAAGCGGCTGAATACATTAAGAAGAATGTGAAAAAACCTGTAGTTGGGTTTATTGCCGGACAGACAGCACCTCCGGGCAGGAGAATGGGGCACGCCGGTGCGATTATTTCGGGCGGGAAAGGAACTGCCGCTGAAAAAATGGCTGCATTGAAAAAAGCCGGAATTAAAGTGGTTAAATCACCTGCTGACCTGGGTATTACAATGAAAAAAGCATTAGATGCCTACTATAAAAAGGTTTAACAGATCAGAAGTTTAACAGATCAGAAGTTTAACAGATCAGAAGTTTAACAGATCAGAAGTTTAACATAAATCTAATGATAGAATCAAACTAAATCTGTTATTTACTATTAATTTCAAAAAATAAATTTACAGGAGAATAAATTGGGCAACCTTACATTTGCCATCATTAAACCCGATGCGGTGAAAAACAACAATATCGGGCAGCTTCTTGCGATGATTACAGAAGCAGGCTTTAAGATTAAAGCGATGAAGATGACGCGTATGAGCCTTGACTCTGCAAAAGGCTTCTACGAAGTGCACAAAGAACGAGGCTTCTTTGGCGAGCTTGTGCAGTTCATGTCATCAGGACCATGCGTACCACTTATGCTGGAAAAAGAGAACGCAGTTGCTGATTTCAGAAAACTGATTGGGGCTACTGACCCTGCCGAGGCAGAAGAGGGCACAATCAGAAAAAAATATGCCACAAGCAAAGGCGAAAACGCAGTGCATGGATCGGACAGTGACGAGAATGCACTAATTGAGATCGCACACTTTTTCTCCCGCGACGAACGGCTGAACAACTACCCGCTTTAATGACTCTGTCCCGCTGGAAAAAAATTAAGAGCCGAGAGGAGCACATAAACCCTTTCTGGACATACAAGGTTGATGAATTTGAAATTCCCACAACCGGATTCAGAGGCAAATATTATTATGTGCACACTCACGGCTCTTCTATGGTTATTCCGATTACTTCCTCCGGCGAATTAATTTTGGTGAAACAATACAGATACCTTAATAAACGGTTTTCGCTTGAATTTCCGTGTGGCGGTATGAAAACCGGAGAAAACCCTGAAAAAACGGCACAAACTGAATTGCGGGAAGAAACCGGGTTTTCAGCAGAGAAATTTTTGCCGATGGGGAAATTTTGTCCGTTTAATGGTGTAACTGATGAATATTGCCACTTATACATAGCTTCAGGGTTGAACCGACAACCCAAAAAACCGGATGAAACCGAAGAGTTTTCGATTGAAACCGTAAGTTATGAGCAAATGGATAAGATGTGCAGCAGCGGAAAAATATTTGACGGAATGACGCTTGCCGCCTGGGCGATTGCCGGCAGCAAAGTTAAGGAATACTTGTCTGAATTATGATGAAAACAGGAAAATTAACGGTAGTTGCGTTTTTGCTCGCTTTCATTTCAGTCAAATATGCAGGAGGCACTTTCCAAAACGGTATTGACCGGTTTTTAGAGCATGATTTGCAACGCTATTCATCCCAAAGAATGGGTATTGTTACAAACCACACCGGTGTTGCCTCCGACGGAAGACATTTAGTGGATATAATTCATTTTGAAAAAAAGGGAAAGATTACGGCAATTTTTTCGCCCGAGCATGGGTTTAGGGGGGATGTTGCCGCCGGCTCGAAGGTGGGGGATATGGTTGACCCTAAAACGGGTCTGAAAGTTTATTCGCTTTACGGAAAAACACGCAAACCGACAAAAGAAATGCTAAAAAACATCGATTTGATGATCTTTTCCGTTAGGGATGTGGGGGTTAGGTATTATACCTACATTTCAACACTCTACTACATCGTTCAAGCGTGTGGCGAAGCGGGAATCCCGGTGTTGGTGCTTGATCAACCGAATATTCTTGGCGGAAATTATGTTGACGGGCCCATTGTTGATGAGTCATTATTTTCGTTTATTGGAATTACGGCTTTGCCGATGGCTCACGGGATGACAATAGGCGAACTTGCGCTGTTTTTCCGTGACGATATAAAAAACCGGTTTGGAACTGATTGCAAAGTGGATGTGGTGCAAATGGAGGGTTACCATCGTGAAACATCATTCAGTGAAACGGGTTTGAAATGGATAAATCCTTCACCGAATCTGAGGTCGGAACTTGCCTGTTTAGTTTACCCCGGCACTTGTCTTTTAGAAAACACGAATGTTTCGGAGGGGCGGGGAAGTGCAGAGCCTTTTCTGATATTTGGTGCGCCATTTATAAAGAACAAAACTTTGAAAGCTGCAATAGAGGGTTTCCCGGGCGTCACTTCAGTTGAAACGATTGAATATAACCCGAAGTCATCATCGGCTGTTACAAATCCTAAATATGAGGGTAAAAAGTGCTACGGCGTAAAGATTACGGGGGTTAATTCAACCTTTGAACCGGTAAAATTCGGTTTTTGGCTGATAGAGTATCTGGCAAAAGAATATCCGGGGAAATTTGAAATTAAAGATAGTGGCTTCAATTTAATGACCGGTAAAAAAAGCGTTAAACCCAATCTGCTTAAATATGGGTGGAAAAATTTAGTAAGTTCCTACCAAAAAGAGTTGGAAGAATTTAAAATTGTTAGAGAAAAGTTTTTATTATACACAAATTCAAGGTAATCGAATGTTTACAAATAAACTGTTTATCGGTGCTTTTTTAGCACTTTCGTTATTGCTGGCTTACGGCTGCTCTTCGGAGACAACCGATACCGGAAGCAATACCGACAATAAAGTTGATACTACCGACCTGGCGCTGCAGAATGTTACAGCGGCGAAGGGCGAGTCGAAAATTAATTATAAATTTGAAAAAGGCGAGACTTTTTCATATAAATTAGCGCTGCTGAATGAGTACAACACTGAAATAAAGGGTGACACAACAATGTCTTCCAAAGTAAATCAGCGGAATATTATCATTGTTGATTTTAAAGTGCTCGAAACTGAAAATGATTCAATTGCTGAAATTGAAGCAAAAATTCGTAATATCGACTTTTTTGCCGCCTCAGAGAAAGACACAATGAAATATCACACCGGTGGTAAGATTGACAGCACAATGAAAGACGAGGGCGAGTTCTATGAAGGACTGGCGAGCGGTAGCTGTGTTGTTAGAGTTGATAAACTTGGGAATATTATTGAAACCTACAAATTCGATAAAATCGTTGAAAAATTATTAACATTTCAGCCTGACTCTCTTATGAAAAAGCAGGAAAACAAAGATCTGATGAAAACTCAGATGGAAGGGGCAGTAAAATCAACCTTTGCCAGTATCTTAGGGCAGATTTTCCGTCAATTCTCGGACGGAACTATTAAATCGGATACTGCTTATGTAATTAACAGACCTACCCAGCCTGACCCGTCAGGGTTATTCAGCCTTGTTACTACTTATTCGTATAAACTGAAAAACAAAGGCACCTTCGACGGTAAAAATGTTTTGCAGGTTGATGCGAAAGCTTCGGGTACCTATAACATTAACCCAGAGGCTAAAGCGAACGGGATAGATTTTAAGTCAACGAAATTTGAAGGCGGCGGTGATGTTTACTTCAACGAAGACGATGGCAAGATTGTGAAGTCAAAAGCGATTATTCATGAAACAATTTCAGTTTCACTTCCTTCAAGATCACCACGAGGGGGAACAACTTTGATCACCCAAACACGATCAACAAAAACCACAAATATTGTTGAGAAATTGAAATAAGTTCCGGTTTGTTGGGCTAAACGGTTCAAATTGAAAAAGAGGCTGTCTGATAGAAATATCGGTTCAGCCTCTTTTTTTTCTTTTAAAAAGGATATAAGCCTGTGGGTTGTATTTACAGTTATAGTTAAGTTTAGCCGTTACAATTTTTCAGCAGTTACAACAATTAAGTTTACCGGTTGCAGTTTTAGCGGTTAAAATTGTTCAACAGTTAAAATTATTTAATAACTAAATTGTTGAACGGATAATCCCCACTAAAGTTTTTGTTAAGAAGTTTTCTCAACAACAATTCTCATACCTTCAACCTTAATTACTTTTACTTTTTGATCCTTTTCAATGAAGTCTCCTTGAGTTACCACATCGTACCGCTGGTTGTTAATCAACACGGTGCCTGCAGGGCGAAGGATAGTCATTGAGGTACCTTCCGAGCCAACTAAGAAGGAATAATCCGGTGCTGAGGTGAACCCTTCAGTTGCTTTTGATTCACTATCCAATACAAAAGCCTTAAATGTTCTTGTATTTGGCAGAAACTTATAAGCCAAAAACCCAAGTATGAAGAACCCGGCAAGCGCACTTCCAAGTTGTATTATTGCCATTTCCAAAAGAGAAGTATCGAAATATCCCTTCGAGCCTTCGGTGTTAAACAGAGAGAAAAAGAGAGAAGCCACCATCAGAATAATGCCGAGCACGCCGGCAATTCCGAAACCGGGTATAATAAAAATTTCGGCTAAAATTAAGAGGAGACCGACCAAAAAGAGAATGATTTCGAACCAGGAGGCAAGGTCGAGTATTAAAGATGAGCCAAAAAACATTGCCAGAAAGAGAATCCCAAGAATACCGGGAAGCCCGAACCCCGGAGTTTTAATTTCGGTATAAATTCCTGCTAACCCGAGCATAATCAACAGGGTTGATACCAGCGGGTTATTCAGAAATTTAACGAACTCTTCGGCAAAATTGCTTTTAACATCAACAATTTTTGGGTTTTTATAACCGAATGCTTCAACTGCCGCTATTGCAGAAACTGCAACAGTGTCAGCAATTTTATATTGAACTGCCTCTGCATCATCCAACGAGACAAGCTGAGTAGAATCTACCAACCCCGGTATTGAAACGCGTTCATCCACCATTGCTTCGGCAATCTTTGGGTCTCTTCCGTTTTTTTGTGCGGTCGATCTCATTTCAGCTCTCATGTACGACTGATATTTCTCCGGTTGTTTTTTCCCTTCCTGGTCAACAACCGTAGCAGCACCGATTGAACTTCCGGGTGCCATAGCAATTTTTTTGCATGAAAGGGTAATCAGTGCGCCGGCTGAAACAGCGCGTTTGTTAACATAGGCAATAGTTGGGATTTTGGAATCCAACAGTGCGTCTTTCAACTGAGTTGCGGCGTCAACCCTTCCGCCGAAAGTGTTAATTTCCACTAAAAGAGCGCTTGCCCTCTCTTTTTCAGCGGTTTCGATTGCCCGTTTCAAGTAGGGAACCATAGGCAACGAAATTTCATCATCTAAGATAACGCGATATATTACAGTCTGTGCTTGTAAGTTGGAACTAAACAGCAAGAGCAAAGTAAAAAGAAAAAGGAGTATTTTTTGGTTCATTTTGGCTCGTTCGATAAATTTGGTCTGAAAAAATACGAAAATCACACGATTTTTCCGAATTATTTGTTAATTTTGTAAGTTAATACCAACCGAATTATCGATCGAGTACTCATAAATTAATTGTGGAGAAAATATGTTAAGTAATAATGGCGGCTTTCGCTCATTCTTTTTGTTGCTTATTGCAGCAGTGGCGTTTTATGGATTTACCTACATTCCCGAGGGCATTGAAGTGGGTCCATTCAGCAGCAAGAAAATTGATGTGATCTCCGAGATTAGGGTTGATGGGACTGCTCTTAACAACGATGGGCAAGTTAACGGCAGTTTAGGGGATGTATATGGTATATTCATGAAGAGTGATGTATTAACCGAAAATCACTACAATTCTTTTTATCAGATTGGTGGTGAAAACCAGGCAAAAGTTCCGATTTCAGGTAACACTTCACAGCTGAAATCGTTTGCTACGGCGTTAAAATCCGCAAAAAGCAAGCAGGTGAGGATAGCTTACTTTGGTGACTCTGCGATTGAAGGTGATAACATCTGCGCAGATTTCAGAGAAGCTCTCCAGAGCAAATATGGCGGCCAAGGAGTTGGTTTTGTAGCTATCACAACTCAGGATAAGTCATTCAGAGGTTCCACAAAGCTTGATTTTTCGTCAAACTGGGAGAGCCAACTTGTTACACAGGGCAACCCTAAAAATGGCGCCGGGATTTCGGGCGGAGTTTTCATTCCAAAGAATGGCAGTTGGGTAAAATATGAAACAACCTGGAGATACAAAACCGTTAGAAATTTTGATGTCGTAAAACTTTTTTATTCCAACGGTTCAGGAAGTTTCAACTACGAGTTTGATAGGGGCGGTTCGTATTCTGCACCTTTCAAAACCGGAAGTGGTGTCCAAATGACTGAAATTACCCTGAAAGGCTCAAAATCTTTCAAATTGACTGCTACTAAAGACAAGCAAGCTTTACTTTACGGTGTTAGCTTAGAATCGGGAAATGGCGTCTATGTGGATAACTTCCCACTAAGAGGAGATGACGGAAATGCGTTGAAAAGGATTCCGAAAGCTAACCTTACAGCATTCAACAAGCTTTTGGGCTATGATCTTGTTATTTTAAGCTTTGGTTTGAACTCAGTTGATAAAGTTAAAAACCCCTCGAGCTACGAAAAAGAGTTTGCGGAAGTAGTTAATTATGTGAAGAGTGCTATGCCGGGCGTGCCTATTCTGATTGTTGGGGTTGGTGACAAAGGTAAGAAGGTTGGCACGAGCTTCCAGACGAACGACAATGTTCTGAAATTAGTTGATGTTCAGAAGAATGTTGCTACAAGAACCGGTGTTGCTTTCTGGGATCTTTTTGCTGCAATGGGCGGAAAAGGTGCAATGGAAAGATGGGCGAAAGACAAACTTACCACTGCAGATATGACACACCTTAGTGCCGAAGGCTACAAAAAAGTTGCCGGTATGCTGTATGATGCGTTAATGGACTATGCAGCCAAGAATTAACCGGTGAAAATTTGGAAAAATATAAAAATCTTTGGGAACGCTGGGCGGATAACACCCGGCGTTTTCCCGATAAAGACGCGATTGTACATTGGAAAGCAGGAGAGGAACCATTCAGATGGTCTTTTAAGAATTTGTTTGATACTGCAAACAAATTTTCCGTTTTATTACAAAAACAAGGGATTAAACGCGACCAGGTGTGTGCGATAATAATTCGTCATAACCCGATGTTTTTCCCGCTTTATCTTGGTATTGCAGGCTTGGGAGCAATTCCTGCAGTGCTTGCTTATCCAAACCCGAGGTTGCACCCGGATAAATTTAAGTCGGGAGTGGAGGGTATGTCCCAGCGTTCCGGTTTGGATTGGATATTCACCGAGCGGGACCTCGAACCAATTATCTCACCCTTAGTTACTAAAGAAGGGAGCACGATTAAGGGGCTGCACTTCCCGTTGGAGTGGGACAGAGAATTTACACTCAGCCGGGAAGACAGTGCTCTGTTAGATTCGATCAGAGGATCAATAGTTGAAACAGACCCCGTGTTGTTGCAACACTCTTCCGGAACAACAGGTTTACAGAAACCGGTGCTTCTTTCGCAACGGGCTGTTTCTGACCATGTTGACAATTACGCCGAATCGATCAATCTTACCAAAGAGGATAAAATTGTCAGTTGGCTGCCGCTGTACCATGATATGGGTCTGATAGCCGCTTATCATGTCCCCTTGGCTTACGGTATCACTTCCATTCAGGTTGATCCTTTCGAGTGGGTACTTGCGCCTTCTTTGCAGTTTGAAGCTTTAAACGCTGAAAAAGCAACTATTTGCTGGCTGCCTAATTTTGCTTATAACTTCATGGCAGACAGAATAGAAGAAGACGAAATGGAGGATATTTCGTTGAAAAGCCTTCGATTAGTGATTAACTGCAGCGAGCCTGTAAGGAATGAAAGTCATAAAAAATTTGTGGCTGCATTTCAAAAATATGGGTTTAATCCGCTTGCTTTATCCGCCTCTTACGCAATGGCAGAAACCACATTTGCCGCCACCCAGACAACTCCGGGCGAACCAATCTTTACCTTAGAAGTTGACAGGGAAAGTCTTGCACAGGGAAAAGTTGTGCCGCCTGTTCCCGGTAAAGCATCCCGCGTTTGTGTTTCTTCAGGCAAGGTAATTAAAGGCTGTGTAGTTCGTATAGTTGACGAAACCGGAAAAGAATTGCCGGAAAACGGTGTCGGCGAGATCATTATACAATCGGTTTCCATGTTCGACGGTTACAGAAATTACCCTGAAAAGACAGCCGAAGTTCTTAAAGACGGTTGGTATTACAGTGGTGATTACGGCTTCAAACTAAACGGTGAACTTTTTGTTATCGGCAGAAAGAAAGATATAATAATCGTTGCCGGTAAAAATATCTATCCCGAGGATGTTGAAGATGCGGTCGGCGCAGTTGAAGGTATTCTCCCCGGGCGTGTTATCGCTTTTGGTGAAGAAGACCCGGAACTTGGTACAGAAGAGATAAGTGTAGTAGCCGAAACCCCTTATGAAGATGAAACCGAGAAAAAACAATTGATCCAAAGGGTGAGAATGAAAGGAACATCCGTAGATATGACCATCACGAATGTTTACTTAGTTCCGCCCCGCTGGTTGATTAAAAGTTCCGCCGGAAAACCAAGCCGCAAAGCGAACAAAGAACGAATTGCGGAAATGAAAGACTTGAATAAACAGTAAATAAGAGAGTGTAATGATTTCTGAAAGACTTAAAAGTACGATCTTAAAACAGCTTGAACTGGAAGATTACGACATCCAGGACGATACAAAAGCCAACACTGTGCCGGGTTGGGACTCGCTCAGCCACGCAAATGTTATTTTAGCTATCGAAAAGGAATACAATATCAGGCTGAAGCACATTGAAGTTCTTAAGTGCAAGAACATCGGTGACTTACAGGTTCTTGTTGATTCCAAACTTTCGTAATTTTTAACAGGCTGTAAATTGATTTTTGATATCGACTTTAACAAATTGTTGGGGTTGTTCGAATATAACCCGGACAACCTCCTTCAATTTGGCACCCTTACCTTCATGTTTCTTTTGGCGTTGGGGTTGTTGATCTACCATGCGTTGTATTCAAACCAGCGTTTGCGTGCAACATTTCTTCTAATATTCTCCTTTTTTATCTACTACAAGTTAGGTGGTCTTACGCTGCTGTTGTTAGTAGGGGTAGGGGTTGCTAACTACTATTTTGGCTACCTGCTATTCCGGATAAAAGATATTGATACCAGAAGATATGTTCTGTGGGGGATGGTTGTTGCGAATATCGCTTTGTTGGGATATTTCAAATATACAAACTTTTTCCTTTCGCAGATTGCCGCTTTTCAGGACGCCGAGTTTACCGCTTTGGATATAATTCTGCCCGTCGGTATTTCTTATTATATTTTCAAAGTGCTGAGTTATCTTTTCGATATTTACTACGAAAAATATGAAGAATTGCCGCGGCTTGATGATTTTATGCTCTATGTTACATTCTTTGCCAATGTGCAGTTGGGGCCTATTGACAGAGCAAATGAATTCATCCCGCAGATACAAGAGAACCTTTTTACTTCTGAAGAAGGGCGGCGGATAACCGGCTTGGCTGTATTCTTTATTGCCTCCGGCATAATTAAAAAGATGATAATAGCCGACTATATCTACCTCAACTTTATCAGCAGGATTTTTGAAGACCCGCTCCGGTTTACGGGAGCTGAAAATCTGCTGGCGATTTATGGTAACTCGATACACATCTATTTTGATTTTTCAGGCTATTCTGATATGGCAGTTGGTTTGGCGCTGTTGTTCGGTTATAAGATAATCGACAACTTTAACTCACCCTACAAAGCAACAAGCGTAGCCGAGTTTTGGCGCAGATGGCACATATCGCTTTCAAGATGGTTGTTAGACTATTTGTTCACCCCTGCACAGATGGGGATGCGCAGAATGGGGCAGTGGGGTAACGCACTGGCACTGCTTATAACATTTGCGCTTTGCGGTTTATGGCACGGTGCAACCTGGGGGTTCATCCTTTGGGGTACGGTTCACGGGTTGATAATGGGTGTTTCGGTAGTGACAAAGAAACTTAGGAAAAAAGGGCTTACCACTGTTGGAATCAAGGAAAGCAAGTGGCTCAATTTTGTCCGGGCGTTCATTACTTTCCATGTTATTACGATTACCTGGATTTTGTTCCGTGTTGATACATTAGAGAAGATACCGATGATTTGGGATCAGCTGACGGATAACTTCCACGCAACGGTACTGGAACAATTTTACGGGGGTTTCCCCGGAGTGGTTATTCTCTCGGCGATTGGGTTAGTCATGATATTCTTCCCTGAAAAGTGGAAAGAGAACCTTAAAGAGTTTATAGTAAGCATCCCATTATGGGCGCAGGGGTTAGTACTCGGATTGGTAATCTATCTTGCCTCACAGATAATGATGGCAGATATGGTGCCGCCGATTTATTTTGATTTCTAAAAAGGAGCGACGATCATGCGGTCAATGCTTTTTTTAATACTAATACTGGGAATTACAATGCAGGCTCAGCAGTTTACTGAAGAGCAGATTTCAAATGCTATCGCAGGGGTTAAAAAGAAATATGCACCCGACAAAAGGGTGGCTCTGTTCGATGTGCAGTTTTCGATAACCGGAAAAGATTTAACACTTACGGGCGAAACAAACCTAAAAGAGGCTAAAGCCGAGTTGTTAAGTTCGCTTAAGCAGTTCAACATTTCAGACGAAATAAAACTTTTACCTTCCGACGAGTTAAACGGATATGTTAAAGGTGTGGTGAACTTATCCGTTGCAAACATCAGATCGAAACCCGATCACCCTGCTGAATTGATTACACAAGCTCTGCTTGGTACTCCTTTGGAAATTCTGAAGGAGGGACCTGACGAGTGGTATTTGGTTCAAACCCCTGAAGGATACATCGGGTGGTTGGATCATTCCGGGTTCCAGTCGTTCACAACCGATGAAATGCAAAAGTGGATGAAATCGGATAAACTAATCTACACCGATATCTACGGGTTTGTTTACTCCGGTGAAGACCAAAAGGGTGGCACAATCTCCGATATTACAGGTGGAGGGGTGCTTAAACTTGAAGGGAAAGGGAAAAACTTCTTCAAGGTTGAGTTTCCCGACGGGCGCAAGGGTTTTGTGCCAAAAACGGCTGCACTTCCCGTGAAAGAGTGGTTAAAGGGGTTAAAACAAGCTCCAAAAGATGTGGAAAACACCGCAAAGAAATTCCTCGGCGTGCCCTATTTGTGGGGTGGCACTTCACCAAAAGGGATGGATTGCAGCGGTTTCACTAAAACGGTCTATTTCTTAAACGGCATTGTACTTGCAAGGGATGCTTCGCAACAGGAACTTTACGGCGAACCCGTTGATATTTCAAACGGATACGGAAATCTGAAAACCGGGGACCTTTTATTCTTCGGACCCGAGCCGGTTGAAGGGAAACCACAGCGGATAACACATGTTGGTATCTATCTGGGGGATTTAAAATTTATTCATGCTGCAGGAATGGTGGGAATTAACAGTTTCGACCCGAACAGCCCGATTTTCAGCGAATACAGAACCGGTATGTTCATTTCTGCTAAAAGAATTTTAACATCTAAAAACTACCCCGGTATTTTGAGGCTGACACCGGAATTTTTTACGAGGTGAAAATTATGAACTCAAGACGAGATTTTATTAAGAAAGCGTCACTTCTGGCAGGGGTGGCTGTGGTTCCGGGGAGTGCCAAAAACATTACAAATTTTGCAATTAACAGCATGAAAAATGATAAACTGAAACTTAGTTTCAAACCTTACACTTTAGAACTGAAGCATGTTTTCACATTAGCCACCAGTTCAAGAACCACCACACCGGTGATGTTAACTGAAATCAGATATGGTGATTTGATAGGTTATGGCGAAGCCTCGATGCCCCCTTACCTTGGAGAAAGCCACGAGACAGTAGCTGCTTTCCTTTCTAAAGTAAACTTAGAGCAGTTTTCCGATCCTTTCAAAATGGAAGAAATTTTAGATTATGTGGATGGCGTAATGCCCGGTAACCCGGCGGCTAAGGCTTCGGTGGATATTGCGTTGCACGATTTGGTGGGGAAGATTATCGGGCAGCCATGGTACAAAATTTGGGGTTACGACGCTACCAAAACTCCCTACACTTCCTTCACAATTGGGATTGATACCCCTGAAGTTGTAAGGCAAAAAGTGAAAGAAGCCGAGGAGTACAAAATTTTGAAAGTTAAATTAGGTCGGGATACCGACAAAGAGATGATTGAAACTATCAGATCGGTAACCGATAAACCGCTTTGCGTTGATGTGAACCAAGGTTGGAAAGATAAGCAGTTTGCACTTGACATGGCTCATTGGCTGCACGAAAGAGGGGTTGAGTTTTTAGAGCAACCGATGAGTAAAACAGACTATGATTCGCACGCCTGGCTTACTGAAAGAAGCCCGATACCGATAATTGGTGATGAAGCCGTGCAAGGGCCTAAAGATGTGGCTAAGGCAAAGGGCGCTTATAGCGGTATAAACATAAAATTGATGAAATGCGGCGGTATGCGCAATGCAAATAAAATGATTGCTCTGGCGCAGGCGTTCGATATGAAACTGATGATCGGATGCATGACAGAAACTTCGTGCGCTATTTCGGCGGCTGCACATCTTTCCCCTATGATGAATTGGGCGGATTTGGACGGCGCCTTGCTGATTAGCAACGATGTGTTCCGAGGTACTACCGTTGAAGACGGTAAAGTAACTATTGCCCAACTCCCCGGTATTGGAGTGGAAAAATTATAATAATGGTGATCTTTTATGTTAATTAACAAATTTTTGGTAAAAATTATTTTTTCAGTTTTAATTCTGTCTGCTGCAACGGTTCAAGCCGGTGGGGTTTTCCCTTTCAAGGTGCAGCGGGTTAACCTTAAAAATGGTTTTAAAGCTATTCTGATCCCTATTAAGGGGAGTGGTTTAGTTTCGTATTATACCGTTGTAAGAACCGGCAGCCGTGATGAGTGGGAGCCGGGGAAAAGCGGGTTCGCTCACTTTTTCGAGCACATGATGTTCAGAGGAACAGACAAATACCCGTTGTTTGATTCGGTTACCACTACAATTGGTGCGGATGCAAATGCCTACACGAGTGATGACCTCACGGTTTATCACCTGAATTTTGCCGCTGAGGATCTTGAAAAAGTTATGGATTTGGAGTCTGACAGGTTCATGAATCTAAACTACAAAAAAGATGAGTTTATGACGGAGTCGGGCGCTGTTTATGGTGAATACAGAAAAGGAATAACAAACCCTTTTGAGGTTTTGTTTGAGAAATTCCAGGATATGGCTTTTGATAAACACACCTATAAGCATACCACAATCGGGTTTGAGGCAGATATTAAAGACATGCCTAATCAGTATGACTACAGCCTTACATTCTACAAACGCTATTACCGCCCCGAAAATTGTGTTTTGGTTATAACAGGTGATTTTGACCCTGAGAGTACAGCCAAAATGATTGAAAAATATTATTCAGCATGGAAACCGGGATATGTTGCCCCAAAAATCGAACCGGAACCGGTTCAAACTGCTCCGCGGGAGAGAACTGTTGAATACGACGGTAAAACACTGCCGATAGTTACAATAGGGTATAAGTGCGATGCTTTCGATGTAAAGAACAAGGAATATATGGCTATACTTCCTTTTGCAGACCTTGCCTTCGGCGAAAACAGTGATTTATACAGAAAATTGGTGCTCGAAGAGCAAAAGGTACAGTTTATTGCCGGCGACGCACCAATGAAGAGGGACCCCTTTCCTTTTATGATTTACACAAGGGTTAAATCGGAATCTGATATTGACTATGTAATTTCTGAAATTGAAGCCACTATTGAAAAATATAAGACTGAACTTATAGACCCGGTGAAATTAGAAGGTCTAAAAAAGCGAATGAAATATGGCTTTTTGATGAGGTTAGATAGCCCCGAGGCAGTGGCTTCTTCTCTGCCTATGTATATTACCTTAACGGGTGATATAACCGTTATTGACGAATATTTCGACGCTTTGATGTCAGTAACCCCTGAAGATATACGAAATGCTGTTAACCACTATTTCGTTAAAACAGGCAGAAATCAAGTTATTTTGAAAGGGAACTGAAATGAAAAAGAGCTTTTTATTACTGTCATTTTTTGTTCCGGTAATTTTTATGACAACTAATCTTTTTCCTGTTGACAAAGACCGCATAGTGTTGTTAAAGACTGAAGAGCCTGTAATTCACTTCAAAATATGGTTTAATGTTGGTTCGAAAGATGACCCGAAAGGGAAAGAAGGGCTGGCTTACCTTACAGCTGCAATGTTGAATGAAGGGGGCACAAAAAACCTGACCTATTCAGAGATAATTGATAAGTTATATCCGTTTGCGGCAGGATATCGTGCTTCAGTTTCAAAGGAGAACACGGTGTATTCAGGTTCAGTTCATAAGGATAACTTAAATGAATACCTTGAAATCTTCTTAGACCAGTTGTTGAACCCCGGTTTCCGTGAAGAAGATTTTAACCGCCTGAAACAAGAAGCGATTTCTTTTATAACAACAACACTTCGTTACTCAAGCGATGAAGAGCTTGGTAAGGCAGTTTTGTACAACGAGTTGTATAAAAACACCCCGTACGGTCATCTTGACGCCGGGAGTGTAAGTTCGCTTAACTCGATTACTTTAGATGATGTTAAAGAGTTTTTTATAACTTATTATAACCGCAACAATTTTATCCTTGCCATTGGCGGGGGTTATGATGATGCACTGATTGATAAGGTATGGAACACGCTTGAGAAACTTCCGGATGGTAAGATTAACCCGACAAAAACTGTTGAACCGGCAGCGGTTAGCGGTTTAAGCGTGGTTATTGTTGAAAAGAAAGCTAATGCCACGGCAATATCGATGGGCTATCCAATTTCTATTTTAAGGTCTGACCCCGAATGGTACCCGCTTGCCCTTGCAAATTCGTGGTTAGGCGAGCATCGTAATTCAAGTTCGCACTTGTATCAGGTGATCAGAGAAGCAAGGGGATTAAACTATGGGGACTACAGTTACATCGAATATTACCCTAACGGCGGTTGGAGGTCGAAACCGCCGGTTAATGTTCCGTTAACCAAACACCTGTTCGAAATATGGATAAGACCCGTTCCTAACAATGCGAAGCATTTTGCTCTTAGGGCTGCACTTCGGGAGTTTACCAAACTTTCAGTAGAAGGTTTAAAACCGGATGATTTTGAAATAACACGCAAATTTCTTGAAAAATATGTGCTGCATTATGCACCGGATACCGACACAAGGCTTGGGTACGCCTTAGATGATAAATTTTTCGGAATTTCGGCGCCGGGGCATTTGAAAAAATTCAGGGACAAAATGGGGTCGGTTACACTTGACGAGGTTAATTCAGCAATTAAAAAATATTTTAACCCTGAAAATATGGTGATTGTTTTTATAACACCCGATGCCGAAAAACTGAAAAATGCTTTGGTAAATAACGACGCTTCTCCGATCGAGTATCAAACACCGAAACCGAACAGTGTGCTGGAAGAAGATAAAGAAATAATTAATTATAAATTGAAAATTAAACCTGAAAATGTTAAAATTGTTCAGGTTGAAGAGTTGTTCAATTAATTAAGTGAATCGATAAATTGGTTTGAGTATGAACTTGAAAAGATTTTTAATTTTCACTGCGATGTTTCTTTCAACTCTGTTGCTTGCGTGTGCAAACAAAGCGGAGGAACAGATTAAGTTGATACCAATTGCAACTGATGATCGCGGCGATCAGGCGTCTGATATTTTTATCAGAGTTAACCTGCTTGGGTTCAGGAAAAGTGACCAAAAAACAGCCACAATATTGACCAAAAGAGACATGGGGCAGAAAAAGTTCGTAGTCAAGGATGTTAAAAGTGGCTCTGTAGTCTTCAGCGGCACCGTTCCCCCGAGCATTGGCGGATGGGGCAATTTTAACTTTTGCCATATTATCGATTTTTCCGGATTTAATAACGAGGGTTCCTTTGTAATTGAATGCGAAGGAGCCCGGTCGTTAGTTTTCAGGGTGGGCGATGCGGTTTACAACTCAATTGTTGACTCGCTGTTGCTCTTTTTCAAAGTTCAAAGGTGCGGGCCAACAAACCCGTTTTTACACAAAATTTGTCACCTTTACGATTCCCCAACGGTTGTGGGAGATGAAAGTGTGGGGCAGGTGGATGTAACAGGCGGCTGGCATGACGCGGGTGATTATACAAAGTTCCTGAATACCACTGCGTTTTCAACATACATGCTGCTGTTAACTTACGATTTCGACCCGAAGAGAATGGAATTTGACAGAAACAAAGACGGTGCTCCCGATCTTTTGGAAGAAGCAAGGGTCGGTTTAGACTTGCTTTTGAGGATGAATTACAAACCGAACAAACTGATTATACAGGTGCAGGATAGAAGAGACCAGACTGTGGGTTGGAGAATGCCGGAGGATGATACTCTTAAATTCAACCGACCGGCGTATGCAGGTATGGGGAAAAACCTTATAGGAATTTATTGTGCGACACTTGCGATGGGTTCAAGAATCTGGCGTGACCGCTTCAAAGATACCGAATTTGCAAATAAACTTCTGGCTGCCGCAAACAACATTTTTACCCTTAGAAAAACCGCTCCCGACTTGGATAAAAACCCGGTTGGGCTTTACCAGGATTCAAAGTATGAGGGTAAGTTAGCGCTGGGAGCTTTGGAGATGTATTTAGCCACTAAGAACAACAGTTACTTGGATGAAGCAATTGATCTGGCAAAGAAAGCAGATTCTGACTACTGGTGGAGTTGGGGCGATATAAATGCGCTTGCGCACTACAGAGTGGCAAAGTATTCTAATGATGTCAGGCAGCTTTTAGAGAATAATCTAATTTCTTTCAACGAAAACCGTAGGTCAAAACCGTTTGGTGAAGCCACAGCTTATTCCTGGGGTACCACTCATACATTTTTGGGTGTTGCAATGCAGGCAATATTTTTCAAAGATTTGACCAAAAGTAACATCTACGATTCGCTTGCTTTCAACCAGCGTGATTTCGTTTTAGGTAAGAACCCTTGGGGGGTTTCTTTTGTTTATAATATAGGTAGCAAAAGCACCCGGTATTTTCACTCACAGGTTGCGTACTTCAGGAACGGTTATCTGCCCGGAGCAGTTGCAGCGGGGCCCGCACCGGCAGAAATTTTAAAAGATTATAATATACCGCGTACAAATTTTATGTACGACCAATTCAACTCTCCCGAGGTGAAATATTACGATGATCGTCAAGATTATATAACAAATGAGCCGACCATAGTCTCGAACGCAACAGCGATTTTTGTTTTTTCTCATTTCTATAAATAACTGTTTCATAATGAGACATATTTTTAGATTGTCTCATTTTGAGAAAAATTTTATGGGAAATTGCTTAATAAATGAGAATTAATGGCAAAAAAAAGGCTTTTTTTTAATAAATATTTTGGCATGAAAATTGCTACTAATGATTGACCAAAAAGTGAGCAAAAAAAATGGCAAATGGAAAAATTAGTTTAGAACAAACCGGAATTTCAATAGTTGACGCAAACTGGGGTGGGTTTTACCCCGGCGGGACATATCTTTTAATCGGTCCGCGCAAATCCGGCAGAACTACACTTGGCTTGCAATTTGCAATGGCAGGCATCCAACAGAAAGAAATTTGTTTATACTTCACAAACATGCGCCCGAAAGATTTAATGATCTTAGCGGCGTCCTTAGATTTTGATCTTCAAACTCACATGGATAACGGTGAACTGGTTGTTGTTAAAGTAACCCCTCCGTTAGATGTATATGAGTCAGCAAACCCGGATACATATCTGTTAGAATATCTGAATGATATTGTAAGCGTTGTTGACCAGTATCAGCCCTCGCGTTTGGTTTTCGACGAACTGACCTATTTTGTCGGGTTTGAAAACATTAACCTGTTGCAGCAGGCATTTCTGAAAATGATTGAAAGTATAGAAGAGAAGAATGTAACGAGTCTTTATATACTCGGTGAGCCTGCCACTCCATTTGCACAGAACATAGTTGATAACATGGTTCAATATTCAACTGCTATAATATATCTTCAAAAGGTTGAAGGAGTTCGCCAAGGTGGTAAAGCTACCATCACACCGAACATAGGGCACACTGAGGGCCAGTTTACAACAGATTTTTCGTTTCAGCCATATAAAGGCGTAGTATTTGATATACCACAGGGTGCGTCTCAGAGCCACCCTTCTGCTCAGCCGGCCGGTGGTGGTGCAACTATTAGCGGGGGAATCCCGGTGGCGCAGTCAATCCCGGTTGGGAGTTTATCGGCAGCAGCGCCGGCTGTACAGGGCAACATACAGATAACGGGTACTGTTCCTGCTAAATATGTTGCATTAAACCAGGTGGAAGTAGTAACAGTGCCAATCAGAAACACGAACCAGTATGCAATGGATGAGTTTAAGCTGATACTTAACAATCAGGTGGCTCTTTACAAGAGCACGGGGCAGCCTTTCACATTAGTATCGTTAAAACTTGAACCTCAGGCAGAAACTGCGGGTTTAGTATCTATGGCGCAACTCAGTAATGCAGTTCGGCTGTCACTGAGTTTGAAAGAAAAATATTGTATAGACGGAAACACAATTTTGGTGTTGCTTGCAAAAGCCGATGAGCGAGCAATAGCTATTTTGGCTTCAAAACTTAGAACTAATCTTCAAAGTGGTGACCCCACCTTTGTAGATCGTATTTTTCCTTTAATTTATGCTCATTCCTATATTTCTAATGAAAGCACGGAGAATGCAGAGAGTATTTTGAAGGAAATCCTTTAGGAAGAAAATGAAACTTGTGAAACTCTTTCGTTTAATCGTTTTATTTGCTGTTGCAATAAATTTTCAAAATAATGCACAGAACCCGGGCGATAAATATAAAAATGACGCTCTGGGAATGATGTCTGCCGGGAAATATGGTGAAGCGATCGACCTTCTGAATAAATATATAGGTGTTTATCCTTCGCGGGCAGATGGTTATAACTTACGCGGGAAGTGTTATGAAAGGCGTAATCAGTTAGTTCACGCACAAAACGATTTTAGAATTGCCGCTAAACTTGCACCCGGTAACAGAGAGTATCAGAACGATCTGAACAGGGTGAATCAAAAACTTAATAACGATCTGAACTCAAAAATTAAGGGTTATCAGAGGGAAATTGCGATAAACCCAAAAAACCCCAAAAACTACCTTGAGATAGCAAAATGCTATAAACTGATGTTTAACTGGGTGCAATCCGAAGCATGGTACGATAAATATTTAGAGTTGGAAGAACCATCGGCAGATGAAGTTATAAGGTACACCGAAGTTCTTAGTTATCTGAGAAAATACGCAAAAGGGGAGCCGATACTTCAAAGATTCGTCAGAAAATATCCAAACGATTGGAGGCTTTGGAGCCGGTACGGTTATTTTGAGTATTACCTCGGTAAAAGTGAGGAAGCCAAAATGGCTTTTGAAACCGCATTGAAGTTGAGACCATACTTCAAAGAGGCACAGGACGGTTTGGATATGGTGTTGGGTAAGTATTTCCCCACACTTTATAAAGATACCACAGGATTTTACGAGTGGAACCGCCCACAGCAAAAGCAACAGCAACAGCAACAGCCGGTTCCTCAGGAGTTTGCAATCGATAAGTATTACAGAATACTCAGAAACAACCCAAAAGACGACAAAACAAGGTTCCTGCTGATTGATGAACTGATTAAATACAAACGGTATGAAGAAGCTTACCAGCAGTTGTTAATTCTGGAAGAAAAATACAAAGAAAATGAAAAATGGGTGAAATTATACGACTTAGTAACAAAAATAAGGCAAGAGAGCTACACTAAGCGAATTGAAGAGATAAAAAAGCTTCTTGAAAAAAACCCGAATGATACTAAGTTGATTACAGAGATGGTTCAACTGATGAGCAATCTGGATATGAACGAGGAAGCCTATAACTATTTGAATGAATATTTTGAGAAAAACCCTAATTCAACTGATTGCAAGTTAAGAACCCTCTTTGCAAAAATAGCAACTGACTATCAGGATAACTATAAAGCTATTGAACAATTGGATTTTTGCCTGAATCTTAACCCGGATGATCTTGACCTGAAACTGCAGAGGGGTATTATTTCCGTGTGGTTGGGGCAGGATGAGGATTTGGCATACGAGTACCTTTCGGCAGTGCTCGCAAAAAGACCTAAAGATGTTACCGCTTTAATCGGCATGGCTTCTTTGGAAATGAAAAAAAATGATTTTGAAAAGTCGGAAGAATACATCAATTTAATAAAACAAATAGAGCCGACACATCCGGAACTGGAAACTTTGCTTTCAAACTTGGAAACCTCGAAAGCTCGTGCCGTTGAAGAAGCACTTTTCCAAAGCCTGGAAGAGGGGCGCGAGAAATTCAGAGAAGGGGATTGCGAAGGCGCACTTGCCGTGTATGACGACTTTTTATCGAAGCACGAAGGTAACAGGACTATTATGAAAGAATATGCTGATCTTAATTCCTGCGTTAAAAATTACGACCGTGCAATTGAAATTTATGATTCGTTATTAAATGAAGAATACGACTATCTTATTGATCTTGAAAGAGCGAAAGTTTTCTTTTTCAAAGGTGATTATCAGAAATCGATCTCTGAGTTTGAAAGATTAGTAAAAGAAGATAATGCAGATTTTGCGGCAAAACTCTTCCTTGGCGATGCTTACGCTCAGACAGGTGATTACGATAAAGCGAGGGATATGTACGATTCGCTTTTAGTTAACACAACTGACTCTACAGAGATAGCGTTAATAAACCAGAGGATGGGCTGGCTGCCTGTAACGGGTTTAGCGGGGTTCCTGGGTAACTTCCCGCAGTATATTTTGCTTAATCCGTTTATTTCTTATTTTGAAGACAATGCTGATTTCAGTTATTTAAACTACGGATTAGCCTCCGACTTGGGTGTTACATCATTTCTGTCAATTGGTTTGATGGGAAGTCTTTCAACACTAAGAGGGAAGAGTACACCGGTTGAATTTAACACCTGGAAGGCAACGGCATTCATCAGACCCTTTGAGCCGATGTTGATAGCTGCCTCGATAGGTGAGCAATCGTTCCTGTCGCCTCAGAAGAGTTATCCTTTGTACGAAGCGTATGTCAGATTTACAAAGGAAAAAGAATATTTAGCTCAGGTAACATATTTGCAGCAGGATGCCGCAACGATACTCTATTCAGCGCTGTTGGTTTATCCTTTCGGAGTATTTAAGGACAGGCTGCGCGCAGAAATGATTAAGGCTGAAGGATGGTATAATCTTCCTTCAAAATATAAAGTTTCGGGTTCTTATCAGTACATAATGGTTGGTGACGGCAACCGGGGTGCAAACACAGAGATAAGAATTGGTAAGTATTTCTACCCTGAATTGCTTGCCGGTTACGAGTTTTATTCAACCATGTATGCCAGAAGGTCGATTTACTATTATTCCCCGCGGAATTTTATATCACACTCACTTTTTGCGGATTGGAATTTTTACAAAGACGATCAGTTTGACCTTAGCGGTGGCGGAAGAATTGGTTACATCCCGGAGAGTTCCTTTTGGCTCAGGGAGTTTTACCTACAGGGCGCTTATACAATTCTTCAGAATTTAAGGCTCAATGTTCGCGGTCAGATGACTAACACCAGCAGAGATGGGGCAGGCTACAGTTCACGCTCTGTTATGGCATCTTTATTCTGGATGTTATAGCAGTTTTACAGGAAGAAGAGTTTTATGTCGCAAAACAAAATCAGATCAACCAGGATCACAGTTAAAAACACCGAAGCAACTGAGGCTGAGGACAATAAAAAAAGGCACATCCTCCGTAGGATGGTGACCAACGGGCTTGCCTCGTTGTTTCTGATATTGGTTATCATAACTACAATGCCGATGACGGTGCTTTCATATTCGGCTCTTTTTGAGTATGCAACTATGATCTCGCTGTTGCTCTTCTTACTTGTGCTTCTGATGAGGTATTTTGGTTTGCTTGGGATGGCATACTTGTGGCTGAACAACTACACTTTCACAAAAAGGCCCGATTTTCAGCCGTTTGTTTCGATCATCGTGCCGGTATATAACGAAGGTATCTTGCTGAAAGACGCAATAATGTCATTACTGGAGCTTGACTACTCAAATTATGAGATAATAGTTGTGAACGACGGTTCGAGCGATAACACTTACGATGTCGCCAAAACATTAGTGGGCTACCAACAGGGGCAGCACGGTAAGGTTAAAGTTTCTTTAATCAGCAAGCCGAATGGTGGCAAAGCGCGTGCGTTAAATGCCGGTATTAGTTACTCGAAATCTGAAATTGTTCTTTGCATGGATGGTGACAGCCAGCTTTCAACTGACACGCTGAAAAAAGGCGCCCGCCATTTTATAGACCCAAGAATTGGCGCTGTAGCCGGTAATGTCAAGGTTTTAAACCGAGGCAAGTTTTATGCAGACCTTCAGGCTCTTGAATACATTGAGGGTTTGAACATGGCGCGCGCAGCGCAGTCCTTCCTGAAATTAGTGAACATTATTCCGGGTCCCATTGGTCTGTTCAGAAAGAAAGCAATAGAAGAGGTTGGGTACTACTCAAGTGATACTTTCGCCGAAGATGCAGACCTTACCCTTAAGATACTTTCAAAAGGGTGGAAGATTTACTACGAGCCAAACTCGATAGCGTGGACTGAAGCGCCGGTTAAACTGCAGCAACTTCTTAAACAAAGATACCGCTGGACACGGGGTATCCTTCAGGCAATCAGAAAGCATAAAAATCTTTTATACAACCCAACCATCAACTTTGGTGATACATTTATTCTTTGGACTATGTTCTACGAAGCGCTTATTTGGCCCACAATGAATATAGTGGCAAATTTTTTCTTCATCATAGTTTCTATTTTTTACGGTTACACATCGCTAATTTTCTTTTGGTGGGTATTTTTGGCTTTGTTGGATGCGGTTACGGCACTATACTGTGTTGCGGTAGAAGATGAAGAGCTTCGGTTAGTGCCATACTCAATAGTATATAGAATGTTTTTTGTATTTGCAATTGATATCTGTAAAATGATGTCAACTATCGAAGAATTTCTTGGGTTAGAGATGACCTGGGGAAAACTCGAGAGAATCGGTACCGGAAAATAAAAGGAAGGAAATGTAATGGAACTGATACCTATACTTGCAACAATCATATTAGTTGCTACAATAAGCACATTTTTTCTCTCGATCGGTGCATATATTCTGTTCAAAGTGCGCGAAGCGCAGGGTGTACGGGCGAAAGCAACCCAGCCGGCTACAATTCAGGCTGAGTTAGTAACCCCGGAACTTGCGTCGGATCAGACTTCTGCAACAATGTCCACACGGGAAACTGTGCGCAGAACGGGTCCCCCCGCTGCTTTCGAAGTTACACATGCACCCGCATACAGAAGAACCACAGTGCCGGGCAGAGCAACCGGAAGTATGGTTATGGATTCACCACCGGCGGCACAGCAATTCACGCAGTCGCGGAGGGAAGCACCACTTTCAGCGGTTACAACGAGTGCGAAGAAATTTGTGAGAGTAACCTCTGAAACCACTCAAGAGAGAGCACAAGCAACAACTCAGCAACAAGTAAGGCAAGGCGGGAACCTTAAGTGGCGCTAAAGAAAAGAAGCCTGTTTTTCACCCTTCCGATGCTTTTAATTTTCGGCGGGGTAATGCTGGTAACCTCGGTATTGATATTTAATTATATCCTGCAGGGGGTTTTTGGCTCTTATGCTTTCTCTGCCGACGGCTTTAATATTGAAGCATTTTCAAAGATTTTTGGAAGCCCAACCGTCAAGGTTGCCATCTTTAAATCCAGGTCAACCGAAAATTACCTTCCTAAAGGTTCAACCTGGATTCAGGATAATGTTACAGCCTGGGAAAACTATGTAAGGGGTAACAAGCTTGAGGCAACCGTTATCAGTGAAACTGATCTGGAAAAAGGGGTTTTAACACCTGAAAATTACCAGATACTGGTTATGCCTGATGTTAAATCGATGAGTGACAGAGATATTTTAACCGTTAAAGAATATTTGGATAAAGGCGGAAATATTATGGCTACGGGGGCGACCGCCAGTTTTTCCAGTGACGGTAAATGGAGAGGTTGGGAATATTTCAAAGAGGTATATGGAACAATCTTCACGAAAGAGATACCCAAAATTCCATCACCAAGATTATTAACCTTGAAAGGTTCTTCGCCAATTACATTCAATATCCCTACAGGTTACAGGTTAAAAGTTGCCACTTGGGATAATTTAGTGGCTACGCGTGTACTTGACCCCCGTACACAACAGCTCAGTTTCTGGTATGATTTTACACTTGACTCGGGCTTGGTTAAAGAAGAAGTTCTTAACACTTCCGGTTTGTGCTATGGCACCTACGGAAAAGGGCGGTTTGTGTGGTACGGGTTCGATATCATTACGATCGTAGGGCAGCAGGAAGAGTATATGGTGTTGGATAACCTTATCAGAAACTCGTTAAACTGGTTGGCGAAACAACCGAACGCATTTATGGTTGAATGGCCCGGTAACAAGAAAGCGGCTGCTATAATTTTAGCACAGGTGGGGGATGAGCCGAACAACATCAAGAACTTATTGCCAATTCTTTCGCAAGAAGGGGCAAAGGCAACTTTTATAATTAACAGTGGTTCGGCTGCACAAAACAGTGATTTACAAAAAACGCTTACGGGGTATGGGGATATCGTTGGTGTTGTTGATATTGGCTATATGAGTTCGGTTAACGACACGGTTAACAAGTTAAAAAAGTTGGATGCTCAGGAGAAAACATTTGCTACGGCAATTTCTAACTTTAAAACTTCTTCAGGTGCCAAAATTAAGGGTATTTCCCCTTTGTATGGTTTATTTGACGATAACTCTCTGATGGCTGCAGCTGCATCCGGTGTTAAGTATATTATCACAGATTCGCTGACCGACAGGTCGGTCCCAAAATATATTGTAAAAGGGGAAGATGCAATTTTAGCAATAACAAAAACTGTTAGGGACGATAAAATAATTGTTGGCGATTATGGTTTGGTTGACCACGACTATCAATTATACACTTACCAGGAAGATATTGATCGTTTGATTTTTGAGGGCGGGTTATATGTATTAAAGTTGCACACGGAGTATCAGCTTAAGCCTGAGTATGTTTCTGTTGTTAAAGATGTAATTAAATACATGAAAGAAAAAGAGATGTGGGTTACTAACATGCCCGCTCTTTATAACTGGTGGACCACTAAGAACAGAATAGAACTTAGGGTGGAAGCCAGAGGAAACAGCAGAATGGTGGTTGCAATTTCAAATGTTGGTAAAGGTACTTTGAAGGAAGTTCTTGTGCCCGTTGATTTTACAATGATGCCAAAACGCTACAAAATTTCAACAGAAATTATTAATACTCCGTTGCCTGATGTTGAAGTGAACAAAACTCTGAAAAAACTGACCCTAAAGGTAAAGAATTTGAAAGAGTCGGAGTCACGCATTTATTATATAGATTACAAAAATTAAAAAAAATCGGTTTTTACCATGATTAAAAAGTTTGGCTTAATTGTCATCTTATCAATAGTTACTATTTCATTTTCATCCTGTTTAGATATAATCGGCGGAGGTGATTCGATCCCTCCACAGGTATCGCTTTACTCTCCCAAATCTAATGATACAATAGTCCTTGCGCCTCAAGAAATAATCTACGATGCTTTTGACGATCAAGGTATTGCCAAAGTTGAGCTTTATATTGATGGGGTTATGCAAGGTTCTTACCCGGCTGAAAATGGAGTACGACCTAAAGTAACATTAAATCTTGATTCTGCAACTTTTATCAATAAGAAGTTCAGTTACTATATTCGTGTTTACGATCTTGGCGGCAACTTCACAAACAGTGACACTAAAACGAACATAACGGTTATTCTTTCAAAAGACCCACCTTCGGCGCCCTTTGGTCTTTCAATCATAGAGCCTGAAGGTTCGTCGGAAATCATTCTATCGTGGCAGGACTCCTCAAAATTGGTTGATGGTTACGAAATTTGGGTTAGTGAAATAAACACGAATGATGCTTCATTTTACCAGTATGCCGATGTTTCCGGGGCAACAAGATTATTCCCATTCCCTAAACCGGGAACGATAAATTATTATAAAATTAAAGGTTACAACCGTATTGGTAAATCGCCGTTCAGTACGATAATTAATTCAGAAGGCGGAACCGGTTCCGGTGTGCTGGGGCCTACGGGTTTAACTGCAAAGGCATGGGGTACGAAGGAAGTGGAACTTAACTGGACGAACCGTGCAACTGATGCAGTCTTCTTAAATGTAATGAGACGAGCCGCAAGTTCGTCGCTGTGGAGTTCAATTGCAACGGTGGCTGCCAACCGCACTTCATACACGGATAACTCCGGGTCACTTTCAGCAGGAGCCACATATTATTATAAGATTAGAGTGATTGCCCAGTCTGATTCAGGTTTCTCAAAGGAAGTGTCGGTTGTAACCTGGCCCTTCGATCTTAACCCTGCTTCTAACTTAGTTGCTGTTTATGCCGAACCACCTGCAGCAAGCAAAAAGATGGTAAAACTTACCTGGAGAGATAACTCAAACCAGGAAGAAAGTAACATTGTTGAGCGAAAAGAAGGTGCCGGTGGTACCTACCAGGCATTGGCTTATTTATCGCAGGATATAACCGCTTTTGACGATACTTTGGTTGTGCCGGGTAAAACATATTACTACAGGATTAAAATAGCCAGACAGGATTATATCTCCAAACCTTCAAACGAGGTGTTCGTTACGATTCCCGCGGGTTCTAAACCGATATTTCGCGACGAACGCACAAAAAGATGATTGAATAATGGAAGCAGGTGCCGGGCTTAAAAGTGTTTTCGATGGTTTTGCCGCCGGATTACAGTCACCCTTTATCGTGGTTGATTCAAGCGGAAACCTAATAGCTTACAATAAGCCGGCGACTGATCTATTTGGAATTGGTGCGGGCGCAATATCGTTTGCAGATTTGTTTCTGATTTCAGAGAGCAGGAAGATTAAAACTCTGCTTACTTCGTCGGAGAGTAAAGAATATGGCGAGAGTATCAGCCTGTTTTTAAGGAACGGTAAAGAGATTTCAGTTTCCTACAAATTCCGGACTGTTGAATATCAGGAAGAGCGATTCAGGTTGCTGCATTTCAGCGAATCTGAACAAAACGATTCCGGCTCGCTTAAACTCAGTTTTTCCGGTCAGGAACGCGACAAACTGAACCTGAGTTCGGGTCTGCTTGATTTGATCGGTGATATAGAATCTTCCTATCCGTTCACATATCTTACGAAAACCCGGCTTCAGGCGAGCGCAAACAGCCTGACGGAAATGATCTGGCTGAAAGACCCTGAAGGTAAATATGTTCTTGTAAACGATAAATATGCATCACTTTTTAACTTAAAAACAAGCCAGTTGGAAGGGAGGACCGAGAAACAGTTCGTTCCTCCGTATGTTGATCTGTTTTATTCTTCACTTGAAGAGTACCTGAAAGAAGTCGGTTCAATTGTAAAAATTGTTACCAAAAATGTAAAGGGAGTTGTATTAGCAGAGCCGTTTGAAATTTTGGAAATCCCATTTTTAGATTTAGAAAACAAGTTAGTAGCTCTGCTTGGGATAGCAAAAAAATATGAAACTGAGAGTATAAGCGGTAACATTAAATCAGATAATAGCCTTATATTTGATGATTCTAATATTTTTAATCTTGAAAATGTTTTAAAACTGAAAAACAAAATGTACGAATTTTTAGTCAGTAAAAACCCGGATGCAGTGTTCATTTATGATTTGGAGTCATTCAAATTCTTAGATGTAAATGCAGCTGCATTATCGCTGTATGGCTACAGCAGAGATGAATTTCTTCAGATGGATCTTACCGATCTTTACCTGTTTGATGATATACAAAGCATTGCCGGTTCCGCCAAAAATGAAGAAGAGAAATTTGACGGACCTTACAAGCACCGGAAAAAAGACGGCTCGTTGATTCAGGTAGAAATTTTCAAAGTTGCTTTCACCTATGAAGGTGCGAACGCCTATTTTAATATAGTGCGGGATATAACCGGGTTGCTTGAAAAAGAAGAGCGGCTTCAGATGATGAGAACCGCTTTTGAACATTCTCAGGATATTTTAATTATAACCGACAGCACCGGGTTCATTACTGAAGTTAACCCTGCAACAGAAAAGTATCTTGGGTTTACCCACTCGGAACTTATTAACAACAGCATTGTTTCCTTTGCCCCTGAAGAGGCACGAAGCAATTTCCTTAAAAAAAGTTTTACTCCTTTCAGCTTTACGACGAAAATAAAGATAAAAGGCGGTTCGTTGCTGGATGTTGAATTTACTTCAACTGCATTTCAGGGAGTTGACGGCGAGATAAACCGGATGTCTTTTATTGGAAAAGTAGCTGCACCGGCGCCGGCACCCAAAGAAGTGGTGGTTGAAAAAGAGGTTGAAAAGGTTGTATATGTCGATAAACCCGTTGAAGTAGAGAAGATTGTTTATGTAGAAAAAGATAAATCTGGTGAACACGAAATAAAAGCCGGTGGAATAGAAGCTTCGCAACTTTCGTTCATTTTCCATGAAATCTTAACACCGATTAATGTTATAGTCGGCTTCATCGCCGAGCTTAAAGATTCGCTTGAAGAGCCAACATCAGAACAACAGGAAGCGATCGAATTTATCGATGAAAACAGGAAAAAATTGCTTTACACGATGGATTCAATCTCTGAATATGCTCAGATTGAAGAACACTTCAACGAATTGAACAAAACAGAGTTTTCTTTGGGTGAGTTGTTCAATAGGGTGATGAAAGATTTTGCGGAATCAAACAACCCGTGGAAGAAGCCGATCGAAATCGAAAAAGTGACTGCTGACTTGCAAATCTCTTCAGATCGGGATAAAATAGCTGATTTAATTGAACTGATACTGAAAGTAATCTGCCATGTATCAGTTGAAAAACAGATAATTATGAGTGGTTATCAGATAGATGGTTCAAATTTTATTGTTACTTTCCGGGACCATCATGTGATGATTCAACAGCAGCTGCTCTATAATATTCAAAATCTTTTTATTGATCTTGATGTATCCAAGCTTCGCGGGTTTGGAGTTTCGAGGTTTACACTATTTTCAGCACAACGGTTGTTTGATCTTTTAGGCGGAAAATTTGAAATAATTAAAAAGACTAACACACCGCACGAAATTGGGTTAATTCTTCCGATTAACGCGGTGTTCAAAACAACCGAGAGCACTGCCGAAGAAGGTAAAGAAAAATTGTTCAAGCCGGCATTAGTTGCTGATGCGCGTTCAATTGATTCTGTTGGTGATCAAAGCTCACGCACGGCACCTGTTGCCCCACGACCTGCGGCACCCGCAGCAACTAAGATGCCTTCCGCACCAAGCCCGGCACAGGTTACACCAAGCGCCTCTTATGCTTCTGAGTTAGGCCCAACTCCTCCAAGAGGGGAATACGAAGATTTTGACTTTGACAGGGAATTGGAGTTTTTAAAAACCAGAGGGACAAGAGAAACATCGTCGTTTGACCGAACTTCTGAATCCGTAACCCTACAGATGGAAGACCCTTTCAGAAACACAGGTTACAGAAGAGACACATTTGAGAAAGATAAGTCGCTTGATTCCGAGTCATTCAGAAGAACTTTTGAAAATGTTCCGCAGGATAAACCTACCCGTCCACAAACTACACAACCGACATATCCTACAACTGAGAGATATCAGGAGACAACTCCTCAACGGCCGGTTACACAAAGTGACCCTGCAACGACGAGGAGATATTCTAAAGGAACTTTGGTTACCGAACCCGCGCAACAACCGGCCGAGGCACCTGCAGGGGTGGACCTTACCAAATTAACTTGTTTGTATATTGAAGACCAGCTTGACTCGCAAATCCTCTTCAAAGTGCAGATGAAAGAGTTGAAAAACATCAAATTTTCTCAAAGTTTTGAGGATGCTATTCCGATGTTGGAAAGTGAGAAATTTGATTTTATTGTGCTGGATATTAACCTTCAAGGCGAATATAACGGTTTAGACGCACTTAAAATTATCCGCACGATGGATGGTTTAGAAAACACGCCGGTAATTGCAGTAACTGCTTATGTTCTTCCGGGAGACAAAGAGAAATTTATTGCCACCGGGTTCAACGATTTTGTTTCAAAACCGATATTCAGAAGCAAAATTGTTGAAGTGTTAAGCAAAATTTTTTAATTTTCGCCTGTGCTCAACGGTAAGAAAATTGTTGTAGTGCTGCCTGCCTACAATGCTGCGAAAACGCTTGAGATGACCTACAACGAAATCCCTTTTGATATCGTTGATGAAGTGGTGTTGGTTGATGATGCAAGCAGCGATGAAACAACAGAGGTGGGCAAAAGACTTGGCATAAAACATCTGATAAAACACGACAGTAACAAAGGTTACGGCGGCAATCAGAAAACCTGTTACCGCAAGGCGCTTGAACTGGGTGCGGATATTGTTATTATGCTCCACCCCGACTATCAATACACCCCCAAACTTATTCCTTCACTTTCCTGGTTGATTGCAAACGAGCTTTACCCTGTTGTGTTGGCTTCCCGTATTTTGGGCAAGGGGGCGTTGAAGGGGGGCATGCCAATCTATAAATATATAGCAAACCGGGTTTTAACTTTGGTTCAGAACTGGTTGGTTGGTCAGAAACTTTCGGAGTATCACACAGGTTACCGCGCATTTTCTGCAGAAGTGTTGCGTGCGTTGAACTTGGAGGCAAATTCGGATGATTTTGTTTTCGATAACCAAATGCTTTCGCAGATTATCTTTAAGGGTTTCGATATTGGTGAGGTAAGTTGCCCGACAAAATATTTTGAAGAGGCTTCTTCAATTAATTTCCGCAGAAGTTCAATCTACGGAATTGGTGTTTTGATTACTTCATTGAAACATCGCCTGCAAAAAATGGGGCTTGGCAGGTTTAAGATTTACGATTAGTGCGGTTTTTGCTGCTTTTTCTTGGCTTTCCGTTTATTAAATCTTCCGGTTCACTATTCCTCAAGCAATTAAAAATTCTTCCGGTTACTCTTTCACCAAGCACTTAGTCATTCTTTTCGCTTGTTATTTCTTTCTCAGATTTTCTTTTCAAAAAAATAAAGCCATTTTTTTCGTACAAAACTTTAAGGGTGGGAATTTTTGTCCACTTCTCCCGTTCATTAATTTTGGTAACAAAATAAGCCGGCTTTTTAATATTGCCGTAGATCAGGTAGTTTTCAATTTCGCTGTGTTTTACACCAATTCCGGAGGCGCTGTTTTTCTTCATTTTTCTGCTGTAAAAAATATCCGCATAGCTTCTGAACCCCACGGATTTCACATAAACATCTTTCCCCTGTAAGCTTTCATAAAAAGCAACCGGTGCACCCTGAGTATAGTTTTCGATTTGGGGTAACATAAGGGGCAACATGAGTGAAAGGGTAAATGCAGTACCACCATAGAAGAAAAAAGCAGATTTTAAAATATGATTTCTGTTCAGAAGAACCACTCCAAAAATTGTGAAGACAATCAGCAGCAAACCGATAACCGGTTCAAAACCATACCAGACCGAATCCGCCTGCAGGTTTGCTTTCACAAAATCATCCGTTAAGTATGGGATAATATCTTTTTTATAAATACCCAATAGTGCAATAGAAGACAGCAATAAACCGATGAAAACACCGGCAACAGATAGCGAAATTTTAAGCCCTTTAAAAGATTTTACTTTCCTTTCAGCAATGTTATAAAGCGCCAAAGCCCCCAGAAACGAGACAGGGTAGTAGGCAAGTGAAGAGTAGTGAACAATCTTTGTTTCCACAATTGAAAAGATAATGATTACAACAGCAAGAAGGAGAATCATAATAGTTCTGAACTGAGCACCGTTTTCGTTTATAGCCCTTTCTTTTCTGAAAGAATAAAACAGGAAGAAAGAGGCAGGGAAACAACCTAATAAAACAACCACCACATGATAGTAGATTGGTCCGCTGAAACCGGCGTCACCGGTGGTAAGCAGCCTGATTTGATACAAAATAAACGCTTCAAGAAAAGTGGTGCCGTTAACCGCAAGTTCAACCCCAAACCAAAGCCCCGCAACTGCAAGTGCAACAATTCCGAAGAGAATCATTCTAAAAATTTGAAATTTTTCACCCACTGTTTTTTCGGTTTGCAGTTTTTCAGGAGTAGAATCTGCAGCAGCCGTTTTTCCGTTTTTAAATTCTTCAACCTGATCAACTTGGTTTTTTAGTTTCACTGTTTTCATACGGATCAGATTGAAGACAATAAATGTAAGCCCCGGCAGCAACAAGCCGACCGGTCCCTTCACCAAAATTGCAAGCCCCGAATAGACCCCCGCTAACAAAAGGGAGCGCATTTTGTTCTCTTCGTAATTAAAATTTTTGAAGATATACCAAACTGAAAGAAACATGAAAAGATTAAACAGAGGGTCAAGTATTCCCGAGCGAAAATAGAAATAGGGGAGAATGGAGCCTGCATAAGAAACTACCCACAGCGCACCGAATGTTTTATTATACAGGGAGGAGCCGATTGAAAAAAGTATAAGCAGAGCAACAATTCCAATCAGTGCGTTCGGCAGGCGGGCGGCAAATTCGTTAACACCAAAAATTTTCATTGAAGCCGTCTGCACCCAGAAGAAAAGGGGCGGTTTTTCGTAAAAAGGCTCATAGTCGATTGAAACGCGCAGATAGTCGCCGGTTTCAATCATTTCTCTTGAAGCTTCGGCAAAGTTAATTTCGTCCCAGTCGAACAAGTGAACATTTCCGAGGAAGGGGATAAACATCACAGCGGCGATTAAGATGATATAAAGCCTGATCGTCTTATTCGGAAGATTTTCTAAAATTTTCGGAAGATTTTCGAAGAAATTCGAAGGTTTTTTCAAAAAAGTGGTCATCAGGGAAAATATACTTTATAAGGGTAAAATTATTTTAAAATGTTCGGTTATTTTAGACTACTAATTTAACTCATTTTTTCAGATTAATCAGAGAGAAAAAAATGATTAATGGATATGCCGCCTTTGAGGCGAGAGGTGAGCTGAAGCCTTACAGCTATGAGCCAAAGGCTTTAGCAGACGATGAAGTGGAGATTGCCGTTACGCATTGCGGAATAATCAGAAGCGATCTTCACATGATCGATAACGATTGGTACAGAAGCAGTTACCCGTTTATACCGGGGCAGGAAATTGTGGGGCATGTAACGCGTAAGGGTTCTTCTGTAAATCACTTAAATACAGGTGAAAGGGTTGCGCTCGGTTGGCAATCGAGAAGTTGCCACAAATGCGAACAGTGTCTTTCGGGTAACGAAAACCTGTGCGAATTTGCTGAATTTACCTGTATGGGCAGAAACGGAGGGTTTGCCGATAAAGTAATTGCAGACTCTGCCTTTGTGATAAGAGTGCCGGATGGGTTAGCCTCCGAGGATGCGGGCCCCCTGATGTGCTCGGGGATTACCGTTTTTGCGCCCCTGTATTTATACGGTGTTAAACCGGGCGACAAAGTCGGAATTGTCGGCATCGGGGGCTTGGGACATTTTGCGATTCAGTTTGCGGCAAGGATGGGCGCCGAGGTTACCGCCATTTCAACCAGTGACAGCAAGAGAGAAGATGCTTTCAAGTTGGGTGCTTCGCACTTTATTAATTCCAAAGAAGACCCTGATTTCAAAGCGTATTCGCGTCATTTTGACCAAATAGTAACTACCGGCTCGTTTGATATGAACTGGGAAGCAGTTATGCTTTCACTTAAACCGCGGGGCGAACTTTGGTTGGAGGGCGGCGGAAGCAAACCGCTTAATGTAATGCCCTACACTGTCTTCCACGAAGGACGAAAAATAGCAGGTACTTTAATAGGTCCGCCCAAAATGCTGGCGGAGATGCTTGATTTTTCAGCAAAGCATGGGATTAAATCGGTAGGGGAAATAATGCCGATGAAAGATGTGAACAAAGCACTGCAAAGAATGAGAGAAGATACAGTGCGTTATAAAATTGTTTTGGTGAACGAGTAAAGTATAAATACAAAAAATGATTAAATAAAAAAGCCGTCTTTTTTCAAGACGGCTTTTTTGTTATTCTTAAGAGTTTTAGTTCTCTTTAAGAGAGTTATGTAAGATTGTTCAACGCAGGGTTGCAGTAAAATTCTAACTTACGGTTACTGTGAAGAACCAAAGCATAGTATCAGTAATTATCTAATGCCCGGTTGCAGCAAGAACCCATTGTATGGTTGCTATAATAATCAAATGCATGGCAGCAGTAAGAGCAACAATGGGTTTAAGTTATTGTGAGCCGAAAAAAGGCTTTGCAATAACTTCCCAAACTGCGTTAACTACATACCCAATTTTTCGATATTCGCTTTAACATCATTAGCTGAACGATGGAGTTCTGCAAGCTCCTGATCGGTCAGTTTCAGTTCGATTATCTTTTCGATACCGTTACTTCCGAGCTGCACGGGGACGCCAACAAACATGCCGTTCAGACCGTATTCGCCCTCTAAGTAGGCTGCACACGGCAGAATGCGTTGCCTGTTTTTAACTATAGCGTCAACCATTTCAACAGCAGAAGAAGATGGTGCATAGTAAGCACTTCCTGTTTTAAGGAAGTTAACAATTTCGATACCGCCATTTCTTGCTCTGTCAACCAACTCGGCGATTCTGCTTTCGGGAATTAGTTCGCTGATCGGGATACCTGAAACGGTTGAGTATCTTACCAACGGAACCATTGAATCGCCATGCCCGCCGAGCACAAGGGCGTGAACATCCTTAACGGAAACATTCAGCTCTTTTGCGATAAAAAGGCGGAAACGGGCAGAATCGAGTATTCCTGCCATACCAACAACGCGGTTCTTGGGGAATTTACTCTTCTTCATCGAGACCCACGCCATAACATCCAACGGGTTGGAGACAATAACGATCACAGCGTTTGGTGAGCCGGGAGCAATTTGTTCAGTAACCGACCCGACGATTTCAGCATTTTTCATCAGAAGGTCGTCGCGGGTCATTCCCGGTTTTCTCGCAAGACCGGCAGTGATAACGATAATGTCAGAACCTGCCGTATCGGCGTAGTCATTAGTACCAATTACGGAAGTATCAAACTCTTCAACGGGTGCGCTCTCCCACATATCAAGTGCTTTACCCTGTGGGATACCCTCGATAATATCAAGCAGAACTACATTTTCAGCGAGGTGCTTTTCAGCAATTCTTTGAGCAGCGGTGGCGCCGACATTTCCGGCACCAACAACGGTAATCTTTTTCATTTTAGTTCCGTAAATTATTCAGCAGTAGGTACGATAGAAACGAACTGTCTGTTGTTAGCACGGGCTTTAAACTCAACCGTACCATCAGCCAGAGCGAAGAGTGTATCGTCTTTCCCAATACCGACATTAAGCCCGGGGTGGAATTTAGTGCCTCTTTGGCGCACGATGATCGAGCCGGCTTCAACGAATTGCCCGCCGAAAGCTTTAACGCCTAATCTCTGGGCGTTGCTGTCTCTTCCGTTCTTGGTGGATCCTTGTCCCTTTTTATGTGCCATAGTTAAACTCCTTATCCGATAGTTAAAATTTCAATTCTGGTAAGATGTTGCCTGTGCCCGTTAAGTTTGTCATAATCTTTGCGTCTTTTCTTTTTGAAGACGAGCACTTTATCATCTTTAATATGCTCAAGTACTTTAGCTGTAACTTTTAAGCCATCAACATTGGGGGTGCCGATCTTCACACCGGCGTCGTCTGAGTAAAGGAGTACATTATCGAACACCACTTCACTCTCAGGCTCAGCGTTCAGACGAGGGACGAAGTGCTTCTCCGACTCTGAAACTTTAAACTGCTGTCCTGCGATATCTACAACTGCAAACATTGCGGTCCTTTATGGGTTAATCAAAAAATATTTTTTTTAGACTTGTAATATACGCAAACCGGCAAAATTATCAAAAGAAATTGGTCGCTTTGAAAGTAAGTTTTTACGGGAAGCTTGCGCCGTGAAACTTAAGGATTAATTGCTGAATAGTTGGTGATTTTACCGTTGGGTGGTGTTAATAAAAGATTAGTAAGACTGTTGCTTTTTGCTGAATTTTTGGTGATTTTACCGTTGAGTGGTTTACTCTCTGCTTATAAAAACAACGAATTTATTTACGCTTAAATAACGAACAGTGTTGATATTATTAATGGTACATAATCCAGGGTGCAAAACTTGCCGGAAGTACTTACATTTATCGCAGCGCCCAACTTACCGGCAACTTTAACCCCACGAAAAATTTAATGTGCTTTTCGTAAAAAATATTTAGATGAAACCGACGGGATTTTCCGTATCTTTCAGTTTGTAAAAAAATAAACACGGAGAGTGCGAATTTGAAGTTTCAAATTTATGATAAAACTGCAATCGTTTGGAAAGATCGGAAGATCAGCTACAGAGAATTTTACCAACACGCCAACCAATATGCGTTTTTATATTCTGAACTAAAACCGAAAAAAACAGCTATTTTTTCACCTAACAGGGTCGAATGGGTGTTCGCATTCTTCTCCGGCTGGATAAACGGTTCGACGCCGGTTCCGATCGATTTTATGTCGCAGCCTTCTGAAGTGGCATATATCCTGAACGACAGCCGCCCGGAGGTGATTTTCATACCGGAAGAGAACAGGGAAGTCTTTTCAAAAATAGCAAATCAACTTGAGTATGAAATTAAAACCTTCGTTTTCGAAGAAATACCGGATGAGCATGAAAAATTTGAAGCTGCAGAATATGAGCAGCCGGATCACGGGGAAACGGCGGTTATAACCTACACTTCGGGAACAACCGGCAACCCCAAAGGGGTGATGCTTTCCTTCGAAAATGTTTTGGTGAACATTGATGCAGTAAGCAATCAGGTGCCGATTTTCACACCGGAGAGGGTTACGCTCGCTCTTTTACCGATGCACCACATCCTTCCATTGATGGGGTCTTTCATTGCGCCGATTTACACAGGCGGAACTGTCGCCTTCTCTCCCTCGATGGTTTCTGATGATATTATTTCCACACTTCAAAAAAACAGTGTTGCGATTATAATCGGTGTACCGCGGTTGTATGAGGCAATTCGAAAAGGGGTTATGGATAAGATAAACGCCAATCCGGTTGCAAAAACTTTGTTCAAAGTTGCAAAATTGGTTAATTCACGGGGATTTTCGAAGAAGATATTCGGCACGGTTCATCAGAAATTCGGCGGTAAGGTTGAATTTATGGTGTGTGGCGGTGTGAAATTAGATGAGGAAGTGGCAAAGGATTTCAAAACTCTCGGTTTCGAAATGTTGGAGGGCTATGGGATGACCGAGTGCGCCCCGATGATAACTTTTACACGACCCGGAAGGTGGAAAATTGGCTCGGCGGGTGAACTTCTGCCCGGTGTACAGCTTGAAACCAGAGATGGTGAGATTTTTGTAAAAGGTCCCAATGTGATGAAGGGATATTACAACAAACCGGAAGAAACCGCCGAAGTGTTGCAGGATGGTTGGCTGAAAACGGGGGATATTGGTTACCTTGACAGCGAAGGATACATCCACATCACCGGGAGATCGAAAGAGATAATTATACTTTCGAACGGAAAGAACATCTCGCCGGAAGAGATTGAAAACAAACTTAAAGATGTTTCCGAGTTCGTTAGCGAAGCGGCTGCTTTTGCTGAAAACGATACTATTACCGTTGCGATTTATCCGAACTTTAAAAAACTTGCCGAAAAGAACCTTCACAATTTTGAAGAAGCGTTTCGCTGGGATGTGATAGATAAATACAACAAAGCAGCGCACCCCTCGAAAAAGATTGCCAAATTTATTTTGTTTAAGGAAGAGTTACCAAAAACCCGCCTGGGCAAAATTCAAAGATTCAAAATCGCCGGATTAATTGGAAATTCTGCAAAGAAAAGAGACCCGCTTAAAATCACGCAGCCGGAATTTGAAGAGTATCTGGTTATTAAAGATTATCTGAAAGAACAAAAGAAGCAGGAAGTTTTTCCGGATGACCACTTCGAAATGGATTTGGGTTTGGATAGTTTAGATAAAGTAAATTTCATGGTTTTCCTTGAGTCAACTTTCGGCTTAAAAGTGAAGGAAGATATTTTCATAAATCATCCGACGGTTGAAAAGCTTTCAAATTTTATTAAAGAAAATAAACTAAAGTTTCAGGTGGAAACGGTTAAGTGGGGAGAAATTTTTAAGGAAAAAGTTGACCTCAGTCTTCCGCGAAGCTGGTTCACGCAGAACCTGTTTAAAAATTCTTCAAAGCTGTTGTTTAAATTTTATTTCAGGATAAAAGGGGAGGGGATTGAGAATCTGCCTGAAGGACCATTTATAATTGCGCCCAATCATCAAAGTTTTTTTGACGGGCTGTTTGTTTCGATGTTTATTAAAAATTCAATTTTTAAGAACACTTATTTTTATGCTAAAGAGAAACATGTGAAAGGTCGGCTGTTAAAGGCTTTGGCAAACAGGAACAACATAGTAATAATGGATATTAACAAAGACCTTAAAGAGTCGTTGCAGAAATTGGCAGTATTGTTGGAAAAAGGGAAGAATTTAATCATTTTCCCGGAGGGCACCCGCTCCCGCACGGGCGGGCTTGGTGAATTCAAGAAAGCCTTTTCGATTTTGGCGAACGAGAAAAATGTGCCTGTAGTGCCTGTTACGATAGATGGTGCGGTGCATGCTCTGCCGCGCGGCAGTTTTATCCCGCGTCCTTGGAAAAAAATAAATGTAAGTTTCCATAAGCCTGTTTATCCTGATGGACACGACTACAACTCGTTGGTAGAAGCAGTTTTTTCAAAGGTAAACATCGGGTTAAAGAAAATTTGATGAAAATTTCGACAAAAAAGGCAAAATGTTTTATTTTTTGCTTTGTTTATGATACCTTTTTTCAATAAATTGACTGTTAAAGAAATGTGATCATTACACACTTTGATATCTTAAGGGTGTAAGTCTGTATTTTTTATTTCTTTATCTAAATAATTATTCATTCAATCATCAAGTAGGTGATATATGCACTTTAAAAATACTTACAGGATTGGAATGCTATTGTTTATGTTTTTCTTCTTAGCAGGAATAACGCAAACACAGGCAGACAATTCAGTGTATTCGTTTGGGAAAGGTTCCACTCTTTCTCAAAATGCACTTTCTGATGGCGCTACGACCAACGGAACTTTCTCCGGAAAGTCAATTGCCGGTATATATTTCGGCAATTCGGAGCAAGGCGCTAAAAGAACAAGTGCAACACTTCCGTTTACGGAAAGTTTCGACAATGCCACTTTTCCACCGGCAGATTGGAAAGTAGTTAATAATAATGATGGTACAACCTGGACAAGAGCCACTTCTGCACCTCATTCAGGGGCAGGGAACGCCCGTTATTCTTACCATGGTACTCTACCGGGAGATGATTATCTGATAACACCGGGTATTACTCTTGCCGCGGGTCAAACTGTGAATGTTTCCTATTGGTTAAAAGCACAGAGTGCGAGTTTCGCTGAGCGTATGAAAGTTCTTGTAGGGACTGATACTACTTTAGCCGGCTTTACAACTGTGTTGAATGATCATAACAATTATACAACCACAACCTGGACTAAATTTGTGGTACCGTTCACTGCACCTGCAGCCGGTGATTACTATTTTGCTTTTTATGCGTATTCCGCTCCTGATAAATTTAATTTAGACTTGGATGATGTAGAGATTGCAGAACCACCGGTTGTTCCGATCATTACTGTTAACCCTGCAACGACTGCATTTGGTGCTGCTTATATTGGCGGATTCACTCAAAAGACTATTACCGTTGCAAACGAAGGTGGTGCACCACTTACAGCTACTTTAACTTTACCTGCACGCGTAACAGCAAGCAGCACTTCATTAAATGTTGCAAATGGTGCCACAACTACCGTAACCTTAACTTTTACACCTACGGATACATTGCCTCTTAATGATTCTATCAGGTTTGTTACAAACGATCCCCAAAAACCGGATTTTTATTATAAAGTTACGGGTACTTCCGTTCAACCGTTCGTGATGAGTGAAATAATTCAGAATTTTGATACTTCAGCAACACCACGACCGGCTAACTGGACGGGTGATTACGCAATCAACGCAACCGGTGGAGTTGGAGGCTCTAAAAGGCTGACAAGGAATCTTTACTCAAGTGTTCCAACTGCATATTTCCAAACTCCTTTCTTTGCGGCAACTGCAACTTCACAACTGAAGTTTTTCTATCGTGTGGTTGATTACACCGGTTATCCGGCAACAGCAACTGCTGCTTCAAGCTTTAAGATAATGATTTCAGTTTCAACAAACTTCGGCGGTTCTTTCACACCGTTCGATTCGATTGGAGCACATAACCATACTGCTGTAAGCGACTATGTTGAAAAATCGTATAACCTTGGCTCTTTTGCCGGGAAGACCATTCAGGTTAGAATCGATGGTTACCGCTTAGGTGGCGATTTTTATTCCGATTTTGACAATTTTTATCTCGGTACACCACCACAAGTAGCGATTGACTGGGGCAACCTGCAATGGCCGGCCACGGCAACGGTTCAGGAAGGTTCTGCGGCTACTGTTTATGGGCAGGCTTACAAAGCCGGTGTTACCGATTCTGCCGGTCAGGCTTTTGGTCTGAACGCATGGGTTGGTATAAGCCCGACAAACACTAACCCGGCAACCTGGTCAAACTGGGTGCCTGCTCCATTTAATGTACAAATAGGAAACAATGATGAGTTCATGGTTGATATTGGCGCAAACCTGCCTGCCGGAACTTATTACTATGCTTTCAGATACCAATATCTCGGTGGCCCGTATAAATACGGCGGTTATAACTCTGGTGGTGGCGGTTTCTGGGACAGTACTAATAATGTCAGTGGTGTTCTCACCGTTACACCATATTCAATTACTTCCTTCCCATATTTAGAAGGATTTGAGAATGCCGGGTTCCCACCTACAGGCTGGAAAGTTGAAGATAAAAACGGTACACCGACCTGGACAAGGGCAACCGGTACAGCACATTCCGGAACCGGAAAAGCCCGTTATTCATACAGCAGCACAAAACCGGGTGATGATTATCTGATTTCTCCGGCTGTTGTTTTAGCTTCAGGGCAAACTATTAAACTCTCCTACTGGTATAATACAGGCAGTTACGATGAGAGCATGAAAGTGTTGGTCGGCAGAGCACAAACCGGTGACAGCCTGACAACGGTTCTGGCAACTCATTCTCCGATGAACAATACTGTATGGCAAAACAATTCAATATTCTTCACAGCACCGGAAGCGGGTAGTTACTACTTTGGTTTCTACTGTTATTCTGCAATGGATCAATATTATCTTGACTTAGATGATATTGAATTCTCAGAACCTGCTGCGGTTGACTATGCTATGTACGGCTTTGTACAAACAGCGTACCCTGCAGATCAAATTCTTGCCCAAAAAGGAATAGTTACTTCGAAAAAGTTACCTTTCTTCGAATTAGATCCTACGGCAAAGAGCGTTGCATCCTCCAATGTTAACAACAGTAAGACCGGCTATGCTGTCGGTTCAGTAACTGAAGCTGCGGGGATGGCTCCTATTCATATGATGGCAACCGTAAAGAGAAACGGCTCAACAGGCCCTGCTTTTTCAGTTGGTGCTTCGTTTAACGGAACTGCGGCTACAACGCAAAACAGCACCGGAATCCCGACGATTGGCGGTACCGAGGACTTCAACTTCATATTCAACCCTGTTGCTCGCGGTACATTTAGCGGATTTGCTTATGTTAGTGCCGGCGGAGACGCTGATACAGGCAATGATACTTTGGTTAATACGAAAATAAGAGCATACCCTGATTCTGCTTTTGCCCTTAACTATGACCAGTTCGAAGGTAAATCAGTTACATTCTTAGGGTTTGGCACAAACAACCTTCCGTTCACCGGAGGTGTAAGAGCCACCGCTACACAGAATATGCGTCTGACGAATGTGGATGCTGCTTTCAGAAATGAAGCTTCAACAGACTCTATAGTTGTCAGAATTTGGGCAGCCGGAGCTGGCAACTCTGCACCTGGCGAGGTTCTTTACACAAAGAAATTCGCAGGTGAAAACTACATTAACCCGGGCGAAGGTGCAGCTTTAGTATCCTTCCCATTGGGAGATGACGCACCTTACTTCCTCGCGGGAAGTGATTTCTGGGTGAGTGTATCTTTTGTCTCAACAATTCAGTATCCGATGGCGTCACTTACAGGGGCTTTGCCTGAACTGGGAAGAAGTTTCTACTCTTCGACCGATGGTGCCTCGTGGTCTGCAGCCATTATAGGGGCAGATGAATATGCGTTCGTAATTCGTCCGATTGGTGTGCCTTACACACCTCCGCCACCACCAGTGTTTACCACTCTATGGAGCAACTCAGCAGCAGGCGGTACACTTCCTGCATGGTTCAGCACAAGCCACACTGAGAGAGGTTTCGCAGTCGGTACTGTGGATGACGGTTCAGGCAACATGGTTAAGAGGATGATCATTGTTTCAAGAAACGGCGGCAACTTTATGAGAGTTGTTGATCTTGCAACAGGTGCAGATGCCGGAACATTAACAATGGATCCGATGATTACCGGTGGTCTTCTCCCAATCAACGACGCTGAAATAACCGCTGACGGTAAGATACTCGCTGCGAATGTTTGCGGTAATGTTGCCGGCAGTGAGTGGAGAGTTTATATGTGGAACAACCTGACGGCTGCACCAACATTGGCTCTTTCATTTAATGCTCCTGCTAACAACCCCATGATCAGATTAGGCGATAAATTCAGAGTAACAGGTAACTTCTACAACAACAGTGCAGTTATCTGGGCGGCTGATGCCAATAATCCAAAAGTATATAAATTCACCATGAGTGGTGGTGCGTTTAACCCTGTTCCTGAGGTAATTACTCTGAGTAACGGTGCATTTGGTGGTTCTGCTTCAGTGGCACCACTTCCGGACGGATCGTTTTATTATAACGCAACAGGTAAAAACCCGATGAAATTCCAGGCAAATGGTACCATCATCGATACTATTCCTGGCAGCATCATCGCTACAGGTTCCAACTCGATCCAGTTCCTGGGTTCAGTAAACAGAGCGTTGAACGAATATGTTCTCACCTTCGCATATGGCGGCGGAAACGAGAATGGTTTTATGGCTGAAGTTCCTGACGGCAACCTGAAAAACGCTACACTTTACGGTAAATCACCTTCACTTGGTTCAAATGCCAATGCTAACGGTGCCGGTGATGTGGCAATGATCTTCAACGATGATAACACAATTACTTTCTATGTGCTTTCTACCAATAACGGGTTTGGAGCATATAAACTGACAAATATTGTGCCCGTTGAGCTTGCTTCATTTGCCGCAACAACGGATAAAAACAATGTTAACCTGAACTGGTCAACCGCAACAGAAACTAACTCATCCGAGTTTGTTATCGAGCGGAAAGCTACGGATGGTAACTGGAGTTCGGTTGGTTCCGTAAGAGCCGCCGGAACAAGTACCTCACCGCTGGCTTACAGCTTTATCGACAGAAATGTTGAAACTGGTAAGTACAGCTACAGATTAAGACAGATTGACCTTGACGGATCAGCAACAACTTTCAAAGCAATTGAAGTTGAAGTTGGTGTGCCGACTGTATTTGATCTTAGCCAGAACTACCCGAACCCATTCAATCCGAGCACTAAGGTTAACTTCTCGCTGCCTGTGGCATCGAACATCACGCTCGATCTGTATGATATATCGGGTCAGAAGGTAGCAACAATTCTTTCGGGCAATTTCAATGCCGGCTATCATTCAGTTGATATAGATGCTCAGAAACTGAGACTTGCCTCAGGTATCTACTTCTATCATCTGACTGCCGGTCAGTTCAGTGCCACTAAGAAGATGATACTGATGAAGTAACCGGAAAGATTGCTCACTGTTGAGTGAGAAAGTCTTTTGACAAAAAAGCCGCCTGTGAAAACGGGCGGCTTTTTTATTGAATTTGAAGCTTTACATTTTAAGATTTTTTTTGAAATTTTAAGATAATGGGTAAAAGAAAATGTGATTTTGTTCACTTTTAATCAATCTGCAAAAAAATTTTATACTCCGCAATTTTTTTATAATATATCTTTTTTTTAACTTGCAAAACATTAATTGATATTTTAAACAAAAAAAGAAATTTAATCCGTAAAGAATAATTAACGAAAGGACGAGTTATGCGAAAACTCTCTACCCTTTTGATCTTATTAGTGGTTGCAGGAGCTACGACATTCGGTCAAATGCAATACAAATTTTCGGCTAATGACGGAGCATATACCTCAGTTGTTGGCGGAAATCAATTCACCTGGACAGGTTCGGCAGATGAGGGCTATACCGGTGCCGAGGCAATCGGTTTTGCTTTTACATATAATGGCGAAGCGGTTGATTCGTTCCAGGTCTCAACAAATGGCTTTTTAAGATTTGGCACAAGCCTTGGGAGTGCTACTCTTTCCAACGCTTTGAATGGTCTGACCAGAGGAGTCGTTGCTCCTTTTTGGGATGATTTAAAAGCTGCGGATCAAAGCAACATCACTTATTCGGTCTCAGGTGCGGCTCCGAATAGAGTACTTACTGTTCAATGGGATTCGATGCATGTGACCTGGAGTAATGCAACACCAAATGCTCAGTTTCAGGTAAAACTGTATGAAACCACAAATGTTATTGAATTCGTTTACGGGCAATCAGTTGCTCCCACCGGAACCCCTACAGCATCTATAGGGCTTTCCAGCAGGTTGACTTTGCTTGCTGCCAACCAGGGGACCGGTGAATTCCTTTCAATTAACCCTGCCGGGCAACCTTTCAACAGGTCATGGCATCAATCTATGGGTAGTGAATATAATGGTATTTTGGTTTTTCCTGATTCGGGAACAGTGCTGAAGTTCACACCGAATACCATCACGCCAATGAGCGGAAATTACACTGTTAATGAAATTGGCGGTGATTTCAAAACTGTCAGTGAAGCTGCAATGGCACTGAATATGAACGGTATTTCCGGTCCGGTTACTATTACAATAAACAGCGGGACCTACGATGATGTTTTTCACCTGATTAATGTTGCCGGTACTTCCGCAGCAAACACCATTTTGGTAAAAGGAACCGGTGTAACATTATCACCAAGAAACGGGAGCTACGCCACTGCAGCCCCCAGTGCTACTGCCGGTGATGCAATTATTCGCCTTGAGGGCAGCCAGTATGTTACTATAGACGGAACGGATGGTTTCTTCTTAGTGGACAATATGGATAACATCCTCACTAAAACAAAATTTAACATGGGAGTTCTTCTGAGAAACTCTGTTAAACCGGTTGGTGGTGTAGCTGTTTTCCAAGGCGCGAAATTCAACACAATTAAAAATGTTGACATTGACCTTCGCTCACAGGAGGGTGCTGCTAACACCGGAGCTATTGGCGTAAGAATTGGTACTGCCGGTTCTGCCGCTACAGATACATTAGCCGCAAACAGTTACAACACAATTGGCGGTTGTAATATAACCGGATATTGGAGAGCAGCAGTTCAGATGTACGGTTTTAACGGTAATACAAACCCTGATATCGGCAACAAAATTATTGGTAAAAACGGATACAGATATTCCAATTTCGGATCAATCAATATTGCATCGGGTGCTTCAAATGATGTGAGAACCATTGAAATGAACGCTGAGAAAGATCCGGTTATTGAAGGTGTTATTATCGAGGATGTAAACGCGAGTGTTATGACAACAAACTCAGTTTACGCCATTCGTTTGAACGCAGCTAACTCAGCTACGGACCATGTTTCCGGTAATATTATTATCAGAGATGTAAAAATCGATCATATCTATAACAACGGCGCCGGAACAACAACGGGTCTCGCTGTTGGAATGGATATTCAACAGTTAGGCGCCAATTCAACATTGTTGATCGATAAATGCGAGATTAAGAACATTCGTTCTTATGGCTCCGGTACGGGCCGTGCATTTGGTCTTCAGTTAAATAACGGTTCTGCCGGTGGTACCGGTGTAACAACAACGATTCAGAACAGTTACATCTATTCGCTTTCTGCACCCAGGTCCACAGCATCTACCAACGCTACGGGTCCCGGTGTTCAGGGAATGAACCTTCAGGCAACTGCCGGCGCAGTTACATATAATGTTTATTTTAATACTGTTTTATTAGACGGAAACACAGTTCCTGAGATCGCAGCAGTTCATTCAACCGATATTTACTGGGGTAACTTTGGTAATGGTGTTCTTGATCTAAGAAACAATATTTTAGTTAACAGAACCGACGGCGGAACCGGAAGAGCTTCCGTGCTTTATGCAAGTGCTGCAACCAACTTCGCAAAATTAGCTGCAACTACCAACAATAACCTGTTGTATGCAGACACAGCTTTAACAAACCCGGTTATTGCTTATGATGGTGCTACAGAGTATGCTACTTTTGCTGCTTACCAGGCAGCTGTAAGCCCCAAAGACAGCCTTTCTGTTACTGAATTGGTGCCTATAATGGGTTGGACTCCGGAGGTTATGCCGCGTATAGATATCACTCAACTTACACAGGCAAGCCATGGTGGTGCACCGATTGCAGGTATCACAACCGACTTCTGGGGGAACCCAAGAAATGCATCTACACCTGACATCGGTGCTGAAGAGTTCACTGCCGAAGTTCCGGCGCCTTCGAATCTGATGGCTACAAGCCAGCATCCTGAATATGTTCAGTTAACCTGGACTGATAACTCACCGAGTGAAGATGGTTTCATCATTGAAAGAAAAACCGGTGACTCTACAAGTGCGGCTCCTTGGGACCATACAGTATTGGTTATTGCAAATGCCACATCATACAGAGATTCATCTGTATTACCGACTACAACCTATACTTATCGTATAAAAGCTTTCCAGGGTCTGGTTTCATCAGATTACTCGAACTTAGCACAAGTTGTTACGGTTATACCAGTTCAACTCTCTTCATTTACTGCAACAGCTGACAAAAACACTGTTCAATTGGCATGGGCAACTGCTACTGAAACCAACGCAGACCAGTTTATCGTTCAGAGAAAATCAGGAAGTGACGATTGGGCAGAAGTTGGTACTGTGAAAGCTTCAGGTACATCAACAACAACAAAGAATTACACCTTCACAGAGAGAAATCTTGCTGCGGGTAAATATTCTTACAGACTGAAACAAGTTGATTTTGACGGTACTTTCGAATTATTCGATGCAGTTGAAGTTGAAGTTGGTACCCCGACTGTATTTGACTTAAGCCAGAACTATCCTAACCCATTCAACCCGGCAACCCGGATTGAGTTTTCAATCCCAACGCCGACGAATGTAACACTTGAAGTTTATGACATTTCCGGTCAGGTAGTTGCAACTTTGGTTTCGGGATATATGAACGCAGGTTATCATTTTGTTGATTTTGATGCGGCAAAATATCACCTTGCTTCAGGTACTTACATTTACAGATTAAGTGCAGATAAATTCACCTCGATCAAGAAGATGATCTTAGTGAAATAAGGCTTGAAAAGAGTAAGATTGTCTTGGCAAAATTCGCTTGAATGCTGAAAAAATGCTTTATGTGAAAAAAGGCTAAAACAATCAAACGATTGGTTGAAAAACCAATCTGAACTGTTAAGCAATTAAAAAGCCGCCTGTGAAAACAGGCGGCTTTTTTTGTGTGAAATAAAATTTTGGTTACACTTCGAACACTAAAATTGTTTCTGTGCCTTGTGGAGAAGGGATATAGGTAAGAGATTTGGCGTAAATTCTCATCAGGAAAAGCCCCCTTCCGGAATCTTTGAGGAGGTTCTCAGGCTTTGTTGGATCAGGAACGGCAACGGGGTTAAAGCCGGGTCCCTGATCTTTCACTTTCACGGTTAAGATGTTGTTTTCAACGGTTACGGAAACCAGAACTACTTTTGCGGGGTCTTTTTTATTTGCGTGAACAATGGCGTTTGTTGTGGCTTCTGAAACAGAGAGCAAAATGCCGTAAAGTTTATCTTCATCGATATTCAGATCTTCGGTTATCTGAATAATAAATTCTTCAACTGCTGTCAGGCTGTCAGGAACGCTGGGTACTTCAATAAAATAGTTTTTTATTTCCACTATCGCCAATTTTTTTAATGCAAGATAAGAAAAAATGTTAAGAAATCAAGTAAAAAAAATAGTAATATCCACACTTTTACAACAACCATTTAGCATTTAAATTTAAAGTAGTGAGATAGCGTTTCGGGTTACCCTTTGAATCTATTATTTCATACCAACCTTTCAAAGAAAGCCGGAATGCGTCGAAAAAATCGGCACTAATTTCAGCAAGCGGTGCTATTCCTTTGTAGAAATTATCCTGTTTTCTCTCCTCATTCACGATAGCATCCGAAAAATATGAATAATAACGCACGCCGAGTTTGAAAGAATAATCACCAATTTTTGTTAAAAGTGCCGGCAGAACCAATATTTCGGTTATTTCTCGTGCCGGTTTAATTTTGTGCTCGCTCCATTTTAAATCACCCTGCTCACTCAATTTGAAAAAGCCCGTTACCTCAAAAAAGAGATTGTTTGCAACGGCAAGAGAAAGTGAATCAGAAAGAGAAATTTGCCTGAAACTGAAACTTTTGAAACCGGGGTTGAGGTCTTCAAAATCATAAACCAAATAATTCGCGATAATTTCAAAATTCCCAAAATTTCTGAAGCCTTTTCCCAAATATGAATATCCTGTATTCAGTTTGAATATTCTGTTTGTGTTGTTGTTAGAACTTCTTGCAGCGAGAATATAGACTAACTTCCCGTAGGAAAAATCGAACCCGGCAAAGAGAGAAAGTGATGAATTGAGTGCTTTAATATATTTAACTCTGAACTGGGAAAGGAGTTCATCTCTTTCGTCAATGTTTTCGTTAGAAGGTGTATCGTAGCGAAGTTTATAGTGTGAAAGGTTAAGTTCCAACCTGTCATTTTCAGTAATGAAAATTGAACCCGTTGTAGATAGAAAAAACTGTGATGCAATGTTATTTTTTACGGCTTCATTTCGGTTTTTAAGCTCAAAATAGTCGGGATTGGCCTTTCCGGGATTAATCAGGAGGAATTTTTCAGTTCTTTCGGAGTAGGTTGCGGTTAATTTTAAGTCAGCAAAATCTGAAAGGTAATTCAACCCCGCACCGATGTCAAACTTAAGTTCTTCAATTTGTGAGTCAAACGAAGTGGGGTATAAATCCCGCGGGTCCCGGTATAGAGTAGTTCTTTCAACGAGGCGATCGGAGAAATTGAAGCGCAGCAACAGTGAAGTATTTTGAATAAAATCAGAATAATTGAAGGCATCAGAAACAGAAATAATTCTGTCGTTTCTCCGTTGTTGGTTTTTTTCGATCGAAAAGAGATTTTGCAGAGTTGAATCAGCATCGAAGAAAAAATCGCGTCCGGCTTCTTTGTAGTTTATCGCAAAACTGTTTTCAACTCCGGGGTTGAAGTTGTTACCAACGGAAGCGACAAATTCGCGAATTGTGTTTTTCCGCGGCGAAATATCCTCGTTTTTAAACTGAAAAGAGGACCCAATAATGAAATCGGAAATTGAGCGCTGTTCAATTCCTCCCTGAAAACCGTAAATCAGCCCGTTATTTGAAACCCCTGACTGCACATCTTCAATATATCCGGCAAAAGGGAGAACGGAGACCAGGTCTTCGATCATCATTTTGTTGAACAGCACGCCAAAATTTGATGCTGCTGTGCTTATATCGCTGGTACGGGAGTCGCTGTAAAGTTTTCCCGAAATTAAAAACCCCGGGTTGATATAGTTGCTTAAGCGGTAGTCACCCGAAAGTTTCAGCCGGTTTTCATCTCTTTTACTGTTATCACCTGAATATTTTAAGAAATTTGAATTTAGCTCTTCATTAACACGCAGGTTTAGCATTCCGAAAGAGTGTGAATAGTCTAATTTTGTGGTGAGTGAATAAATATTTAACTCTTTATTAAACAGTGTGTTAAGCCCGTTTCGCGTGGGGCGAGGGAACAACACAGTCTGAGTGGAATCTTGTTCTTCTTGTGCAAACAGCGAAACCGCTGATATAAAAAAAACTACGAAAAAAAGTGTAGATCGTTTCAATTATACCGTGTCAATTGAAATGATGAAAGGTCAGACCACGCAACTACGGTTGAAGTGCCGGGTAAATAAGCAACCACCCGCCAGTAGTACTTTTTATTAAGACTAATGTACGAGGCAATAAACGGAATGTAAACCTCGCCTTGTCCATCTTTGAAATAGAGAGGGGAGCGCCACACTTCATTTAGCAGGGCGGACTCATAAAGCACGATTCCGTAATCAAGCGGATAGTGGATTCCTTTGATGATAAATAGATCAAAAAGAGGAATTGCAGCCTCGTTAACCGGAAAAATCTTCTCAGGCATGGGGTAGAGGAAAGCCGTTTTTTCTTCTGAAAAGGGGCTAAATCTTCCGCCCCGGTCTTTCACCCGAAACCGGTAAAAATAATTGGTTTCTGCTATAAGGGCAAGTGAATCTGTATCATTCAGAGTATCTAAAACCGTTACCAAATCGTTCTCAGTAGGTGTAAACCCTGATGTAACCGATCTGTAAACCTCTAACCCCAGAAGGTCAGGGTTATCGTCTTTGCTCCATTCAAAAGAAACCATCAGTTTATTCTCAAAGTTTACGGGGTGCAGGTTAATGTATGAAGGCAAAACGGGGTCAAGGTTATTAACCGGTTTAGCAACCACAACGAACGAGTGCTTGCTTTCTAAGCCATTTCTGCCAACCGCAGTTAAAGCATAGCGGTAGGTTGAATCGTAAAACAAGCCCTCTTCCCTGAAAAAGTTAGTTCGCACTTCACGATGAAAAGAAAAGTTGAGAGAATCGTTAATCGATCGATAAATTTTGTAGGAGGAGAACTCGGGGTCGATGTTTTGCCACCATCTGAGAACCACCACCCCGTCTGTGGCAGTTGTAACCTGCAGATTTTCGGGCACAGCCGGTGGTAAGCCTGAATTGAAAGGCTCCAACGGAGGCACACTTTCGCAACCGGTAAACAGCAACTGCAAAAGTACCCCAAAAGATAAAAAGAAAAATTGCGCCGGGTAAAATTTTGCGTAATTCTTTGCTTCTGTAAAGAGTTGTTTGATTAGCCCGGGCGCCAAAAACAAAGAATTAAAAAATGATTTAAAAGGCACAGAACTCCATTGCACCTTAAAGAGGAGCGACGGGGTTTTAGCCCTACTCGTAATCAGATTTTTCCTTTTACTTTTCCAAGGATTTCTTAAAGATTTAGCTGATTCAGACCGAAAAATATTCTCCTCGCTTTGGAATTTTAACTGAATTGAAACGATTTAACAGCAATCGTTTGGCAAATTTTTCCTGTTGATCGGGTTCACCGTGCACTAAGAAAATATCCTTCATTTTTTCTCGTTCGAAGTTGTTTACATAGAAAATCAGTTCGTCGGAGTCGGCATGAGCAGAAAGGGAGTTGAAAACCACCACTTCAGCGTTCACCTGATACGGTTCACCGAAGATATTAACCTCTTTCCGGCGTTCAATTATTTTTTTACCGAGTGTATTCTCGGCGCAGTAGCCCGTCATCATGATTATGTTTGCGGGGTTCTGGATATTGTTTGCGAGGTGGTGCAAAATTCTTCCGGACTCTGCCATCCCCGAGGCGGAAATAATCAGCATCGGGCCCTTTTGGTCGTTCAGTGCTTTCGACTCCTGAACATCAGTAATGAAGCGCAGTTTATTAAAGCCCAGGGGGTCCTCATGGCGCAGTATAAACGCTTTAATCTCATCGTCAAAACACTCGGTGTGCTCCCTGAAAACCTGGGTTGCATTGAATGAAAGAGGTGAATCAACTACAACGGGGATAACCGGTGCAGCTCCTTTTTCAAAAATAGTATGAAGAAGGTAAACCAACTCCTGAGTTCTGCCGAGGCTGAAAGCCGGAGCAATTATTTTCCCCTGCCGCGCTATTGCTTTATTAATTACATCAACAACTTTTGCTTCCGACATATCGTAATCTTCGTGAAAACGCCCACCGTAAGTGCTTTCGCAGATAAAGTAGTCAACATCAGGTATTGGTTCTGGGTCGCGCAGAATCGGCATATTTGGTCTGCCTAAGTCACCTGAGAAGCCAAGTTCGATAGTTCTGTTTTTATCTTTTATTTTCATATAAGTAACGGCGCTACCCAGAATATGCCCGGCATCGTAAAAAGAGGCTTTGAAACCGGGGATAACTTCAAACTCGCTGTGATAATCAACCCCCACCATTAATTTAATTGTCTGTTCAACATCTGCCTGAGAATAAAGAGGTTCGAACAAGTTTTTACCTTGTTTTGCTCGTTTTTTATTAACAAATTCGGTATCTTTTTGTTGAATATGTGCAGAATCCGCAAGCATAACTTCGCAGAGATCTTTCGTTGCGTGTGTGCAGAAAATGGGTCCCGAGAACCCTCTTTTCACTAAATTGGGGAGGTTGCCTGCGTGATCAATATGTGCGTGTGAAAGAATAACCGCATCAATAGATTTTGGGTTATAAAACTCGAACGATCTGTTAAGTTCGAATGCTTCTTTTCTTTTGCCCTGAAACAGACCACAGTCGAGGAGGACACGCCCCTTTTCAGTTCTAAGAAGGTGATTAGACCCTGTTACAGTGCCGGCTGCGCCGATAAATTGAATATCCATGATTCTCCAGAGTAAGTATTACTCAAAATTACAAAAAAAGGGTCAGATATTAAAAGCAATAACTTAAATATTAAATAAAAGGGCACAAATTTTAAGATTTTATTGCACAATTTTGAAGCAAAAAAAATAAAGAATAAAAAAGGGAAATAAAGCAAGATAAAGCGTTAAAAAAATTGAATATCTCGAAAAATAATGATAAATTTGAAGTTTGAGTTTTATGAATTAATCATCGGACAATAAATGCCGGATATGTTAGATAACTACATCCCCGTAGTGGTAGTATTCAGTTTTGCTTTGGTCTTTGGGGTGGTGATGGTTTCAACATCCCGCCTGTTTGGTCCTCAGAGGCCTAACAAGGTTAAATCTTCCCCCTACGAAAGTGGTATGAAACCGATCGGAACAACACACGAACGGGTTTCGATTAAATACTACATAATTGCTATGCTTTTTATCATCTTTGATCTTGAAGTGATATTTGTGTATCCTTGGGCGGTCGAGTTTATCGGTCTGTTTAAGAAGTTCGGTGTTGGTGTTTTTATATCTATGTTTATATTTTTAGTTGTTTTCGAAATTGGATTTTTGTATGCCTACAAAAAAGGAGGATTCAGATGGGATTAGAAGCGAAATTCATGAATGAAGGATTTCTCACCTCGACGGTCGATGCGCTTGTAGCATGGGCGCGTGAGTCATCAGTGTGGCCGATGCCGATGGGAATTTCGTGTTGTGCAATTGAGATGATAGCAACAGCGGGCCCCAAGTACGATATCGCACGGTTTGGGTCTGAAGTTATGCGTTTTACCCCGAGGCAGTGTGATGTTTTGTTAGTAGCCGGCACGGTTACTTACAAAATGGCACATGTGGTTAAAAAGATTTATGACCAGATGCCCGAACCTAAGTGGGTAATTGCAATGGGAGTTTGCGCCTCAACCGGTGGCGTCTATCGTTCATATCCTGTGGTACAGGGGATCGACACCTTCCTTCCTGTGGATGTTTATGTGGCAGGCTGCCCGCCCCGTCCCGAAAACCTGTTAAATGGTTTAATGATGATACAGGAAAAGATTAAAAAGACAAAAGCAAGAGAATTTCAAAACATTCCGATGTTGGAGCCTGTAAAAATAAATGGAAATTAGAGAAAGAATAGAAGCACTTCTTGCAGAGGCATTTCCTGAGGTTAAGTTTGAATACACTGATTTCAGAGGTGACCTAAGGGTGCTTTTTAGTAAAGAGCATGTAATTCCGGTGTGCAAATTCTTGCGTGATAACGAAGAACTTGCTTTCAGTATGTGCGAAGATATCACAGCGATTGATTGGGCTCGTCAGCCGAACCGTTTCAGTGTAGTCTATCACATCTACTCTTTGAAAAACAAATATCGCCTTCGTTTAGCCTGCGATGTTGAAGAGCATGAAGCAAAGATTGACACCGTTACATCCGTTTGGAAATCAGCCAACTGGTATGAGAGAGAAACCTGGGATATGTACGGAATCAATTTTGAAGGGCACCCGGATTTGAGAAGAATGTACATGGCTGAAGAATTTGAGTATTTCCCGCTTCGAAAGGAATATCCGATGATTGGTATTCCCGGAGATCAGCCACTTCCTAAGAAATAAGAGTTTATATGGAAAGATTGACGAAAGAGGATGTTCATCCTAAGATAGTTAAAGCGCTTCTTGCCGAAGAAACTAATATTAACTTTGAAGATGCGTTAGATAACGAAATGATTTTGAATATTGGGCCCCAGCACCCGGCAACACACGGCGTTCTAAGGGTTCTTGTTCGTTTGGATGGCGAAACGATTGTGGCTGCAGTTCCGGAGCTTGGTTATCTGCACAGAGGCTACGAGAAAATGGCTGAAAATATGACTTATTTTGAGTTTTTGCCTCATACAGATCGTTTGGATTATATTTCGCCACCGGCTAACAACACGGCTTTGTGCCTTGCAGTTGAAAAACTTTACAATTTAGAAGTTCCTCCGCGTGCTCAGTGGATAAGGATGATAATGTGTGAACTTGCACGAATGACCTCGCATCTGATTGCAATCGGTACTTTTGCGATGGATGTGGGTGCGATGACGGTTCTGCTTTGGGCGCTTCGGGAAAGAGAAAAAATTCTTAACGCTTACGATATCATTTGTGGTGCAAGATTCACTACAAGCTACACCAGAATCGGAGGTGTAGCCTCCGACATGCCTGATGAAGCCGTGGTTATGCTTCGCGAGTTCCTCGGGCAGTTCGACGAAAAACTTGAAGAAATGGAAAACCTTCTTAACACAAACAGGATATTTGTTGAAAGATTGGAAGGTGTTGGTGTTATATCTAAAGAAGATGCCATTTCCCTTGGGTTAACGGGGCCCGTTCTCAGGGGTTCGGGCGTTGAACACGATTTAAGAAGAGCAAACCCTTATCTTTACTACGATCAGGTCGATTTTAAAATCCCCGTTTATACCGAAGGTGACAGCCTTGCCCGTTATTTCGTAAGGGTTGACGAGATGCGCGAAAGCGTTAAGATCATTTACCAGTGCCTTGATAAGGTGCCGCGCGGCGAAATAATGGCAAACAATCCGAAGAGAGTTCTTCCAAGAAAAACTGAAATTTTCACGAAAATGGAAGAGCTGATCATGGATTTTATGATCATAAATTTTGGAACTGAACCACCTGTAGGTGAGATTTATTCAGCAGTTGAAAACCCGAAAGGAGAACTTGGGTTTTACATCGTGAGTACAGGGGCTGCACATCCCTGGAAGATGAAAATCCGTTCTCCCTCTTTCTGTAACCTTCAGTCACTTGCCCCGGCAGTTAAGGGGCACATGATCTCCGATATCGTTGCGATAATCGGAAGTCTCGACCCGGTAATGGGTGAAGCAGATAAATAAACAGAGGACACGAATGGAATTCAAATTCACAGAAGAAAATCTTGAGAAAATCAACCGGGTATTTGCAAAATACCCGACGAAGAAAGCGGCTTTAATGGCTGTTTTATACATTGCACAGGAGCAGAACCGCTACATTTCTCACGAAGTGATGCAGGAAGTTGCAAAACTTTTAGAGATAACTGAAGAAGAAGTGATAGGTGTTGTTTCGTTTTACACAATGTACCACACCCATCAACCGGGTAAATATCACCTGCAGGTCTGCACAAATGTTTCGTGCATGCTTAGGGGTGCTTATGATATCTGGAATGCGATAAAAGAGAAAACCGGTCTGGAAGACGGGCAAACATCCGAAGACGGGCTTTTTTCGATTGAAGAAGTGGAGTGCATGGGAAGCTGCGGAACTGCGCCGATGATGTTGGTTAACGAAGATTATATCGAGAATCTGACAAAAGAAAAAGCCTTAGAATTAATTGACTCGCTTAAGTAAAGATGTGATATGGAAAAAATTGTATTACCCGATATAGAAAATTTTCACGAGCTGGATGTTTATAAGAAACACGGCGGCTATGAAGCGATCAGGAAAGCCCTTGCTCAAACACCCGATGAAGTGATCGATACTGTTAAGAAATCCGGGTTGCGCGGCAGAGGCGGTGCTGCGTTTTCCACCGGGTTGAAATGGTCGTTTATGCCGAAAACAACGGATAAACCGAAGTATCTTTGTGTGAACGGTGACGAGTCGGAGCCCGGCTCTTTCAAAGACCGCCAAATTTTTGAGTATAACCCACACCAGCTGATTGAAGGTATTCTTATTGCAGCTTATGCGATTGGCTCAAACAATGCGTATGTCTATATAAGAGGCGAATACCATAAATGGATCAGACTGCTGCAAAAGGCTTTGGATGATGCTTATGCAGAGGGTTTAGTCGGCGAAGCTATGAAGAAAACCTACGGAACTAACTTCCATGTGGATATTTTTATTCACAAGGGAGCCGGTGCATACATTTGCGGTGAAGAGTCTGCTTTGATGGAATCGATAGAAGGAAAGCGGGGCTACCCGAGGGTAAAACCGCCGTTTCCGGCTCAGAATGGTTTGTGGGGCTGCCCGACGACAATTAACAATATTGAAACCCTTACTAATGTTCCTGCAATTATTAATAAAGGATGGGAGTGGTTTGCTGCTATCGGAGCTGAGCGACACCCCGGCACAATCCTTTACGGCGTCAGCGGACATGTTAACAAGCCGGGAGTTTACGAACTTCCTACAGGAACTTTGCTGACAGACATAATTTACAATTATGCCGGCGGTGTTCCGGGTGACAAAAAAATTAAGTGTATCATACCCGGCGGTTCTTCAATGCCTCCGCTTCGCGGTGACAGCATCGAGGGGCTTAGGATGGATGCTGAATCTCTTAAAGCTGCCGGTTCTTCCATTGGTACCGCAGGCATTATGGTAATGGATGAAGATACAGATTTAGTTAAAGTGCTTGCCCGAATCACAAGGTTCTATTACATCGAAAGCTGCGGACAGTGCACACCATGCCGCGAAGGCACCGGCTGGATGAAGAAAATTTTAGACAGAATGGTAGCCGGAAAAGCCCGTTCTTCTGATATTGACTTGGTCGTGAATGTTGCCAGCAACATCGACGGAAACACAATCTGTGCACTCGGTGAAGCTGCCGCCTGGCCCGTTATGTATATGATTGAGCGTTTCCGCGACGAGTTCGAAGCGGTGATGGATAATACCTATGTGCCGCCAATAAAGAACAAAGTTCACTCGATGCGCCAAACAAAGATCACTGTTGATCGTTATTAATATAAAAAAAACTTCGGTACCCGCCCGGGTACCGAAGTTTAATTTTTATTTGTTATTATCCGCCAAATAAAGCCCTTTTAAAGGCTTTTCACAAACAGAACAACTTATAAAACAACCTCACTTGTTATTATTCACCAAATAGCGTTTAATTTTCTGCGTGGTAGTTTTTTCGAACTCTTTTTCCTGCAGATAGAATTTTTTAATCTGCTTGTAAACAGTCAGTTGTTTATTGGCTTCTTTTACAATTTCCGCAAGAATTTTTTGCAGTAGTTCGGGTTCAATCTTAACATTGTTTTTCTCGGAATATTCAATCAAAGTTTCTGCATTAAGCACAACTTTAGCGGCAATAACCTCTGAGTGTTTCGAATCCTTTTCACCGTAAACCAATGATTCAAGAACGAGGGGATTTCGGTTCAGAATGTCTTCAATCTCTTCGGGGAATACATTTTTGCCGTTACTTGCAATAATAACATTTTTCTGTCTGCCGCAGATGTGCAGAAAGCCATCGGGATCGATAAAGCCAAGATCACCGGTTTTGAAGAACCCATCTTCGAAAGAATCTCTTGTCAGTTCGCCGTTTTTATAATAGCCAAGCATAACATTATCGCCTTTAACGAACACTTCGCCAACGCCTTCGGCATCGGGTGAATCAATTTTTATTTCAACACCGGGAAGCGGCAAGCCTGCGGCATCATCCTTAAAAGCCATCAGACGGTTAAGCGCAACAATAGGCGCTGTTTCTGTAAGCCCATAGCCTTGAATGAATGTGAAGCCAAATTCTCTTAACCCCAAAGCAACTTTGGGATCGGGAGCAGCGCCACCGGCGATAAAAATCCTGACACTTCCGCCAAATTTTTCGTGCATCTCTTTGAAAACCTTCTTTTTAAGGTCTTTCAGCCCCAGCTTTTCAAGCACATTTGTAACTTTTACAATCGGAGGAACGATTTTCGATTTTACTTTATCGTCCTTAATAGTTTTGGATATTCTTTTGAACATTTTATCGAACAACAACGGCACCCCCAACATAATGGTTGCCTTTACATTCTGAATATCATCAACAATAGTTTTTAGCGACCGCGCAAAATGGACGGATGAACCCCTGTACAACGGGCAAAGCATACCGCATGTGCACTCGTAGGTGTGGTGAATCGGCAGCACAGAAAGAAATCTGTCGGAAGGCAAAATTTCGATCATGCTTGTCATGCTGACTAAGTTAGTTGCAAGGTTTTTCTGCGTTAACATCACCCCTTTTGCACGCCCGAGCGAACCGGAAGTAAAGATAATTTCCGCCATTTCATCAGGGTCAATTTTAGGAAGTGTAGCCACTTCAGCCGGTTGAGCTGCGTCAATCAGTTTGGTCATTGAAATGAAGCCATTCTCATCTTCCAAAATATCCATGCTTATCCGATGTTTAAGGGCTTTAATAGCACTTGCCTCTTCTTCCATCAGGCTGTCGAAACTTTTAGAAAAAACAATAGCTTCAGCGCCACTTTCGTAAATGATATTAAGAATTTCATTAGCGGCAAGGTTTTTATCTATAGGAACAATTACATAATTGAACGCCATAGCGGTCAGATAGGTGATAGCCCACTGCACTCTGTTTTCTCCGATTACGGCTAAGTGGGTTCTTTCCGGCAATCCGAGATTTTTAAGAGCAGCGCCAAAACGGAGCACTTTATCGAGCAGCTGGTCAAAATTAAGGGATTGAACGGGAGTTTGGCTCAAGTCTTCCATTGCAAGTTTCCCTGCGAAAGAGCTTCCGCTCATAATAATCATCTCTTGAATAGTAGAGATACTTGGTACTATATAAAGGGGGTGTTTCAGGTCCATTTTAATGCCTCGCGAAATCTAAAATAAACATAAGTGTAAGTTACACAAATGTTTGTAAATTATTACAATTTTTATTATAGTTTAAATTCGGTATATTAATAAGTCTTTTTTATCCGATTATGCAAAATTGAGAGACATTGAAATGACGGTGATATTTTCAAAGAAATGTGAATTAGGAATTCAGGCTGTTTTGTTCCTTTCCATCTTAGAAGAGGGGAAACGGGCAACATCATCTCAGGTGGCAGAAGCTCTGAAAGTGCCGAAAGAGTTTGTATCCAAAGTGATGCAAAAACTGACAGAAACGGGGATTATAGATTCCCGGAAGGGAAAATTTGGTGGTTTTGCACTCGGCAAAGAACCCTCTGAAATTTCATTGCTGGATATTGTGCTGGCATTAGACGGTCATGAAATATTTGACAGCTGCGTCTTAGGCTTTCCGGGTTGCTCAGTTGCCACCCCTTGCCCAATGCACGAAGAATGGGGGAAAATCCGTCTGACAGCAAAAAAATTGTTAAGCACTGAGACACTTGCTGATTTAAGGGAAAAATCGATTAACAAAATCAGTTCATTGTAAGGTTTTTTATATCTCAGGAGCTTTCTGTAACTTCTTGAATTTGTATTTCCCCAAAAAAGTAAAGGGTACAAAGCGAGAAAAGTGCTCACAAAGTTTGGAAATGGCAAAAAGAATATAAAGGCTTTAAAACCGGAAAAGTGCTCAACGAGTTCGTAAAGAATGGAAAGAACAGGAAGGTTTCAAAGCGAAAAAAGTGTTCATCAAGTTGGTAAAGAACAGAAAGAAAAGCAAGGGCACAGAAAAAGAATGAACACAAAAAAAGAAAGGGCACAAACGCTGTGCCCCGCAAAAAAACTATTTTAATTTTCGTTCACAAGAGTGCTTTCAGACTCTTTAATAGCCTCGGCAAGAGACATAGAAAGCAGTTGAGAACCGTTAGGTTTCAGGTGAACATAGTCAAATAAGGCTAATCCTTGTTTCACCCATACCGCCATTGAAGAGTCGCCCCCCATCACGGCTTTCATATCCCACCATGCAAAATTATGTTTGACAGATAGCTCCGCAAGCACCTCTCGCATAATCGTAACATTTGGTGTTTCAGCAAAGCCCTCTTTGCCTTGTTTATAGAATCCGGGTGGTGAAATAAACAAAAGTGCACTGTTCGGTGAGTGCAATCGAATTTTTTTAATCAACTGGTTCAGTTCCACTTCAGCATATTTCTTGTTGAAGTTGGTGCCCGCACAGTCGTTAATACCCAGATTAATGATGATTAGGTCAGCATTAAAACTACGGATTACATCGTAAGCCTGATTCATACCGGTGTTCCAGTTTCGAAGTGAAGTTGAGGATTTTCCGTAGTAGCCGGTAACAACCCCTGAGTTTTCATATCGAAGAATTATACCAAGAACCGGCTGTGCCGGAACATTTTTCCCGCTTGAAATGTAGAAAGAAGATAAAGATTGAGAAAAATTAAAACTGATAAGATTCTTTCTGTCGCTCGGAACCGGTGTCAGTTCAACGGGTTCTCCATTTTGGCTCCGAACTAAAGGAGTAAAATTTTGACCGTTAGTGAGAAGATCGAACCCGACAATTTTTTGCTCGCCGGTCAGTTTTGTCTCTCTCGTTGAAACAGTGTTTGGGAATTGCCCGTTTATTGCGAGCAGAACTTTCCCACCGTTTCCATAAAAACTTGAAATCTTTGTTTGGAAACCACTTGCGAAATCGCCGGATTCGATGTAAGAGTCCCCCATAATAAAGATACGGGCAGGGTACCTCTTAACATTATCGCTGAGAACAGAGTTGAAAATATTTTGAATAGAAACGGGGTTATGAATCAGATTTTCTGATTTATTTATAGGGTCTAATAGGGTATCTTCGCTTTGTGCAGTTAAAATTTTCGCTGTAAAGAGTGCAAGTACAACGGTTAGCAATAAATGTAAGTTTCTGGACATACAACGGAAATATTTGATTTAATCCTGTTAATAAAAATGTTTAAATTTAAACTTACAATATAAAAAATTTAATGCGAAAATACTCAATTCAGATTTTACTCGGTATTCTGTTAATTAACGGAATCATATTGGCGTTTTCATTTTTAGGGCCCGATTATACAATAGTTTCACCGATTAACGGTGAGAAAATAGTAATTAGTTTCCCCAACATAAAAGAGGGTTTATTTCGTTCTGCTGCCCAGGTAAACCAGGAAGCAGAAAACATTTTAAGTAAGTATGATAGTTCTGATGATCCCTTAATTTCTGAGGATTCGTCTCAACCTGAGGAGGGAACGGAGGAACATTTCCTTATTAACCCAAAGGTCAATTCAGGGAAAGCACTGGATAATTTCTTTAATGCTTTAAAAAACGAAAGTGGCAGAAAAATTGTAAGGGTTGCACACTATGGCGATTCACAAATTGAAGGGGACAGGATAACCACCTCGCTGCGCGAGCTTTTTCAAAGGGAGTTTGGTGGTGAAGGTATCGGGTATGTTGCTTTAGATGATATTTCAGACAACGCAAATTTCGTCCGCTACAATTCAAATAATTGGGAAAGGTTCAATGTTTTCAACCATGCTTACCCTCCGGGAAGATATGGGCTTTCCGGGTTAGTTTTTAAGTTCGGCAGCGGAAAGAAAGCTGCCAACGGAGATAACTCCGAGAAAGAGGGTGCCAAGAAAAACAAAAAAGACGATAAAGACAAAAAGAGTAAAAAAGATAAAAACGGGGCAAACGAGGGAAACGAAGATGGGGGCGATTCTGATAAGAAAAAAGAAAACAATGCGCCAAATCGGGAAGCAAAACCGTTACCTGACTCGGGCAGTGTCTCTTTAACTTACTTTTTAGCAGATAGTTACAACTATTTTAAGAGAGCATTTTATCCCGTATCAACAAAAGTTTCTGAGCAGCGTGCATTGAGGGGGAATGTTTCTTTCAACTTTGTTCCGGGTATCAGATTCAGTAAGATAAAAGTTCTTTACGGCAAAGTTGGGGAAGAGACAAGTGTCTCAATAAATGACTCAAAAAATGGCGGAGATTTCGCTACATTAACCTTATCGGAGGCGGAACCTTTCGGTATCCAATCCGTCAGTTATTCCGGGAGCACTAATTTTTTAAGATTTTCCGTAAAAAGTAATAAAAACCCTGAAATTTTTGGGTTTCTGTTGGATGGTGAAAAAGGGGTTCAGGTGGATAATTTTGCAATCAGGGGGCATTCGGGTGATGGTCTGCTGAAGATTAACAGAGAATTATTAACTGCGCAGTATGAAAAACTTAATGTAAAGTTGATTATTTTGCAGTACGGCATGAATGTGATGCCAACCGTCCGGCAGGAAAAGGATTTAGAGAGGGTACGAAAGTATTATGCGACGCTTTTTGAAGAGATGCGCAAAAGAGCCCCCAACGCCTCCATTCTTGTAATTGGTCCGGGTGATATGGGGGTAGTAAGAAGAGGTACTTCCGTTTCACATCCGTTTATGGCGCGCGTTGTCGAATTGATTAAAGATGAAGCGTTGAAACACGGATGTGCATTTTGGAACACTTATCAGTTAATGGGAGGGGAAAATTCAATTAATATATGGACTCAAAAAGGATATGCAGCCAGGGATGGGCATTTCATTAATAAAGGGCAGAAGGTTATAGCAAACGAGTTATTTAACGGAATAAATAACGAATACAAAAAGTTTTTACAAACTAAGACCAAAACAAAGAGTAACGGTAATAGTATTAGTACCGGTACCAATAAAAATACCGGTACCGGTAATAGTGGCAACAGTAGTAACAGTACCGGTAACAACACCGACATAAATACCGGTAGCAGTAACAATACCGGTAAAAATACCGGTAGCGTAACCGGTTCCGGTGGCAGTAAGACAAAGAAAAAGACTAAGACTAAGAGCAATCAAAAACAAAACAAACGGATAGCAAAATGACTGATGAGTTACACTTTTTTACCGGAGGTATGAAGAAAAGATTTTCGCTTTTCTTGATAATTCCGTTTTTCCTTTTGGGAACTCTATATGCCGGCAGTGCTGATCGTATCAACAACAGTGCTTTTTACTTCTCACCGCCCGATTCTATCCCCGATCAGGATAAATCCGAAAATGGAAGTTCCTTTCAGGGGCAGGAGAATTTGGGAGGCGGAGAAAATGACAGTGAACTTCAAAGGGAAAATGCAGCAAAGTTTGGTGCTTATCCGTTTCTGAAGACGAGCCAAAACTTTATTGAATGGCAGAACAGTGAAGCTGCCACTGCCTTTTTCACAAAGTTTGCTGAAGCAAAAAACAGAAAATTGAGGATTCTTCACATTGGAGACTCGCACCTTCAGGCGGATATTTACACCGGATATATGCGTGAAGAGCTTCAGAGGACATACGGCGTAGGGGGGAGAGGTTTGGTTTTCCCTTATTCGGCTGCAAAAACGCATTCAGCGTACGACTATTTTACCTACTCAAAAGGTAACTGGACTTATGCAAAGAACACTGATGCAAACCCCAAGTTGGATGTTGGCTTGTTGGGTTATTCTGTAAAAACAACCGACCCAAATGCAAACTTCAAGTTAGTTTTTTCAAAAACTATTCAAAAAGCAGGCAGAAACAGAATCAAAATTTTTGTTGATAACTCGCCCACTTCTTTCGATGTCCAGTTAAAAGTTAAAGGGATTGAGGAACCCATCACACTCAGCCCTTCTCAAGGAAAAGACGGCTATGTAGAAACAGTCGTTGATTCTGATTGTGAAAGCATCGAACTATTTGTGAAAAAAACTTCGGATACCCAACAGAGTTTTGAGTGTTACGGTCTTTTGATAGAAAGTGACAGCGACGGCGGGGTACTTTACGGAAGTGCAGGTGTAAACGGAGCCACACTTGCCGGTATTTGGAAGCAAAAACGGTTTGAAGAAGAAATAAAAATATTTAAACCCGATCTCTTTGTGCTCGATTTGGGTATCAATAACTTTTTTACCGGTGGGTTCGACAAAGCCTCGTTAAAAAAGGACCTTAATACAATTATCTCGAAAGTTAAAGAAGCCGCACCGGAAGCGACAATTATGCTCGTGGATGTGCAGGATGCCTTTAACAAACGAAGCAATGTTGAAGCATGTAAAGATTTCGCTCTGTTGGTGCAGGAAACTGCATTTGAGAATGGATGCCTTTTTTACGACATATACAATGTCAGCGGCGGAAGGAATTCGATGTTGTTTTGGAGATCAAACTATTTAGCAAATGTTGATCAGATTCATCTTACTTCAAAAGGATACAATCTGAAAGGCGAGCTTTTTCTTAATGCAATCGACAATTCATTTAAAAAATATGCCGCAGGGGATCAGCAGTTTGTCCTAAATAATAAGGTTTTAGACGGTAAAATTCCCGATAACTTAGCGATTTACACCGATAATAACGAGGCGCAAAGCCTTTCGGCAAGTAACACGACTGTGATTGCAGGCGGTACAAAGAACCCGGCGCCAACATCTTCTGCGATGAAAGATGAAAAAGGAACTTATAAGATTCATAAGGTGCTCGGTGGCGAATCGATCAGATCGATTGCAAAGCTGTATAATGTGGAAATCAGCGACATCAGGGACTGGAATAACTTTTACGGCGCTTTAGCCCTGAACCAGGAACTAAAAATCTACACAAAAACCACGAAAGCCCAGCCGGTCGCCACTGCCTCAAGGGCACCGGCAAAAAACACCGGGGTTGCCAAATCAAACTATAACGCCGGTTACTCTTCAAGGAATTATAATTACAACGCATCCCAAAAAACAAATTACGGCTATGCAAACAGGGCAACACCTACCGTAACAAACTACAGTGTCAGAAACGGCGATACATGGTATGCTATTTCAAAACGCACAGGGATACCCATTAATCAGTTGAAAGCTGCCAACGGAACAAACAGCGACAACATTGTGGCAGGGCAAAATATAAAAATACCGGGAAAAACCTACAGCGGATATGCTTACGGCAAACAGACTTACGGCAACAGAGGTTATAAAAATTATAACACCGCAACCACAACAAAAGCAACACAGTACAGCGTCAGAAGTGGTGATACCTGGTCAGCAATTTCAAAAAGGACGGGCATTCCGGTTAACCAGTTGAAAGCAGCCAACGGAACAAAAAGTGATAACATTCGCCCCGGGCAGAAAATTAAAATTCCGGGGAAAACTTATGGTAAGCAGAATTACACAAACAACCGCGGAAATGCCGGAGTTACAAATTCTTCTCAATACAGTGTAAGAAGCGGTGACACATGGTCGGCAATTTCACAGAGAACGGGCATTCCGGTTAACCAGTTGAAAGCAGCCAACGGAACAAAAAGTGATAACATTCGCCCCGGGCAGAAAATTAAAATTCCGGGTAAGCAACCTGCGGGCAAAAAGTCTGCAGTAAAAAAACCTGCGGCAAAGAAGCCTGCTGCTAAAAAACCGGCAGTTAAAAAAGCACCACAAAAGAAAAAAGGCAAAAAAAGGTAAGAACAGTTATCTTTGAAACCAAAAAAGTAAAAAAGCAAAAACAGGCAAATAAAGGTAAAATCCGCAGTTGGATCTTGTAGAACTGTTAAAATATAACCCGGGTAACCCGCTGCTGTTTAACTCAGTGCTGTTTTTTGCACTGTTTTCGGTACTCTATTTAGTTTTTACGATTGTTTCGACACATATAAAGGCAAGGAACACGGTTTTACTACTGTTCAGCCTTTATTTTTACTATAAAATCTCGGGGGAGTATCTTGGGCTTCTTTTAATAATTGGGATTGTCGATTATTTTGTCGGCAGGCTCATGTCAAAAGAGGAAGTGTTGTGGAAGAAGCGGTTATTTCTTACTGTTTCGGTATTGGTGAATGTTGGGGTTCTTCTTTATTTTAAGTACACTTTTTTTATAGTAAATCAGTTTGGTTTACAGTCTTCACAATTTTTCTCATATTTTACAAAAGAAATACTCACGCCTGTGGGTATTTCTTACTATATATTTAAATCGTTGGGTTATACACTTGCCGTTTATCGCGGGGAAATAGAGGAATCGGAAAACAATATACTTACCTACCTGCTGTATGTATCGTTTTTCCCGACTATAGTTGCGGGCCCCATCAGTAAAGCACAGAAACTTCTTCCCCAGTTCAACTCGCCAACTAACATAACCCGTGAAAACTTGAGTAAAGGTTTTTTCCTGCTGATTACGGGCACTATGAAAAAGGTGTTAATTGCAGATTTTATTGCATTAAACTTTGTTGACAGAGTATTTGAAAATCCGGCGCTTTTCACATCATTCGAGTGTTTGCTGGCGGGTTACGGCGCTTTTCTACAAATCTATTTCGATTTTTCCGGTTACACCGATATTGTTCGCGGCATCGCTTATCTGCTAGGTTTTGAAGTAGAAGAGAACTTCAGGAAGCCATTTCTGGCTAATTCAGTTTCTGAATTCTGGCGCAGATGGCACATTACGCTATATACATTTTTGAGCGAAAACATATATTATCCTTTGAGTTTTGGCTTACGCAGACTGAAACAATTTGGGGTTCACATCGCAATAATGGTAACATTTTTCATCTCCGGTTTGTGGCACGGTGCAAACCTTACATTTGTAGTCTGGGGTCTGATACACGGCGCCGCAATAGTGTTCGATACCATTTTTAGAAATACCCGGAAAAAGATTGTTGCGCACATTAACGAGAAGGTTTTCCGTTCGTTTGAGGTTTTAGTAACTTTTCATCTTATAACATTTTCTTTCATAATTTTTAAATCTTCTTCGCTTGATTCCGCACAGATATTTATCGAAAAATTATTTTCAGGGTTTAAGATAGAGCATGCGGAAAAGTGGTTTTCATTCTACCTTACCCCATTCTTAGTGATGATAGGCGGGGCGATTCTTGCTTTTCTTCCGGAGGGGTTATACAAGTTTTTCTATGTAAAATTTGCATCAATGCACTGGAGCGCCAAAGCTGCAGCGCTGTTAATTATAATAGTGTTTGTTTATCAGGTTTTGGGTGCCACAACACTTCCTTTCGTTTATATCGAGTTCTAAAATGAAAAAATTAATTCTGTTATTTGCAATATTCAGCTGGGCAGTATTTCCGCAGCAGCTGATTGAAAAATTTGCCGGTGAAGCTTTTGCCAACAACTACGGCTATAAATTGTTAGGGCAAATCTGCGACCTATGTGGCGGCAGGTTGATGGGCTCGCCCGAAATGGAAAAAGCCATTAACATTGTGAGCGATAAACTGACTGAAGCAGGGTATAAACCTTTTCGGGAGTACTTCCCGAATCCTGTTTGGCACCGCGGGGAGGATGAAGTGGTGCTCACCCGGCCCTTTAGAAAAAAACTAAGAGCGTACGCTCTCGGATGGGTAACTCAGGCTGAAGTGGGAGATGCCGAAGCGATATATGTTTCATCCGGCTATTCTGATGATTATGACGGAATAGACGCCAAAGGCAAAATTGCCGTTATTTCGCAGGAAAGACCGGCCGGTAAAGAAGAATTACTTCGTATGGAGGCGATTAAAATTGCAGCTGATCACGGTGCGGTTGCCTGTTTATTTATAAACGAACGACCGAAAGGGAAGGTACTGCTTGGTGCGGGCAATTTTAAGGGAGTTGCAACACCGGTTCCGGCTTTCACGCTAACTTTTGAAGAGGGAAATAAACTAAAAAGACTGCTGACCTCAGGCGAATTGGTGAAGTTGGATATTTCTTCTAAATCGTTCATTCAAACTGAGCAGGTGCCAAATTTGATTGCAAGAATTGAGGGAGAGAGAAAAGAAAAGATTGTTATCGGTGGTCATTTAGACAGCTGGGACCTTGGCGACGGAGCAGTGGATAACGGGCAGGGGAGCGCCGTGATTTTTGAAACTGCCCTGCTTTTAAAAAAATTAGGTATTAAACCTTTAAGAACTATTGAGTTTGTTTGGTTTAACGGTGAGGAAATTGGGCTTTGGGGTTCAAAAAAATATGTTGAAGCGCACAAGAACGATTCAATTTTTGCAATGGTTAACCTTGATATGCCTTCAAAAATTACAGGTTTTAATGTGATGGGCTTCGATTCTGTTTTGCCTTTAGTTAAAGAAATTCTGGCGAAGTCGGGCAGTTTTGGAATAAATAACACCGCAAATGTAGCCTGGACAAACAGCGACCACATGCCCTTTATGCTGGTGGGTATTCCCGTGATTTCACCGATGGGCAGCTTTCCGACTGAAATGGTAGAGCATTATCACGATTTTGGTGATACATTTGACAAAGTGGATAAAGATTACATTTCGCAGGCAGCAGTTGCGGTTGCTTTCCTGGTTGAGGGGTTAAGCAATGCTGCATTTCCTTATTTCAGAATGAGCGATACAGGTGTGAAAGAACTGCTGAAGAAGCATAATATAGAGCAAAGGCTGAAAAAGCAGGAAGAGTATCCTTTTTAGATTTTGTTCAGGTTGATTTCTTCGGCTTGTTTTCTGTTTTTTTCTCATTCAAGGCTTTCGAAATCATAAATTTTGTTAAGGCACATCTTACGGAGGCAGTACGGTGGGCAGGCAACATTTCCCTGTGATAAGGCGCAATAAATCGTAAATTCTTTTCAGGTCTTTACTTAAGGACTTGAATTTTCGTCAAAAAAGTGTTAAATTTGAGATGCCACCCCGCAATATTTTTGCGGGAGTGGCAATTTTTTTTATTAAAATAACCCGGGAATGATATGCAAGACTATGTTTATCTATCACAGGAAAGACTTTTGGAGCTGGAGAAAGAGCTCGCAGAGATGAAATCAACCGGCAGAAAAGAGATTGCCGTTAAAATAGCAGAAGCCAGAGCACATGGCGACCTTTCCGAAAATGCAGAGTATGACGCTGCTAAGGAAGAGCAGGGGCTGTTCGAACTGAAGATTCATAAACTTGAAACCTTGTTGATGAAAGCTCAAATAATCGACCCCAACTCGCTCTCTAAAGATAAGGTGCACATTCTTGCTACTGTTAAAATTAAGAACCTTAAAACAAAAAAGGTTATAGAGTATCAGTTAGTCTCTAACGAAGAAGCTGACCTTCAGCAGGGCAAAATATCCGTTTCTTCCCCGGTTGGTCAGGGATTGCTCGGGAAGAAAGTCGGGGAAATTGCACAGGTTAAAGCTCCGGCAGGCTTGATTGAATTTGAGATTCTGGAAATAAAATAATTGGACTCATTCGACCGGCATACCCTCGTGCGTACTCTTCCACTGGCACTTCGTCACAAGAAGAAAGTGTCTCCAAACCCTGCGGTCGGGTGCATTATTATAAAGGAGAGAAGAGAGATTGCCACGGGTTACCACAACGAGTATGGCGGTGCGCATGCTGAAGTGGTGGCGATAAACAGTGCCCGCGAAAACTTGGAAGGCTCCCAACTTTATGTAAGTTTGGAGCCTTGTTCACATTACGGCAAAACACCCCCTTGTGCTGACCTGATAATTAAAAGCGGCATTAAGAAGGTTGTTATCGGAATGAAAGACCCAAACCCTGTGGTTGCCGGGCGCGGTATAGCCAGACTGAAAGAAGCCGGAATTGAAGTTGAAGTTGCCGATCTGCCCGCATTTCAAGAGTTTTACAAAATTTTTACCAAAAATATCACCACCGCTTACCCTTTCACAACACTGAAAGCTGCTGTTAGTATAGACGGGAAAATTGCCGATCATAATGGTGAATCGAAATGGATAACCAATGAGCACTCCCGTGAAACGGCTCGAAAGCTTCGCGCCGCAAACGAGGTGCTTATAACAAGCTCCCGAACCGTTCGGGCGGATAACCCACAGCTGACTGTAAGAGACGGAAGCAAACCTTCGCCTGTGAGGGTGATGATGTCTTCAAAGCTTTTTTTTGATGAGAATCTTTTTTTCTTCCAAAACCCGGATGGAAAATCGGTAATTGCAGTACCTGAGCGGGAAAAAACCATTAGCCGGTTAAATGACGAATTTGACGGGAATCAAAAGTTAAAGCCGGGTGTGGCGGAAGATGCAAAAGCGGCCTACATTTCAGCAAATAATATAGCCGACACTTCAGCAAGCAATGCAGCAAGTAAACCAGCGAGCACTTCAGCAAATAATATAGCCGACAATTCAGCAAGTAAATCAGCAGGCACCTCAGCAAGTAATACATCCGAAAATATTGTTGAAAAACTGAAAAAAGCCGGTATTGAGATTATTTTCGTTAAATCTGATGAAAAAAATCACCCGGATGCGGATGAACTGTTAAAAGAGCTTAAGAGGCGCGGTTTTCAGTCGGTTATGGTTGAGGCAGGCTCAACACTTTCTGCTGAGTTCATCAACCGCGGGTTGGCGGATGAGCTTGCACTTTTCATTGCACCAAAGATAATTGGAGAAGGAAACGGATATTTTACGGGGCTTAATGCTTTTGGGTTGAATGGATCGCTACAATTCACTTTTAGTAAAATGCGGGAATTGAAGGGTGATATTTTCCTAACATTGCGAAAGGAATCGAAAGATGTTCACGGGATTAGTTGAAGAGATCGGCACGGTTAAGCGCGTTATTCCGCGCGGAAATGAAATTTCCCTGGGGATTGAATGCAGCAAAATTCTTGAGGATGTGGCGATTGGCGATAGTGTGAATATCGACGGTGCCTGCCAAACCGTGGTGAAAATTGAAAATAAAACCGTATGGGTGGATACAGTCGCGGAAACGCTGAAAAAAACGACATTCGGTAATTTCCGTCCGGGAACAAGAGTTAATTTGGAAAGAGCGCTTTCTGCTTCAGCAAGACTTGGGGGGCATTTTGTTTCCGGGCACATCGATACCACAGGGCGGGTAACCGGGATTAAACAGTTGCAAGGGAGCCACATACTTGCGGTTTCTTACGACTCATCTTTCAATAAAAATGTCATACCGGTAGGCTCAATTTGTATAAACGGAGTTAGCCTTACGGTTGCCGAAAAGTTGAACGGTGGGCTGAAGGTTGCCGTTATCCCTCATACCTGGGAAATGACAAACCTCAGTTTGCTTAAAGTTAACGATGAGGTTAACCTCGAGTTTGATCTGCTTGGTAAATATATCCTCAATTTTACGGAAAATCAGAAAGAAGGAGGATTAACTTTGGAGAAATTAAAAGAATCCGGATTTGCGTGACCTTACCTTCCTAAAATTTACACGGTTCTGCTCCGATAACCGGCTTATCGAGCAGAACGATTCAATCATTATCGCCCTGAGCGGGGGGGCGGATTCTGTCTTGCTGCTACACTTCTTAAAAAAAATCTCAAATAAATATTCACTTAAACTTCTTGCTGTGCATGTAAATCACCAGTTACGGGGTGAGGAGGCGGAGCGGGACGCTGCGTTTTGTGTTGATTTGTGCCGGGATTTGGGAGTTGAGTTCAGGCTTGAAAGAGTGAATGTGAAAGAGGAAGTGGTGCGGGGGAAAAGCTCGGTGGAAATGGCGGCGAGGGAACTTCGTTACCAACGGTTGAATGCCGTGCTACAAGAAAAAAAATTCACCAAAATTGCCACCGGGCATAACTTAGATGACAACGCCGAAACCATTCTGCTTGCGCTTGTCAGGGGGAAGGGACCCGAAGGACTTGCGGGTATTCCGAAAAAAAGAGGAAACATTATAAGGCCCCTGCTGGACTTAAAAAGAGAAGAAATTGAAAACTGGCTGAATTACCACAAAATTGACCGGGTTTTTGACAGTACCAACGACGATCTTGTTTACAGAAGGAACTTTATAAGGCATAAAGTTATTCCGCTGTTGAACGAATTAAACCCTTCATTTGCAAATACTGTAGCCGGTTTGGGTGATACGGTAAGGGCGTTAATTGACCGGCTGCCGGAAAAAAAATTTGAAATAGCAGAACGAAGAGAGGGTGAATTGGTTATTTCGATTGAAAAACTCGCTGACATATCCGATTATCGCTTGTTTCGTGAATTATCAATTAGATTAATTGAAAATTTTAATTTAAATTTAAAGTTTCAAATTTTTATAAATTTTAAAAAACTTGTTGCGGGTCAAGCCGGGCGAAAAATAAATCTGGGGAACGGAGTTATTGCCTTTCGTGAGCGAGAAAGTATTATTATCGGTAAGCCGGTTAAAAAGGTGGTAGAACCGCAGGTTTTGGAGCCGGGGGGTGTGGCTACTTTCGGTGATTTTACAGTATTGTGCACTGAAAGCGACATTTCAGAATTAGGAAGATTTTACAGGGAAAAGCCCGAATCTGCACTGAAAAGGTTGCAGGTGAAAAAAAACACTTCAGAATTAGGAAGCTTTCACGAGGAAAAGCCCCCCTCCGGATTAGAAAGTTTACACGGAGAAAATCCAACTTCTGCGTGGGGAAAACGAGAAAAAGGGGTAAATGAGAAGCAAAAGGGGGAAAAGAAGCAAGAGGGGCAAGAGGAAAATTCAGAGTTTTACAAACAACCGGGAAAATATCTTGAGTTTGTTGACGCTGAGAAGACGGGAGATAAATTTTTAGTTAAAAATGCCTCTTCCGGCGACTTTTTCTTCCCGATAAACGGCAAAAGTCGGAAAAAAATTTCGGACTTCTTCAACGATCATAAAATTCCCGCCGGTGAAAAATGGCGAAGACCGTTAGTTTTTGCCGGAGAAAATGTCGTTTGGGTATGCGGTTTACGATTAGACGAAAGATTTAAAATAACTGAGAAAACAACCAAAATTTACAAGTTAGAGTTAAAATATAATGGACAAGATAACAGTTAACGGCGAAACATTCGAAATTTTTATCACCGAAGAAGTGCTTCAAAAGAGAATTGCTGAGTTAGGAGCCAAAATTTCGGAGGACTACAAGGGAAAGGTGCCGATATTCATCGGAATTTTGAACGGAGCATTCATGTTCCTTGCCGATTTAATGAAAAATTTCAATGGTGAGTGCGAAGTTGATTTTCTTAAACTCTCAAGTTACCATGAAGCTAAAGTCTCTTCCGGTAAAGTTGACCTGTTGAAAGACATAGACGCTGACTTGAACCAAAGGCACATCGTGATTGTTGAGGATATTATTGATTCGGGGCTTTCTGCTGAATATATTTTAACCCATATTCAAAAGTACAACCCCGCTTCAGTTAAGATAGCCTCGTTGCTTGTGAAACCGAAAAGCCTTAAATATAATATCGATGTTGACTATATCGGCTTCAGAATACCCAACAATTTTGTTATTGGTTACGGGCTTGACTTGGTGCAGAAATATCGCAATTTAACTGCTGTCTATTCCATGGTTGATGGGAATGGAAATTAAGGAATATTTTAAAAGATGGATCAAAAAAACAAAAATTTAGGTAACAATAAGCCGGATGACAATTTTGACTGGTCGAAGATCATGCGAGTGGTTTTTGGCTGGGGAGTCGTTATTATTGCAGCTGTTATCGCAATGCAATTATTTAAGGGTGAAGCGGCAAGTTACAGAGAAATACCCTACTATGAATATGAAAGACTTCTGAAAGACAGCCTTATTGCTGAAGCAGAAGTAAACATGACCGACTCGAAAGTTCACTCGTTTCAGGCTACTTTAAGACGGGCAACCAAGATAAATATTGATAAAAAACCGACATCAATCGAAAAATTTTCGGTGAACATTGCCGAGCCTGATTTTGAAGCTGAAAAGAAAAAATGGGATGCTAAGGGCATTCAGCTCACTTTCAATCAACAGTCGAACAGTTTCATTACACTTTTAATCAGCATGATCCCATGGGTTCTAATCATCGGGCTTTGGTTCTTTTTTATGCGCCGTATGCAGGGCGGAGGTGGTGCCGGTGGTCAGCGTGGTATCTTCAACTTTGGCAAAAGCAAAGCCAAAATGATTAATCAGTCATCCAACAAAGTTACTTTCCGGGATGTTGCCGGTGCAGATGAAGCTAAAGTTGAACTTCAGGAAGTTATCGAATTTCTGAAGGAGCCGAGCAAATTCCAGAGATTGGGCGGTAAAATTCCGAAAGGGGTGCTGCTTTTAGGCCCTCCGGGTACGGGTAAAACGCTGCTTGCGCGCGCAGTTGCAGGTGAGGCAGGCGTTCCGTTCTTTTCAATTTCAGGAGCTGATTTTGTTGAGATGTTTGTGGGAGTTGGTGCCAGCCGTGTCCGTGACCTTTTTGATCAGGGTAAACGCAACGCACCCTGCATTATTTTTATTGACGAGATTGACGCCGTTGGAAGGCACAGAGGTGCCGGTCTTGGCGGCGGACATGATGAAAGGGAACAAACCCTCAACCAGCTGTTAGTTGAAATGGATGGGTTCGAGCAGAATAACGGCGTGATTATTATTGCTGCAACAAACAGACCTGATGTTTTGGACCCTGCGTTGCTGCGCCCGGGGCGTTTTGACCGCCAAATAGTTGTTGACAGACCCGATGTTAAGGGAAGAGAAGGCATTCTGAAAGTTCACACCAGAAAAATTCCCTTGGATGAAAAGGTTGATCTTTCAATCTTGGCAAAAGGCACGCCGGGGTTAGCGGGCGCAGAACTTGCCAACTTAGTTAACGAGGCTGCACTTCTTGCTGCGCGCCAGAACAAAGCCAAAGTTGATATGAGGGACTTTGAAGAGGCGAAAGATAAGGTGATGATGGGAATGGAACGGAAAAGCCTTATCATTTCCGATGAAGAGAAAAAGACGACCTCTTATCACGAAATCGGACATGTGCTTGTCGCAAAAATGCTGCCGGAAGCTGACCCTGTACACAAAGTTACAATTATTCCGCGCGGAAGGGCGCTTGGGGTTACAAGTTATCTGCCTGTGGATGAAAAGCACACTTACTCAAAATCTTATCTTGAGTCGGTGATTACTTATGCGTTGGGTGGGCGAGCAGCAGAAAAGATTATTTTTGACCATTACACAACCGGTGCCGGTAACGACATTGAACGGGCTACAAATCTTGCCCGTAAGATGGTCTGCGAATGGGGGATGAGCGAGCGCTTAGGACCTCTTAACTACGGCACAAAACATGAAGAAATTTTCCTCGGTAAAGAGATCCAGCAGCACCGCGACTACAGCGAAAAAACTGCAATTGACATCGATGAAGAAGTGAAAGCAATTATTAACTCGTGCATGCAGCGGGCGATTGATATTCTGCAGGAAAATATGGAGTTGCTGCACAAACTTTCCGCCGAACTATTAGAGAGAGAAATTCTGGATTCGGAAGAGATTGATATGATTATTCGGGGTGAAGAATTGCCCCCACCGCCGAAAGAGAACAACAACAACGATATTCCTGAGCATGTTGCTGAGATGATGAAAGCATATAAAAAACCATCTTCGCCAGGGGGCAATGCCGAAGAAAGCTGATTCGCCCGAGATAGACTACAAATATGAGATTTATCGCAAGATGATCCATATTTGTAGCCTTTCCATACCAATAATTTACTACTTTATTCCCAAATCTACCGGGTTAATTTTGCTCGGTTTCGTGCTTCTTGGTTCGTTAATAGTTGATATATTAAGGTTCCGAAGTGAAGCCTTTGCGCGCTTTGTTTACAAAGTTCTGCCTGTTTTCCGGAAACATGAACTTGATGAGAAAAAGAAGCAGTTTTCAGGCTCTACCTGGCTGTTGGCGGCAGCAATGCTTACGATTATCGTTTTTCCGAAGGTGATTGCGATTATATCGATTGCGTTTTTGATACTTGGGGATACCGCCGCCGCGCTTATCGGCAGAAAGTGGGGGAGAACACCATTTCTTAAGAAAAGCCTTCAGGGAACAGTGGCATTCTTTTTTATGACTGTAATTATTGCTTTTGTTACTCCACGAGTAACAGATTCATGGAAAGAGATAGCACTGATAATTTTCAGCGGATTAGTGGCTGCAATAGCTGAAAATGTAGCCCGCGGTGTGCTTGACGATAATGTTGCGATTCCCCTTTCTACGGGGTTAGTGCTTCTTTTGGGATATTCCATTCTTTTCCCGGGCTTAGATCTTGTTCTACCGAATGTGCCGGTTTAGGCTTGTTATTTGCAGTGGCTTACCTATCAAAACATTTCTTCTTCTTTTAATTGCATTAACATTGTTCGGTTGCAAGCCGGGCAAGGAAGACTCATACGGAAACAAAACTGAAATGTCGGTGCTCCTTAGTGCTGACATTTCTGATTCAAACAGGCAGTTGCAGGATAGCCTGCTTACCGATCTTAAACTTCCCGGTACTGATGAACCATTTTTCAGCGATATTAATTTCCGAAGTATTGCAACTGACAACATTCCCCGCACTGCAAACATTCTAATAGTTACAACAGTTAATAATTTAAAAAATTCCGAAGAACTTAAGGGGATTTTTTCCGAAAAACTGTTAAAGAGAGTTGTGCAAAACAACACTCCGGTTTTTCTGAAGAAAGATAATCTTTTCTATGATGACCAGTTGGTTTGGTTCATTTTGTGCAACGGAAATGACGACCTTTCCCGGTTTTTGAAAGAGCAGTATAATTCAGTTCTTGCAACTGTAATGAGCACCAACATATCGAAAATTATCTCGAAAGCGGGACGGAAGCCAAGAATTGAAAGGGACCTTAAGGAAGAAGTTACCGAAAAATGGGGGATTGAGCTACAAGTGCCGGAAGGGTTTGAAAGTGCCACGAAACCATCAGACAGTTACACCATGCTCCGAAGAGGTGCCGGCACAAAAACCGAAGAGTGGATTTTCATCGCTGAAATTAAAGGGTTTACACCTTCAGCTGTTGATTCTTCGGGTGGTATTGGCTCATCTTTCCGAACTTCCGGTGGAAAGGGCGATAAAAACACGGCAGCGGATAAATTGACAGTGGTTAATGGATCATTGGAAAAGAGTGGGCAAAGTAATAAAGGTACGGCAACAGAGGGTGAGGCGTTAATTGGTGATGAGAACAATTCACTTACCGGAATGCAGCGATACATTGCAGATTTGCGGGATTCACTTCTTCTGAATGCAATTAAGTACAATGATGGCTCGAGGATGCGCACAACACAACTGCAATTTTACTCCGGCGATAAAAGCCTTTTTCGGGGGATGTGGGAAACTAATCCTTACCCAATGGCAGGGCTGTTTTCCGGGAGAGTTTTGAAAAAAGAGGGGCGGTCCTTTTATCTTGAAGTGGGGGTTTACTCACCGGGGCGTAATAAAACGCTGAATCTGCTAAGATTGGAAAAAGTTATCCGCTCACTTTAATATTTTAAATGCTTTGTAATGAAAAAGTGAAAGCTTTTTTTGTCTCAGACTTGCAAAGTTGTTTCTGTTGGCTGTTTTGGGTCAGAGCGACAGCATAGTTCCCTTAAACCGATTTAAGTTAACATTGCCAAATATCTTATTATTCCTGAAAACTTCTTGCATCCCATCCCTCTTCCGGAAAAAACTAAAACCGGCACCACATCTCACCTACGAAAAAACTAAAACCGGCACCACATCTCACTTACGAAAAAACTAAAACCGGCACCACATCAAAGATTTGAATTTTTATTCAGTGTATCCCTGAAAAGATATTTCATCAACTCGCCAAAAATCAATAACGAGAACGACGCCGCTGCAATCACTATTATTTCACCAATATCGGTAATTTTAACCAATCCAAATGCCTTCCTTAATGGTTCAACAAAGAAAAGGAACCAGGTTAAAACAACCGAAACAACTATATTTACTAACAAAGATTTGTTACTGAAAACCGGCACTGTAAAGATAGAGCGCGTAAGTGAGCGGCAGTTAAATCCGTTGAAGAACCTCGCAATCAACAGAGTAAGAAAGAACATGGTAGAGGCTTCAGCGTCAATTTGCTCAGGTGAAAGCCCTGCCGGATGCTCCGCAAACAAATGTGTGTAAGCGTATGCAAAAGTGGTTACAATTGCAATCCATACGCTTAAAACGGTGATTGCCTTAATTGTTATTCCGTTTAGAATGCCCTCCTTGGTATCCCGCGGTTTTCGGTTCATTATACCCGGTTCGGGGGGTTCAACCCCAAGCGCAATTGCGACCAATCCATCCATTATAAAATTGATAAACAATATTTGAACGGCGTTAATCGGCAGAGAATAACCGAGAAAGAAAGTAATTAAAATGCCGAAAACGGTGCCCATGTTGCCGCTTAGCAGATAAACCAAATATTTACGGATATTCTCAAAAATCGAGCGCCCCTCTTCAATAGCCGCAACAATAGAAGAAAAATTGTCATCCGTAAGAATCATTTTTGCGGCTTCTTTGCTCACATCAGTTCCTGTAATACCCATGGCAACGCCGATGTTGGCTTTTTTGAGTGAGGGTGCATCGTTCACACCGTCGCCGGTCATGGCAACAACATTTCCCTTTTTCATCAGTGCGTCAACAATTTTCAGCTTATGTGCGGGTGAGATTCTGGCGTAAACATCGGTATTATCCACGCTGTTTATAAATTCTTCGTCGGTTAGCTGGTCAAGTTCCTGACCCGAAAGCGCACCTCCATGTTTCAGAATCCCAAGTTCCCTCGCCACAGCAACGGCTGTATCTTTGTGGTCGCCCGTTATCATAATCGGGCGGATGCCCGCTTTTTCGCAGGTAATGATGGCAGCTTTCACCTCTTCACGCGGAGGATCGAACATACCGACTAAACCGTAGAAAACCAGATCGGATTCTATCAACCGGTCCAAATCGTTTCGAACAGCTTCAGATTCGTTGGCTTCTAACGCAATAGTTTTGAAAGATGTAAGCTCCATCTGAATTTTTTTGCCGCAAATGGTTAGCACCCTTAACGCTGTATTTGCAAAAGAGGCGTAAACACGGTAAATTTCGTCAATATCGTTTTGGTTAATCTCTCTGATACCCTCGGCAGAATGGATGTATTTACACTCAGAAAGCAACATTTCAAGCGCACCTTTTGCGGAAACGATAAGTTCTTTGCCTTGTTTGTTTACCGTGGTCATTTTCTTAGATTCGGAAGAAAAAGGTATTTCATAAAGGCGCGGTGATTCCTCTCTCTTCTTTATTATATCCATCCCGCCTTTAACCGCAGCAACAACAATTGCTCCTTCTGTTGGGTCGCCGATTATTTTCCACTCATTATCTTCCTGAATCAATTTAGTATCGTTGCAGAGTGTTCCGCTGTTCAGCAGTTCATAAAGGGGTTCCGGCAGTTTTTGTACTGAAGTGTCGCCGGCTTTAATTTCGCCTTTGGGCTCGTATCCATTTCCCGTTACAGCATACTCAGTTCCGCCGGTATAAATTTTCCTTATGGTCATTGCATCCTGCGTTAGCGTACCCGTTTTATCCGAACAGATAATGTTGGTGGCACCGAGAGTTTCAACTGCGGGCAGTTTTCTTATCAGCGCTTTTCGTTTTACCATCCGCCTTACGCCAAGTGCAAGTGAGATAGTAACTACAGCAGGCAACGCCTCGGGAATAACCGCAACGGCAAGCGCAACGCCCCAGATGAAAACTTCCATCATCTTATCTGCGGTTATGCTGCCGGAGGCAACGATCTGAACGATCTGAAAAACTGACATAATTGCCGCAAGTGCAATAGCGAAAATTCCGAGTTTTTTGCCTAATTGGTCAAGATTAATCTGCAGTGGGGTGCGTTCTTCTTCCGTGCTTTGCAACATCCCGGCAATTTTACCAAATTCGGTCTCCATACCCGTTTCCACAACAACGGCGGTGCCGCGCCCGAAAGAAATTGAAGTGCCGGCAAAAAGAATGTTGTTTCTGTCGCCGAGTGGAATATTCTCGCCGGCAATTGCCGAGGTGTGTTTTTCCACAGAGAGAGATTCTCCGGTAAGTGCCGATTCTTCAACCTTAAGGTTAGCGCATTTGATAATTCTGGCGTCGGCGGGTACTTTATCGCCCATTGCAATTTTAATAACATCTCCGGGCACCAATTCCCTTGAGGGTATCTCCTGTTCTTTACCGTTTCTGATCACAATGGCAGTTGGCGCCGCCATTTTTTTAAGAGCCTGAAGAGCCTTTCCGGCGCGGAACTCCTGAATAAACCCGAGTACGCCGGCAAAAATAACAATAGTGATGATGGAAATAGCCTCGGGCAATTTTCCAAAAATCAGTGAAATCAGCGCTGCAGTGAAAAGAATAATTATCAGAAGGCTGTTAAACTGGGCGATTAATAACATCAGGGGAGAAACTGCTGCTTTTTCCTGCAGCTCGTTGTACCCAAATTTTTGAACCCGCCCAACAACATCTTCCGTGCTCAGTCCGTCTTCGCAGGTGCTCAATCTTTTTAAGGTTTCGTCAGAACTTAGGGAGTGCCATTGCGTATTCATTAATTCTCTGGAATAGATGATAATAATTGAATGATCGGTATCATTTATAAGATTAAAAAAAGTTCAAGTGTAAAAATAAGGAATATTAAAATTACAGACCTATAATATATCCGCATTTTTTGGATATTTGGTAATGCGAATCACGAAAATTTTTAAAATAGTTTTGTTTCCCTCATTTTTCACACTTTTTTTATTGGTTGCAGGATGTGGCGAAAAGTTTGAACTGAACGAGAACTTGCAGAATTACTCTTTTAGTTTGGTTGATCAGGATGGCAAACCGGTTAACTTTCCGGCACAGTATAAAGGGAAAATATTGGTGGTGGGTTTTATTTTCACTAACTGCCCTGATATTTGCCCTCTTACAGTGAACAATATGCAGAAAATTCAGGAGGAAGTGGGGCGAATTGGTGCAGGGGAGGAAGTGGAGTTTCTTGCCGTTTCTTTTGATCCTGAACGGGATTCGGTTGCAATTCTCAAAAAATTTGCTGAAATCAGAGAAGTCAATGAAACTAATTTCCGTTTTCTGACAGGGAATAAAGAGGCAATTGATTCGCTAATTAAAGTGATGGGTATTGTCGCCATTCCGGAGGATTCTACGGTGGTGGATAACACCATTTCATATTATTTTACACACACAGACCGGATTTCTTTGATCGATCAGGATGGTTCATTGCGGAAAGAATATTCCGGCAGTAAGATCGATACAAAAGAGATTATTGAAGATATAGGAAAATTAAGATGACTTTAACTAAATTATTTAGCGCCTTGCTACTTACGGTTACGATTGTGGCTGCGGTTGCACTTGCACCAAAACCTGAAATCTCCAACGCCTGGATGAGACCCAACGGCGAGGGGATGACAACGGCAGCCTATGTTACTATCACCAACAAGGACACCAAAGCCGATACCCTTTACGCCATTGAAACAAATTTAGCAACCCGAACCGAGCTTCACGAATCATATCAAAAAGACGGCAAAACCAAAATGCGGAAAGTTGATTTTGTTGTTATTCCCGCAAAGAAAACCGTTGAAATGAAGCCCGGTGGTTTGCACATTATGCTTATAAAACTGAAACAGGATATAATTAAGAAAGAAAAACACGATTTAGTCTTTAAGTTCCGAAGAGCCGGAAGCATTAAAGTTACCGTTGTTGCTACGGATAAGGCGCCCGGTAAGAAATGATCTGTTTAGTTTTGTATTAAGCGTTTGGGTGATTTTTTTGTTTGGTGGATTTTATTTAACGGATTTTTATGTTTAATTGATTAAACACCGGTTAAGAAATGATCTGTTTAGTTTTGTGTTAAGCGTTTATTTGGATTTTTTTGTTTCAAGGGTTTTCTCATTTAATGGGGTAAGCGTAAGGTAAGAAACCATCAGATTAGTTTTGTGTAATCATTTGTTTTTTTGGTTTAGTGGTCTAAGTGTAGGGTAAGAAGCAAATAGTAAACCTTCAGCCATGTTTTCGGCTTGTAACGATGAAAGCAGCAGGTAAGAAACAAATAGTAAAACTTTAACCAAGTTTCCGGCTTGTAACGATGAAAGCAGCAGGTAAGAAACAAATAGTAAAACTTTAACCAAGTTTCCGGCTTGCATTGAAAGAAACTGAAGGTAAGAAGTTATATTTTTTTATTTTTGTAGTGTTGTTTTTGGTAGTTTTATGGCGGTACTGAAGTTTTAGCGCCTCATTGAATTTGTAAACAACAACCCGGGGATATAGCTCAGTTGGTAGAGCGTTTCGTTCGCAATGAAAAGGCCCGGGGTTCGAATCCCCGTATCTCCACTATATATGAAATACAAAGAAACATAAGTTATTATAAATAAAGGGTTTACGGGAAAAATTTATCTCTTTTGTCTTCTGATATAATGTGATAAAATGCTATAAATTTAGCGATTTTTATAACATATTTCTAACATGGTTCTGTCCTGTTTTTAACATACATCTAACCTATACCTAACACGGTGCCTACAAAATTTCAAAATTACTTTGAAATTCTACAATTCAGAAATCATCTGCCTCTAATTCTAATTAATTAATCCTTGACAATAAAAGCAGAGTAATTGACGATTGTTACTATTGCTTAAGATTACCCAAGACTTCTAAGGAATAGTCATATAACTTAAGATTGCACAAGATTTCACAAGATAACTCAAGATTATCCCGGATTGCCTGGGATTCAGTAGGATTCCTTAAGATTACACTGGATTTTTCTTTGGATTTACTGCCGCTTAACGGATTAATTTGGGGAAAATTTCATTAAGGCTAAGGAAAATTGTGTTACATTGAGGTTGTAAATATTTAAAAATATTATTGGAAGAACCTTTTAAAAAGACCTTAAAAGAAGTCTTAAAAAAAATTTAAAAGAAGCCTTAAAAAAAAACTTAAAAATCTTAAAAGATCTATATGAAAAAAATACTGATAGCCCTGTTTATAGTTGTTTCAGTTAATGCCCAAAACTGGCAAGAAATCAGAACGATTTTTAACCCGACAGGTGTGGAGATGAAGAAGTTTACCGCACCGGTTTTTTATGATATTGATGATGACGGTATGCAGGATATGCTGCTTTGTTATCTTAGCAGTAATGCAAAACTTTACATCAACAAATCTGACAGCAGCGCGATCCGGTTTATTGAAGATACTGTCTATCTTAAACAAATAAAACTGCTTGACCCCACAAATAACTACACTTATGCTGTTTGGGTTGACCTTAACGGCGACGGTACACCTGACTTGGTTACCGGCGGGTTCAAAGGTTTTACTGCATTCTATAATTTGGGAACTTACGAGGCACCACAATGGGTGAAAAAAGATTCGGTTTTCCTGAATGTTAACCCTCTAATCGGGACAGACCCTAAACCTGAATTTGGCGATTTAGACGGCGACGGCGATTTTGACCTTCTGGCAGGAATTGGTGAATCGATTCTCGGAGGTCCGGAACCGGGGATTACTCTCGGGTTCAGAAATGTCGGCTCGGCTACAAATCCTGTGTTTGAATCTTATCCCGCATTTGTGAACGGAATTGCAGATGCCGGCAGAAATTCATATCCTGCACTTGCAGATTTGGACGGTGACGGCGACCTCGATCTCTTACTTGGGAGAGACCTTTCTTCTTTTATGTACTACAGAAACACCGGCACGGTTAATGCACCGGCTTGGACTTATGTTAACCAGTATATAGTTACTGAAACATCACACTATTGGAAAAACCCCGCTTTTGTGGATTTTGACAATGACGGCGATCTTGATCTTATCTACGGCACTGATGAGGGGAATATTCTGTCGTACCAAAACAACGGAACTTCTTCGCAGCCGTTATATCAATACAACGGAAGTTGGTTCAGGGTGATTAAAGTAAACGGGATGTCAACCATTTCACTGGCGGATTATGACCACGACGGCGACCTTGACCTTCTGACCGGCACGGTTCTGGGCGGAGTAAGGCTCATCCGTAACGACGGCACGAGAACCGAACCAAATTTTGTGCTGACGCCCGGAAATTTCGGAAATATGTCGGTTGGTTCGGCGGCTTACCCAAGTTTTGTTGATTTCAACAACGACGGCGCTTATGATGTAGTTACCGGCGCAAGGGATGGAATGGTTTACCTTTATCTGAACACGAACGGAAGCTACAGCACAGCAAACTGGTTTTACGGGATTGATGTCGGCTGGACGAGCACGCCCACTGCAGCTGACCTTGACGGAGACGGTGATATCGACCTGCTGATTGGCGCAGAAACCGCAGCGGATGTAACCTTCTTAGAAAATACCGGTAACAACAATTTTGTTAAAAATCAAAGTTTTATTACGGGCATAAATTTTGGTTCATACAACAGGCTCGCATTCGGAGATGTTGATAACGACGGAGACTATGACCTGCTTATCGGAAACCTTTTCGGCGATTTGAAATTCTACAGGAACATCGGCACGCCAACTCAGCCTGCATGGCAGGAAGAATCTTCTCTGCTTGCCGGAATTCCTAAGAGAGATCAAAACTCAAGCCCCGGAATTGGTGATATTGACGGCGACACTCGTCCCGATTTGTTGATTGGTGACGGCGATGGCAACTTTGTGGTGTATAAAAACCTTTTTGCGCCTGTTTCGGTTAAAGAGCCTGTTGAAGTGCCGGGAGATTTCACTGTTTCGGCGGCATATCCTAACCCCTTTAACGGTTCAACAAGGTTCGAGTACTTTACCGGAAAAGACGGAATTGTTACGGTAAAACTGATGAACACGATTGGGCAGGTGCTTTTCGCCGAAAAGATAACAGGAAGCAATCCGGGCAGGAATTTTTACGATTTAGACCCGGGTAAGTTTGGATTATCATCAGGTGTTTATTTCGTTTCTTTTGAAAGAGGCGGGAAATCGGATGTTAAGAAGATAATTTATCTTAAATAGCAGCGCCGGTTAAATATAATTTTTCAATTGAACGCAGGGGCGTTAACCCCATAGAAAAAAAAGGTTAGTGCCTCTGCGTTTAGTCTGTTGGATAAGCAATACCACAAGTGCTACCGCTCCCTACAACATCGCGGTAACTCCACAATTAACACACTTATGGAGACACCCCGTAGCCTCCACCATTTTTGGAGCAACTCCACAGTCGCAACACTTTCGGTGAAACACCTTACCCTGAAACTGCAATATCTTTTAACCTATTCCTCTTTGCCAAACTTTCTGAAGGCAAAAAAGAACTGTTTGATGTAGTTGGTTGGGAAATCGATACTCAGCCCGTACCACTTCGGTTTCTCTCTTCCGGGGAAATAAGCACTTCCGAACATATAATCCCAAAAGGCAAATTTAGTGGCGTAGTTTGTGTTATAGGCTTCTTCAAGTTTATCGGAGTGGTGCCAGCGGTGCATTTCGGGACCGTTAATGATATACTGCAGTTTTCCGGAGTGCACATCCACATTTGCGTGAATCCACATCCCCCATACTGCGGAAATGGCGCCCTTGATCACCGCCGCCTCTGCCGGAGCACCGAGCAGCACGAAAGGGGCAAACTCGACAGTTTGGTTAATCAAAATTTCAAAAGCATGCGAACGGGAGCCGGAAAGCCAATCAACCTCTTTTGTGGAATGGTGTGCTTCGTGCAGGCGCCAAAGAAATTTGTTATTGTGCATCCACCTGTGGAACCAATAGATGTAGAAATCGTGAAAAATGAGTGAGCCCAGCACAATCGCCCAAACGGGTACATCGGCAAGCAGTTGAAAGCGCTGAATGCCCGTTTGCGAATCGATAAACTTAATCAGTTCACCTATTATTAAGCCCAGAACATAGCTTTGCACAATGGTGTAAAGTGCAAAATCGTTGAAAAACCCTTCACGAAAGAACTTTTGATTTTTTGTGTATGGGTATTTTCTTTCAAGCGCAACAATAATTGCAGCAGAAATGACGATAAATGCGGCAGTTGCAATAGTGGTGGTATCTTTGAAAAACCCGGCGATATAATCCGGAATTGCTTCCATTTTATTTAATTCTCCTCAGTTTTTTTCTTGGTTCCAGTTCACTTTCATAGACCCTTTTTACCCCGTCGCCGAGCGCTTTTTCGATGTCGCGAATATTTGCCACTAATTTCATAAACCCGCCCACTTCCACCGAAGCCGCCTGATCGGTGCCCCACGAAGCTCTGTCTAAGGTGATGTGTCGCTCAACAAAAGCTGCACCGAGTGTAACCGCTGCTTCAGTTGGAGCAAGTCCGGTTTCGTGCCCGGAGTAGCCGATAACAGTTTTTGGGAAGAGTGATTTAAGCGTGGTAATCATTTTCAGGTTCAGTTCCTCAATTGGGCATGGGTAGGTGGAAGTTGCGTGCGCAATCAGGAGGTTTTCCAAGCCGAAAGTTTCGGTTGCAGTTTTGATTTCCTCCATTGTTGACATCCCCGTTGACAAAATAACAGGTTTGCCAAGTTCTTTGTGTTTCAGGAGCAGGGAAGTGTCGGTAAGGGAAGCGGACGCAATTTTGTACAAATTTGGTTCAAAATACGAAATGAACTCAAGAGCAGTTTCATCCCAGCATGAAGCGAACCAGGAAATTCCTTTATCGCTGCAGTAGTCAACAATTTCAGCGAACTGTTCCTTTGTGAACTCAATTTTGTGACGATAATCGATGTAGGTCATTCTGCCCCAAGGGGTATCTCTTTCGATATTCCATTGGTCTTTTGGGACGCAAATTTCGGGTGTTCTTTTCTGGAATTTAACAGAATCGCACCCCGCGAGAACAGCGCCATCGATCATTTTTTTTGCATTCTCGACGGAACCGTTGTGGTTAATCCCAATCTCTGCAATTATAAAGCAGGGTTGCCCGTCGCCGAGCAGGCGATCACCAATTTTAATTATTCTGTCAGAATTCATTCATTTCCTTTAAGCAAGATTCTCATCTGTTTTAACAAGCAGATCATTTATTCAATTTCAACATTGTAAAATAGAGAGAAAATATTAAGCCTCATTTCCTTTAAGCAAGATAAGCAGTTCGGCAAAATCTCTGAAGGCGCCATAGCCCGCTTTGGTGGGCGTGATGTAATCAACCAACGAGCGGATGTAGGGCATTCCGTCAGCGGGTGCAGCGGTGAAAACAGCTTCTTCGATAATACCGATGTCGTTGTAATCATCGCCGATAAAAGCAATTTCCTCTCTACTGAAACCGAAGCCGTTGATGATTTCAAAAAACTTGGCTTTTTTATCCTTAACACCCGGGAAGTAGTGAGCAATTTGCAATTTTTCTGCGCGTTTCAAAACAGCGGATGAGTTTTCACCCGTCATAATTCCGGTTTCCACCCCGCAGACATTACGAAGCCTTTCGACTCCCATACCGTCCCTGATAGAAAACCTTTTCATCAATTCGCCATTTTCCGAGTAAAAAACGCCGGTATCGGTCAGGACGCCGTCAACATCCGTAATCAGGAGTTTAATTTTTGCAGCGCGCCGTTTTGCCTCTTCAAAATCAATTTTTAACCCGTCTAAAATATCCATTTAATTACCATTTCAAAATTTGTGGAAGTTGAAATTTTCAGAAATGTAGCCCTGATTAACCACAGCAAACTTTTCGTCAACCGGAGAATGTATCGCTGCTGAAGTTCCCGTTTTGGGGTATTTAAAATCTACCATATCGTAAACCCACCATCGACAACAAGGTTTGCGCCCGTCATATACTCTGAAGCGTCAGAAGCAAGAAAAATCAATGCGCCCATATAATCAGTTGGTTTCGCCATTCTTTTCAAAGGTGTTTTCTTAGCGTAATTTTCGATAAAGAACCGGTCCTGGTTGTTCTCAACGCCGCCGGGAGTAAGGGAATTAACCCGCACCCCTTTTTCACCCCAATAAGCGGCGAGAAAGCGGGTGAACGAAATAACCGCACCCTTTGTAACGGGGTAGGCGGGTGTTTTATAAAATTTTTGATTGCCTTCACCGTCAATATACAAACTTTGGTCGGGGGCAACAATTCCGTAAGTTGAAGCGATGTTAATAATACTTCCATATTGTTGCGCAGCCATCACGCTTCCGAGCACTTGCGAGCAAAGAAACATGCCGGTAAGGTTAACATTAATTGAAGCATTCCAAAGCTCGAGGGGATAATTCTCAAAAGCCGATTGCTCGAAAGAAGCTGCGGGGTCTTCAAATTTATCGTTAATTGCCGCGTTATTCACCAAAATATCGATTTTACCGAATTGTGTTAAAACGAAATCTCTCAGTTTTTCAACAGCCTGCTTTGAGGTGATGTCAGCTCCAAACCCAAAAACTTTCTTGGCGGGTGTTGAAGACATTTCACCCGAAGATTGGGGGGTATTTATGAGTTTTTCTACATTAGTGAGCGCCTGTTTTTTGCCGGTGTTGTTAACTTCCAAATTCAATTGATTGGCAAATTTTTCGCACTCTGCGTGGTTCAGATCGGTAACCACCACGGTAGCGCCTGCGTTCAGGAGTGCTTTGCAGTGGTTTTTGCCCAGCAATCCTAAAGAACCCGTTACGACTGCAGTTTTACCCGTTAGATCGAAAAGGTCGTTCATTTTAACTCTTATTCTTCGGTTTCATATTGAGGTTTATTCTATGCTTTTCAGTTTCGTCTTGAAGATTATTTCTTGTTTCTCGGATTTATGTTGAAAGTCATTACTTATTCTTCGGTTTCATATTGAAATTGGCAATCTTTCTGAAAACGGGCGAAACGGGTACTCCTCGCAGCATTTCTGCAACTTTTTTATTTTCAACAGCCTCCTTCAAAATTGAAAGCGCTTCGCGATAAGCGGCCAAAACATGGTCGATATCCTCTTCGGTTAATGAATAGCAAACATTGTGAAAACCGCCCCAGAGAACACCTCTTTTAATCATTTCCTGTTGCAGAAGTGATTTCATTTCCAAGGGATTGCCTGCTGAGGGATCGAAATTAACCACAGTCCGGCACTCAAACCCTGTGCACGAAGTGTAGTTCATGCCAAGTTCGGTGGCAATTCTGTTGTAGCCATCTTTCAACCGTTTCCCTTTTTGCGCGATGATTTTCTGCGCATCGTACTTACGGATAAACTCAATAGTAGCTTTAGTTGCCGCCAGAGAAAGCGCCTCGCCGCCAAAAGTGGTGAAGAAAAAGACATCTTTATCCAGCAGCGCCATCACATCTTTCCGCCCGGTAATCATCGCGATTGGCATTCCGTTAGCAACTGCTTTTGAGAAAAGAGCAAGATCGGCGTTTACACCGAAAAACTCCTGAGCTCCACCGAGAGCAACACGGAAACCGGTCCACATCTCGTCAAAAATCAATAAAATGTTGTTTTCATCGCATATTTTGCGGAGTTTCTGAAGAAAATCATCTTTAGGTTCCTGGAAAACGAAGGGTTCAAGGATTATACACGCAACATCATCGTCGATAGAATCGATGACGGAATCGATATCGTTATAGTTAAAAGTGAAACTCATATCTTCAATCACCTGCGGAATACCGGCGTTTCGGTCCGTTACGGCGATATACCAGTCGTGCCAGCCGTGGTAGCCGCAACAGAGCACTTTCTTTTTCTTAGTCCATGCTCTTGCTAATCTAACGGCAGCCGAAACTACATCAGCACCTGTTTTACTGTAGCGAACCGCTTCAGCATTGGGCACCACTTCCCTGATAAGCTCAGCAACCTCAACTTCCAGAGGGTGCATAAGGGAAAAAGTGATCCCATCGGCTAACTGATTTTTGATCGCTTCATCAATTTCAGGTATGCAATAGCCGATGGAAAGTGGCCCGATCCCCATGTTCAGATCGATAAATTCGTTACCGTCAACATCCCAAACATGTGCATTTTTCCCCTTTTTCAGGTATTTCGGGGCAACTCCGTTCACATATTGTTCGGGCCCCTTAGCGAGGGTTTGTGTGAAAGCGGGGATAAGCCCCTTTGATCTTTCGTAAAGTTTATTCGATTCGGAAATATCAGGGTAATCTTTGTTGAAAGCAATTTTATTTTTCATTGTGGGTCTCTTGTTTGGTCGGGAGTAATAGTTTTTAGCTCATTGAGATGATTTCGATACCAATTCACCCCCGCGTATTTGCTGTTAATTTGCATAATTTCAGGCTCTTTCTCTAACAGGTTAAGAATATCATATATGGTGAAGTGTCTGTCAGGCGACCAAAGCCTGTCATATACGGTTTTAATGAATTGGTAGTCCTCCGGATAGTCAATAGTCCAGCGGTGCGTCATTGAATAGTCCGACCCCATATCCCATTCCAAATTTCCAATTTTGAATTTATCGGGATTTTCCCAGAGATATGGAGTAGTGTGCTCTCTTTCAAAATTATGAAATGCTTCAACATTTGCTTTTCGAAGTGCAGCCATCGACATAATTTCTACATCGTTACCATCGGGATATGTTGCAGGGTGGAGATTGGAGAAATAATCAAATTCCCCCTCATTTTTGAAATAAAAGAGAACAACTCTGTTAATAATTTCGTGATCGATAAGCGGCACATCCGATGGGATTTTAAGCAGATGCTCGGCGTTCATCGATTCACCGGCTCCGACATGCCTTTGCAACAGGTCATCCATACTTCCCCTGAAAATTCTGAAACCTTTTTCATTGCAGAACTCCTCTAAGGGGTCGTCGGAAGGTTGGTTCGAAGTGGCGACAATAATAGTGCCTTTTAATACAGATGCTTCAATTCTTTCAATTAATCGTTGCAGAAGTGGTGCACCGGCAAGCGGCAGCATCACCTTCCCCGGAAGTCGGGTGGAAGAAAGCCTCGCCTGAACAACAGTTGCAATTTTATCGGTCGGTATCATTTAATTTCCATCCTTTTCGTGCGAGCCGTAACTCTTAAATTGCAGGCAAAACAATCAATTACGGGGTAAATCATTTATATACCTCCTTTTTCGAGAGAGCCGGAACCTTTGTCTGCCGGGTTACTTGTTGGTCTGCTAATTAGGTTACCGGTTTGTTCACTCATTGGGTTAGCTGTTTGCCTTCCGGTAGGATGTGATGCATTCGGTTGGAAGAATTTTCGTCTCTTTCCGGAATTTTTATTTTTCAGTGTTTCAAGAGGAATTTGGAGCAGTTCGAGACCAACCTGTGCGATTTGCCTGGCAGAGTCCCCGCCGTTTTGAATAGGTATCATCTTTTTGAGGTCTTCCAAATCAAAGTAAGAATGCACTTCTTTCCCGAGAATTAATCCGATGTAGGCGGTAGAAGAGTATTTCGTAACCAGCACATCGCAGTTAGCAATCATCTCATCGATGTTCCCGTCAGAATAGATAATGGCATTGGGCGCTAATTTTTTAATTTCAGCGATTGCCCGTTCAATTTTTTCGTTAGGGTGAAGTTTGAAGATCAGCTGTCTGCCGTTGGCGATTTTAATCGCTTGTTTGATGAATTTTTTCCGGTTTTCATATTTATATGTTTCCCGGGTGTCGGAAGTAGCCACCAGCACAAAATTTTTATGCGGAAAATTGTTGTTGAAATTTTTGGCACAATCATCAAAATTTGGAATCCCGGTGACGACCAATTTATCGGGGTTCACCCCTTTATTGATAAAATGCTCCCGATAGCCTTCAGAGGCAATACAGAACCTGTCGTACGCGTGTGAAAGCCCTGTCATTGAAGTGCTGGCAGCGTAACGGGGAAGCCTTAAAAACCTCACTAAGTGATAAACTACTTTTTCGGGGTCGGTCATTCCTTCCTGAACGAGTATAACCCTGGTATTTCTTATATTTTTAGGGAAAATAATATCCTGGCAGGTGAAGACGAGGTCATATTTTCTTGCGCGTCCCCGATAGTCAACTTTCAAATTATGTTCTTTGAAATAGTTCATAGTACCTTCAAAGAACCTACCTCCCAGAATCGAAAAATCGAGCAACCCCATCCGTCGCAGCAGATGGATGTAACCTTCACCGTAAAACGGGGTAAAAAAGAGATTATCTTCGGTGAAATATTTCGAAATTTTGTGCATCATTGTAGTCTGGTTCAGGGACCCGCCAATGAACAGAATATTTCGCCCGGAACGGTTAATTTGCGTCACTAATTTTTCACATTAAATTAAAAATCGTAATTTTAAAGTTACAGATAAATGAATTGTCAGTCAATTCAGTAAATCATATTTTACAAATTTTAATTCGGAGAGCATCAATGAAACCAGCACGGCTGAAAGAAGGAGACCTGATAGCGCTGATAACACCGGCTTCAACGCCTTCAAATGAAGAAAGAATAGAGAAAGGGAAACAATATTTAATTGATAAAGGGTTCCGTGTAGAAACCACGCCAAATTGTTGTGCTGTGCGTGGCAACCTTGCCGGCAGCGATGATGAAAGAATTTGGGATATTCACTGGGCTTTCAACAACAGTGAAGTGAAGGCAATTATGGCGCTGCGTGGGGGATATGGTGCGGGCAGGCTTTTGCCGGGGATTGACTATTCTGTAATCAGGAACAACCCGAAAATTTTCAGCGGTTTCAGTGATATAACAACACTTCAGATGGCATATCTGGCAAAAACGGGGCTGGTATCGTTTGCGGGTCCGATGGTTGCCGTAGATTTTGGCGGAACGGTTTCTGATTATACCGCAAAAGGCTTTTTTGATATAGTATCTAAAGGTTGGAAGGGTGAAGTTCCGCTTCCGGACGGTTTATCGTTGGAAGGGAACGGAAAGGGGAGTGCAAAAGGGGTGATTGTCGGCGGCAATCTGGCGGTTTTCTGCGGTATGATGGGCAGCAGTTATTTGCCCGATCCTGAGGGGAAAATCTTCTTTTTTGAGGATGTAACTGAACCGCCATACAGAATAGACCGTTTTTTAAACAATCTTCGTCTTGCTGAATATTTTGAAAAGGCAGCGGGGTTTATTTTCGGGCAGTTTACCGAAGGGGAAACTGATGACTCGCCAACCTTAACACAGGAAGAGGTTTTTTCCGATTATCTGAGCATGATAAACAAGCCCGTCATTACAAATTTTCCGTTTGGGCATGTTGACGATCTGTTCACAATACCTTTTGGAATTGAGGTGGAGATTAATTCGAATAACCCGAGCGTGGTTTATTTAGAAAGTGGTGTTATTTGAGAGGGGTGAGTAGCTGAAGCACCGGTGGTTTCGTAAATATGTACGGCATGTTCCGGGTTTCTTCAGCAAATCAGAGAAAAATTTATGGAAAAAGGCTATCTCCAATTCACTTTTTTTATTGAACCTTCGTCAAGTTGAAGGATAATACAACCTTCTAAGTCGGTTCTGAAAGTTTCGGTATTTGCTTCTTCAAGTCGTTGAAGCACCTTTTGGCTCGGATGCCTGTATCTGTTACCGACACCGGCGCTTATCAGTGCAAACGCCGGCTTAACTTCTTCAAGCAACGCACGGGAAGTGCCGGTTGAACTGCCGTGGTGGCTCACCTTCAGGATTTCAGAGCGGAGGTTACTTTCCGTTTCCATGAGTGCTTTTTCCCCTTTTCGGTCAAGGTCGCCTGTGAATAAAACAGAGTGAGTTGCAAAGTTAACCATGAAAACACCACTTCTTGAGTTGCTTTTCGCCCCCGTTTCTGGTGTTTGGTTAAATACTTTCAGGCTAAGCCCGTTTGCGGAGAAAAGGTCGCCGGTTTTATAAATTTTGTGTTTCCCATATTTAGCAAGAATAGAGAAAAGCGCCACTTCTTTTGTGTCTGCAGGGTCGGGCGGTGGCAGGTTCAGCTGTTTAATCAGCCCTTTTTTCATCAGAGAGATCATGCCGCCGGCGTGGTCAAGATCGTAGTGAGAGACGAAGGCGTGCTGAATTTTCTCAATACCGAACCTTTTAAGCAGGGGGATAATGATTGCTTCACCGGTATCAAAGGTTGGACCCAGCACTCCGGCGTCGATCAGCCACACTTCCCCCGAAGCGGTTTTTAAGATGTAACAATCACCCTGATCCACATCAACGGTTATGATGTAGTTTTCTTCCGGTTTCAGAAGAGGTGTTTGCAGCATGATGTGGCTAAGGAGGATGCACACAGCGGTTGCGAGCACAATCAGACTTTTCTTTTTGAAAGAATTTGCAGCCGAAATTAAAATTAGAGAAAGGGCGATTAAAGCATAAAACGCAAAGGCTTCAAAGGCGGTGCTGTCGTAAATTTCGATTGTACCCCAATTTGTGTGCCTCAGAAAACCGATAGTATAATCGATGATTGAGTTCGCCAACCCCGAAACCGCCGCTGAAAGTGAGGCGAGGAAATTGCTGATTAACGAAAGAAATAGCGTAAGAATGCCGTTAACCAGCATGAAAGAAGAAAGCGGCACTGCGATAATGTTGGCAGGAATGGAGAGCAGCGTAACCCTTCCGAAATATACAACGAGAAACGGGAGCATAATAAGCTGCACAAAAAGCGTTACGAGCACCATTTCCGCAACCCAGAAAAAGGGTTTTGAGACGAGTAGTTTTTTTGATTTCTCGCCGAAATATCCCCGCCACACTCTGAAAACCTCTGATTTTATATTTTCCGCCAAAAACAACCCCACTACAGCCGCAACCGAAAGCTGAAAACTTGTGCTGAACAAATCCTGAGGGTTAACGAGCAAAATTAATATAATGGTGATCGAAAGAGTGTTCCAGCCGGTGGTTTCACGCCCGGAATATTTCAGCAGTGAGTAAACCGAAAACATTACAACCGCCCGCACAACAGTAACCTGAAATTGAGTTAAAATTAAAAAAAGAAAAAGAATAAGAATGCGTGCAAACAACTCAGCGCCACGGCTGTAGGGTTTTAACCGTTGGAACAACAGAAGTGTGATCAGATAAATAACCGCCACATTAAAGCCTGAAACGGCAAGAATGTGTGCTATCCCGGTATCAATGTAGTTTTGCATAATTTCGGGGTCTATTGTGCTGCGGTCTGCGATTATTAAGCCTTTAAGGATTGGGGCGGTATATTTATCGTGGAGTTGGTCTATTTTATCGCCAATTGACTGCCGGAATGAATAAATTGAGCCGGCAATCAGGTCGGGCTGCCCGGAGATGTTGTAAGTTGAATCGGGATAAACATAAACGATAGCCGAGATTCTTTCCCTTTTCAAATATTCTGCGTAGTCAAAACCACCGGGGTTCCTTCGGTTTAATGGGTTTGCATATCTACCTTGCAGAGAGATTTCTCTTCCGGGCAAAAGCTGTTGCTTAAACGATTTATAAAGCGCAGTATCGGGGTTTTTAATCTGAAACAAAAGGGTTGGCGGTTCGGTAAATTTTTTTGTAACGGTGAAGTGTCGCTTGGTTCTCTTTTTTCCCATCGTGTCAACAGCGGTTGAATCGTAGCGGATTAGCGACACTTCCCCCGTAAAAGAGATTTTCTCGTAAGTCATCACCCTGATTTCGGAGATTTTTGCGGTAATATCTGCATCCGATTGCTTTAATTTTCCGAGTGGGTTGCTCTGAAACGAGGCGTTTGAAACCGAAATGGTTGCAGCACCCGAAGCAAAACCAAAAAGCAATGCAAGCAGAGGGATCAGCCTGTTTTGGTCTTTTAATTTGAAGATGAGGATCAACAATAATGCAGTTACCGAAACAGGCAGCGAGAACCAAAGGGGGAAGTAACCGTAATCGTTAACTAAAATTCCAACCATTAAACCGGGGGCTGCAATTAATGCAGGGAAACGAAGGAGGTCGTTAAAACGGAGGTGTTTCATTTTATTTATACCGAAGGCCTCTCATCTGTCTGTTCATCGAAAGAGTTGCTTTTTCAGTTGGTTTGTTGCACATCATTTTCGCTTAAGAAGCTTAATAATAATCCGTTGTTGATTTTGGCGTTATTAAGAAATTTCATTTTCTTTTAAGATTTTAAAGACAAATTTTTTAATGCTTTTTAAGTCTTTTATCTCCTTAGGTGCTTTGTCGGCGTGTTTGCCAAGTGCAATAAACATCGAGGGATTCATCGTGTGTGTTTTAACGGAAATATCTTCAAAGTTGCCGTGGTCGGAGCAGAGCAAGATAGTATCCTGTTCACTGTTGAAGTTTTTAAATATGTGCAACAGGAACCGGTCGATAGTATCGTAAAGTTCTTCCAAGTTACCGTCGTATCTTCTGTGCCCGGCATAGTCCGTCAGAAAATATTCATAAACGAGAAGGTCGGCGGTTTTTGCTTTCCTCAGCAGAATATTTGCGGCATCTTCAGGAGTTATGAGGGGAACCAGCAGACCGATTTTATCCCTCCACCGCTGGTTTGTTATCTCGGCGCTAACTGCCTGTTTCTTATGCACTTGCGCTGCCTTGTTGAAACCAATTCCTGATGATAAAACGCAGTGAGCTGTAACATTCAGCCGTTTCGGTTTCTTTCTGAGATAAGTGAAAAAAGGTCGGGGATATGCGTTCAGGAAATTGAAAGAGTAGCCTGCTGCAAGCGCATCTTTGAAAACATTTGTTTCGTAAATTTTATCAACGATTGATATTGGAGCATAGGGACCGAAGTGTCCGCCAAACGCCTTGATTGCATCGAAACCGCCAAAGATCGACATTTGCCCCGTGCCGCTTTGCGGAAATCCGGGGAAACCGTGTGCTGCATCAACGGGGAATAAAACCCCCTGTTCACATTGAAGAGGAACATTTCCGTGATGTGGCGCCTCCGGAAAAACATCGGAAAAAATCTTAAAAGGATGGGAAAAGAAGGGGTTTTTCTCTTTATATGGTTCACCGATCCCGACACCGTCAACAAACAGGAGGATTACAGAGCCGTTACATTTCTTTTCGTTTTTCTCCTTGGTTTTTGTCATTTTGACTCAACCATCAGAGTTACGGGTCCGTCGTTAATAATTTCAACTGACATCATAGCCTGAAAAACACCCGTTTTAACTTTATCGGCACCGAGGTTAAGTATCATTCTTTCGGTGAACTTTTCGTAGAGGTGGTTTGCAGTTTCGGGTTTTGCAGCGAGTGTGAAACCGGGTCGGTTGCCGCGAGCGGTTTCACCGTACAGGGTGAACTGTGAAATAACCAGCACTTCACCGCCCGTATCTTTTACGGAAATGTTCATTTTGCCCTCGGCGTCGTTGAAAATTCGTAGATTAGCGCACTTATCAGCTGTGAAGATTACATCCTGTTCGGTATCTCCCTCTTTCACTCCGAGCAGAATGACCATTCCGTGCCCAATTTTTGCAAAGTATTCGGGGTCTTGGATTGTAACGCTGCCTCTGTTTACCCTTTGAACCAATGCTCTCATTGTTAAACCTTTTTTATACCTTTAATAAACCTGAAAATTCTGTTGTAATCTTTAATAACTTCGATGTTTTGGAAGCCGGAATTTTTCATCATGCTGCGGAGTTGCTCCTCCTGCCCCTTTGCCATTTCTAAGTAGAGTTTTCCGTCATTTTTAAGGATTGAACCGGCGGAGGAGATGATGGTCGTGTGAAACGAGTAGCCATCGGCAAAATCAGTAACGGCGAACGGAGGCTCGAATTGCGCCACTTCCTCCTGCACCATATCATAGTCAGCCTGTGATACATAAGGCGGGTTTGAGACGATAATGTCAAACGGGTTGTCTTCAGTTGCGATTTTGCGGAGGAAATCGTTCATGTCGGCGTTGATAAATTCAATGTTTTCAACCCCGTTGGAATGCGCATTTTCCCGTGCGAGTTCGAGAGAGTCGTTGCTTATATCCACCGAAGTAACCTTAACACCGGGCAGGTTTGCCGCCAAGGCGATAGAAATATTGCCACTACCGGTGCCTAAATCCAACACGCGGAGGTTTTCTTTATTCTTGTTTTCATTCACCACAATTTCGACGAAGAGTTCGGTTTCCGGACGAGGGATCAATGCCGAGGGGTTTACCTTTAGTTTCAGGTTGAAAAATTCCACATAGCCGAGAATATATTGAAGTGGTTCGAATTTAATTCTTCTGCGGACAAAATTGCGGTAACTTTCTAATTCTTCTTCTTTGAGGGGTCGGTCGAACATCAGGTAAAGGTCAAGCCGGCGACAATTCAACACATGCGCCATCATAAGGTCGGCGTTAAGCCTGGGGGATTCTATCCCTTTTTCGTCCAGAAATTTGGAAGAAACATCGAGAATTTCAAGAACAGTAGCCATCGGGATATAAAAATTGTGTAAATAGTTTGGAATTTATAGATTTGCAACCGTGAAATATATGAACATGGCACAAAAAATTTAGTATGTTACTGCCAAAAAGCGGTATATTGCGCATTTTGCTCATCAAATTCAAAGGAATTGGTGATGTTATACTCAGCACGGTGGTGCTGAAGAACATAAAAGCGCAATATCCGGAAGCGAGGATCGATTTTTTAACGGAGAAGCCTTCGGCGCCGCTTCTTCGCGGGATTCCGTTTATTGACGAAGTGATTGTTTTTGAAAGCGGCAGGAAATCTGAAATTTTCCGGAAGATTTTGCTGATCAGAAAACGGCATTACGATTTGGTGATTGATATGTATTCAAATCCGAAATCGGCGCAGTTAACATTTGCAAGCGGTGCACGGTTTAGGGCTGGCTTTCCATACAGAGGAAGGAAATATGCGTACAATCTTTACGGTCCGCCTGAGAGAGGCACCTACCACGCCGGTGAGCTTCATTTGCGATTTATTGAGCAGATTGGGATTAAGGTTGTTTCGCGCGAGCCAATAACCACGGTGCCGGATGAAGAAAGGCTTTGGGGCGAAAAGTTTTTTGAAGCGTTGGGAGTGGAGGGTGTGTTTGAAGCAGGGTATTTATCAGGGGCAGGGGATGAACAAAGTGCCGGTGCGGGTTCGGAGGCGGAGTTGGATGTGGGGCGTTTTGAGAGTTCGGGTACAGAGGGTGAACAAAGTGCCGGTGCGGATGCAGGAAAGGGTTATTCATTTGTTGCGTTGGTGCCCGGGGGCGGATGGGAATCTAAAAGGTGCGACCCCGAAAAATTTGCTGAAATTGGGAATGAAATCTGTAAAAAATACCCCGTTAAGTGCTTAATCCTTTGGGGAAAGGGTGATCTTGAAGAGGCAGAAGCAATAGCCGCTTTAATGAAAGAAAACGCAATTATGGCGCCCGAAACAACTTTTCTGCAAATGGGGGGATTGGCACTTGGGTGCAAATTTGCCGTAGCGAACGACAGTGGCCCCATGCACTTCATTTCTTCGTTGGGGGTGCCCGTTTTGGCTCTGCACGGGCCTACCGATCCCAAACTTCAGGGACCATTTGGTGAAAAGCATGAAACCGTCAGGTTGGATGAACTTGATTGTATCGGTTGCAATTTGAAAATCTGCAACAGAAAACATGAATGCTTCAGAGATTTACCCGTTGAAAGAGTGATGGAAAAAATAGACTCATTGGTCAGAAAAAACGATATTAAGTTCGCAGATGAAAGAAGTTGAAATATTTTTCAAAAACCTTTTTCTGAAGTGGATTTTGTTCAGGGGGCACAGAAAACCGGGAACGGGGTTTGTGAATTTGTTGCCGGGGAATAAAGTTGTTGCTATCAGGCTGAACAGAATTGGGGATGCGCTGGTGGTTACTCCTTTTCTGCATTTACTTAAAGAGGGCACCGGGTGCAAAATAACAGTTATTGCCGATAAAAACAACCACTTCGTTTTCAAAAATAACCCTGATGTTGACGAAGTAATCGTGTTTGAAAAAGGGAAAAAGGGGACAAAAGAGTTACTGAAGCGAATAAACAGTGGCGGTTATAAATGTTTGATCGATCTGCATGATGATGTGTCGGTTACGGTTAGTTACATTATTGCTCATTCAAAAGTTGCAGATATTATCGGGCTTAGAAAAAACAACAATGCGCTTTATACTCATACAGTTGAAAAGCCCGACCCTGTAACGCACCATGTTATTGAGCGATTGCTGGCGCTTTTAGCAGTATTTAAGAATGATAAAGGTGAAACGCCGGAGGTTGTTAAAGCGCACCGGATGAAGGAAACGCCTCAAAAGGCAGAAGAACAGCAAACTGAAAACGGGTTTCTGAGGGAAGAATTACCATATCTGTCGGGTGGTGAAATCAGGGTTAGATTTTTTCCGTCAGAGAAAAGCAAAGAAACAGCAGCACGGAAATTTGCAGAAATGGGGTTTGGAGAGTTTGAAACACCCCAAAGCATTCAAGGAGATAAAAAAGCAGGCAGAAGGTTTTTAGTAGGTGTGAATATATCAGCCGGCAGCAAAGCGAGGTTTTGGGGTGTTGAAAGATACAAGCAATTGCTGCAATTTTTAGCTGAAAGAAAGATTGAAAGCCTGTTGTTTTGTTCAGTTGCAGATTTGGAATTGGCACGGGAGATTGCCGGTGATGAGCGGGCAGGAGAACTTCAGGCAAATTTAGCGACAGATTTGGATTTGGCGGGGAAGGTCGCTGTTGAGCGAAGGGCGAAAGAACTCCGGGCGAATTTAGCGACAGATTCAGATTTGGCAAAGGAAACCGCAGTTGATGATTTAGCAGAAAACCTTCAGGCAAATTTGCAGAGTGAGAAAGAAAGTGAAAATCTTACACCAAAAATACCAAGAGAAGCGCGCACTCAAATTTATGTTACAACTGATTTTGGGGAATTTTGCGAAGCGTTAGCGCGGGTTAATCTTTTGTTTACGCCTGATACGGCAACAGTTCACCTTGCTTCTGTGAATGACATTCCGGTATTTGGGCTGTATGTAAAATATAACACACAGGATATGATTTGGTACCCGTATAACACAAGATACGAGACCATTGTAACTACAAACCCGACTTTGGAAAATGTAGGGTTTAACGAAGTTATTGAGAAATTTGAGCCATTTTTGGAACAGGAACTGAATCGTTCTCAACATTCCGTTTCAACGGATTAATGACAATATAATAACAATCATTTTAGAGTAAAAGAGGGAAGTTTACTTCAACATTCCGCCTTAACGGATTGAAAACAACAGTAAAATTTGAACCAATTTTAAACGAAGAACTGAATAAAAATGATAATTCCGGATTGTAAACACTTTAACGGCTATAAACCCTGCTTTCCCGGGCACAACTGCATTGAGCAGGGATGTAAAGACCCACAACCGATGGGAACGAAGATTCTTATTATAAATCTTGATGCCATGGGGGATGTGTTGATGTCAACAGCACAACTGCCGCTGCTGAAGAAAAAGTACCCCATCTCTTCGATTTATTGGGTAACGGAAAAGATTTCAGCTCCGCTGTTGGAGAATAATCCTTTACTTCAGAAAGTGTTTGTTTATAACACCGATTCAATTAACATTTTGCAGAACATGAAGTTTGATATTGCAGCAAACTTAGATAAATCGCAAAAGGCAGCAGCACTTCTGAACTCGGTTCAAGCAAAAGATAAAAAAGGTTTTGGACTAAACGACGACGGAAAAATTGTTCCCGTGAATGAGGGTGCGCACTATAACTATATGCTCGGATTGGATGATCACCTGAAATTTAAGGTTAACCAAAAAACAAAACAGGAGTATGTTGCCGCTACGCTCGATTTGGAATATGAGAGGACAAGATATGTCTTTTCGCTGACAGAGGCAGAAAAAGAAAAAGCTGCAAAAATCAGGAAAAACTACGGTTTTCATCCAAAAGATACGATTGTGGGTTTTAACACGGGGTGCTCCACTTTGTTTCCGAATAAGAAAATGAGGATCGACCAGCACATCACGCTTATAGATCGCATTTTGAAAGAGACTGATCTGAAGGTGATTCTGCTCGGTGGACCTGAAGATAAAGAACGAAACGAAGAGATAGCAAATGCTTTTCCGTTGGAGGTAATCAACACACCGGTGAACGAAGGCGTGCGAATGGGGGCTGTTTATGAATCGCTGGCTGATATTATCGTTACCGGTGATTCTTTCGGGATGCACCTCGGGATTGCGTTGAATAAATATATTGTTTCCTGGTTTGGCTTGAGCTGCTGGACGGAAATTGACCTGTATGATTACGGAGTGAAGTTTTACCCTGCCGACCTTTTCTGTGCACCCTGCTGGAAACGGGAGTGCCCTTACAATTTAGAGTGTATTCAGATGGTAGATTTGGAGGGGATGTACCGGGCAGTTGTGAATGCAGCAGTGAAAGTAATTGAAAAGTAGTGATACAACAGTTGTAAATAGGACACAAACGCTTATGTTATTTTGTACCGTTAAAAATAACTCTGAGGATGAACAGACATTTTATTGAAAAAAGGTATTTACTCCGGTGAAATTAATAATTAACTCGCCCGCAAAAATAAATTTCGGACTTTTTATCACGGAAAAAAGAAGTGACGGTTTTCATAACATTGAGACTGTTTACTATCCGTTGGAGCTTTGCGATGAAGTTGTTATTCAAGCGTGCGACAGACACATAATTGAAACCGACAGCGACGAGCTTAACAAGGCAGGTTTTGAGAATAATCTGATTTTCAAAGCAATTCTATTGATGGAAAAGAAGAGCGGTAAAAAATTACCGGCTCGGATTTCGCTGAAGAAACGGATCCCTTTGGGTGCAGGTTTAGGAGGTGGTTCTTCCAATGCAGCTTCGGTTCTTTTGGGATTGAACGATTTGTTCAGGTTGGGTTATGGCAAGAAAGAGCTTGAGGTTTTTGGCGCAGAACTTGGCTCGGATGTACCTTTTTTCATTCATCCGTATCCTTCGTTTGGAGAGGGAAGAGGGGAGATATTAACCGAACTTGAGTTTGAATTGACCGGAAGTCTGGTTGTGGTTAATCCGGGAATATTTATCTCAACCTCTGAAGCTTATGCAGGCTGCCGGGTTGGCGCAGCCGGCTATAATTTGCGTGAACTAAACAAACGAAAAATAAGCGATTACAAAGAGTTACGAATGTCGGTTAAAAATGTTTTTGAAGATACTGTTTTCGTTAACCACCCGGAAATTGCTGAACTTAAAGAGCAGTTTTACGATAACGGTGCAGAATTTGCGCTTATGAGCGGCAGCGGCTCAACCGTTTTTGGCATTTTTAACAATAATGAAAAAGCGGAAGCGTTCGTTAGAACACTTCCGCAAAACTATTTTGTTTTCTCACAGGAACTGTGAGAGATTTTAATCGGTATGGTATAACTCAGTTTTTATTCGTACTGAGTTATTTTCTCCATAAACTGCGAGCGCATATAGTAGTTTGCAACCCCTTCAGCGCCAACGGAAAAACTGAGTTTACCTTTAATAGTGGCAAGGTTTTCAATCTCGTGTTTTCTCATCCATTCTTCCAGGTCGGTAAGAATTTTTGAAATAACTTCGGGACCTTGTTGGTAAATCGCCGAAGCAATCTGAACACCTGAGGCACCCGCAAGCAGGAATTTAACCACTTCCTCAAAACCTTTTACGCCGGTTGAAGCGCCAAGGCTGCACTTCACCTGCCGATAAAGAATTGCAATCCATCTGAGCGGGATAAAAAACTCGTGTTTTTCGCTAAATTCGAAAGAAGTTTTAAATTCGAAATTGTCAATATCCATATCGAGGTCGGTAAAACGATTGAAAAGCACCACCCCGTTCACGCCGCTTTTTTCCAAATCGGAAACAAAGTGTGGAATAGAAGTGAAATTTTGCCCGATCTTAATCGCAACCGGTATTTTCACGCTATTCTTTACGCCTTTAACAATATCGGTGTAAATTTTTTCAATATTGGGCGAGGCAAAGTTTCTTGAAGAGGCATAGTTAAACACATTCAGCTCGATGGCATCTGCGCCGGCGGCTTCAATTTGCTCCGAAAATTTGAACCACCAGTCAGCAGAAACGCAGTTGATGCTTGCAATAACCGGAATTTTCATCGATGCTTTTGCTGAGGCAATCAGGTCGCAATATTCGTTAAGCCCGAAATATTTATCATGTTCGTAGCCGAAGTATTCGTAAACTTCGGGGTGATAATCTTCCGCGGGGTTTAGGATTTGGTCGCTTTTAATCGATTCTTCAAAAAAGCTTTTGAGCACCACTGCACCGATTCCGTATTCTTCTAATCTTTTCAGATTGGAAAGAGATTTCGTAACGCCTGAGGAAGCGGCAATCAGCGGGTTATTTAATTCAAGGTTTAGGTATTTTGTTTTTAGATCAGGCATATCAACTCCTCATCTCTTTATATTGAGTATCAGGTTATTTTTTGAAATAAATCGGCTTTCCGGTGGCTTTATCCTCGTTCCATTCAAATTTAACCGAGGGAGCCTCAGACCGTTCAGCACAGTTTTCGTAATAGCAAAACTTACACAAAGAAGGTTTGCAATAATCGAAGTGTATCAGCACTTCAGATTCGGGGAAGTTCATTTTGAGGTTTTCTTTAATTCGTGTTTCTTCATCGTGAGCTTCCTTAATAGTAGTGTACCAAGGCAGAATCAGATGGAAATCGATTGCCACCCTACTTCCTGAACGGCGGCATCTGAGTTCATGGATATCAATCCAGTTGTTTTGTCGCAATGCAAGAATTACTTTTGAAATTTCAGAAATGGTGTTACTGTCTGCTTCGTGCATCAACCCACCGAAGGCTTCGCGCAACAGATTGTAGCCCGTCCATATAATATTTAGCCCAACAAAAATGGCGAAGAGTGGGTCGAGAATTTGAATATCAGTCAGGAAGACAATAAACACCCCAACAAGAACGCCAAGACTTGTATAAGAATCGGTGAGGACATGTTTACCGTCGGCGACGAGTGTCAGAGAGTTTGTCTTTTTTCCTGTGGAGATAAGATACAGCCCAAGGAATAGGTTAATTAAGCCGGCGAGGGCGACAATTCCCATCCCGATATCAAGTTTTTTAATTTCCGGCGGGTTGATAATATCCAAAACTGAATAATATATAATACCAACGGCAGCCAGCAGAATAAGCAGCCCTTCGGCACCGGCGGAAAAATATTCCATGTTTCCGTGCCCGTAGGGGTGTTTTTCGTCGGGTGGCTTGGAGGAGTAGATAATACTGAACAAAGCCATCGAAGTAGCCATAGTGTGCACAATAGACTCGAGAGCGTCGGAGAAAATTGCCGCTGAACCGGTAAGGTAATAAGCACCGAACTTAAGGATCAGCATTAATATACCGATCAAGAGAGAAATAACACCTGCTTTTACTCTACGGGCGTACACTTTAATACAATAATTAATTATTGAATACTTGCCAATGATAAGAAGAATTCATTATCCGCTGCTTACCAACGAAATGAAAAAATTCGCTATTGGTTATTTGCCAAAAAAATGAAAAATCAGTTATTGGTTACATGCCAATGAAACGGAAAATTAGTAATTGGTTACTCGCCAAAGTAACAAAATAAAGTGAAAAAATAAAAAAAAGAAAAATATCTGAAAAATGGTTTTGCTTATTTGTTCAAATAGTTGTAATTTGTCTCTGAAATGTTTAAGTTTTGTTTTCATCAAGAAAAACACATTTTAATTCAATATCTCACATTATCACAAACTCAGAAGGAACAAATCATGAAAAGATTCTTCACAGTTTTCATGGTAACCATTTTTGTTTTCGGCTTGGCTAATGCTCAGCAAAAAGCAGTTAAAGGTTTCCATTGGCAGAAAGCAGATCAACCTGAATTCGTTGCCGGACCTTGGATCGAAAGTTCAAACTCCGTCAATGAAAGTTTTGAGGGCGCTACTTTCCCACCGGCCGGATGGGCAAAACTGAACCCTGATGGCGGTACCGGTTGGACAACACACACCTACGGAACAACTCCAAGTGGTTGGACAGGTCCTGCCACAACAGCCCCAAGTGCTACTGCAGGCTTGAAATCTGCTTATTGTACCTGGAACACCGGTGGTGCAGTTGGAAACGACCAGTGGTTGGTTACACCGCAAATTCTTAATGTACAGCCCGGCGATCAGTTGAAATTTTGGATAGGCGCGTATGCAACTTATGCTGATTTAGTTGAAGTGAAAATTTCAACCACTGATAACAACAACCCCGCATCTTTTAGCACAGCAGTAGCATCAATAGTACCTACCCAAGGTTGGACATATAAAACATACGACATTGGCGCATTGGTTACTGCCGGTTCCAATATTTACATTGGTTTCAGAGAATATGTAGCTGACAATATGGTTGATGGCGATGCTATTATGCTGGATGAAGTAAGTGCCGGTGGCGATCCTATTCCTGTTGAGTTTGCATCGTTCCGGGCTTCAACTGTTGGCACAACTGTTAACCTGAACTGGTCAACCGCAACAGAGACCAACAACAGAGGTTTCCAGGTTGAAAGAAGTGCAGGCGCAACACCTTTCGTAGCCGTTGGATTTGTTGAGGGTAAAGGTACTTCAACATCAATAAATGAATATTCATTTACAGATGCTAACCTTGCAACAGGTTCTTACACCTACAGACTCCGTCAGATGGATTATGACGGCACCTACAGCTTCTCAGACCCTGTAGTTGTTGAAGTAGCTAACCCGACAGAGTTCTCACTCAGCCAGAACTATCCAAACCCATTCAACCCTTCAACATTGATCAACTTCTCGTTAGCAACTGATGCTAAAGTTGTTCTCTCAGTTTACAATGTTCTTGGTCAGGAAGTTGCCACATTGGTTAACGGAACCCTTGGCGCCGGAATGCACAGCGTAAACTTCGACGCTTCGATGTTGAATTCAGGTCTTTACATTGCAAAGATCAACGCAAGTGGAGTTAACGGACAGAGTTTTGTTTCATCAATCAAAATGATGCTGAACAAATAAGAATTACTTTTTAAGAGTTCTCTGAGGCTGCCGGTTTCGGCAGCCTCTTTTTGTTTGTAGTAATCAGATTAATGGATATCAAAGGAAGCGAAAGTATAGCCATTTTTTAATTAATAGCGCAGCAAACCGTTATAATTTAAATTTGTTACTTAGTTAAATTTGCTATAATTCAAATGAGTTTTTCTTTAAAAAAGTAACCAAAAATGAAACTGAAGAAAATTTTTTATAAAACAGCAATATTTGCTTGCTTTTTAACACTATCAGGCAATGCACAAATGAAACAAGTGTTTTATCATAACGGTGTAATTTACACCGGAAACCCACAACAAAAATATGTTGAATCTGTTTTAACCGAAGGCAATCTCATTGTTTTTGCCGGAAGTGAGGCTGAAGCACGGAAAAAATTGCAACCGGGGTATCAGGAAATAAACCTGAAAGGAGCACTAATGTTGCCCGGGCTTTCGGATGATCATGTCCATTTTGTTTCAGGTGGTGAATCACTCGCAGGGTTAAATCTTCGAGGCGCCACTTCAACAACAGAGTTTACGCAATTGCTGCAACAATTCATTTCCGGTAAAGAAAAAGGAAGCTGGATAACGGGCGGGGATTGGGACCACGAATCATGGGAGAAAAAAGATTTGCCCACAAAAGAGATGATAGACGATGTTTCGCCCGATAATCCCGTTTTAATTCATCGTTTTGACGGGCATATAGCGCTTGCAAATTCGGTGGCTCTGAGGATGGCAGGGATAACCTCGGCAACCGTTTCGCCCCCGGGCGGTGAAATTGTGAAGGATAAAAAAACAGGCGAACCCACCGGTATTTTAATTGACAATGCAATTGATCTTGTTTCTGCGTTAATTCCCGATGCTTCGCTGAAAGAGAAAGAAGAGTGGCTTAATTTGGCATTAGAAGAAGCCGCTAAGTTAGGTTTAACAATGGTGCACGATATTACCTACCGGGATGACTTGCGCCTTTACCAAAAATATGAAAAAGAGGGAAGACTAACCTGCAGAATTTACACCAGAATGCCCGTGGCTGATTTTAAGTATTTAGCTGCGCTTGGTATTCAAAGCGGTTTCGGTTCAGATATGTTGAAGATTGGTTCGTTAAAGGCTTTTTCAGACGGCTCACTGGGGGCTGCTTCAGCGTGGTTTTTTGACCCCTATGTTACTGACCCAAACTGGTATGGTCTGCCTTCAGATATAGTTTCCAACGATAGTCTAAGGAGTTGGTGTCTGCAGGCGGATGCTGCAGGGCTGCAGATATCGGTTCACGCAATTGGTGACAGGGCAAACAGCTACATGCTCGATGTGGCCGAGGAAATTAACGCCAAAAACCCACCGAGAGACAGAAGATTCAGAATTGAACACGCGCAGCATTTAAGGACTGAAGATATTGCACGATTCAAAAAACTGAATGTGGTTGCCTCGATGCAGCCTGTGCATTTAGTTGACGACGGAAACTGGGCACACAAAAGAATTGGTGAAGATAGAATTTCATCTTCTTACAGATTTGCCGATTTGCTTGCTGCGGGTGTGCACATTGGTTTTGGTTCTGACTGGTGGGTTGCTTCTTTAAATCCATTCCGGGGAATTTATGCAGCGGTAACACGCAGAACACTTGACGGTAAAAACCCAAACGGTTGGATACCCGAACAAAAAATCTCCGTTGAACAGGCAGTTGTGGCTTACACACTTGGCAATGCGTATGCCGCTTTTATGGAAGATAAACTCGGAACAATTGATCCGAATAAATACGCCGATTTTACGATTATCGACAGAAATATTTTTGAGATTGACCCGGAACTAATAAAAGATACTCAGGTGTTGCGCACGGTTGTTAACGGTGTAACGGTTTACAGCAAATCTGCAGAGAGATAAACTAAGCGCCAAATTTAGATAACTTAAGCGCCAAATTGAGGTAAACTAAGCGTCTAATTTAAACACAAGGCTAATCCACTCATTTTCACCGGCTTTATCGATTAACGAGTACCCCAATTTTTGATAGATTGGGGCGATTATTTCTTCGTCTGCAATCAGAAGGCCCGATAAAATAAGCACGCCGCCCGGTGCCTGCCGTTTGGCGAGTTCAGCAGCGATTCCGGATAAAACATCCCGTTGAATATTTGCGACAATAAGGTCAAAATTGCGTTCGAAAATATCTTTTGTTTCACAGATTCTGATTTCAACTTTATCCGCAACGCCGTTTAAGCGCACATTTTCCAGCCCGTTTTCCAAGCACCAGTCGTCGTTATCGAAAGCAATTGCCTTTTTAGAACCTAATTTAACGGCGGCAATCGCCAAAATTGCAGTACCGGCACCGGCATCAAGAACAAATTTTCGGTTATTTCCATATTTTTCCAGAAGCCCGAGAATTAATCGTGTAGTTTCATGCTCTCCGGTACCGAACGACATTTTAGGGTCGATTTCGATCACAATCTCTGAGGGTTCAGCGGAATACTCCACAAAAGTGGGCTTAACAACAAAGTTGGAGCCTGCTTTCAGCACCTTAAGATTCTTTTGCCATTCTTCATTCCAGTTTATCTTTTCTAATTTTTGTGAAGAGATGTCAAATTTTTCAACAATTCCGGATTCAACCAAACAGTTCATTTCTTGAGTTATTAGTTCAATCTGCTCGGGTTGAAGGTCGTCGAAGAACATTCTTATTAAATTCCCATCAAGGTTTAAGCCATCGGGTTGAAAAATCCAAAGAACCGCCACTTCCTCGTCGTTCAAAGGTGGTTCGGTAGTAATATCGAGTTGGAAATAAAAGTTGTTTTTCATAAAAAAAATTTGTAATATCCGATAAAAATGCAGTATTTTGTTGTTTATAAAATAAATTTTACAGTAAGAAAAAATCGCAGAAACAGAGTTGTTATGGATACATACCTACGATATAGAAGGAAAAATTGCTCTTTTGTGTCGGTAAAGATATTGTTTTTTGCAATATTAATTGCAGGTACAACATTTTTGCACGGGCAACGGGGCAAGTTATCCGGTGAGATACGAGATGCACAGACGGGCGAAAGGCTCATCGGGGTTGCCGTTCGAGTTGACGGAACCACTCTCGGTGGAGTAACAGATATAGACGGTAATTACTTTATACTGAATATTCCGGCAGGTAAATATTCCGTTACGGCAAGCTATGTAGGGTATGCTAAATATGTAGTTTCGGATGTTGAGATATTTATCGACAGAACTACTACTATTGACATGAAGTTGAAACAGGCAACTTTGGAAATGGAAGAAGTGGTGGTTGTGGCAGAAAAGCCAAAAATTATTAAAGACCAAACCTCGACAGCAACAACCATAGATAACGAGCAGATAGAAGCGGCACCCATTGAAGGTTTGCGCGGTATTTTGGATTTGACCGCCGGCTTTTCAAAAAATGAAAAAGGCACATACACAGTCAGAGGTTCCGGTACTTACGATGTAAACTACCAAATAAACGGTGTTGACCAGATTAACTCGGCTACTACTTCCCCCGGCTCTTTCGGTGTTGAAAAGGCAGATAACTCGTGGAAATACGACATAAACCCGATTGGTGTGCAACAGATGCAACTGATTTCGGGTGGTTTTTCGGCTGAGTACGGAAATGCACAGGCGGGTGTGGTGAAAGTGGTTCTGAAAGACGGAACCTCGAAGCTCTCCGGTGAGTTCAGGGTTGAGTACCGCCCGCCGGGTCAATACCACTTCGGAAAATATATCTACGATGAATCAACTTACGAATGGCAGAAATGGGGAACATTAGATAAATGGATGGCGCTTAAGGACTCTTCCTTTTTCCTGCAGGATTTGGGTTTGAATTCACCAAGCAGATATAAATGGCTTTACGATAAAGTAAAGAACGGTACCGCTTCACCCGATGAAGTTTCGATGTGGAACAACATACTAAACAATGAGATTAACTGGGCTTTTAATACCTGGTTAACCAATCATTCACCAAGTGACGATAACCCTTTAGGTGTTTATGATTACAGAAGCCGTTCGTACCAAAGGTTTATGATTGGCATTGGGGGACCGTTGGGTAAAAACCCCGATCGACTGAAGTTTTTCTTTTCAGGTGAGTACAAAAAGAACCCGACACGGCTTCCAACCGCTGAAAAAGATCAGATATCGCAAAACTATACATTAAATGTTACCTATCAACCGGCGATTTCCCACAAATTGAAGTTATTGCTCGGTTACCAGAATTATCGGGGAGGTATATGGTCGGGTTCAAACGATATTCGTTGGGCAGGATTGGCTTTTTCGCCCCCCTCCACTTCATATAAATATTATGTGTTAATTGACCCCGTAAGAACGGAAGAAACCGTAACTCAAAGTTTAAATTATACTTACACAATTAACCCACAATCTTTTTTGGAAGCAACGGTAACCCATCTTAACGAGAAATATGAGCTTCCGTATGAATATCTGCCAAGCTACTCGCAACAGCGGGATGTTTTAGACAGTTTGAATGACCCCATAGGAAGCATACTTAAACCGGGTGCCTGGTGGGAAACACAATATTTCAGAGCGCCCGATGCGTTCAGCACGCTTTATTATCAGGATACACGGACAGAATACTGGGCGGCAAACATCGATTTTACCAGCCAGTTCAATCAGTTTAACCTGTTCAAAGCCGGTTTTAAGTTTTATTACTGGGATTTATACAACAACGGTGTGAACTCCCGCTTCAAAGCAAACGCTTTGGTTGCGACAAACGGTGTGGCGGAATATTACACGGCACAGCCCTACAATGTTGCTTTTTACATACAGGACAAAATGGAATATGAGGGGATGATAGCCAACATTGGCGTAAGAGCCGAAGCGTATAATTTCGGCGCCGATGTGCCGGTTGACCCCTTCAACATTGTATATGTTGGTACTGAGGGACCTGAAACGGGGAATTTAGCCACTGAAAAATCGAAAACCTACTTCATGCTTCTGCCGAGGGTGGGTTTATCTTTCCCAATTGGTGAGAACACCGCCTTCAGGCTGCAGTACGGGCATTTTACATCGATGCCTACTTTCAGCCAGGCGCTTTCGAACCGCGGAAACAAAGGAATTGTCGGGCACGGAAATGCAAACCTTGAACCCAAAAAGACGATTCAGTATGAGTTTGGGCTTCAACAGCTTTTGGATGAAGACAACAGAATAGATCTGGCGCTTTATTACAACGACCGTGTTTCGCAAATCGGGCTGTTGCGCTACGCTTCATTCACCGGAACTGTATTGAACAGCCCTTCGGCTTACACTTCGGATAACACGCCTTTGTTCAACTACACAACATTTGCAAACAATGCCTTTGGTGCAACACTCGGTTTTGAGGCAACGCTTGAAAAAGTGAATCCTAAAAACTGGATGTACCGCTTAACTTACAGCATTTCTCAAACAACCGACGGTAATTACGGCGCACAGGTGATGTACCCGACTGCTTCTGCAGCTGCTGAATCGAGAGATTACACGGGCGAATTTCTATCCGGTAATGACAGAACGCACAACCTGCGTGCACTTCTTCAGTATAACTGGGGAACCGGCGAAGGACCGGAGCTGTTTGGGCTGAATATTTTAGAAAACTCGAGCATAAGTTTCATTTATTCAGTGCAATCAGGTGCTCCGTTTACTTATCGGACTTCGTTCGACCTGAAAGATATTGTGAACAACCGACGCTACCCAATAGAGTCGAATTTTGATGTGAACTTCACGAAAAATATCATTTTAGAGGGTGGGTACAGGTTCATAGTTGGTTTAAGGATAATGAATCTGTTCAACAACCAATGGATAACACCGGTTACAGGTAACGACCTTATTGATTGGGTTGACTATGGAACCACAATCGACCAACCGGGGCGTGACCCGAACAGAATAAGCTATATTTCCGCCTTCTATAAGGCTTATAAGAATATACCCCGGCAGGTTTTCCTTACACTTGGTTTCGGATTCTAAAGACAGACAAGGTTTTGAAAAAATGAGATTAAATAGATTAAAAATTGTAGTATTTACGCTGTTAATCACCCTACCGGTGATGGCGCAGGTAGAGTCTCCATTGTTGATATTTAACAGAGGCTCTCTCTGGCACTCGCTTTCACCTGCCAAATCGGGACCGGCTTATAACAACTGGGCTTCAACAGGCCCGACGCTTGACTGGCCCGGTTATGACCCCTCGTGGGTAGGTGAGAATATCGGCGGAACAGCAAGCCATATAGCAACCGGTGGTTTTTGGGTCGGTGCAAAAAACCGGAAGGATTCGGTTATTTCAGTTGAGGACTGGGCGATGTATGCAGGGTCAGTTTCAACTGAAGCTTCTTCAAAATATACGCTTAAAACGCACAGAAAACTTTTTCCGAACGGAGAGAACTACTGGCTGCAAACTAACCCCAATGTTGGTGAAGAAGTAATAGAATCAATTTGGGAATATAACCCGAACTTTTACACACCGAACCAACAGGACGAACTTCAACTGCCGATGAGGGTAGTTAGGAGAGCGCACCAGTGGAGCGGCTCGGCACGGGATGAAAATTATATTTTATACGAATATTATTTCATAAATATTTCGCAGGAAATTAAAGCTGCACATCCCGAAAAAACGGTTTCTGATACCTTATATGGTGTTCAAATGCTGCTGACTTATGCGCAGCAGGTAAATTCGCGTGCGTGGCGTGTCCTTTTCCCTCAGGAAACAAACGGTGCGAGGAACACACGGGTTCTTTACGACAGAACAAATAAATTACTTCAAGCCGAAAGTGCGAACTATGGTTTTACGAACTCGCTCGGAAGAGTTGTTAACGGCATTCCGCAGGGTGAATGGTTAGCGCCGGGTTACGCAGGAGTGAAGTTGGTTTATTCCTCACCCGATTCCACCGGAATTGCAACCCGGGTTGATGAAACTAAATTGGGATGGTCGAAAGGTGAAACTTCGCTGGATATGCAGGGACCTTTCACCGGGGTTGCGGGATTTAACGAAGATAAATATCGTGCGTTAAAAAACCCGACAAATCTGTTTCAGTTTTATCAGTTTCCGAAGAACCTGACCGATACTAATTTCATAAACAACGCGCGGAAGTGGTCAGTTATGTCATTAGGTCCCTGGACGATGAAGCCGGGTGACACGGTAAAAATCGTTCTTGCGGAAATAGTTGCAGGAATGGATTATGGTAAGGCATTGGATAAAAATGTATCGCCGAGTGTAATTTACACTGAGAGTTACACCAAAAATTTTCTGCCCGCTGTAAGAAGGGCACAGTTAACTTATGATAATAATATGAACCACCCTGACCCGCCGGCGGCGCCAAAATTCAGTGTTAATTTCTATCAGGGTGAAGAAAGAAAGGTTGCAAATGTGCTCAGTTGGGATAACAGCTGTGAGGCGATACCCGATCCGGATGACGGCACATTTGATCTTGCCGGCTATCGGGTTTATCGTTCGGATTTTCTGCCGATTGGCCCATGGATTCAAGTTGCAGATATTCAGAAAGGAGACCCCGCCTTTAGCAGCGGAAATAAATACACTTTCACCGATACCACAGTGCAAATCGGAACGGGTTATTACTATTCAATAACCGCTTATGATACCGGCAAAGCATTTTGGAGTGTCAACCCAACGCAAAGATTCCCTGAAACGGGCAACACAGTGCAAGTGCCGCCGATGGAATCTTCAATATTTGCAAACAGAACAACCAAACCATTTTTGGCTACACTTCCGCCGCCGGAAAGTGTAAATCAAATTCTGGTGGTTCCAAATCCTTTTATTATTGGCGAAGGTGTAAGCCAACCGGGCGAGAGCGATCAGATTCAGTTTGTGAATGTGCCAAACCCTTCAACCATAAGGATTTACACGGTCCGGGGGGATTTGGTGAAAACAATATATGTTGACGAAAATCGCGGCGGAATTGTTACCTGGAACCAGGTTACGGATTTCGGTCAGTATGTGGAAAGTGGGGTGTACATTTTTCATGTTGAATCACAATACGGTACTGCTACCGGTAAATTTGCGATTGTGAGGTAAGCGATGAAGATCAGAAATTTTTTACTGTTGTTCTTATCAATTACCGCCCTGCTGAACGCTCAGGAGTTCAAGAAGACGGCAACGGCGGGGTTTGTTTTCCTTCAGATGCCGGTTACTGCCCGCGGAGCGGCACTTGGTGAGTCATCTGTTGCTTTGGCAGATATGGGAGTTTCCGCGATATTTTCGAACCCTGCGGGGATGGGGTTCAACGAGAGCCAACACTCGTTCACAGCTTCCTATTCACCCTGGATAGCGGATATAAAGCACTACGCTGCGGGCTACTCATACAAGAGTGATTTCGGAACATTTGCCTTTGGCGCCGTTGCAGTTGATTACGGATCGATGCCGAAAACCAAAAAGGTATCGGGTCAGAAAGTGTATGAAGTGCTTGGTGATTTCGGCGCAAACGCTGTTGCCGTGGGCGCCAGTTATTCACGGGCGCTTACCGATAAATTTTCTTTCGGCGTAACGGTTAAGTATGTTCGCGAGGGGATTGACCAATATTCAGCAAGCAATGTTTTGTTTGATGGTGGTATTCTTTATTATACCGGCTTAAAGTCGTTAAGATTAGGCGCTTCAATTCAAAATTTTGGAGTTGAAGCAAAATATATTAACGATCCGTTCAAAATGCCATCCGTGCTTAAACTTGGGCTTGCGGGCGAAATTTACGGCGATTTTAACACTGAATTTCGTGTTACAGGTATAGTTGAAGCACTTCACCCTAACGACGGCGACGAAAGAGTTAACGCCGGGTTGGAAGTAGGATGGAAGAATATGATTATGCTTCGCGGAGGCTACAAATTCTTCTATGATGAAGAAACCTGGAGCTTCGGGCTTGGGCTTAACCCCACTAAACAAATACCTGTCGGCATAGATTTTTCGTTTGCGGACTACGGCAGGCTTGGAAATATCCTCCGTTTCACACTAAACTTGAATTACTGAGGAGACAGCGATGAATAGAATAATTAAAGTAGTTTTGTTTGTTTTTCTTACATCAATTACTTCGCAGGCGCAATTGTTTGATATTGAAGGAACCGGTTCGTTTTCTACTGCCGGTTCTTTGAAGTATTCGGCTACTTCTGCCAAAGGATTTGGTATGGGTGTCCGGATTAATTTTGAAACTTTCGATGATGTGTTTCTTTCCCTTTCCTTAGGGTACCAGTCTTATTTCATTGAACAGGATTCAGCACTTCAACAATGGAACTGGAATTTTTGGGATAACAGATACTGGGGCAGTGTAAGAGCTGACCTTACAGATACCGCTAAGTATAAGCTAACGGTTACCCCGAATCAGGGGATTCACTCAATTCCGATTTCGATTTCCGTAGGATACGAAACAAACCTCGGTGGTTTCAGGGTGAAACCGTATCTCGGAATTGGGATGTTGTTTTACACAAGGTGGTTCTATGTGGTGGAAAACTGGGAGAAAAAGCTGACGAAACTTGATTCCGAGTTCAAATACAACTACAGAAACTTTGCCCCCCCAAAACTCGGAAATCCGATTATGTACACCGGTGGTTTATCGGTTAAGTATCCCATTTTCGATGATGTTGATCTCTCGGGTGACTTCAGTTTTACCCAATTTTTGGAGACCGACCACATGGGTTACACAGATCTACCGTTCAGGAACGAGTTAAACATTAAATTTGGCGTATCATTCAGGTATTGATTAAAATATGAAAAAGATATTTATTGTAGTTTTATTGCTTACAACCGGAGTTTTAGCGCAGGGAAAGTGGGCGGCGGGTGCCGGTGGCTCGTTTTTAGTTCCGATGGGTGAATTGGAAAACAGATTCAGCCCGGGATATGGTGCCTCTTTGTTCGCTACTAATGAAGTGTCGGAAAAATGGGCATGGAGCGGCAAGGTTGAATTTCTTACCTTCAACAAATTGAACGAAGATAAGATGAACATTAAACGGGAATATTTGATCGGGACGGAGCAGAAAACATTTACTTATCCGATTAAATCGTTGGAAATGGACCTCAAAGCTTACGGTGTTGCTGTTCAGGCTGATTATTTTATTGTGAAAAACCAAATGTTTGAGACAAAGCTAAACTTAGGATTTGGGATTTACAACTGGCAGTTCAAAAGAGGAAGTTACAAAGATTCCCTTTATGTTAACGACACAACAGGGGCACAAATGCTGCAGGAACTTTTGGATGTTCCAAGGTTAGATCAGGAAGACTGGAGCGGAACGATAAACGCCGGGGTTGAATTTGGTATTAAGGTTTTCGATCCTGTTTGGTTTTCTGTTTCAGCTAACTACAAGAACATGCTTGGCGAGCTTTGGTCAACTTTGAAACTTGATTTTGAGAATGTAGCCTCGATGCAGATGATAGAGCTTAAGGCGACGGTTCGGGCAAAGTTTTGATGGTTTTCACTCGAATGTATTCTTACAACCGTTTGCGGATGTTTTCCGGTTTTCGGGTGTTTGACTGTAAGTCTTCTTTTTTCGGTTTGCAGATTTCTTACTCTCTGTGGTTATTTGTGCAGCGGTTAACCCAGAGAAACCGGTTTTTATTCAACAGGTTCATTCCTTTAATTTCCGTGTTTTTATTGGCGGGTATGCTTACGGGTTGCAGTGCAGTATCTGACGGTAACACTGCTTCAGAATCCACACTACGGGGCGAGTCTTCGGTTGGTTCCGCAGTACACGGAGTATGGCTGACAAATGTTGACAGCAAAGTTCTCAACTCGAAAGAGGGGATAAAGGAAGCGGTCGCATTCTGCAAGGAGTTGGGATTAAACGCAATTTTTCCGGTAGTGTGGAACAAAGGTGTTACTCTTTACCCAAGCGCAGTTATGAAAGAGAGGTTTGGGATTGAGATTGATTCCAATTTCAAAGGAAGAGACCCACTTCGTGAATTAACCGCTGCCGCGCGGGAAAACGGTATTAAGGTCATCCCGTGGTTCGAGTTCGGGTTTGCTGCTTCTTATAAAAGCAACGGTGGGCATCTGCTGGCTAAAATGCCAAACTGGAAAGCGATTGACAAGAATGGTGAATTGGTTACCAAAAACGGCTTTGAGTGGATGAACGGCTTTGATCCGGAAGTGCAGGATTTTGTTCTTTCGTTGATTGAAGAAGTTGTAACCAACTATGCAGTTGACGGTATTCAGGGTGATGACAGGCTGCCGGCAATGCCATCCGAAAGCGGGTACGACCCTTACACCGTTGGGCTTTACAAATCGGCACATAACGGAGAAGAGCCACCTGCAGACCACCAAAACCCCGGGTGGCTGCAGTTCAGAGCTGATTTGATGACAGACTTCGCTGGAAAAATTTACCGTAAAGTGAAATCTGTTAATCCGGCTGCCATCGTTGCTTTTGCACCCTCTGTGTATCCTTTTTCAAAAACGGAATATCTGCAGGACTGGGTGAAGTGGGTTAAGTTGGGTTATGTCGATTTGATTTCACCACAGGTTTACAGAAAAGATATTGACGCTTACACAAAAACTCTGAAAAAAGATTTTTTGGAACATCTGCCGGCGGGAAATAAACTGAAATTTTATCCGGGAATTTTGCTGAATGTGGGCAGTTACAAAACCGATCCTGACCTTCTGCTGCAAATGGTAGAAGAGAACCGCAAACTTGGGATAATGGGGGAAATTTACTTTTTTTACGAAGGTTTGAAAAACTACACCGATCTTTTCCGTGAGGAAATTTACCCTTATAAAGTTAGCTTTCCAAACCTTACGAGGTGATGTTATAAGGATTACCCGTACCCACTCCGTCGGGGGTCTTATAAAGTTAGTTTTTCAAACCTTACGAGGTGATGAGATATTTTGAGAAATTTCGTTTTCATTTGATGTATTCGGTAGTTTTAGTTTTTCCAAAATTTTGATTTTTCTGACAATAATGGTTTTACCTGCACATTTAAGTTTTTCAATAATTTTATTTTTTCTGACCATTTTGGCGTTTATTGCCCATACGGTTTTTTCTGCCCTTAAGGTTTATCATGCACATAAGCGTTTTGAGCATGGGCAGAAGCATGAAACTCGTACCTGCGACAATGTTGGCTTTCCGGCACATAAGCGTTTTGCACCCCCCTGCACTTCACTTCCCCGTAGCCTTTTTCAGGTTTTTCTTTTTGTCGCAATTTTTTCATCATTAACAAGTGCGCAGCAACTGAAAGAAATGCGTGCCGTTTGGATAACAAATGTGGATAGTGATGTTCTGTTTAGTGACGAAAAAATTGCCGAATCTATGGACTTCCTGGCAGATATCGGGATTAATGTTGTTTTCCCCGTCGTTTGGAACAAAGGTTATACGATGTACCCGAGCAGGGTAATGGATTCACTGTTCAGCAAGCCGATAATTCCGGCTTTTGCAGGGCGGGATCCACTGAAAAAACTGATTATCGAGGCGCACAGAAACGGAATTGAAGTTATTCCCTGGTTCGAATTTGGATTCTCTTCCAGTTACTCACTAAACGGTGGGCATATTATTGCTGCGAAACCGGAGTGGGCAGGGAAAAACGCACAAGGGGAACTGCTCGTTAAAAATGGTTTTGATTGGCTGGCGGGAACAAACCCCGAGGTTCAGGATTTTCTGATTGCGCTTACCACAGAAGTGCTGGATAACTATGAAGTTGACGGGGTGCAGGGGGATGACCGTCTGCCCGCGATGCCGATTGAAGGAGGGTATGACAGCGTTACCGTTGCCATCTATAAATCGGAACACGACGGAGCCGACCCTTCACCAAACTACTACGACCAATACTGGAAGAAATGGCGCGCTGATAAACTGAGTGACTTCCTTGCGAGGTGGCGGGACAGTGTTAAAGTGAGAAGCGATAATTACATTCTTTCAGTAGCGCCGAGTGTTTATCCCTGGAGTTTAGACAATTACCTTCAGGATTCCAAAACCTGGTTAGAACGGGGATTGCCTGATAACTTTATTCCGCAAATATACCGGCGGGATATCACATCTTATATAAACGAGTTGAACAGCACCATTAACAACACACCGGAAGTTGGAAGAGATAAACTTTTTGCCGGTGTGCTTGGTAAATCGGGTGGTTATGTTATGACCCCTCAATTGCTGCGTGAATCTATTGCCGAAAACAGAAAAAGAAATGTGATGGGGGAAAGCCTCTTCTTTTACGAAGCCTTGAGAGAAAACAATAACCGGTTGGGTGATACCTTAAGAAAAATTTATGAGACCCCGGCAACACTTCCTTACAGAGGTGATAACCTTTGGCGTCCGAAAGGATTTGTGATTAACGAAGACAGCACTACACATACGGTGCGCACAGGTGGGTGGAGCCAGGCGAGCGTGCTGGGGTTTAAGCCCAAAATTTACTGGACCAGGGATACTTCATACGCTTCTTTCGAGTGGTTGTTTGATATTGAACACCCTGCCTGGTATGGTGTTTACGCGTTTTTTATTCCGAATTTTGCGTTTACGGACAGCGCAAGATATACGATTACCGGCGAATTGGGTGATACAACCGTCGTGTTCAGCCAGCGGAATGTAGGGAATAAATCGTGGGTTAAGTTGGGGGATGTTTATCTGACACCGGGTAAAAAATCGGTCTTGAAATTAGATAACACACTGGCAGAATATGGGAAATATGTTGTTGCAGATGCCGCCATGCTGTTACTTAACCGTGATCTTTCGCCGGATGTGGTGATTACTTCTGTTCAGCGTGACTGCATTGTTGCTGATGAAATTCCTTTGAATTTTGAACTGTCGCAAAATTTTCCAAATCCATTTAACCCCTCAACAGTTATCAGTTTTTCAATTCCGGAGACTGAAGCGGTTAAGCTGAAAATTTACGACATTACAGGGAGAGAAATTGCAACTCTGTTGAACGAAACGAAACAAGCCGGAAGCTACTCCATCGAGTTTGACGCAGGTGCGTATCAGTTGGCGAGCGGTGTTTATTTCTATTCGTTGGAAGCGGGCAAGGTGAGGCTTACCCGCAAAATGGTTTTGCTTAAATAACCAAGAGATAGCCGTCGCAATATTTTGCTGAAATAACTTCGCTTTGTTGCAATAAAGTTTTGATAAAATTGTGTTAAATTGCGAACTTAATTACAACAAATCCGCCAATAAGCAGTACGGTGAAGGCTAAAGCGAGCCAGTCAAAATATTTATCGATAATTTGTTTGATTGCTTCGCCATATTTCCAGAGTAAGGCAGCAACCAGAAAGAACCTTGCACCGCGGCTGACAACCGAAGCAATAAGAAACATAACGAAACTTACATCGAATGCTCCTGCGGAAATGGTGAAAACTTTATAGGGGATTGGTGTGAAACCGGCAGTGAAGATGATCCAAAAATTATATTCTTCGAACATTGCCTGAATCCGGTAGAAAAGTTCGTGCGTAAAACTTGGGATATACCCGAAGAAAAAGTTAGCAACATTTGAGAACTCACCGGGACCGGACCACCACACAAAATGACCGATCAAGTAACCGGCAATTCCACCGAGCAAAGACCCAACAGTGCAGTTGGTCGCAAATCTGAAAGCTTTTGTTTTTGACCCGAGAACTAAGGCAATTAACAAAGCATCAGGTGGAATTGGGAAAAAAGATGATTCTGCAAAGGCTATTAAAAAAAGAGCTATTGATCCGTAAGGCGTTTCTGCCCAGTGGAGTACCCAGTCGTAAAGTTTTCTAAGGTATTTCATTCAGTAATTAATTATTAAAAAACAAACTTCAAATATGCAGAATCTTTAGCATATTTCAATCAATCCGGGATAATTATGGAAGAGAAAAAAAGCAGCAGACTTGTCTCTCTTGATATCTTCAGAGGCATCACCATCGCAGGGATGATTTTAGTGAACAATCCGGGAAGCTGGAGCACAATTTATCCGCCTTTAAAACATGCAGAATGGCACGGTTGTACACCAACAGACTGGATATTTCCTTTTTTCCTGTTTATTGTCGGCGTAGCGATAACGCTTTCGCTAACAAAGCGAAAAGAAAGGGGAGATGATCAGGGTAAACTGATTTTGAACATATTCCGTCGTGCGGTGTTGATCTTTCTGGTCGGGTTTTTAATGGTAATTATACCATATTTTAAATTTGAAACGGTTAGAATACCGGGTGTGCTTCAAAGGATTGCAGTGGTTTACTTCTTTACATCGCTGATTTTCTTAAAAACTTCGATGAAAACACAGATATACCTTACAGCCGGCTTTTTGATTGCTTACTGGCTGATGATGACACTGATTCCGGTTCCGGGCGTTGGATACGCAAACTTAGAGAAAGAAACGAATTTAGCCGCATGGTTGGATCGGTTGCTTTTAGACGGGCACATGTGGGCACAATCTAAAACCTGGGACCCTGAAGGAGTACTCTCAACACTTCCTGCAATTGCCACCTGCTTAAGTGGTGTGTTGCTTGGGCACTTCCTGCGCACGCAACGAAGTGAAGCCGAAAAAGCCGCCTGGATTTTCAGTGCGGGTGCCTTCTTCGTTGTGGTCGGTGAGTTTTGGAGTATCTTTTTTCCGATGAATAAATCGATTTGGACAAGTTCTTATGTTGTTTATACATCAGGACTTGCGCTTATTTTCTTCGCATTTTGCTATTGGATTGCTGATGTTCAGGGCCATAAAAAGTGGGCAAAACCTTTTATAATCTACGGAATGAACGCAATAGCAGTTTTTGCAGGCTCAGGAATGATGGCGAAATTTATGGGGATAATTAAGGTAACCGGAGCGGATGGGAAGGAAATTTCTGTACAGGGATATTTGTACCAGACCTTTTTCGTGCCGTACTTTGATCCATTGAACGCCTCGTTGGCGTATGCGATTTCGTATATAGTTTTTTGGTTCCTGATTTTGTGGGTTCTCTACAGATATAAAATATTTATCAAAATCTGAGAGTTAGCGGGTGCGATTTCGCAAATAGTCATCCGGTTCCTGAATTTGTTGGTTTTGTTCAGTTGCTAAATATTTATCAAAATCTGATAAAGAATTGTTGACGGAGGAAATGATGCCTTCTTTCAGGGCATCTTTCCTTCTTCTTGAAGCAACGGAATCGAATTTAACTTCTATGAGTGTAGGTTCAGGTGAATCAAAAAATTGTGTGAAAGCCTCAGAAAGGTCTTTTTCCGATTTAATTTCCCTCTGTTTGATACCATAAGCTGCCGCAATTTTTTGAAAATCAAGTCCTGTATCAGTTTTAAAGAAGGTTTTGAAGTCGTCTGTCCGGTTAAGTTCCTCACCTGAAAAACAATCTTTTTCGGGGCTGTTTTTGCCGTTTTTTTCTTCAAACTTTTCGTTGCTTAGTTTCTTTTCAGCCGGATTTTTTCCCCCTGTTTCATCCGCAGTGTTTTTTCGGACCGTTTCATCCGCAGTGTTTTTCCCGATAAATTCCTCTGCAGTGGTTTTTTCAACCGATAAATGGGCGATGCTTTTTTCCTCACCTCGAGGATTTCCCCCGGAAGTTTCACCCAACACTTCATCAAAAACGGGAAGGTACTCAAAAATGCTTCCGCCTCCGTTGTTAATAAGTAAGATTAATAACGGTATTTTCTTCCCCGCCACCAACTGCAGTGAGTTGTTATCGTAGTGGAAAGCTAAATCACCAATCACGAGAACGGTCGGCAGTTGAAAACCGGTTGACACACCGGCAGCAGTTGCAATTATCCCATCAATTCCGCTTGCCCCGCGGTTAACAAACACCCTGTTTCTGAAAAGCTCGCGCACATAGTCAAAATCTCTTACAGGAAGACTGTTAGAGAAGAAAACGGGGATATCTTCTTTATCCTGCAGAAGTTGTGCAATTCCGGCAGTAAGCTCAACTTCGGAATTAATCGATAACTCTTTGAACGATTCCTTCTGAAAATCTGAGAATACTTTGTCAATTTTTTTTATGAATTGGTAAGAGGCGGTTCTTCTGTGTGCAAACCCGGTTTCAGAACTGAGAAGTGAGTTGATTGCATCCATATCGTTGATTTGAACAGTCAGCTTATTATCAGCGGGTTTGCCCAAGCCCTCGCCCTTAACGCTGATGTTTATAAGCGCTTTATTCCACCGGCTGAAAAATCTCTCAATGTTTTTCGAAGTAAAATTTCTTCCAAACACGATTATTTTATCGAAATCGAGCATTTTTTTAAAATTTTTCGAAAGCAACAGATTGCCAAAATTTCTGACAAAAGGTTGGTTAGAAAGTCCCGGCAGTTTCCATGGTGCTTCCACACAAACGGGGATTTTGAATTTATCGGAAAATTGTGCGCACTTTTTAATAAACTCTGCCGAATAGGCTGCATTTCCCAGAACCACTAATACATTTTCTTCTGAACCAATCAATAAATTAATATTTTTGCTAAATTCACGAGGAAAAGGTGCGCCGGGAAACCCGTCAATTCTTTCTTTTAATCGCCGCAGTATTTCTTCGTTAATCTCAGTATCAACTGAACCGGGTTCCAACGGTTTTTCAAACGGAATGTTCACATGAACGGGCCCGTTGTACGGGTGGATTGAGTTTTCCCAGATTGAGGCAGTAACTTTTATAGTATTTACAAACGCTTCTTCGGAGTTCTCCGGAAGCCCTAAATCGAAATAATGGTCGCAGTTTGCAGCGTAAATTTGGTTCTGATTGATGGTTTGGTTAGAACCTGAGTTTCTTAGGTAAGGAGGTCTGTCTGCAGTTAATATAATCAGCGAAAGACGCGAGTTATGCGCTTCAATTATTGCCGGGTAAAGTTCCGCTACCGCGGTTCCCGAAGTGCAGACCACTGCAACCGGTTTACCCGTTGATTTTGCAAGCCCAAGAGCGAAAAAACCGGATGCCCTCTCATCAATTATTGGGTGTTTGTTCAGCTCTTTTTCAGCGGCAAAAGCCATCGTCAACGGCGTGTTTCTGGAACCGGGTGAAATGCAGACATTATCAAGCCCCAACTTTATCAATGTTCTGACAATTAATCGTGATCTGAAATAATTAAGGTTAGTTTTCATTTCTGCCTATTTACACGCCAAGAACAAAACTGTCAAAAATCTGAAAAAGTCAAAATTAGTTTTCATCGGTGAAAAGGGAAGTGAGAGGTATAAATTTCAGATTTGTTTCTTCGTACTCGCTATCGGGGTCTGAGCCTTCCACAATACCGCAACCTGCAAAAAGGGTTGCTTCATTATTATCTATAAACCCACACCTGATTGATACGAAAAATTCTGCACTTTCCTCACCATTAATATATCCGAGCACGCCACCGTAAAGGTTTCGTTTTCTCTTTTCGATTGAATTAATGAGATTTGCAGCCTGAATCATCGGCTCTCCGCAGAGTGCAGGGGTTGGGAAGAGGAGTCTGCTAATTTCAATTGAGTTTGCCCCTTTCTTCAGGGTAGCCGTTATGTCTGTTTTTAAGTGAGTAACATTCGCCAACCGTTTAAATGAAGGTTGGGCTTCAAAAGTTATGTTATCGGCTACTGAATCCAGGTGCGAAACTAAATAATCCCTTACAATAATGTGTTCATTTATCTCTTTCGCTGAGGCAAAAAGTTCTTCTTCATTGTGAATTTGTTCACTCAGATTGACAGAAGATCGAACAGTTGCCGCAACTGCTTCTGTTGAAATTGTGTTGCCGTGCAGACTAAAAAGCCGTTCTGGCGTTACGGCGATGAAATTTCTACCCGGGTAATTGGTAAAAATAATTGCACAACCGGAATACTTGGCTTTTAATGATTCAACAGCGGAATGGAAATTAAATTTACCTGAAAATTTGATTTTTCTATCGCGGGAAATAACCCCTTTGGTTATTTGATTAGTATAAATTGCCTCTTTAATGGCATTAATACCGGCGGTGAAATCATCTTTTTCACCATCCTGAATCTCTAAAAGTTTTACGAAACTGCCCGGTTGCGCAATTTTTGATTCGTCGGATTTAGAAGTTATTAAAACCTGTGAAATTGAGCGGAGAAAATCCTCATAAATCTGACTATGAGGGCGAGTATCTGATGAAAGTGAATTTATTTTAACGGTAGTTACGCCCGACTCAGTTTTTATAATAATTTTTGGGAGAGTAAAACGGGCGTACGGAATCCCTTCACTGCTTTCAAAAGGAAATGAAATGTACCCAAACAGTTCACAATTTGTTTCATTCTTTTGTCCTCCGTTTTCCCCGGTATTACGACCACCGTTCAAATCAACACTTTCCTGAGAAAGTATATCACTCTTTGGCAGTAAACCTTCATACGGCAACACATCACCATTAGGTAACACATCTTTTTTCAGCAGCACATCACCTTGAAAATGTTGCATATTTCGGTGTGGATTAAAAAGAAAGCCGTTCGTTTTTTTTGTCAGTTGTGCAAGGTCGTAATAATCTTCCGCTACAAAATCTTTCACCGAACCAACAGCCAGATATTCCCAATTCTCGGACGGAGAACAGATATAGAACATCTCTTCAGAAAGTAAATCAAGAAGCGCACCCGGAACGATGGTGCCTTCTTCAGGTGTAAAAACTGAACTGTTTACACCATCAAGTGCTGCAGAGGTAGTTGATACTTCGTTCAAACTATTCTTCAATCTCTTTAAATCTGTAACCAACGCCTTTAATTGTTTCAATCAGTTCGTGGTGTTCCCCCAATTTCCTGCGGATTCTGCGGACATGCACATCAATAGTTCTTTCAACCACATAAACGCCTTTACCCCATACATTTTTCAAAATAGCCTCCCGAGAGAAAACGGTGCCCGGTTTGTCGGCTAAAAATGCAAGAAGTTCAAATTCTTTTTTGGGAAATGTCTCTTCTTTAGAATCGATAAAGACGGAAAATTTCCGTTTGTTAATTTCAAGAGGACCCCGTTTGATTATTACCTCAAGCTTTGCAGCGTTAGCCAGTTGCTTTTCAGAATTGCGGAGAGTGTTTTTAATTCGTGCGATCAGTTTTTTTGCAGAAATGGGGATAGTAACAAAATCGTTGGCACCGGCTTCAAAGGCATTAACCTCGTCGCTTTCGGTAGGGTCAGAGGTAAAAAGAATAACAGCGAGGTGTTCGGTTCTCTCGTTAGATTTAATTTTTTTACAAATTTCGAAACCGTTTAGATTTGGTGAATTAACGCCAATGAGTAACAGATTCGGTTTATTTTTCAGATGGTCAATCCCCACGAAGCCATCGTTATGAACCATGGTTGCGAACCCTTCTTTGCCCAGCATTTCTTTGAAGGAGTTAATAATTTCCTGATTTTTATCGATAATCAAAATATTGCCGAGCATCTTACAGTTTTACCTCCGTTTTCTTTTGTGCAGAAAGGTACATCGCTTCGATAAGTTTAAGGCGGGAAGCCGAGTCACGCGCGGAAGAAAGGAGCGGGTTATGCCCGTTAATTGCTCCGATGAAATGGTTAAGCTCGTTCTGATACGACTTCTCGAAGTGTATCTTTCGATTATCGTTAACCATAGGTTTCATCTCGACAAATTGCCCATCCATAACTTTTGTAATCCGTAAAGGGTTAATAAAAGCATTTCCTCTTGTGCAATAAACCTCTAAGTTGAAAGAATCTTTCTCGCCCAACATTGTCCATGAAGATTCAATTGAAATCAGCTGCCCTTTGGCGGTCCTAATCATGCTTATTGAAGAATCTTCAATATTTTTTGTGTGCTGCGAGAAGTTTTGCGTCGATACCGTTGTCGGTACCGGAAAATCGAGAAACCAAAGAGCCACATCAATCAGAACAATCCCAAGGTCAAAAATAACCCCACCACCGGCTTCATCTTTCGTGGTAAACCATTTAGCAGAGCTTGATTGAGTTTTGAACCATGAAGATTTAATGTAATAAGGTTCGCCAATATCACCGGAACCGATAATGCTTTTCAGCAGCATAATATCAGGCCGGAACCTCATATTCATGCCGACCATAGCGATCAAATTTTTTTGTTCCGACTTTTCAACAATCATTTCAGCTTCTTTACCGGAACGCGCCAACGGTTTTTCAACTAAAATGTGTTTATTTGCGTCTAAGCAGTCAACTGCTATTTGCTGATGTGTTTTAGTAGGAGTTGCAATAATCACCGCATCCAAAGGCATTTTTTTCAGCATTTCTTTATAGTCAGTGAAGTAGTTAGGTATCCTGAACTTAGCCGCAACTTCAGCAAGAGCCCTTTTATTGATGTCCGCTATAGCGGTAACTTCCGTTTCTTTATTTTTTATCAAATCGGGCAGGTGGATCAGTTGAGCAATCCCGCCCAGCCCAATAATGCCAAATTTAAGTTTCGCCATCAGATAACCACTTTCTCGACGCTGTCGTCGGCGTGAACGAATTTTTTAATCCGTGCGGCAATACCTTCGGCATCCATTTCCAAGAGTTTGTGAAGTTCTGCCTGCGTTCCGTGTTCAACAAATTTATCGGGCAGAGCAATTCGTAAAATATCGTTTTTATAGAGTTTATCGACGAAATAGTCAGCCACTGCAGAGCCAAAACCGCCCTGAATGGAATTTTCTTCTATTGTAACAATTCGTTTATGTGTAATAGCAATTTTATCGAGCAAATCTGTATCCAAAGGTTTAACGAAGCGCATGTTCACTAATTTGGCAGAAATTTCGTCATTTTGAAGAATTGGCAAAGCTTTCTGAGCGTTGTTAACCATCGAGCCAACCGCAAGAATTGCAACATCAGTACCTTCTTCTAATTCTTCAGCTTTGCCGATTTCATATTGTTCAAATTTTTCGCTGAGTGGAACCCCCAGGGCGTTTCCTCTTGGGTACCTGATAGCAACGGGTCTGTCTTTCAGTTCAATAGCTGTAAAAAGCATATTTCTGAGTTCGTTTTCATCTTTTGGTGCCATAATCACCATTCCGGGCACCATACGCAGATATGTAAGATCGAGAACGCCGTGGTGGGTTGGGCCGTCAGCACCCACAAGCCCGGCACGGTCAATTGCAAAAACAACATGAAGTTTCTGAATGGCAATATCGTGTACAATTTGGTCAATCGCCCTTTGTAAAAATGTTGAGTATATTGCAACAACCGGTGTAATTCCTTGGGTGGCAAGCCCTGCGGCAAAAGTAACCGCGTGTTCTTCTGCAATTCCCACATCATAAAAATTGTTTGGGCATTCTCTGTGAAGGATGTTCAGCCCTGTGCCTTCCGGCATTGCAGCAGTGATCCCGACAACTTTCCGGTCCTTTTTAACAATTTCAGTCAGCGTTTCACCAAAAATCGAAGTGTATGAAGGTGGCGCGCCCGTTTTTTTGTAAACGACTCCTGTTACTTTATCGAATGGGGTAATGCCGTGGAATTTTGGCGAGTTTTTCTCTGCGGGTGAGTAGCCCTTTCCTTTAATTGTGTTCGTGTGGATTAAAATGGGGCCCGTAAGGGTTTTTGCCGCCTCGAACACTTTGATAAGCTGGTGGAGATTGTGCCCGTTTATGGGCCCGAAATATCTGAAACCAAGGGCTTCAAAAAGCATACCCGGAGTAACAATAGATTTCAAGCCGCCTTCTACTCTTCCGACAGCTCTTCTGAGGCGGTCGCCGAAATTATCCATTTTTCCGGTAATTTCCCAGACATAACCTTTGAATTTATTATAGTCCCGGCTTGTTATCAAAGAAGTGAAATAATTAGAAAACTGCCAGACATTTTCGGCGATCGACATATTATTGTCGTTCAGGACGACAATTAAGTTAGGGTGAAGCATCCCTGCGTTGTTCATCGCTTCGTAAGCCATACCACCGGTCATCGCACCATCCCCGATAACAGCGATAACTTTTCGGTCGGTCTCGTTGTATTTATTAGCTTCAGCAATTCCGAGAGCCGCCGAAACAGAAGTTGATGCATGCCCCGCACCGAATACATCGTATTCACTTTCATTTCTTTTAAGAAAGCCGGAAATCCCGTTGAGCTGTCTGATGGTAGGGAGCAGGTCTTTTCTTCCGGTAAGAATTTTATGCGGATAAGCCTGGTGGCCTGTATCCCAGATTATTCTGTCTTCAGGGGTATTAAACACTTTGTGCATAGCCACGGTAAGTTCAACAGCGCCCAGCCCTCCGCCAAAATGCCCGCCCACCAAAGAGACCACATCAATCAGATATTGTCTTACATCAGTACAGAGTTGTTTGAGTTCAGAGATTGAAAAGTCTCTGAAATCAGCAGGAACATTAACCTTTGATAAAACGGGGTAGTTGCTTTCATTAATCATTTTTTATTCTCCGGATCAGCGGGATCGTTAACGACCGTCAGTTACTTTTAAATGAATTTTTGAGTTCAGTTATCTTCAATTCGGCATCTTTTAGCACAACAATGCACTCTTGCGAAAGTTTCATTCCTTCTTCGTAAAGAAGAATTGCTTTCTCCAAGTCAATTTCCTGGTCTTCCAGAAGGGCAGAAATTTCTTCAATTCGTTCAAGTTTTTCTTTAAACAGTGAAACAGCACTTTTTTGTTTACTCATTTTTACCTTCAATGCTAATCTTTGCGTCAATAAAGTTCAGGTCAAACAGCTGTTTTGTATCGAGGTCGGTTGAAACTTTCACCAATTTATTGTTTTGAGTAACAAAAACAAACCCTTTCCGCATAATCCTTTTATGATCGTTAGCCTTAAGGTGCAGCAAAGCAGAGTTTAACCTGTTTTTTAAATCTTTAATATAATTAGCCATGTTGTTATCGAACATGGTAACCGCCAGATCAAGTTTTTGTGCACTTATTTTAATCAAATTAATTGGCGTAGCAACAACGGGCGAGGTGATGAACCTGTTTACAATATCTTTTTTAGCCTGAAGGTTGTTGCTAATAGCCGAATCCAACTGTTCAATCTTATCATCCAAAAAAGCGAACACTTTGTTACCGTCGGGGGTAACGAGTTCCATTGCCGCCGTTGGGGTAGCCGCTCTTAGGTCAGCCACAAAATCTGAGATTGAAAAATCGATCTCGTGCCCAACGGCAGATACAACCGGTATTTTAGAGCGTGCAATAGCCCTGGCAGTAACCTCTTCATTGAACGCCCAAAGGTCTTCCAAACTCCCGCCGCCTCTGCCAACAATCAGCACTTCGATGTCGTCGAACTTGTTTAATTCGTCGATAGCTCCGGCAATACTTTCGGCAGCGCCTTCCCCCTGAACCCTTGCGGGCGCAAGCACCAGTTCCACTAACGGAAACCGCCTTTTGGCGACCGAAATAATATCCTGCCAGGCGGCACCGGTTGGGGAGGTAACCACGCCAACTTTGCCGGGTGCGTTAGGAATCGGGCGTTTTTTCGCCTGATCGAATAAACCCTCTTTGTTTAATTTTTCTTTCAGCAGTTCAAAGGCAATCTGCAGATCACCCACCCCCACATTTTTCATAACCTGCACATCAAGCTGATAGTTTCCTCTGGGGGGATAAACAGAAATGTCGCCCGTTACGATTATCTGCATCCCATTCCGGGGAGTGAAACTAACCCTTTGGTTGTTACCCCGCCACATTGTGCAAGCGATTGCCGCAGTGGCATCTTTTAGCGTGAAGTACCAATGCCCCGAGCTATGCGCAACAAAGTTAGACACTTCACCCACCACCGTTTCCTGTTTGAAATTCATCTCCAAGGTGGCTTTAATTTCAAGTGTTAACTTGCTGACAGACTTGTATTGCGGGAGCTGCATAAAGAATCAGATATTTTAAACATTAATTATACGAAATTAATAGATTATGCTAAAACTCTGAGGGTGAATATCTCGGTAGTATTTCATTTTGTGAAAATATTTTATCGTTTTGCCGGCAGATTTGGGAGCAGTCAGTGAGGAATAATATATAAGCCGGCGGCATAAACCCCTGTTCCCGGCAATAGTAACGGGTTACGGAGAGAGAAATGGGATTTGCCAAAACGCAGTTGAAACCTCCGTACCGGCAATAACAAAGGGCTACAGAAGCAGAAGAACTCCGCAGCAACAACAGAAGTTAGAAAGCTATCGTAAGGAAATACGATGTTAACCCTATGTTAAACTCGATGTTGTTTAAATTGCCGGAGGAAGGATACCAGTTATAACGCGCTTTCAGGTTAAAATTTATCACCCTGAAAATATCGAAAAAACCGAAAGAAACCTCAGGGGAAATACCATTAGCGCCAAGAAAGTTGGTTGTGAAACTTACGCCCGGCGCAATATACTTTATATACGGAACTTCAAACGGAAACTTAAAACCCGCAAAAAATCGATTTTTAAGGGTTTCAGAAGGTTCTTTCAGGTTTGAATTGTTGCCCGAAGAATTGCTGCCCGGCAAAGGTTCGTCATGATACTTAAACCAGGAAATTTTCGGAATATGTGCGTATTCAATCGAGAAAGCCATCCAAGGCAGATCGGAAATTTCGTTTTGAAACACAATCAGCGGAAGCTCTTTGAACAGTGTGAAGTGTGTTTCACCTTTGAATCTTGTTATGCCGATTGAAGGCACCAAAAAAGTAATTCCCCCGAGTGTGCAGTCAGCAAGATAACCGAGAGCGGTTCCTTCCATCTGGGGTTCGTAGGGAAGTACAATGTCAAATTCATCACTTGAACTTTTAACACCCCCGGCATTTTCGGTGTAGATTACACATTTTAAGTTTTGGGAAGTGGATTTAACTGCTGTAAGTTCAATTGAAAAGCGGAAACTATCGGCGAGTGTATCAGAAACCGTGAATTTTTGGGAATCGTTAAACACAATTGTTGCTTTAACCGGTTCGCTTGTGAAGAAATAAACAATTATCTCCGGTTTAGCACCGTCTTCTTTAACATAAGATTCAATCACATAAACGCCGGTTGAATCATCCGTTACAACCGCAGAAAAATCACTGTCGTTGTTTTCGCTAAAATCGGATGAATCCTTAAAACCGGTTGAATCTTCAAAATCGGAAGAGCCTTCATTTTCCAAAGAATCGGAAGAATCTGCAGGTTCCAAAAAATCCTTGTTCGACCAGTCGATTGAATCGTCATCATTCCAATTATTTGAATCATCGTTTTTCCAACCTGATGAATCGTCGTTCGACCAACCGGAGGAATCGCTGTTTAACCAGCCGGTTGAATCGTTCAGTATAAGCGTCGAGTCTTCAATTCCCGTGAGTTTGGAAGAATCCGGTTGCCCTTGAGCAAATAAAAGACTGCCGCCAAAAAGCAATGATAAAAGAAACAGATTCAGTAGTTTCATAAAAAATAAAGATTTTCAAAATTGAGAAATGATTTAGTAATTTGTCGAAAAAGAGAATAAACAGATGGATAAATTACCTAATAATTGTTACAAAGTGCAAATTTCTTTAAAAAAATGGAAATAAAAAAAATGGCACTAAATTCGCTTAGTGAATATAGCGAACAAAAAGAAGTAATGAAAAACATATTATTTTATTCCCCGGATTTAAGTTTTTGTGCAAGTGTACTCATGTATTTTGAGAAGAAGTATGCCGTAACGACAACAAATGATTTTTGCCAGATAGAAACATTTCTGAAAAGCTATGATTTTGATATGTTGATAATCGATTCGCAACCGAACGAGAAGATAGAGCAGTTAATAAAACAAATTGAACCGATGCCAATAATAATGACTTATGTTTTCACACGGAATATACTCTCGTTAGAGTCTCAGATCAGAGGTTATGTTAACGCAATTCTTTACAAGCCATTCGATTTTGAAGAAATGTCGGGTAAAATAGATATTTTGCTGATGAATTAATATCGTTTACCCATTTCAGAACAACAGTTGTAAAATATCAGAACAGACACTTCCAGCCGGATTAACCTCACTTTTTGACCTGTTTATTGCTTTTCCAATTGATATATTAAACCTTTGGAATAGTTTACTTTGTTCAATATAATAGACAGTTGTTCCTTTATGTGAACACTGCTGTGTCACGAAAAAGAACAACTGTGGCACAAAATGTGAAGTTTCGTAGTATAAACAGGCAAAACCGATTTGGCACGCATGTTGCTTAATCATAAAAAAAAGGAGTTGCCATGAAAACCAGATTTTTGATACCTCTTATTGTGTTTGCCTTTTGGGCAACGGGTTGCTACACTCAGTTTGAGTCAGCCAAACCCTATAAAACAGAGGTACAGGTAGAAAAAACAGTAACTAAGCAGACAGAAACAGTCGCTGATTCAAATAAAGAGACGGTTTCTGCCGGTGATGTTGACGCTGCCGACAGTGAAGAAATTGCGGGATACTCGGATGATGCAGAATATTCCGAAGATTCCTATGACCAAAGTGACGGTGAAAAAACCGTTGTTTATAAATATATCATTGAAAGTGATTATTGGTCAAGACCGGTGGTTACATTCAATCTGGGTTATGGTTACACATTTTCTTACTCCTACGGTTGCAATTACGACTATTTCTGCTATGATCCGTACTGGAGCTGGTATTACTATCCCTATGTTTATTATCCAAGATGGTGGGTATATCGCCCGTGGTATTGGAACGCGTACTGGTATGGCCCCTATCCCTATTACTACTACGGTTATCACGATTACTGGTACGGCTGGGGTGGTTATTATGGCCACGATTATGGGTTCGGTAATTATAAATACAGAGACAGAGAGATCAGTGGGCTTCGAGGCAGAGATGGCGGCAGAGGATATGCTTCAAGAGACGGAGGTTCAAGAACGCGGACGGGTGGTGTAACTGATCCGGCAAACGATGTAGCCACGCGTTCAGCTGTCAGAAATGACGGAGGAAGAAGCGGCGGCACCCGTGATGTGAACCCTGAAGTTACAACTCCGAGAAAAAGAAGCGCTTACGATACCTGGAACAGAGATGACGAACCTTTGGCTCGTAAAAATGTTTCAAGTGATAACCCAAGAGGCGGAAGTGGCAGCGACAACTCATACGGCACTCGTTCAAAAGATAAAGTTGACGGCGGTTCATCCGGCTCAACCAAGCGTGAAGCCACGAGGAATGACGGCGGTTCGCGTGGCAGTAACGACACATGGAACAGAACTTCTGAAAGAAATGATAACTCCGGCAACTCACGCGGTTCGGGCAGTGGAACAAATGTAACGCCGAAAAGAACCAAGGATGTAGGCGGCTCGAGCAATTCGCAAAAATCTTCGATAAGAAACGATGGAAATTCAGGCAGCTCAAGTACACCAAAGAAGAGTAACAGTTCCTCTTCAGGCAGCAGAAGTAAAACAAAGAGCAGCTACGGTTCATCTTCCGGAAGCAGCAGTGGTTCAAGAAGCAGCTATGGGTCATCTTCCGGCAACAGTGGTTCAAGAAGCAGCAGCAGAAGCAGTTACGGCTCTTCTTCGGGTAACAGTGGTTCAAGAAGCAGCTATGGTTCATCTTCAGGCAACAGTGGTTCAAGAAGCAGCAGCAGAAGCAGTTACGGCTCTTCTTCGGGTAACAGTGGTTCAAGAAGCAGCTATGGTTCATCTTCCGGCAACAGTGGTTCAAGAAGCAGTTATGGTTCTTCGTCAGGCAGCAGTGGCTCAAGAAGCAGCGGCGGTTCATCTTCCGGAAGTAGCAGAAGCAGCGGTGGCGGCAGAACAAGGTAATGGAAAAGAGGACAGAAATGAAATATAACATATTTTTATTGGCGTTTTTGATCTCACCTCTGTTTTTCAGCGGGTGTTACACAATAATTGACATGGGGCAACCCCTGAGCAATGAACAAATAACAGAGTTAGAAGACGACTACAACGATGTGGATGAAGTATATTCCTTCTACTCAAACCGCTATTTTGGCGGATACACCGGTTACCACGCTCTTCCTTGGTGGTACACTATAACTCCGGTTACTGTAAGTGCCGGCGGAAATTACAGCCAAAGTGATGACTTAAAAGTAACAAGAAGAAGAGACAGCGAACAAAACTCGTTAAGAAACAGAGATGGCGGAAGGGCTTCGAGCCTTGGAACATCAGGATCAACCGCCGGTTCTTCACGCGGTTCTTCCGGTAGTTCGGGCAGTTCAGGTAGTTCGAGTGGTTCGGCGACAAAAAGCGGATCGAGCAATTCGAGTTCATCCGCCACCAAATCTTCAAATGCCAACGACAGTGGTAACAGAAACAGTGGTTCGAGTGAAAACCGCAGCAGTTCAGGAAGAAACAGCAGCGGAGGCGGCAGAAAATGAGACGCTTTCTCGGTATTTTTTTGATTGTCTCAACAACCATTTTCGCACAAACGGTGAACGACGCAGTGCGGCTTGCTTCACCCGGCTATGGTTCAAGCCCGCGAGCAATTGGCATGGGGAATGCTTTCGTTTCGATGAGTGACGATGGGGCAGGGATGTTCTATAACCCTGCCGGCATCGCTTTAGTCCGTAGATTTGAGCTTGATGCCGGGTTCAAATATGGTTTTTACAACAACCGGACTACTTTTTTTGGTAAGCAGGTTCAATCGAACAGCTCAGTGGCGGATATTGATAATTTTGGTGTTTTAATACCAATACCAACACTTCGCGGAAGCTTCGTGGTTGGGGCTTCTTATAACGGAAATCAGGATTTTGCCGGGAAAACGGAATTTAATGCGTTTAACTCCGGGGGTAACTCCAACATCCAAGACCTCAACACATTCTCAGATATTCCGTTTGAACTTTACCTGACCGACGATAACTACAACACGAAAATTAACGGCAGGCTCAACCAATCCGGTTCAAGATTGCAGACCGGTACAACGGGTGTCTGGAATTTTTCGGCGGCATTTGAGGCGTACAGAAACTTCTTCCTTGGTGCCACGATTGGAATCGGTTCCGGAGAGTATCAGAGTGACTTTCGGCTCAGAGAAGATGATTTGCAAGGCATCTATGAGGGGCAGGAACTCGCGCCGGGGCATAGCTTCACCAAGTCTTTCCGACACTTCGATTACAGCACACTGTTAGACTGGAGTCTGAAATATTATGATATTAAAGTCGGCTTACTTTATCAGATAAGGGATTTGGCAAGGTTGGGTTTGACGATACAATTCCCTTCAAACTATACCGTTAAAGAGGATTACGAAGTTAATGCTGCTTCTTATTGGGGTAACGGAAAGGTTGTTGATATAGATCCGAAAGATTTTAGCAGCAGTGTTGAGTACAGCATAATCACTCCTTTTAAATTCACCGGTGGGTTATCACTGAATCTTTATGGGCTTATAGTTTCCGGGCAGGCAACTTTAATTGATTACACCAACACCTCCTTCAAAGACATTTCCGGTTTGGGTGGCACAACGGTAGCAAACCTGAACCGCGACATTTCGAGCATGCTCGGCTCGGTATTGAACTACAATTTCGGAGCGGAATATACTTTCCCTATGATAGATATGCGGGTTCGAGCCGGTTATTTTGTTCAGAAATCGCCTTATAAAGATGATCCGTCGGAATATGATAAAAAATTTGTAACCTTTGGTGCCGGGTATCTGATCGATGGTGAACTTTCGATCGATGCAGCTTATGTGATGGGCTGGTGGAATGATTTCGGCGATAACTACGGCACAAACCTTTCAAGAACATACCAGGATTTGAAATACAGCAATTTTATTCTTGGGATGTCGTTCAGATTTTAAGGGATTTTAACATCAAAGGTTCGTTGGTTAACATCAAAGGTCTTTTGGTCAAAATTGAGGGTCAGAGCCATTGGGTGTTGATTGAACAGGAAAACCGGATGGTCAGGTGTGTGCTCAGGGGAAAATTTAAGCATGAACTGAAACTAAAAAAGGGGAAACTGCTGAACACCGATATTGCCGTTGTGGGTGATACGGTGGAGTTTGACATGGCAGATGAAAGGGAGGGGGTCATTCATACAGTTTACCCACGGAAGAACTTTATTTCGCGCAAAGCGCCGAGAATTAAAGGCAGTTCTGTAAGGGGGGAGAGATTAGAGCAGGTAATCGCCGCCAATATTGACAGACTTTTCATCGTTGCTTCTTTTGGGATTCCGGAGTTTAACAACAGAGTTATCGATCGTTTTATAGTAGTGGCGGAAAGCTCGGATATTCATCCGGTTTTAATTTTTAACAAGATCGATTTGGCAATATCTGAAGAAGAAATAGAGTTTTGGGACAAACTTTACACCGGGTTAGGCTATAAAATTTACAAAACTTCCGCCCTCACCGGTGAAGGATTTGAAGAGTTAAAGAATGATGTTCGCGGGGTTAAATCGATGTTTTGGGGGCACTCCGGGGTGGGGAAATCGTCGGTTCTCAATGCGCTTTATCCAAAGCTAAACCTTGCCACGGGATTAATCAGCAATTACTCAAGGAAAGGGCGGCACACGACAGTGATTGTGAACATGAACCGAATTGATGACACCACTTTTCTGATTGATACCCCGGGGATTAGAGAGGTGGCGCCGTTTGGAATAAAGAAAGAAGATTTGGGGCACTATTTTGTTGAATTTGTGGATTATCTGCAAGAGTGTAAATATAAGCCCTGCACACACCATCACGAGCCGGGCTGCGCAGTGATTGATGCAGTAGAAAATGAAAAAATTTCCTCAGAGAGATATGAAAGTTATCTTCGATTGTTAGAAAACATAGAAGACGACATGATTTTTTGATGATTTTAGTCACAATCATCGAAAAATCATATAAAAATTTCGTTTTTTTCTTTGATTTTAGCGAGAAACCAATTATATTTCGGATATGAAAGTGAAATTAATTTTACCAATCGTAATAGTTTTAGCAGTAAGCGTTCTTGCCGGAGCGTTTCTTGACTTTTTTTATGCAAAAAGTGAAGACGGTCAGGTAAAAGTTGAGTGGAAAACTACAACTGAGAACAACATAAAAAGTTTCGTAATTGAACGACGCACACACAACACTGCATTCACCGAAATCGGTAGATTAAGCCCGAAAGGGAACAATTCATACTATGTCTTCTACGATGAAGGCGCTTACAAGACAACCGATGTGGTATATATCTATCGATTAAAGATATTTGACAAGGATAACACCTCGTCATACTCGCGTGAAGTGTCGGTCAGTCATTCAGTTTCAGGTCTTAAGAAAACCTGGGGCAGCATAAAGGCAATGTTCCGTTAAAATTGGTGCCTTCACCCTTCGGTAAAACTACTTCAAGAACCCCACTATTCACAGTAATTTTTTTAGCGGCATGCTCGTTTTGTGCTGCAATTTTTAGTTTTGCGTTTGGCACAGCTCCCGTTAAATCTTCTTCTTTAACTAAATTTACGCTTGCTTCAGCTGCACCTTTTCAATTTAAACTTTTGGATGGTTCTTCTTCTGCATTATCTACTCAGCCGTTGAGGTTTTTGGGAGGTACTTCTTCTGCATTTTCTACTCCGCTGTTAAGATTTTTTAGTGGTTCAGTTTCAATTAATGGTGCGGGGCAATCATTATTAAATAATCCTTCACTGCGCCAAAATATCCGTGTGATATTGGATGATACCGACAAACAAATTTCTTACGAAGTTAAAATTCCTTTCGTTATTTATGGTGAAAAGATAGCAGAAACCGAATTTGAAGAAGGTTCTGAAGTTTCAGTAAAATCAGTTGGGGGAATTGTAACGGTTAGCACCCCCAAAGGTGAATACACAGGCCGGTTAATCAGACTGCGCGCAAAACTTCAGGATGAATATCTGAACTACAATAAAAAATATTTCAGAGGCGAGATATGGTTTCAGGCGCAAAACTCAAGAACTTTAGTGATTAACTACTTAGACTTAGAAGATTATTTACTGGGTGTTGTACCTTTAGAGATTGGGCTGAAAGACAACCATTATTTCGAAGCGTTAAAGTGTGCGGCTGTTGCAGCACGAACTTTTGCAATTAACAGAATTTGGGAAAATCGCGCCTTTTACGATGTTACAGCAACCGTTAAGGACCAGGCTTACGGCGGTTTGGATGTTGAAACCGGAATAGACAGCAGGTCGGTGATAGAAACCACAGGGTATATTTTAACTTACAAGAGTAAACCCGCAATAGTTTTTTACTCAGCTAATTGCGGCGGTTACACCGAAGATATTGCGAATGTTTTCGGGCCCGTCAATCTTCCTTACCTGAAAGGAGTGCAGGATGGTGATCCGCCATACTGCGAAAGGTCGCCCTCATTCAGGTGGAGTGAAAATTACACACCGGCTGAAATTATTCGTTTTTTGTTCGACGCTAAATATATAAAATCATTAAATTATATTCTGGAAAATTTGGAAATACCGGAAAGATACACTTCAGGCAGAGCAAAGTCTCTGATTGTGCGTTTGAAAGAGCATAAACCGATTGTGATACCCGGTAACAAGATTAGAGAAGTTATAAAAAGTAAAAAAGACAATTCGATTTTAAGAAGCAGTAATTTTGAGATTGAAATTGTAAAGAATGGTAACGGGGTAACGAAGATTAAACTTACGGGTAAAGGGAACGGACACGGAGTAGGGATGTGTCAGTGGGGTGCGCTTAACCAAAGCCGAGCCGGCGTGCCCTATAACGAGATTCTTCAGCACTATTTTCCGGGTACCGAATTAACGCAAGCTTACACAAACTGAGTGCGAAAACCGATGAATCAGCAGAAAATAACAGATTAAGATAAAAAAATATAGCATCAGAATATAAGAAAATAACAGCAGATGATATTAGATATTAAAGTAACGCTTGCTTCAGGATCACCGAGGAGGAAGTTTTTGCTTTCCCAAATCGTAAGAGAATTGGAAACTATTTCTCTTGATGTTGATGAGTCGTTCAACGATTCAACACCCAAAAAAGAAGTGGCGCCACTTCTGGCAAAAAGAAAAATGGAAGCAGCGTTAGCCATGGGCAAAGAGGGGATAATTGTTACTGCTGATACGATTGTGGTTCTGGAGGATAAAATATTAAACAAACCGGCCGACGAAAAAGAGGCGCGGCTGATGCTGCAAATGTTAAGCGGAAAGAAACACACGGTAGTTACCGGCTTTTCGACAGTAAATACCAACAACGGAAAAAGGGTTGACTCTGCGGTTGAAACTTTAGTGCAATTTACAAATCTGACAGAAGATGAAATTACCGGCTACATTGCAACGGGAAGCCCATACGACAAAGCGGGAGGCTACGCAGCTCAGGAGGGATATGGTTCTATTTTTATGGAAAGAATCGAGGGCTGTTTTTACAATGTGATGGGTTTGCCCACAAATGCGGTTTATCGTGCACTTAAGGAAGTGATGGAGTGAAAGAAATCCGGAAGAAACTTAAAAATCAACCGAAAAAGCAAGCGCCGAAAAGAGTTACAATTTGAAAAACTACAAACAAAAAATTCTTTGGTCGATAGTTGCTTCCGTGGTCATCTATTTGGGTTTTTCAATTTACGCTGATTTGGATAAAGTAGCGCAGGCTCTTTCCGGTTTCAGTTTATGGCTTATCCCGATAATTCTTTTATTGGTTTTTGCAAACTACATTTTCAGGTTTATCAAGTGGCATTATTATCTCGGATTAATCGGGGTAAAAATTTCGGTTAGTGAGTCATTTCAGATATTTATCAGCGGGTTTGTGCTTAGTGTAACGCCGGGAAAGATGGGGGAAGTGTTGAAATCGTTCCTTTTGAAAGAAAAAACGGGCGTTTCCATATCGAGAACTGCGCCTGTTGTGTTTGCCGAGAGGGTAACGGATATGTCGGCACTGATACTTATCGCCATCGTTGGTGCGTTCAGTTTCAATTACGGAGCCGAGTTTTCAGTAGCTGCACTTCTTGGGTTTGTGGTAATGATCGTTATGATTTCGCACAGGGGTGTTGCGATGAAATTCATCGGTTTTCTTGCAAAATTTCGATTTTTGGAGAAGTTTATCCCGCACATTACCGAACTTTACGAAAGCGCATATATACTTCTTAAACCAAAACCTATTTTTTTGATGACACTTTTAAGTTTAGTGTCGTGGTTTTTCGAATGTTTTGCGTATTTTTTAATTCTGAAAGATTTTTCAGTTGAGATTACGCTATTCAGAAGTTCATTTTACTATTCATTTGCTACAGTTGCCGGGGCGCTTTCATTTTTACCGGGTGGGTTAGGTGCAGCTGATGCACTGTTCACATATTTTATAACCTCGCTTGGTCAACCTGAGGCTGTGGCGGTTTCGTCAACAATTTTATTCAGAGTTGCAACTCTTTGGTTTGCTGTTTTGGTGGGGTTAATTGCTTTTACTTATTATCAGCGACAAAGCGGAAGAATTGATTTAAACAAATTAAATGTAAAGGAGATCAACTAATGGGAAACTACCAGCATGTTAAGGTACCCTCATTTGGAGAAAAAATAACAGTTCAGGACGGAAAACTTGTTGTTCCTGATAACCCCGTACTTCTTTTCATTGAAGGTGACGGCACCGGACCGGATATCTGGAAAGCTTCGCAGTATGTGTTTGACGCAGCTGTGGAAAAAGCTTATTCGGGTAAAAAGAAAGTTGCATGGGCAGAAATTTATGCCGGAGAGAAATCACTTGAAGTTTACGGAAAAGATCAATGGCTTCCTGAAGAAACACTTCAGGCAATTGAAGAGTATTTGGTTGCAATAAAGGGACCGCTTACCACACCGGTTGGCGGTGGTATCCGCAGCCTGAATGTTACCCTTCGTCAACGGTTGGATTTGTTTGCGTGCGTGCGCCCTGTGAAATATTATACAGGCACACCCAGCCCTGTTAAGCACCCTGAAAAATTGGATATCGTGCTTTTCCGTGAGAATACTGAAGATGTTTATGCGGGAGTTGAGTTCAAAGCCGGTTCTGCCGAAGCAGACGAAATAATCGAGCTTATTAATTCAAAATTCAAGAAAAACATCCGCCCTGAGTCAGGAATTGGCATTAAACCGATCTCTGCATTCGGCACAAAGCGGTTGGTTAAAAAAGCGATTGAATACGCAATTGCTCACAACCGGAAGAGTGTAACCTTAGTTCACAAAGGTAACATTATGAAGTTTACGGAAGGTTCGTTCAAAGAGTGGGGCTATGAACTCGCTAAAGAAGAGTTTGGCGATGTGACCATTTCTGAGGATGAAGTTTGGGCAAATCACGGCGGCAAAGTGCCGGATGGTAAGATTCTGATTAAAGACAGAATCGCAGACAGCATGTTCCAGCAGGTGCTTTTAAGACCTGACGAATATGATGTGGTGGCAACTCCTAACCTTAACGGTGACTATCTTTCCGATGCAGCGGCGGCTCAGGTCGGCGGGCTTGGCATTGCACCGGGGGCTAATCTCAGCTACGAAATCGGCTTGTTTGAAGCGACGCACGGAACCGCACCTAAATATGCGAACTTGGATAAAATAAACCCGGGCTCGGTTATTCTCTCCGGTGTAATGATGTTCGATTATATCGGTTGGGAAGAAGTGGGCAGGCTGATAGAATCAGCACTTCAAAAAACGATATCGAGCAAGGTAGTAACCTACGATTTCGCCCGTCTGATGGATGGTGCCCGTGAGGTTAAAACGAGTGAATTTGCACGGGAAATTGTGAAGAATATGGGCTGATGCCTGCAAGGTTGTTGATATTCTGACATATTTTGTCTTTTTTATCACAATTTTTTGAGAAAGGAGGCATTTGCCTCCTTTTTTAATTTGATGGGAACAATAATCCTGTTATTTTTGACAGTATATATTTTTATTTTAAAGTAAGCTCAAACTCTAAGTTTGAACCCATTTCGGAATGAAAATATATGGCAGTAATAAAATTAAACTTAACTCACAAAACAATTGGAGGTAACTATGTCAAGCGACAAAAATCTCAGTAAAGGATTACTGCTTGGCTTCCTGGCAGGTGGATTAGTAGGCGCATCACTAGCGCTGCTGTTCGCGCCAAAGAGCGGCAAAGAACTCCGCAAGGATATTCAAGATAAGGCGGAAGAGTACAAGAAAGAGGCTGAAAAGCAACTTTCGAAAGCCAAAGAGAAAGCACAGGAAGTGCTTAACGAAGGCAAGAAGAAGGGTCAGCAGATAATTGAAGATGCTAAAAGAAAAGCTGAAGAATTGAAAGCTGACGCTGAAAAATTAATGAAAGGCAGAAAAGGAGCCCCTGCAGAGGAACAGGAAACCGAACACGCTTAATTTATCAATTAACATAAAGTAACTTCTATGGAAATTCTTAAGGATATTTTACTTGCCATACTTATTCTTAGTGCGTCTGCATTGTGTATAGCTCTAATTTTTTACTTAAAAAAAATTACGAACAGTGTTCACGAGATTAAAGATGAGATAGGGCGGTTAGGCGATAAGATGGAACCGTTGATAGAATCGGTTCAAACTCTCAGCAGTTCACTTACCAGAACTAACGATGATATCCAGGAACAACTTTCTAAAACAGGATGGATAATTGATCAGGTGAAGATGCGCTTAGAAAGCCTTTTTGGTTTTGAAGAAAAGGTCAGAGACAGTTTCGAGTCACCGGTCGAGAAGTTACTTGCAAATTTAACAGCCTTGAAGGGAGGGGTTCTCTCTTTCTTCAAGGCTTTATTCTTTAAAAATAAAGGAGATCACCAGTGAAAGAATATACTCCGGAGACAATCCGGAACATAGGTCTTTTTGGGCACGCCAGCGCAGGAAAGACCACATTCAACGAGCTGGCACTGTTCATCGGTGGTGAAACCACCCGTATCGGCAAGATAGAAGAGGGAAATACAGTTTCTGACTATACTGCCAATGAGATCGAGAGAAAAATCTCCATCTCACTCTCTGCTTGTCACCTTGATTGGAAGAACACAAAACTCAATCTGATAGATGTTCCGGGAACATCTGATTTTGAGGGTGATATTATTGCGGGTGCCAAGATTGTCGATACGGGTTTTATTTTCGTTAAGGCAGTTGAAGGTATAGAAGTAGGTACCGAGCGTGCATGGGAATATCTGAAATCAGATAAAAAACCCGCAGCAATGATAGTGAACAAAATAGACCACGAGAGATCAGATTTTAAGAAGATAGTTGAGGATGCTCACGAGAAATTCTCTCACGGTGTTATTGTGGTTACTTTTCCGGCAAAAGAGGGGCTGCAATTCGATACTGTTGTTGATGTGCTTAAAATGAAAGCCTATAAATATGGCGCTCTTGGCTCGAAAACCGCAACGGAGATCGAGATCCCTGCCGATGTAAAAGCGCAGGCAGAAGACTACCGCCGTGAACTGATTGAGAAGATCGCGGAAGAAAGTGAAGAGATAATGAATAATTATTTCGAAAATGGCGATCTTGACGCAGCGGATATTCAAAAAGGAATGAAGCTGGCGATTAACAGCGGGAATCTTACACCCGTGTTTGCAGCTTCTGCTTCAAAAGGGGTTGGAATAAATAACATACTTGATTTCGCTCAGGAATATTTCCCCTCGCCGGCAGAAATGCCCGCCAAAAAAGGCTTTTTGGGTGACGGGAAAGAAGTTGAAATTGTTTGTAATAAAGCCGGTGAACCGGTACTGTTTATTTTCAAAATTATCGCCGAACAGCATGTCGGCGAGCTTTCGCTTTTCAGGGTGTACTCCGGGACCCTTAAACCGGGGATGGATTTGATCAACCAGACATCCGGAAAACCTGAAAGGATGAACCAATTTTTTACTTTGAATGGTCATCATCGAAAAGAAGTTCCGGCTGTTGTAAGTGGTGATATTGCTGCGGTGGTTAAACTGAAAGATTCGCACACTAACGATACTCTTAGTTCGAAAAATTATTCAGTTAAAGTTGACCCGATTGCTTTCCCGGTTCCGGTGATCAGAGGGGCGATAATCCCGAAAGCAAAAGGTGATGAGGACAAAATTGCCGCCTGCTTGCACTCGATTCACGAAGAAGACCCTTCGTTCAATGTTAAATACGATCCGGAAATTGCGCAAACGGTTATAACCGGTCAGGGTCAGGCACAACTTCTTCTGGCAGTTAAAAGGCTGAAAGAACGGTACAATGTGGATGTTGATCTGGTTGAGCCAAGAATACCCTACAGAGAAACAATAAAAGGAAGAGTTGACAGCATTGACTATCGCCACAAGAAACAATCGGGTGGGCGCGGTCAGTTTGCGCATGTTTTCTTTAAGATGGAGCCGACCGAAAGAGGCGCCGGTTTTGAATTTGTTGACGCAATAGTTGGCGGTGTTGTTCCGGGCAGGTTTATTCCTGCGGTTGAAAAGGGAATAACCGAACAGATGCAAAAAGGTGTTATAGCCGGTTACAATGTGGTGGATGTTAAAGTAACGCTTTTTGACGGAAAATTCCACGATGTGGATTCGGATGAAATGTCGTTCAAACTTGCGTCTGCACAATGTTTCAAGAAGGCGTTTGTTGCCGCAAAACCTGTGTTACTTGAGCCAATTTATGAAGTGGCGGTTAAAATACCTGAAGAGTATATGGGTGATGTAATGAGTGATATGACCTCAAGACGGGGGAGGATCCTCGGGATGGAGTCTGACGGGCGCTCGCAGATACTTAAAGCGAATGTACCGTTATCATCATTGTATCAATATTCTGTTGATCTTCGCGGCATTACTGCAGGTCGTGGTTCCCACTCTGAGAAGTTCTCTCACTACGAGGAAGTTCCGAAAGAGCAAGAAACCAAGATCATCGACGAATACAACAAATCGAGACAAGAAGAGGAATAATTCCTTCGTTAGATTTATTTTGAAAGGCTGTTTGCAAAAGAGACAGCCTTTCTTTTTTTTTCGCTAAATCAATATTTAAGTGAAAATGTAATTTTGTGCATCTGTGTTTTGAAGGTGTGTTTTTACGGCAATATTGATTTAGATAAATTGTGATTTTTTTGAGCTAATATTTTAACCGGCTTGTAATTTTCGCAAAATCATTATTTTTGGAAAAACGATTATCGCAGAGTTAAAAACTTTGCAGAGACAAAATGAGAAAGGAAACTAAATGATGGATAAATTGTGGTCACCATGGCGTTCTCAGTATATAGAGTCTTTCAATAAAAAGAAAAGCGACAGTAAGGGTTGTGTATTCTGCGGTACACAAAACGAGGATATCCATGACGACAATTCGTTGTTAGTTTCCAAAGGTGAAAAAACTTTCACAATGCTTAATCTTTATCCTTACAACACGGGGCACTTAATGGTTGTGCCTTACCGACATCTTTCCGATTTTGGTGACTTAACCACCGAAGAACTGACCGAAGTTATGTTAAAAACGAAAGAGCTTGTTGCGGCTCTTAAAGAAATAAGCAACCCCGGCGGGTTTAATATTGGTGCAAATTTGGGAAAAACTGCCGGTGCGGGTATTGCCAACCACATACATTTTCATATTGTTCCCAGATGGAACGGGGATACAAACTTCATGCCCGTGATTGGGGAAGTTAAGGTGCTATCACAAGACCTGCTGAAGACTAAATCAGAGCTTCAGCAGGTGCTGGGAATTATTTAATACTACTTATTCAGAATCATTTTAATTTCTGAAGAATAACCACCCTCTGCATTCAACCTGAATAGGTAGATGCCTGATGGCAAACCTACAGCGTTAAAGTTTAACGAATGGTTGCCGGCAGCCATTTCGCCGTCTAAAAGAACCGCAATTTCTCTTCCGAGGAGATCGTAAACCATACCTTTTGCGTAGCCCGAATTTGGCATTGTAAACCTTATTACAGTTGTGGGATTAAACGGATTCGGGTAATTTTGCATTAAGTTGAATTTCGCGGGTGCGGCAACATTTCCCTCAAAAACTGAAGTAGGCGGAGTAAATTCCGGCTGAATAATCACTTCTCTTCCGGGAATTGTAAAAGTTCCCAATTGCGCAAAGGATAGGTCGATAGTAGTAGAAAGTGCAATTTGTTTCACTAACCATTTACCCTCGGCGATGTAGTGGTTATCGTCAATGGATATTATGGGTACGGGAATGACACCCAGTAACATATAACTGACCGCGTAGTTGAGGAGAAAACGCTTACAGGTAAAACTGCCGACAGGCGTGGAAACCACTTCATCATTTTTCCGTTGTGCTTTCACCTGAAAGCGAATAGGGTAGTCTGTTCCGCTGTATGAAATTGTGGTATCTTTTGTGAAAAGAGTATAGCTTGAGTTCACGGGATTTGTAAACTTGTATGCTGAATACCACCCTTGAACAGAAGACAAAAGCCCGACAAATCCACCGAGTGAACTGTCGATTACGGAGGGGTCTAAAATGCCCAGTAACGAACTTAATGTTCCCAGACCAAAATAGATACTCCCGTCATTTCCTGATAATGCCACCCAGGAAGTATCTAAATAAGGTTGTTCAAAAATTGTGGGTAAAGCACCGGTCTTTCCCACGAAATATTTTGCCTGTTTTCCATTATAGGTCATTTCACCGACTAAAGAATCAACCGTATAAACAGCGAAAGAGTCAACCGGTTGATTTAGAGAATCGAGCATCGTGGTTTTGTAATACCACTTGTATCCGTTTTCATTGGGGAAGAAGTTTGTTGCTTGTTGCGCAAGTGAAAACTGACTAAACAGAAGAGACATGAATAAGAAAGAAAAGAGTTTCAACTTTGGTATATCCTTATCAAAGATTAAATGGAAGATCAAAAATACATAATTAGAACTGAATCACAATGTGATAAATTTCATAATTCAACCGGTACGAGAAGGGACATCCAATATGACTCCACTTTAATTGATAAAACCTCGTGTTTTCTTTCCTGCAAGATTTAGGGAATAATGCCGGGCGGCACTTTCAGTACGAAAGATAATTGCACCAATAACTATAAATAAATATTAACCCTGTATTATAATGCTTCAAGTGAAAATGGAATTTCGTAAATTTATTTAATATAAAAAATAAAAAAGGAGATTCCTTTCATGCAAACGAAAAAGAGATTAACCTCCGAGCAAAAAAATCATCATCCTCAGAGAACTTCCTGAGAATGAACTATCCGGCAGTCAAGTCGCTGAGAAGAACGGTATTCATGTTAACGGTATTTACGCATGGAAAAAGAAACTCTTCGAAAATGCCGCATTGATCTTTGCCGACAGCGCCGGCAAGTCTGCTGAAGCACGGAAGAGTTCAGGCAAGGTAGAGCAACTCGAAGAGAAGCTCCGTAAACAGGATGAAGCTATATCATTCCTCCTTAGAGAGAGGGGGTAAAAGAGCTTAATCCCATTCTGTACCCTCCCAACTTTCGCACTGAAAAACTGAAACAAAAGCAAAAGTTAAAGGGTACAGACCCGCATTTTCACTTCCGATTTCTTTTTCCAAAAAGAAAAATCGATGAAAATAGTATCTTAAAAAAGATACGCCGCGTAAAAATTACCGCTGATGAAAACTCACATTAAATATGAATTTTTCCTTCGGGCATTTTAAGCGGTGCGCCGACAAATCTTTGCACTTCAAATGAACCGCCAAATTTTTCAGCATGCTCCTGCATTAGTTGGGGAGCGTCTTTTTCCCGATAGTTTCTCAAGTTTTCAAGTGAATCGCACTCGTAAACGGTTAGGTAGTCAACTTTATCCGGTGTAGGTTGCGGATCGATAATCTGCTGGAAGTAACAATTCTTAAATCTGCCGGTTGCTTCCACGCGCGGAATGTGCGTTTCCATCATCCACAGCACCCATTCGGTTTGAATTTTACTCTCTACAGAAATTTTCACATAGTAATAAATCATATTCACTCCGTGTGTAAACAAAAAATAAAAGAAAGTCAATTACATAAATATTTATTATATTTGAAATCAGCAAAACTTTTAGTAAAAAAGATTAAAATGGCAGAAGAAAAGAAAAAAATAGCGATCTATCCGGGCACATTTGACCCTGTCACCAACGGTCACTTAGATATAGTAATCCGGGCGAAAGAAATTTTTGATGAAGTGGTGGTAAGCATCGGTATCAACCCTTCAAAAACGCCTTTGTTCAGTGTGGAAGAGCGGGCAGGGTTGTTGCGGGCAAGCCTTGCCGGTGTTCAGGGGGTTGAGGTAAGCTCATACTCGGGGTTATTAGTTGCACACGCACGGGAAAAGAACGCAGTGGCAATTATCAGGGGATTGCGTGCACTTTCAGATTTTGAATATGAATTTCAGCTCGCATTAATGAACAGAAAATTAGCGGATGAAATATCCACTGTTTTTTTAATGCCGCACGAAAAATACACTTATGTAAATTCATCGTTAATAAGAAACCTTGCCGAGTTGGGGCAGGATGTTTCCGATTTTGTACCTTCCGTAGTGCAGGCAGCACTTCGGAAAAAATTCTTTAACTAAGCAAATTGGAGTCTGTTGTGACAGAATTATCAAAACTTATAACCTCAGTTGAAGGCAGTGCCACCTTAGCAATAACTGCCTTAGTTAAAAAATTGAAAGCCGAAGGCAAAGATGTGTTGAGCTTCAGCGCCGGTGAACCTGATTTCCCCACACCGGGGTTCATTAAAAGTGCCGCTATCGACGCAATAAACAACAATTTCACTTATTACACACCAAACAGCGGCTCGCCCGATCTGCTGAAAGCGATAGTTGCGAAACTTGAAAAAGAGAACGGTTTAAGCTACACCCCACAGGAAATTTTGGTTTCAAACGGAGCGAAACAATCAATTTACAATGTGCTTATGGCGTTGTGTAACCCTTGCGACGAGGTGATTTATCAGGCACCCTATTGGGTGAGCTATCCTGAGATGGTTAAGCTTTGTCAGGCGCGCTCTGTTATTTTGGATGCGGGACCCGAAAGCGGGTTTAAGATTACCCCTGAAAGACTGCGCTCTGCAATTTCGGAAAAAACAAAAGTGTTTTTGTTTAATTCGCCCTCAAACCCTACGGGTGCTGTTTACACGCCTGAAGAGGTTCAGGCTCTTGCTGAAGTGCTGGTTAACACCGATATAATTACAGTTTCTGACGAAATTTACGAAAAAATAACTTTCGACGGAACGGAACACTACTCGATAGCGAAATACCCCGGGATGAAAGAAAAAACGGTTGTTATTAACGGGCTTTCAAAAGCGTATTCGATGACCGGATGGAGGGTAGGGTATGCAGCGGGACCAAAAGCAATAATAGATGCAGCCGCAAACTTACAGAGCCACAGCACTTCGAACGCTTGCTCCGTTTCGCAAAAAGCCTCGGTTGCGGCTTTAACCGGTCCCCAGGAAGAGATTGAGGCAATGGCTCACAAGTTTGAAGAGCGCCGAAATTTGGTGATGAAAGAAATTTCAAGGATTCCGGATATTAATTGCCCGAAACCGGGCGGTGCATTTTACATCTTTTTTGATGTATCGAAATATTTCGGAAAATCGTTCAACGGAACGGTTGTAAAAAATTCGGCGGATATGTGCACCTATCTGCTTACGGAGGTTAATATAGGTTTGGTTCCGGGCGATGCTTTCGGAAATGATAACTGTGTTAGAATGTCGTTTGCCTGCTCCGATGAAAATATTACAGAGGGAATCCGCAGGTTAGAAACCGGCTTGGCAAAGCTTGCCTAACAGAGTTTGCTTTGGAAGCGGAGTGAATCTGTTAAGCCGGTTTATACAAATTAACAGTATAACCGGCAGGTTTACTTTCTCAATATAGAATAAAATTATTTTTTTAAATCCAACAACTGTGGGAGGGTTTTTCTAAGCTCTTCCACAGGCATTTTTTCTCCCGTCCACAATTCAAAAGCGCCTGCGGCTTGGTAGAGCAGCATATCAAGCCCGTTCAGGGTTTTGCAACCAACAGCCTCAGCCTTCTTCAAAAAGAGGGTGATTATCGGATTATAGACGAGGTCGAACACAAATGCAGCCGGGTTTAGGCTTTCGTATGGAAGCTCAGGTGCATTCTGAGTATTTGGGTGCATTCCAATCGGGGTACAGTTAACCAGAATGGATGAAGAAGCCAAAGCATCAGGCAAAGTTTTGTCATTAAATTCTATGGTGCAAAACTCCATTTCAGGGTAAACAGCCCGATAGTGTTTGACAAGATCGTGTGCTGTTTCAAGGGTTCTGTTTACGATGTAGATTTTTTGGACATTAAATTTCGAAATTAAAGAATAAACTACAGCAGAAGCTGATCCACCCGCACCAATTATCATGGCAGTTTTACCGAAAAATATCTCGTTATAAGGCTCGGCAGCGAGTGAAAAACCAATAACATCGGTGTTGTACCCCGTTAAAACCCCATAGTTGTTTACAATAGTGTTTACAGCACCCGTAATTTCCGCTTCCTCTTCTAAATGATCCACAACCGCCGTGGCTTGTTTTTTATGCGGGATGGATACATTAAAGCCTTTTATGCCGAGCGCTTTCATTCCGGTTATCGCATCGAATAGTTTATTGGGAGCAACATCAAAAGGATAGTATCTGAGATTAATTCCAAGAAACTCTGCAGCCGAATTATGAATAATGGGAGAGAATGAGTGGGAAATGGGGTGCGCAAGCAACCCTGTTATAATTTCCGCAGCCTCTTTTGAGTTTGAAATACCAATCACGATTTTTCGATTAAATCATCAAAGAGGCTTTTAAAAATTCGTGAATAATATACGATGGGAGTTTTTTTCTTAAAATTTTCAAGCAGAGATTTATCGGCTTTGAACGCAGCGCGGAGGTACGCCAGACCTTGTTTGACATTTCCCAGACGATAGGCAAGCCTTGAAAGGATGAAGAAAGCCTTTCCGTTCATCGGTTTGTTCGCCAATGCGTTGCTGAGGGCAATCAAAGCATGGTGTGGGTTTTTATAGTCAAGTTTAATTTCTGCGAGGTGCAGCCAGGTGGTATTGTTGCTGCTGTCAATTTTTAGAATATCTTCAAAATGCGAGATATATTTGCTATCTTCATCCCCGAGTTTGAAGCCCCACTTCCCGAAGCTACCCCAAAGCCCTTTGCCGTCTTTAGTAGCAAAAATCAAAGCGTTATGGAAATCGTGCAGAGCGAGGGCGTATTCACCAATTTTCAGGTTACAATAAGCCCTTTCAACATAAGAACTTGCGAACTTTCTGTTGGCAATAATTGCTTTTGTGAATTGCGCTGCTGCTGCAAAGAAATCCTGCTTAAGCATTAAAATTTCGCCAAGTTTGAAATAAATGGCAAAATTTGTTGAGTTAAAAACCAATGCCTGGTTGAGGCTATCCATTGCGATTTTATATTTTCTGAGGCTGATATTCAGTTCAACAAAAGAGAAAAGAGCCGACAGGTTCAACGGGTCTAACGCAATGGAAGTGCTGAAAGAATTAAGAGCTCGTTCAATCCTGTTGAGCCTTTCCAGAATTTGCCCTTTGAACGCCCAGCCGTCTGAACACTTCGGTTCCAAAACCAGATACTTTTCAATAGTGTCCATTGCAAAGCCGTAGTTCCTCATATCCCTGTAGCAATGAGCAAGCAAATAAAGAACTTCGGAATCTTCAGGGTCAAGTTTGGCGGCTTTTTTCAGGAATTTAACAGCTTTTTCAAATTTGCCGATTCTTTTGTAGATAATGCCGTAAGAAAAGAAAACTCTTGGGTCTTCTTTATCCAAATAATATGCCTTTTTTAGATTTATTGCAGCTTCCTTCAAACGGTTAATGTGAATGCACACCATGGCTTTTTCAATCATGATTGCACTGTCGTTTGGGTTGAGGGATTGTGCTTTATTTAGGCTTCGGTAAGCCAGAGTGGGTTCGTTCATTCGGAATAAACAGAACCCGGCTCTGTAATAATTTTCGTAATCGAAAGGGTTGACGGAAATAAGGTCTTTCACAATCGACAAAACTTCCTCATACCGATAGTTATCCAGCAATACCTCGATTGAATTGTCGATGTATTGAAGTTCGGCTTCCTGAAGTTCGCCTTCCAGAAAAATTTTACATTTTTCCAGGATTTCATTCAGGTAGTTTTCGCTGAAATCATCCTCTCCAAATCTAAAACTGTTCTTTTCGATGTCAGACATGCAATTCCTCCGTTCCGAAAATATCTAAATTCTGAAAAAACTGAATAATCTCAAATTTTAAGCACATACATGGGTATTAAGCATTCTTTAGAAGCATTTCTAAGCGTTATGCTGTCTCTGAAAACAAACGCATAAAGGGGTATGCTATCTTAAAGTGCTTACACCGTTTTGTTATGCGCTCACCGTTTCATTCTGCGCAAGAACCCGCGTGATCTTATCAGCTGCATCAGCAAGTGTAGAAGCGGGAATAAGGCTAAGCCCCGAGTTTTGGAGCATAGTTCTTGCTTCAACAGCATTTGTGCCTTCCAACCGAACAACGATTGGGAGGGAGATGTTGATCTCTTTTGCAGCACTTATAACACCTTCAGCAACACGGTCGCACCGGACAATACCACCGAAGATGTTGATTAAAATAGCCTTAACATTCGGATCGGAAAGGATAATTTTAAATCCGTTTGCAACCGTTTCTTTATTTGCACCCCCGCCGACATCTAAGAAGTTAGCAGGTTCGCCGCCTGCAAGTTTAATTATATCCATAGTCGCCATAGCAAGCCCGGCACCGTTGACCATACAGCCGACATTTCCATCGAGTTTAACATAGTTAAGATTATAGCGTGAAGCTTCCACTTCAAGCGGGTCTTCCTCGTCGATGTCACGAAATTCGGCAATATCTTTGTGGCGGAAAAGTGCGTTATCGTCAAAATTCATTTTAGCGTCGAGTGCCATTACATCGCCTTCTTTTGTAACAACCAAGGGGTTAATTTCCGCAAGTGAAGCGTCGGTTTGGTCGTAAGCTTTATAGAGAGCAAGAAGGAAAGCGACCGCATTTTTATGTTGAATACCGGAAAGACCGAGCGCAAAAGCAATTTTCCGAGCCTGATTTGGGCGCAGCCCGAGCATTGGATCAATCGCTTCTTTGATGATTTTCTCGGGGGTTTCTTCTGCAACTTTTTCTATTTCCATTCCACCTTCGGTAGAAGCCATCAGAACATTTTTCGAAATTGCGCGATCAAGGGTGATACCGATATAAAGCTCTTTATCGATGTTTATGCCTTGTTCGATCAGCAGCCTTTTCACTATTCTGCCTTCGGGACCTGTCTGATGAGTAACCAACTTCATGCCAAGCATAGCTTTGGAAAACTCGTACACTTCGTGCAATGATTTAGCAACTTTAACGCCACCACCCTTGCCTCTGCCGCCGGCGTGAATCTGTGCTTTAACTACCCAAACCGAGCCACCAAGCTCTTCTTTTGCCACTCTTACCGCATCTTCAGGGGTGAAAACGGGTCTGCCCTTAGGGACTGCAACATTAAATCTTCTCAGGATGTCTTTCGCCTGATATTCGTGAATTTTCATTAAATAAATACCTGTGATAAAATTGTTAAAGAATAGTTGAAGAACAGGGGAGCCGGGAGGCTCCCCATCAATTATTTAATTTTTTCACTCATTGTCTTCGCCTGAAGGAAGAGGAGCAGATAGTCTCTGCCGCCGGCTTTTGAATCAGTACCCGACATATTAAAGCCACCGAAGGGATGCCCGCCAACCATAGCACCTGTGCACTTACGGTTGAAGTAGAGGTTACCAATCAGAAGTTCTTTCTTAGCCTTGTTCAGGTGGTCACGGTTGTTGCTGTAAACAGCTCCGGTGAGACCGTAAATAGTGTTGTTACAAATTTTAAGAGATTCATCGAAATTTGGTGATTTAATAACGGCAAGCACGGGACCAAAAATTTCTTCCTGTGAAATTCTTGCCATCGGGTCAACATCAGCGATAACAGTCGGGCTGATGTAGTAGCCGTCGCCCTCAGCTTTCTGACCGCCGGTAATCACTCTGCCTTCATTTTTACCGATTTCGATATATTTCAGGATACCTCTTTCAGCTGAAGCGCTGATAACGGGGCCCATTCTGAAGTTATCTTCTGCAGGGCCGACCCGGATTTTTTCGACGCGTTCTTTGATTTTGTCGAGCATAGTATCGTAAACTTTTTCATCGATGATTGCTCTCGAGCAAGCGCTGCACTTCTGCCCCTGGAACCCAAAAGCAGCAGCTACGATACCATCGGCAGCGTCGTCAAGATTTGTATCAGAATCGACTATAATACTGTCTTTTCCGCCCATTTCGGCGACAACTCTTTTCAGCCATATTTGGCCCGGCTGAACTTTAGCAGCGAGTTCATAGATGTGCGTACCCACTTCCATCGAGCCGGTGAAAGAGATAAACCTGACTTTAGGGTGTGCAACCAGAGTGTCTCCAACTTCGGCGCCTGAGCCGGGCAGGAAGTTAAGAACACCATCGGGAACACCCGCTTCTTTCATCACTTCGTAGTAAAGCCTTCCCATCATTGGGGTTTCAGATGATGGTTTAAGAACTATGGTGTTACCCGTAACGATTGCTGCAGAAGACATTCCTGCGAGAATTGCGAACGGGAAGTTCCATGGGGGAACTATGACGCCAACACCAAGCGGGATGTAAACTAATTCATTTTCTTCACCGGGAAGTGGTGAAATCGGTTGTTTGTCGCCGTAGCGCAGCATTTCTCTTCCGTAAAACTCTAAGAAATCGATAGCTTCAGCGGTATCCGCGTCGGCTTCGCCGTAATTTTTCCCCGCTTCAAGAACCATCCATGCGTTAATTTCAAGTTTTCTTCTGCGCATGATGGCAGCAGCCCTGAATAGTAGTTCAGCTCTTTCCTGTGGTGTTGTGTATCTCCAGGTTTCAAAGGCTTTCAGGGCTTCGTCAACTGCTTTGTTTGCGAGGTCAACATCACCTTTGCTGAAAACGGCAAGGAGTTCTTCTTTGTTGGACGGATTGTATGAGTTAAAAGTTCTTTCAGTTACAACCTCTTTTCCTCCAATGATTAAGGGATAAGAGGCACCGAATTTTTTTCTGGCTTCGTCAATTGCAGCCTTTTGTGCGTTAAAATTTTCGGGTTTACTAAAATCTAAGTATGCTTCATTTATAAATGGGGATATATTCATTTTGATCTCCTTAAAAAAATATTTCCATCTACAAATTTAACCTTTTCTGACGAGGGATCAAAAGGAAAACGCCGTAACTTGAATAGGGACTTAAAATCGGTCTTAATGTTGTTTTTCATTGGGAGATTAAGAGGAAAACAGCGTAACTACACTTTTGTTACAGAAATTTGAATTTCGTATATTACAAGGCTAATTTTAAAGTTTTTGGCTCTGCTAACAGGAAAGTACCCAACTCCGTCAGGTCCGGAAGGAAGCAGCGGTAAGTATGTATCTTGTGTAGTCAGAGCCTTTTTTTATGCAAATAGTGCCGAAACTTTAGAATTAAGGTTTTCTAATATTTAACAGAATTTAGCAAACCTTCCGGTTTTTTAAGAAAAGAGATTGGCCTGTCTGAGAAAAGAGATTAGCTTTTCTGTGCAAAAACTTCAGGGGGTAAGAAAAAGTGAAGTTTTCCGGCGCCGGCTCTCGGTTTGGCAGGGAACACTACTTTTGCAATAGTACCCGGTTTAAAGTACAAATTCACATCTCTAAAGCCGCATGATTCCCCCAGAAGTAACGAAGTTTCCGGTTCGTGCATAATCAGCATAATACTATCAGAATCAAATTCACGCAGCATCGAGAAAATTCCGCCAATTGAAGAGCCGCTTTTCAGATCGTTTGTAATACTTTTTTCGCCGGTATAATTAAGCGCTGCAACAATCTCATCCATAGTTTGAATGGTTCTCAGAGCCGGTGAAGAAAGAATTAAGGATGGAACAGTTGTGAAAGAAAACCACCTTTTGGCAGATTCTCTTATAAGGTTTCTTCCTTCGGGAGTTAATTGTCTGTCGCCGTTTGCGCCTGTTCCTATATATTCTGCTTCGGAGTGTCTGATAATATAAAGATTCATAAAAAAACGAAATTTTTAGTAATACTTAAAATAAATTAAAATTTGTAGTTTGAAAATCAGATGGTTTATTTTTGATATACCGGACTAAATTTAGAATATTTTCGTTTCAAAAAATGGCGGCTTTTATTGTTGTGGATGTTGTTGTTGCGGCTTATTACAAAAACCTCAATCCTCGCAAAACCTTAAACCTCGCAAAATCTCAAAACTTCCCAAACCTCAAAGAGTACTGAAACTTACTGAGTTAATTATATAGTTAACCAGGGCATAGTTCTTTTTATAATAACTTTCGGAGCAGGTTATAACCACCAACGATTCTTTATCCTCACTTCTCACTAAAACGAACAAAGTAATTTTCTCTTCAGATTTCTTCGGTTCAGACGCAAAAACCGAATAATTAAACTCATCACTCAGCAAGTTAAAAGAAATATCTTTTATATACACCCTTATTGGGCTGTTCTTCAGAAGGTCGAATATATAAACTGACAGCCCGGAACTTGTGTCAGAAGCAACCGTTCCCGCTACTTTATTGCTAAACAGAGATTTTATCTGAACCCCGTTTTTTGTTTTCATTGAACCGGGAAGGTAGATGCAAAGGCGATCAAATTTTGAGTTATAGTATTTGGGTGCGTCCTCAGCGATAGGCACCACATCGCCTTTAAATTGAAATTCTTTCAGATATTTAGTAATGAAATCGTTCCATTCGGTTAGATTTGGCGATAAGCTGTCATTCTCGTCGGAATAGTTAACCTTAACGGGTTTGAACGCTTTTTTGTTCCCATACACCGAAAACGAAAGTGTGAGCGGTGAATTTTTTGCAGATGAGACCGTCATTTCAGCCAGAAAAGAGGGGGATGAAACTACGGTAAAATTATCAAAATGAAGTGTTGCTTTGCCTTTGCCGGTTCCGTAAATTTTTAATTTTTCAACATTTACGACACTTTCCACCGAAAATTTTTCAACCACCGAAAAGAACTCTTTATTGTTAATAAAAATTTTCTTCAGCAGCAACGAACCGGGCAGATTTTTATCGTGAAGCAAAAGTCCGAGTGTATCGTCGTATATAAGCAACTTGTTGTAACCGGAATTTTTGTGCTGGAGCAGGAGGGCATAAAAAGTTTGACCGTCGGAGGTGATACTGTCTATTTCAGCTTTTCTGTAATATTTAGCATCGAGAATATTAAACTCAAAAGGGTCTCTGAGTTGATTTTCCGCTCTTTCTTCACCGTTTATGTAGGCATCAAAAAGAGCGATAATTTTCTTTCCGGAAGTTTTCTCAATTTTATAAACAGGGTCAGGTTTTGTGCAAGCGTTAAATAAAAAAGCACAAGTGAGAAAGCAACCTGCAGAGATGATAAATTTGGTCATTTAGCCGCTGTTTTGCTCGTAGAATCTTTGGGTACTCTCACCGAATCAGCAGTCGCCACAGTATCAATTTCTTCAATCCCCGGAACCTTCACAATTTTTTCCCAGGCATAGTCTTCAGTTTCAATTTTGTCTTTATACAGGAGTGATTTTGCATCCGGCAGCCTTGAGATATCGCCTATAGGGGTGCCACCCATTCCCATGTTAGTGTTATCAATCACGATTTTTCGAGCGAACAGTTCGTTAAGTTGCCCGTCGTAGAGCATTTGAAGCCTTTTCTTAAAGATCGCCGGGGCTTCGGCTGCGGTTGGTTTATAGATATAAGGGTCGTTTTCATCGACAAAAGATATTGCAATAGCACTGTTATCGCCGTTGGTTACGAGCACAGGCGCTCCCAATTCAACCATTGAAAATGCGATTTTAATATCTTCATTAGCAGTTCTAACGCAACCGTGCGAACTTGGTTGTTTGCCCAGGAATACATAATAACCGGTTCCGTCAAGCCCGTGCAAACCAATTCCATAGTTAAACTGCATCCAATAGTAAAGGTTGCAATGGAACTCACTTGAGACAGCGACCGGGTTCTTCACGAATACTGCAAAAACGCCGGGGCTTGTGTTCACGCCTCTTGGAAGTGCTGCAGTTCCTGTAGAAACAGGGAAGTTAAACCTTTCGCCTGAGCGCATAATTACCGCCGCTTGCTGTGTATTAAGATCGATTACTATATACGATTTTGTAGTGGTATATAGCGTATCTTTAATTTTTTTATTAAGCAGCGCCAAATAATTTATATCAATTTTTCTGGAGTGAACCTTATTTTTAACCACAGGTTTTGGTATCTCTGCCATTGAAAGGGCGATAAAAACCGAAAAAAATGAGAAAATAATGATAACTTTAGTAATTTTGGTCATGCTACACCACGAAAATAATTATAGACGATCATTGCTTTTTTCTCTCCAATGAGCGAGGTAAGAGTCTCTATGGAGGCATTTTGCACTTCTTTCACACTGCCGAGTTCCGAAAGCAGTTTTAGGGCGATTTTGTCACCTATTCCTTTAATTTCTAGCAGTTGTGTCGTAAAAGTTCTTTTGCTTCTCTTTAATCTATGAAAAGTTATTGCAAAACGATGTGCTTCATCTCTTATTTGTTGCAAAAGTTTCAAAGCAGATGAAGTTTTTGGTATCAAAATGGCTTCCGAACTTTTTGGAATGAACACTTCTTCCAATCTTTTAGCGAGCCCGATAATTTCAAAATTTTTTATTCCGAGTAGCCTTAGCGCATAAACAGCGGTTGAAAGCTGTCCTTTACCGCCATCCACCATAATCAAATCGGGCAGTGGCTGTTTTTCTTCCAGCAGGCGGCTATAACGGCGAGTAATCACTTCTTCCATGCTTGCAAAATCATCAGGACCGGTAACAGTTTTAATTGTAAATTTTCTGTAAAGCGATTTTTTTGGTTTACCGTCAACAAATACAACCATACTTGCGACTGAATCAGTTCCCTGAAGGTTAGAGATATCGAAACACTCGATGTGTCGCGGAATTTTCCGCAGGTAGAGGTCTCTTTGCAGCGCAGCAAGTGTGTAGGGGATGTTCCCCTCTTTTTTCACTTTTTGCAGCTGAATTTCTTTCAGTTGAAGTGCTGCATTTTCACGGCTCATCTCCACCAACGATTTCAAGTCGCCCCTCTTAGGAACGGTTATCTTAATCTTCTTACCCGTTCTGAACTGCAAAAGTTCCGCAATTTCTGCCGACTCTGTCGGTTCAACTTCAGCAACTAATTCAGCGGGAATATCGATAAAATCGGTGTAAAATTGTTTAATAAAAGCGGAGTAAACCGCCGGGAGGTCATCCTCCGAGTGATTAACCAAGTGAAACTCTTTTTTACCGATTAGCTTACCGGCACGAATATTCAGAACAGAACAGGCGGCATCTTTTGCTTCACACGCAATAGCGATTATATCACGGTCGGCATTATCGTTGCTGACAATTCTTTGTTTTTCAGAAAAAGCCTGCACTTTCTCAATCTTATCACGGTATTCCGCGGCTTTTTCGAAATTAAGCTCTGCGGCAGCGTCGTTCATCAGAGTTTTAAACTCTTTCAGCAGTTCTTCGGTTTTACCGCTAATCAGTTTTGTAACCTGGTTCACCATCCGGTTATAGTCTTCCTTCGACTGATAACCAACACAGGGTGCATCGCACTTGTTGATGTAATAGTCAAGACAAACTTTATATTTCCCCTGTGCAATAGTATCCACAGTTAAGGGGAGTTTGCAACTTCTGATTTTAAAAATTTGAGTGATCAGGCGAAGAGCGGCACGCATACTTTTTACATCGGTATAGGGGCCGTAATATTTGCCGCCGTCTTTAATTATTTTTCGTGTTGGGAAAATTCCGGGAAACTCTTCATTAGTTACCTTAATGAAAGGATATGATTTATCATCTTTAAGGTTAACATTATATCTCGGTTTAAGCTTTTTAATCAGATTATTTTCGAGAACGAGGGCTTCAATTTCACTCGTGGTGATGATAAATTCGATATCTACAGCTTTAGAAACCATCAGATCAATTCTTGCGCTTGGGCTTTTACCCGAGAAATATGATCTAACCCTGTTCTTCAGGTTCTTAGCCTTACCCACATATAAAACCTTGCCGGAACTATCCTTGAACTGATAAATCCCGGGGTTATCAGGTAAATTCTTAAGCGTTGTTTCTAAAGAATCTTTCATAATTTTTTTATCAAATATATATCCCGTAAATATAATAAAATGAACCGATGATTAAAAAGAAAAAATTAAAAAATAAGCATTTAAGTAAGGCGATTACCTGTTTTACTTTAATAAATTGCGCTAAGTCACGCAAAAACATAGTTTTTAGGTATAACAACTATGCCTGTTTCCGTTACAGTGAAGCGTTGCTTATCTTTTTCCAAGTCAAACCCAATTTCCGTTCCCGGTGGAATATGCACATTTTTATCGATGATTGCTCTTCTGATTTTAACATTTCTGCCAATGTTGCAGTTGTTCATAATAATTGAATCGGTAACATAGGAATATGAGTTAACTCTGACATTAGCGCCCACGATTGACCTTTCAATCAAACCACCGGAAACGATTGTGCCGTCGCAGATCATAGAGTTAAGGGTTCTGCCAATTCTTTCTCCCCAGTGTGAAACGGTTTTTGCCGGGGGAAACTGGTATTGATAAGTCCTTAGGGGCCACTCGAGGTCATAAAGGTTAAACTCCGGCACAACATTAATCAGGTCCATACTTGCTTCGTAATAGCTTTCGATAGTTCCGATGTCTTTCCAGTATGGTTTATTCTTTTTATTTTCATCGACAAATGGGTAAGCCACCACATTCAAGCCCTGTTGAATCATGTATGGAATAACTTCCTGCCCAAAGTCGTTATTAGGCATATTTTTGGACTCCATTTCAACCAACACTTCTCGCAGCAGGCTAGAGTTAAAGACATAAATGCCCATATTAACATAGGAGTATCCCGGGTTTCCGGGTATTTCGGGCGGGTTTGCGGGTTTTTCGATGAAATTAATCACTTTCGAATTTTCATCAGCTTCCACAATACCGAACCTGTCAGCTTCTTCGGTAGGCACGGGCATGCAGGAAAGAGAGAGGTCTGCTTTAACATCGTTGTGGAAGAGGATCTGCTTCAGGTAGTCCATTTTGTAAATATGGTCGCCGCTGAGTATCAGAATCCATTTGCTCTTTTTTTCGCCATGGAACAGGTTCATGTTTTGGTAGATAGCGTTGGAAGTGCCGAGGTACCAGTCGCTGTTCATTTTCTTTTGAGGTGGTACGGAGTAAATAAACTCCCCAAGCTCCGGATTGAAAATGCTCCAGGCTTCGTAGATGTGCTGGTTTAGCGAGTCAGATTTGTATTGCACAAGGATATAAATCTTTCTCAAGCCGGAGTTCAGGCAGTTAGAAAGAGCAAAGTCAATTATCCTGTATTTACCGCCGAAAGGAACGGCAGGTTTGCTTCTGTACGCAGTAAGCGGAAAGAGCCTTTGCCCAACTCCACCCGCAAGTATCATAGTTATTGTATCCCGTAATATTGATGCTCCCGGAACCATGTATGTATCTCTTCTATTAATTAACATTATAAGGGGGCAATATAATAAAGATTTTTGAATCAATAAAGCATTTTTCACACCTACGGGCTGTATTTTTTTTGTAAATTTACAAGATAACTTTTTTTTTATTCGAATTAATCGTTTTTCAAGTGAAAACGGCATACCGGAAGGAAAAATTTACAGATGCAAATAGGCTTGATCGGGTTGCAAAATTCGGGGAAAACAACCCTGTTCAAAACTCTCGCTGAGGGCTCTTCGGGTGTTGAATCTAACAGAGCAGTGGTGAAAGTACCCGACGAAAGACTTAACAAACTAACTGAGCTTTTTAATCCGAAAAAGGAAGTTCATGCAACTTTAGAAGTGGTGGATATTCCCGGTTTACAGGTGGGTGACGATGGGAAAATGAAAATCACTTCCGATTTCTTGAATAAGGTGAAAAATAACGATCTGCTGCTTCATGTGGTCAGAGAGTTTGAGAACGACACCGTGCCACACCCTGAAAACAAGATTGATCCTGTTGCCGACATCGAGTTTTTAGAGACGGAATTTCTTCTTGCCGATCTGACTATGGTAGAAAACAGAATCGAAAAATTAAACAAAGAAATTTTGAAAAACAGGTCGGATAATTTATTAAGAGAGCTAAAAATATTTGAAACTTTCAAAGCCCACTTAGAAGATGAAAAACCACTCAGAACCTTGATTATTGAAGAGAACGACCTTAAACTTTTAAGTGGTTATCAGTTCCTGAGTATGAAACCGATGATTATCGGTATAAATTTTTCGGATGGGTCAAAGGATGAAGTACCGGCAATTCTTAAAAAAGTAAGCGACAGATTCCCCACATTTGAAAAGGAAACGGTTCCGTTTTTCGCACAATTTGAAATGGAGCTTGCGCAACTGAGCGAAGAAGAGGCAGAAGCCTTCAAAGAAGATCTTGGCATAACTGATTCTGCTCTGACAAGAATTTTAAGAACATCTTACGAGTTGCTTGGGTTGCAATCATTCTTTACGGTTGGTGAGGATGAGTGCCGGGCGTGGACTATAAAGAAGGGTTATACCGCACAGCAATCGGCGGGAGTTATTCACACAGACTTTTTCAACCGATTCATTCGCGCTGAAGTAGTTCATTATACTGACTATATAACGCACGGCTCTTTCGCTAAGTGCAAGGATGCAGGTGTGTGGAGGCTCGAAGGAAAAGAATACATCGTAAAGGATGGTGACATTTTGAACATAAGACACAGTTAAAACAGGAGACGAATTTGTACGAACTTGACAAGATACGCAACCTTGCAATTATTGCACATGTGGATCATGGAAAGACAACGCTGGTAGATCATATTTTAAAACAAACAGGGGCTTTCAGGGATAATCAAAATATTCAAAAAAGGGTGATGGATTCTAACGACATCGAGCGGGAAAGGGGGATTACCATTCTTGCAAAAAACCTGAGTGTGTTTTATAAGGGTCATAAGATAAATGTTATTGATACTCCCGGGCACGCTGATTTCGGCGGCGAAGTCGAAAGAACGCTGAGAATGGTCGATGGGGTACTTTTATTGGTGGACGCTTCGGAAGGACCTTTACCGCAGACAAAATTTGTGCTGAAAAAATCGTTGGAGTTGGGATTGCGTCCGGTTGTGGTAATTAATAAAATTGACAGAAAAGACGCCCGCCCGGATGAAGTGCTGAATGAAATTTTTGATCTGTTTGTTGCGCTTGGTGCGAGTGATGAACAGCTAAATTTTGCGTATGTTTACGCTATTGCAAAACAGGGGATTGCAAAATTAGAGTTAGAGGATGAATCTAATTCGTTGGAGCCACTGTTAGACCTGATGTTGGAGAGGATACCGGTTCCCGAAGCGGAAAGAGAAGCACCTTTTGGCATGTTAATTTCTGCAATCGATTATAATGATTATCTTGGCAGGATAGGAATTGGAAAAATTCACTACGGCAGCGTAAAAGTAGGTGACCCAATAGTTCTGTTAACCCGTGACGGAAGAAAGCAAAACGCAAAAGTTACAAGGCTTTACGAGTTCGAGAATATTAAAAGAAAAGAAGTTGAAAGTGCTGCTTCAGGTGATATAGTTGCCATTGCGGGCTTGGAAGATTTGGATATTGGTGATACGCTTTGCAGCCCTGATAAAGTTGAGGCGATCGATTCACCGGCTGTTGAGGAGCCAAGAATAACGATGAATTTCATGGTGAACAATTCACCGTTTGCAGGTCAGGAGGGGAAATATGTAACCACACGGAACATCAGCGAGAGGCTTTCCAGAGAGTTGAAATCAAATGTTGGTTTGCGCGTTGAGATGACGGATTCTCCCGATATATTCAAAGTTAGCGGCAGGGGCGAGTTACATCTTTCGATTTTGATCGAAAATATGAGGCGTGAAGGGTATGAAATTCAGGTAAGCCGACCCGAAGTGATACTCAGAAAGATTTTGGGAGTAGTCAGTGAGCCGATGGAACAGGTAATAATTGATGTTCCGGAAGAGTTTGTGGGAACTGTAATCGAAAAACTTGGCAAAAGAAAAGCTGAACTGAGGAATATGATTCCTTTTAACGAAAACACAAGGCTCGAGTTTTTTATTCCTTCCCGAGGGCTTATAGGCTACCGCGGTGAGTTTATGACTGATACGCGAGGTGAAGGAATATTACACCATAATTTCCACTCTTACGAACCATATAAAGGGGAAATACAACACAGAACACGCGGAGCGTTAGTGTGTATGGAAAGTGGAGTTGCAACGGCTTATGCGATTAATAAACTTCAGGAAAGGTCGGTTTTCTTTATAGAGCCCGGTACGAAAGTGTATGAAGGAATGGTTGTTGGAGAAAACTCCCGTGATTTAGATATGCCGGTAAATGTAACCCGGGCAAAGCAATTGACTAATTTCCGGGCAGCGGGTGCTGATGATGCCATTCGCCTTGAACCGGCAAGGGTTATGTCGCTTGAACAAGCTTTGGAATGGATAACAGATGATGAATTTGTTGAGATTACGCCTTCGTCGTTAAGGATTAGGAAAAGATATTTAACCGATATGGACCGAAAAAACGCAAAATTGGCTCAAAGACAGTTAGAGAAAGAAAACACACAGGAAATAAATTAGGTTCGGGATGAAAGAAATTCCAGCTGAGCGTTTTGAAACGCTTAGGGCGGCGACGCTGAAAATTTCAATCGCAACACATAATTCGCAAGATCTTGCTGAACTCTACAAAAAGATTCATGAAGTGATTGATGAACTGATGCCCGCTAAAAATTTTTACATTGCGACGGTGAATAGTGAGCAGAACACTATCTCTTTCCCGTATTTTGTTGATGAGGTTGATTCACCTGATGGTAAAACCATTTTGCCGGAAATGGCTATTGACGGCACCACCCTTACTTCGATGGTGATAATGAAGGGAGATACAGTTCATTTTTTCAAAGGAATGGATGAATCGGAACCCGGTTACGAGGAACTTATGCTTGTCGGAGGTGACTCGGAGGAGTGGCTTGGTGTTCCGTTGAAGAACTCTGCCGGGGAAGTTATCGGTGTGATAGTCGTTCAAAGGTACGACGCCGAAACCCGCAATTACGATCAATTGGATGTTGATGTTCTGAATTTTGTATCCAATCAAATTGGATTAGCCATCGAGTTGAAAAAGAGAGAAGATACCTTAAAAACGAGTGAAGATAAGTATCAGGCTCTCATAGAAAATTTGAACGAGATGGTCTATGCCGTTGATCGAAAAGGTAATATTCTTTATGTCAGTCCTTCGGTTCGCAGGTATGGATATGATCCGGAATCTTTAATTGGGAAAAATGTCTATTTTCTTATGCACCAAGACGATATTGCGAAATTCAAATCGATGGTGCTTGAGATTATACGAGGAAAAATATTTACAGTAACCGTTCGATTGTACGACCGTAACCGTGCAATTCATTGGTTCCAAACGAGTAACACGATTCGTAAGGAAGGGGATAGGTTGGTGCTATATGGCGCATTAACTGATATTACCGAGCGAATAAAAATTGAAAAGGACCTTGAGATAAGCCGTCAAAAATTGATGGAAGCCAATAAAACGAAAGACAATTTCTTTTCTATTTTAGCACACGATTTGAAAAGTCCTTTCACCGGAATACTTGGGTTTTCGGAATTTTTGGTGAATGATATTGATGAACTAACACGGGACGACATTATAGATTTTGCAGGGCGAATCAACTCTGCTTCAAAAGCAATTTTGGAACTTCTGAATAATCTGTTGGATTGGTCGAGAATTCAATCAGACCGATTGGAGTTTTCTCCGACAAAAGTTAATGTTGATCGTTTGATGTTTAATATTAACAATGTACTGGTGCCGACTACCTATCAGAAAAACTTGGAATATTTAACCGAAATTGAAGAAAACATTGATGTTTACGCTGATAAGTCGATGTTAGAGACAATTTTACGAAATTTGATATCGAATGCGGTAAAATTTACACCGAAAGATGGCAGTATAATAGTTTCAGGTGAAAAGGAAGGAGAGTTTTTCAGGTTCACGGTTAGTGACTCAGGCGTTGGGATGTCACCGGAGACAATAGAAAAACTTTACGATGTAAATGTGCTGATGACCAAATTAAGCACGGAAAATGAAAAGGGGACAGGTCTGGGGTTCATTTTGTGTAACGAATTTGTAAAAAGACACGGCGGAACTTTAACGGTTGAAAGTATAGAGGGCGAGGGTTCAACATTCTCTTTCACTATTCCGCTTTATTCACCTGAAAAACATGGTACAGATTAATTTTTAGCTTTCTGTTTTTTGACTCAGTCGGTTGAATTAAGTCGAATCGAAACTTTTGAGTTTTTAGTGAGATAAGTTTACGAAATAAACTAAACTTGTTACTTTCCGGATAGTTACGATTACAGAATTAAGTTTCAAAAAGAGCGCCTCGGGTAATTTCAACAAATAAAACAAGAAGCCAAATTGACAGATTAAGCCAAAATCTGCTACGAATGATAAATTAGAAATGAAAAAAATAAATACCAACAGACTGATAAACGAAAAAAGCCCTTATTTGTTGCAACATGCGCACAATCCGGTAGATTGGTACCCATGGGGAGAAGAGGCTTTTAAGAAAGCCGAAAAAGAAGATAAGCCGATTTTTCTTTCGATAGGTTACTCAACATGCCACTGGTGCCATGTAATGGAGGAAGAATCGTTCGAAGAGGCAGAAGTGGCTGGTCTGTTGAACGAAAATTTCGTATCAATTAAGGTTGACAGAGAAGAGCGCCCCGATATTGATGCTGTTTACATGGCAGCCTGTCAGATATTAACGGGAAGTGGCGGCTGGCCCCTAACCGTGTTGCTTAAGCCGGATAAGAAGCCGTTTTTTGCAGGTACTTATTTCCCAAGAGAGACAGCACACGGTCGTTTGGGAATAATTGAACTGCTCACTCGGGTTAAGAAGCTTTGGCATGAAAAGCGCGATGATATAAATGAATCGGCAGCACATCTTATACGGGAACTGAAAGATCATCCGCGGAGTAGCACGCTTCCTGAGATCACCACCGACCTTTTAGAGAAAGCCTTCAACGAGTTTAAAGAGAGATACGACCCCGATCACGGTGGTTTTGGAACATCACCGAAGTTCCCCTCACCTCATAATTTAATGTTTCTCCTTCATTATTACATCCTTACCGGTGAACCAAAAGCGCTTGAAATGGCTGAAGTTACGCTTATTTCGATGCGTCTGGGTGGTATTTACGATCATCTTGGCAACGGGTTCCATCGCTATTCAACAGATGAAGAGTGGCGTTTGCCACACTTCGAAAAGATGCTTTACGATCAGGCGACGATGATTTACGCCTACGCCGAGGCGATGAAAATTACGGGAAACAGGTTCTATTCAGAAGTCATTCAGAGTATTTACAGATATCTAACGAGTGTGTTGCGCTCACCGGCCGGGGGTTTTTACAGTGCTGAAGATGCTGACAGCGACGGCGAAGAAGGAAAATTTTACATCTGGTCGTACGCCGAACTGTATGAATTGCTTGGCGATGAGTTCGAGGAATTTCGTTCGATTTTTCCGGTTGAAGAGCACGGCAACTTTATTGACAGAATAAAGGGAGGTTTCACGGGTGAAAATGTGATATATTTGCCGGAGCCGTTGGATATTATGGCTGAAAAGCTGAACACCAACAAAGATACACTTGAAGCCAGGGCGAATTATTTCAAAGGTATTTTGTTCGAAAGAAGAAAAAGCCGAATACACCCACATTTGGATGATAAAATTCTGACTGACTGGAACGGTCTGCTTATTGCCGCACTTGCACGGGCAGGCAGATATGCAAAAAATCCGGAATATATTAACACCGCCGCCGGGATTTCCGAATTTATTGAAAAACATCTGAAAGATAACCGGCGGTTATTGCACCGGTTCCGAGAGGGTGAAGCGGGAATTGAAGGTTTTTTGGATGATTACGCTTTTTACTCACTTGGTCTGATTGAGCTTTACAAAGCCACATTTAACTCCGATTACCTTCGTTTAACGATTGAATATGTTGAAGTACTGCTTAACTCATTCGCTGATGATGCCGGTGGGTTTTATCTAACTCCGCACCACGATGAAGATTTACCCGCCCGATGGAAGGATGTTTACGACGGTGCAATGCCATCGGGAAATTCCGTTATGTTGAGGGTTTTAATTACACTGTATCATTATACCGGTAAGACCGATTACTTGAAAGCGGCAGAGAAACTTATTCGGGCATTTTACCCGAGTGTGGAGAAAATCCCGCACGCACACTCATTCTTTTTAGCTGCATTAGAGCCGTTATTATATCCGGCTTATGAATTGGTTATTGTTGGTGAACGGGATAACAAAGAGATAAAAGCCGCCTTGGTTGAACTTACCAAACCTGCTTACACCAATGTTGCCGTGTTGCTGAAAGATAGCGCCAACTCTGAAAAACTGGAAAATTTTGCTCCTTTCACAAAAGGAATGAATACCGGTGATACGGGTTGTTTCTTCTATTTGTGCAGCAATTCTGTGTGCGAACTGCCCGTCCCCACGGCAAAAGAATTGTTTTTTAAGATGGAGAAGTAACCTTTAATTTTTTCATCGGTCGCGGTTTTGCGTTAAAAAGATACAAATAGAGGGGACTGAGACAACAACTAAGGGAATTAATTCGTTCATCGGTTGCGGTTATTTGTTAAAGAGGCGCAAATTTTGAGAACATGCTTAGGGAGACGAAGAACAATTTGTATCAGGCAAAAGGCGCTGATTGAAACAAACATAAGTTCTGATTATTTCGTCTGAGAAAGCCGATTTTTTAGCCGGTTCAATTAAGCAGGAACAAAAAAAGATTTTAATAATGCAGGGATAGAGGACGGAGGAATAACGAACAAATTTTGAAAAATTATTTAACAATTGAGGAGAAGTCGATGAAAAAGAGAAATTTTCTGCTTCTTTTGCTGTTTTTTGTATTACCCGTTTCAGCTCAGGATACGATTACTCTGATGTCGTACAATTTGCTGAATTACCCTGGCACCAATTCTTCCGCCAGAAATGTACATTTCAAAGTAACTTTGGGTGCCGTACAACCCGATATTCTTGTGGTGCAGGAAGTTACCTCGCAAATCGGAATAGATGCGATGTATTACAATGTTCTGAAAACGATCTCGGATAAGTATTATAAGGGTGCTTTTAAGGATGGACCCGACTCGGACAACGGGATATTTTATGATTCAACTAAGTTTGGTTTTTTGGATAACACACCAATTCGCACAGAGCTTAGGGATATAAATCTGTTCAGACTACGGCATCGTGTTACGGAAGATACCCTCAATATTTTTTCAGTTCACCTGAAGGCGAGCACGGGTGCCACTAACGAGGCGCAACGAGGCAGAGAAGTGGATAGTTTGAGAAAATATACGAACAGCCTGCCGCCGGGAACTAATTTTTTAGTCTGTGGAGATTTTAACATTTATTCATCAACTGAGGTTGCTTATCAGAAGTTGCGTGCCGCCGCTCCGGGCACCGAGGGGCATTTTATTGATCCTTTGGTTATGACGGGGAGTTTTGGGCAGTCGCAATATGCTGTTCACCACACACAATCAACCAGAACGAGGGCTTTTGAAGGAGGCTCAACCGGTGGGTTGGATGACCGCTTCGATATGATTCTGTTTTCCAAAGCGATTGTTGATTTTGGCGGAGTGGAATTTGTAAGAAACAGCTACAGAGCATACGGGAACGACGGCTCGCACTACAAAGATTCTGTTAACCGTCCACCAAACAATGCGGTAGGGCAAGATATAGCCAATGCGCTGCACTATTCATCTGATCACCTGCCGGTGATAGTGCAACTGATATTCAAAGAGAATGTTGTTGGAATTAACGAACCGGAATTGCCGGATGATTTTCAGGTTGAAAATGCCTATCCCAACCCATTTAACCCGGCGACAACAATCGGCTGGAATTTGCCTTATGCAGGCGAGGTTAATTTGTATGTTTATAATGCGTTAGGGCAGTTAGTTTCAACTAATTTCTTCGGCGAAACACCACCGGGGGCGGGGAGTTATATATTTGACGCTTCGGGCTTATCCTCAGGTGTCTATTTTGCAAGATTGGAATATCTGCACGGAAAAGAGATAAGCAACAGGATAATTAAACTTAACCTGATGAAGTAAAAAGAAAAAAGCATAAAGGTTGAAAAGTCGATTGAAAAAAATAAAATTGGAAGAAGAAAAGAGGTAAATTAAACTTAACTAATTTTTCTTTTTCCATTGACCTGATTAAGATAAAAAAGCATAAAAGGAAAAGTATCTATAACTTTCCTTTTATGCTTTTATTTTTTTGTATCCGGCTGATTTAATAAACTAAACCGTTAAATTGTTTAACCGGCGTTATTATCAGCGGGTGCAACCTCTTTGAGGTTAAAGAGTTACACTTTTATGTGGTTAATATGATAAGTAGCTGACAAACACTTTACCCGCCACTTTAATCACCAAAGCAGATTCCGAGTTCTCTTCCGGTTCTTACTGTTTCACTATTGGGGTCAACGAGTTTCATCTTACCGACGGCTTCTTCAATTGGAATATAAATCATGTTTGGCACCTGGTGGGCAACCATAACGCCGGAATATCCCTCCTCAAGTGCTCTTACGGCAGCAGCGCCGAAACGAAGTGAAAGAAGCCGGTCGAAAGTTGTAGGGCTTCCTCCTCTGAGCAGGTGCCCGAGAATAACCTCTCTTGCCTCTTTTTTCAGAAGCCCCTGAAGTTCAGCCGCAACTCTGTCAGCTGCACCGCCGAGGCGTTCTGCTTTTCCTGCTTCTTTTTCAATCACTGCGTATGTGCCGTCTTTTGGGTAGGCACCTTCAGCCACAACTACGATTGCATAATCTTTCTCTTCTGTAAAAGAGGCGCGCAGATGCTCGGCAACTTTATTGATATCGTAAGGGATTTCCGGGATCAAGATAACATCCGCAGAGCCTGATACACCGGAGTTCAGAGCGATCCAACCGGCATATCTTCCCATCACTTCTACAACCATAATTCGCTTATGCGATTTTGCAGTCAGGTGAAGACGGTCGATACACTCTGTTGCGAAAGAAACTGCGGTATCAAAACCGAAAGTGATCGATGTGCCGCTTAAGTCGTTATCAATCGTTTTTGGAACGCCGACAATCCGAACGCCTTTTTTGTAAAATTCGTTCGCCATTGTCAAAGAGCCATCGCCACCGATTGCAACCACTGCGTCGATTTCATATCTTTTAAGCCCTTCGACAATTTCATCCGAGCGATCGACTTCCACCACAGCGCCGGCTGCAGTTTTCATGGGATAGCGAAGTGGGTTCCCGCGGTTGGTTGTGCCGAGTATCGTTCCACCGAGTGATGTAATATCTTTCACATCATCAATGGTAAGCCTGATTACACCGTCGTGATTGGGGTAATCTGTCGGCAGAAAAATTCCGTTATAGCCATCTCTAATGCCGTAAACCTCCCAACCGCGTTGGATAGCAGACATAGTAACGGCTTTAATCACAGCATTCAGCCCGGGGGCGTCTCCACCGCCGGTGTTAACTGCGATTTTTTTAATTGTAGTAGTACTCATAATCAAATTCCTGAATAATTTGATTTAAAAAAACGATTAATGTGCCTGATATAGCCCGATTTTATTTCCATCGAGGTCTTGAATCACGGCGTAGTACCCATAAACAGGAATAACTGCTTTCTCTTTGAAAACAGAGCCGCCGGCTTTTTTAACGATTTTAGCTGTATCTTCGATATCATCCACGAGAATATGAAAGACTGGAGTATCGCCTTTCACGGTATCTTTCACTTTTCTAAGCCCGATAGTTGTGCCTTGCCGGCTGTTCCAGAGCATGTAGCCTTTTCCAAATTCTTTTAACTCCCAACCGAAAACTTCATTAAAGAAGTTTTTGGATTTTTCGAGGTCGGTTGAAGGTAACTCAACATGCGCAATAAGATGGTTTGCCATAAATTTCTCCGTTAAATGTATGATCCCAAAATAAAAATTGAAATTTCAACATTAATAATACGAAAAAAAGTTATTAAACAGACGACAAGAGCTGTTAAAAAGGAAAAATTATTCTTCGTTTTCAATCGTGTAAGAGTGAGTAACCGTCATCGCTTTTTCGTACATTTTAGTAACGCCACAGTATTTAGTTTGCGAAAGCTCGATAGCGCGCTGAACATCGGCTTCTTTAATGTCTTTTCCTTTGAAAATATATTCGATGTGCAGGGCAGTGAAAACTTTCGGGTGGTCGTCTGTTTGGTCAGCACTGATTTTAATTTCAAAAGTGCGGACATTGACTCTTTTTTTCTGAAGAATAGAAACAACATCGCTTCCGGTGCAGCCGGCTATAGCGAGCAACATAAGTTCTTTTGGGCGAATGCCGGCGTTGTTGCCACCGAAATCTTCAGGACCGTCCATCGTGATCCAGTGGTTCGAATCGGTTCTGCCTGCAAAGCTGATACCGTTTATTTGTTTAACATAAGCGTTTAATTTTGCCATTTTTTACCTCATATTTTTATTTCATTCGTAGTGTGATGGGTAACCGAAAGAAAAGTTTCAGATTTTTGATTTTCAGTTACTTATAAACACTTTTTAAAGATTTTTTTAACTCCACTTAAAAACTATTATTCTACCAATCTGAGTATAGGAAACATAGTGCCCGCTGTAACTAAGTTTTCATACTTTTTGTAAGTCGCCAACCCAATCATACTTTTTGGTTCCAAAGCCTGAACAATTATATTGCCTGCAAGCTGTTTTGTCGGAACAAATAAATAATTCCCCTTTAGCTCTGTGGGTTTTACCAATTCTACCTTACAGGAAGGGTTGATAACCCGATCACCTTCAAAATCTATGGAATCTATACCTGTAATATAGTAACTTTCGATAATATCTTTAGCATTTGGTTCATAAACAGAAGTTTCAAGGTGGTGTTTTTTAGTCCACTCTACAAGGTCTTTGTTCTCAACCGGTATCAGATAACCAAACGGTTTACGAACATTGAACAATGAGGAAACAACAGGTCGGAAATTTTTAACAGAAACCACCGAATCTCTGTCCGTTTTAAGTGAAATCACAGGCAGCTCAAGGGTGCTACCGTCGGAGGTGTGCTCCATCTGCACGGAAACAAACTCGGGTTCACCCTCAGCTAACTTGATTCTTTCAGATTTCACCAATTCTTTAATTTCTTCGTGGTTTTTGGCAGAAAATTGAAGGCATGCAATCATCCCGACCATCTGGCTGTAGGCTCGTCTTTCGATATTATCAGCCGAGTCTTCGCCGTTTTTACCTTCCTGAATGAAAGAGAAGGTTGCCAGAGAGCCAAAACCCTGCCTTCCGTCATTAATATCAAAAGTGCTATACCGCATATACTCAGATTCAGGAATACCCGCGGGAGTGTACTCAGCGAATGAAAACTTAAACAGATTGAGATAATCCTTGACAAACGGAAGATACTCCTCATTGGCATAATCTCTGAATTTTTGAGGAGTGTTAATGTTGGTGAGGCACCCGACTGTAACATCGGAATTTTTTCGAAAACCGAGCGCAATCCAATCTTCTGAATAGGGGTAGTACTCGTGAACATCCATAGAAACATCGAAGAGGTATTTGTAAAAATATTTCTGCAAACCGATGTTTTCGGGCTGTTCTAAAATCAGGTGGTCGCGGTTAAGGTCGGCGTTGTTACCGTTTCTTCTTCTATCGACCTCGTTACCATCGGGGTTCATCATTGGGATCACCGCCACATCCAAAACTTGCAGTGCATCGTTCAGAGCACCGTTAGCAAGCTCCCCGATAAGAAGAAGTGCAGCCTCTTTCCCTGAGTGCTCGCTCCCGTGCTGTTGGGCAAAGAGGAGTACTTTCAGTTTGTCGGGGTCTTTGCCAAATTCGCCGAGCGAAAACTCCAAAACGGGAATATCCCGCCCGCCGGGGGAAACAGCAATAATGTTTTTGCTGATGTTTACTCCTTTCAAAGTTGAGATGTAAGAAAGGAAATTCATCATCTCTTTATGTGTGGTCAGAGAAGTGAAGCCGGAATATTCCAAAGGGGTGATCAGCCTTTGCGATAAAGCAGGAAAAGATAGAAGTGTTATTGCAGATAAAAGAAAAACTCGAAACATATTTTTCCAAAAAAATTATTTTAACCCTGTTAAATTTATCTCATTTGAAAACAATTTAACTCTGCCATTTAAAAACAACTTGACATTATTTCAAAAATATTTTATATTTGCCATACAAATGTATGGTAGTATGTAAAAATTAATATCGGAACCGTTATGACGAGAAATTTAACAGAAACGCAACAAAAGATACTTCAATATTTGATTGACTTCAAAGAGGAAAAAGGGCGCCCACCTTCACTTTCTGAAATAGCGGCTGAATTTGGATATAAAAACCGCTCGACAGTCAGGGAACACTTGATGGCGCTCGAAAAAAAGGGAATGATTAAGAGGGATGAGAAAATCGCCCGTGGGATCGAACTGTTGTTGGAGGAGAACATGTTTGTTACCCGTCCGATTATCGGTGAGGCGGCAGCCGGTAGCCCCGTTACTATCTATCCCGGTGCTATAGATACCGTTGATTTGCCCAATATGATCAGGATGCCGAAAGAATCGTTTCTTCTGAAAGTGAAAGGGAACAGCCTGAAAGATGCCTATATCTTCAACGGTGATGTAATAATAGTTAACCCGAACTCTGAACCGATTAACGGCAGGATAATTGCGGCAGTGTTGGACGATGGAGCCGTAGTGAAAAGATATTTTAAAAAGGGAAAAAAGATTGAATTAGTGTCAGAAAATCCGGAATTTGCCCCCATTGTAATCGAAGAAACGCACCCAAATTTTCATGTTGTCGGGGTTGTCGTTGGGGTTTACAGAAGTATGGATGCAAAAACGGGAAGGTATTCTTAAGGTTAGTGCGGCTTTGGAAATGAGGTATTTTTGTTAAAGTTTTTTGTTGGATTGGCACGCAGCTTTAAGTAAAAGGGTGAAAAGATGAGAATGGTGTATTTAATAGAGCATACCCACAGAATTGTCGGGAAATAGTTTCCGGTGAGAGAGTGAAAAGATGAGAACGAAATATATAATGAGCACGAAATATTGGATGAACACGAAGTATTGGATAAGTACGAAAAATCTGTTTCTAAACATTTTATTGCAAGCGAATGCAAAATTGGAAAAGGAAGAGAAAAGATGAGCACGAAGTATTTTATCGGTACGGCGGGGTGGTCTTACACAGATTGGTCGCCGATGTTTTATCCGCAGAAGCAGGGGGCGGGGTTCGATAAACTGTCGTTTTATTCGAAGTATTTCAACTGTGTTGAGGTCAATTCAACCTACTATCAATACCACCACCCCGGAACGGCATTGGAGTGGCTCAAGAAAACGGAGGGGCGGGAAGATTTCCATTTTACGATAAAACTTCACCAGGATTTCACACACAAACGGGAGTATTTGAAAGAGAATATTGACTCAGTAAGAAGTCTTCTCAATGTGCTTCAGCGAGGTGAGCGTTTTGGTGGATTGTTGATTCAGTTTCCTTACTCTTTCTCTTTTTCACCCGTTAGTGCGGGGTATCTTTTAAATCTTAGCGATGAATTTTGCGGTTACAGAAAATTTCTTGAAGTTCGTCATAAATCGTGGAGCAGCGCTGAAGCGTATGATTTCTGCAAAGAGTGGGGATTAGTGCCGGCAACGATTGATCAGCCACAAATTGGGGAAACAATTCCCTTCAGATTGAATATTGTAAACGAAAGGGCATATATTCGTCTGCATGGCAGAAACGATGAGGGATGGCTTAACTCGATAAGAAATTACGGGAAACAGCAAAGCTATCAGGAGCAAAACGAACGCTACAGGTATCTTTATTCCTCGGGTGAATTGACGGAAATTGCACAAATAATAAAAAGTGCAACCGAACACCTTAAAGAGGTATTTGTGATTTTTAACAATCACCCCGGGGGAAATGCACCTGCAAATGCTCTGGAGTTGATACATTTTTTGGAAAACAGGCAGCTGATTGATATACCCGCACAAATGGGAAAATATTTTCAGCCTTTGAAATCGTATTCAAATTTTTTAGAACAGGAATTGTTTTAAGGCTTAAAATAGGTTTTGCATTCAGAGTGGCTATGCCGGTAATATTTCATCTTGATTTGGATACATTTTTTGTATCGGTAGAACGGATACTTGATCCCTCATTGAACGGCAAACCCGTAATAGTGGGCGGAAAGCCGGGTAGCAGAGGTGTGGTATCTTCATGTTCATACGAGACCAGAAAATTTGGTGTGCGCTCGGGTATGCCATCAACCCGCGCCTATAAACTCTGCCCGCAGGCGATATTTGTAAACTGCAGTTTTTCAGAATACAGCCGATATTCTCATTTAGTAAAAAAAATACTTGAAAAATACCCCCCATTACTGGAGCAGGCTTCCGTTGACGAGTTTTACATGGATTTTACGGGAACGGAAAGGATTTACGGCAACTTCATGCTTCTTGCCGAGCGGATTTTGGATGAAATCCGGGATGAGTTAAAACTGCCCGCTTCAATTGGGATAGGAAGCAATAAAACCATAGCGAAAATTTGCTCAGATTTTAACAAACCGAAGGGCATCACATATATTCCACCCGGCAGCGAAAAAGATTTTCTGGCACCACTTCCGGTAGAAACGATGCCGGGTGTGGGGAAAGTTTTCGCCGGAGCGCTTCGTTCAAGAGGGATAGCAACAATCGGTGATATTGCCCGCTTACCCGCCGAGTATTTTGCTTCCGTTTTTGGTAAAGGGGGGCTTGATTTGTGGGAGAGAGCCAACGGAAAAGGGAGTGAAACACTTGTGCAGAATTGGGAAAGGAAGGGGATTTCGTGCGAGCGAACCTTTAACCGGGATATTTCATCTCTTCCGGAGATTGAATCGTACCTTTTTAATTTAGTCGGTAAAATCTGCCAACAGCTACGGGATGAAAACAAAATGGCGGGTAACATTCATATAAAATTGAGATATTCGGATTTTTCCACTATTACACGGGCTTGTCGTGTGCCCCCTACCGTGGATGACCGTTTTGTGTATGAAACCGCACTTAATCTTCTTAGGAAAGGCTACACCCGCAGAGTGGGGGTTAGGCTTATAGGTATCGGGATGAGCAGCCTTGTTGAGTTCCACAGCCAGGATTCACTATTTGAGACGAAAGAGGAAAAACGGGAAAAGATGATGTTTGCCGTGAATAAAATCAGGGATAAGTTCGGTTTTTCTGCAATTGAGCTTGGAGTCCGAACCCCTCCCTGATAAGTTTTAGTGATGAACCACTTAGCTATCCCGCGCTCAAAAATATTCTGCGATATTTTCTTTGAAATATAAAACAGAAATAAAATACCGCTCACCATCCGCTCCTAAAAATTTTCCTTGACATTCTCTGAAAAATTTTGCATTTTACCATACAAATGTATGGTATTTTGTAAAAATTGATTCACAGAAATGTTGCATGTACACAGTAACTACTCTCTTTTACAGGGAGCAGTATCGACGGATGATCTTATTGCGCGGGCTAAGAGCTTTGGGATGAAAGCTTTGGCGCTGACCGACAGGAATGGTATGTACGGGCTGATACAATTCTACAAAAAAGCAACGGAAGCGGGGATTAAACCCCTCCTGGGGGCATACATAGACGAACCCGAAAGCAGTTTTGCAGACAGAAATTCAGGTGCCGGAAGTGTCGATTGGGAGGCATATATCGACAAGTTTGAAAGCGAGAAAAAGAGGAAAGAAGAGTATCAACCGGGAAACGGAGGAGAGTATCAACCGGGTGGCAGGGGAGTGTATGAAAGAGAATACATCCTTCTTCTGGCAGGCACGCGTGAGGGGTACTCGAACCTTTGCAGGATAATAACTGCGAGGAAGCTTAAAGAGAACTTCTCGCTTGAGGAGGTTTTACGGGGTGAACTTCGCGGGTTGTTTGTTATTTCCCCTTCTATCAGGCTTTTGAAGGCGGCGGGCAACAGAGGGAATGTTTTCGGTGAGCTGCCCATCACTTCCGCAACTAAAAAAACGGCGAGAGAAGTTTACAATTTTTGTCTCGAGAACCGGTATAAATATCTGCCCACTTCACCTGTCTTTTTCCTGAACGAAGAAGACTACCTTCTCCACAAAATTGTAACTGCCATCAGATTGCGCAAGACGCTCGGAACCCTGCGGGAGGATGAAACCGAACCGAAGGCTTTTTATTTCAGGGAGTATGGTGAAATGTTGCGGGAGTGGAAGAGGGTGCCCGGTGCGGTGGAAAACCTCAATTTTGTGATCGACAACTGCAATGTTGACCCCGAAATGGGGAAAACCAAGTTCCCCGTCTTTCCCACTCCCGGAGGTGAACCATCTTTTTCGTACCTTTGGAAACTTGCCTTTAAGGGGCTTGAGATGAGGTATCATGCAATCACGGAAAAGGCGATAAACCGGTTGCGATACGAGCTTGAAGTTATCAACGAGCTTGGGTTTTCCGATTACTTTTTGGTTGTGCGTGATATAGTTCGCGAAGCGAAACAGCGCGGTATGATGCTATTGGGGCGGGGCTCAGCCGCTAACAGCTTAGTTTCTTACTGTTTAGGGTTCACGGAAGTTGATCCGATTAAATATGACCTCTACTTTGAACGATTTTTGAACCGGGGGCGGAAAAGCCCGCCGGATGTTGATCTTGATTTCTCGTGGCGTGAAAGGGACGAGATAGTCAGGTATGTTTTTGAGAAATACGGATACGACAAAGTGGCGATGATTTCCACAATGGTTACTTTCAGGGCAAGGTCAGCGTTTCGGGAGACCGCAAAAGTGTTCGGGGTGCCCGAGAGCGAAATTTCGCAGTACAGCAAATTTATACCATGGACGGATGCCCGTAACCTTCCCAATCTTTCAGCTATGTTCCCCGAGGCACGCTCGTTAAAATTTGAAGTGGAACCGTGGAAAAGCATTGTTTCGGCTGCAGTTCGTTTGGCTTCTTTTCCGAGGCACCTGAGCATTCACCCGGGTGGGATAGTGATTACGCCCGAGCCGATAACTGACTATGTGGCTTTGGAGTTTGCGAGCAACAAAGGGCTTGGGATAATTATCACGCAGCCCGATATGTATCCGATTGAAGATTTGGGGCTGATAAAAATTGATCTTCTTTCGCAACGCTCGCTCGGAGTTCTGCGCGAAACAATGGGGAAGGTTGCAAATGTATAGCCCTGAAGAAGCGAAAAGTCAGGCAGCGCTCAGCCCTGAAATAGTGCTGCAGAAAACAAAATGGAACCCAAAAGCAACAAAATCGTCACCCGCGAAAGATTTCGCAACAATAAAAGAGCAGCCCGCAGAAGATTTTGAAAACGGGAAGGATCAGCCCGTATTTGACATGTCAAACTACCGTTTGCCGGGGCAGATCGGCGGAAGAGTACTTTCGTTGCACCGCCCGATACCGAGGAGGGGTGCGGGGGTTGAGTTCGACATTTTCGACTACGATTTTCTCTTTGCAGACCCCAAAACCGTTGACACAATTAAGAGGGGGAAGACAATCGGCTGCTTTTATATCGAGTCGCCGGGGATGCGCTCGCTTCTCACCCGGTTGAATGTTGATACTTTTGAGTTACTCACTGCGGCAAGTTCGGTCATCCGCCCCGGCGTGGCAGAAAGCGGCATGATGCAGGAGTTCATTGCAAGGCACCACAACCCAAAACGCCGGAAGTATCTGATACCTGAGATGGAAAAAATTCTGGGGGAGACCTACGGTGTGATGATCTATCAGGAAGATGTGATTAAGGTAGCGCACCACATTGCGGGGCTTTCGCTCGAGGAAGCCGATCTTTTGCGCCGTGCGATGAGCGGCAAACTGCGCAGCAAAACCGCCATGGAGAGGATCGAAGGGCGCTTTTTCGAATCGTGCTTGCTCAAAGGTTTGAAACCATTGGTAGCGCGCGAGTTGTGGCGTCAGATAAAATCGTTTGCGGGTTATTCGTTCTGCAAGGCACACAGCGCTTCGTTTGCTCTGCTTTCTTACCAGGTGGCTTACCTGAAGACGCACTATCCGGCAGAGTTCATCTCGAGCGTGCTCAGCAACGGCGGGGGCTACTATTCGGCTGCCGTTTACATTCAGGAAGCTCGCCGCATGGGGCTTAAGATACTTCTGCCGTGCGTGAACAACAGCCTTTATGAATATACAGGAAGTGGCGGTGAAGTAAGAGTTGGGCTGCAGGCAGTGGGGAGCCTGAAAAAAGCAACCGCAGAAGTTCTGATTGAAGAACGAAAAAGAAACGGCGGCTACACTTCGCTTAAAGATTTTTTGGTGAGAACACACACAGGGTTCGAGGATACGGCTAAACTGATAAAATGCGGAGCGATGGATTGTTTCGGCGTTGGGCGGCCCGATCTGCTGAGGCAGTTGGATGTTTATGTGAAGCACAGGCGAATACTTGATGTGCTGCAGGAAAGCCTTTTTGCCGACGAGGAAATTGAACTGGAGGGGAAAGTGCTAACGGGGCAGGATTATTCCGTTGAAGAAAAATGCTTGGCGGAGCTGGAAGCGTTTGACTATATGGTGACGCGCCACCCCCTTAATTTTTATGAGGGGTGGATAAACGACCCGACTGTGAGCAGGGCGGTAGATATACCAAAACTGCAGGGAAAAACCGTGAAGTTGATCGGGTGGTTCATGGCGGCGAAGAGAATAAAAACGAAAAACGGAAAAATAATGAAATTTCTTTCGTTGGAAGACCTTACGGATACATTTGAAGCGGTGTTGTTCCCCGAAACTTACGAGAAATTTGCCGAGAAGACGCTCTCGTACGGTCCTTTTTTGATCGAGGGGAGGATTGATGCGCTCAACGGCAACAACCTTATTGTCAGCAAGCTTGATGTGCTTCCCGGTGCTTTTGCGCATGAACAGCCGAGAAACCTTGCACTGCCGGAAAACAACTATAACGGCGAGAATGAAAAGGTGTCCGAAGAAGAGGCTTTCTCTGTTTTGAGTTTGGACACGGAAAAACTTGTTACTGCTTATGCCGGTTGACGGTGTAAGGATGTATCCTTAAGTCCTCAGTTTTTCAATAACATTGCCCGATACGCCTGTTGATTGAAGTGTGGGCGAAGCCCGGTGCAAGCCAAACTCGCTGCGATGTTGCTGCCCGATAGACCTGTAAGTGGCTGTAAGTGATTGTAAGTGGCTGTAAGTGATTGTAAGTGGCTGTAAGTGATTGTAAGTGGCTGTAAGTGATTGTAAGTGATTGTAAGAGTGAAAACCGGTGTATTTGTTAAGTTTGAAGTGTAAAAATTGAAAATTGTGAAGAAAAAAATGGAAAATTTAACGGATACACACGCACATTTATTTTACCCTGACTATGCCGAAGAAATTGATGAAGTTATAGAAAGAGCGGTAGCAGCGGGAGTTGAGTCTATAATTGTTCCGGCTACCGACCTTGAAAGCGCAAAAAAAGTTGTTGAACTGACCAAAAAGTATGATATAATTTACGGAGCTGTTGGTGTTCACCCTTTAGACAGTAAAGAGTGGGAAAAAAAGTGGCGATCTGTTCTTGAAAAGATCGCTCTGAAGAATAAAAAAATAGTGGCAATAGGGGAAATAGGTTTGGATTACTATTACGATTATTCACCAAAAGAGAAGCAAATAGAAGCATTCCGTGAGCAGTTGGAGTTGGCAATAGAACTTAAGCTGCCGGTTATTGTGCATAATCGGGACTCGGATGACGATATGATGGATGTAATCAGGGAATACACACCGCAAGGTTTAAGAGCACATTTTCATTGTTTTAATGCCTCGCTCGAGCATGCGCTTGAATATGTAAGGATGGGGCACATGATTTCTTTCACGGGCAACCTGACATTCAAAAAAGCGGATGAGTTGCGAAGAATTGCAGCTGCAATTCACCCTGAGCATCTGTTACTGGAAACAGATTCGCCCTACATGACCCCCGTACCCAACCGTGGTAAAAGGAATGAACCCGCAAATGTGCAATATATTGCGGGAGAGTTGGCAAGACAGCACAATTTAACTCCCGGAGATATAGCCAGAATAACAAAACTTAACGCACGGTTGTTTTATGGTGTCGGCGAGATACCCCCTGTTTCGATTGTTTACCCGATTGGTTCGGCTTTGTATGTTAATGTTACAAACCGTTGCAACGCAGATTGTATATTTTGCAGCAGACAAGATGCACCTTTTATAGCGGGTTACAACTTAGGAATGGAAAAAAGGGAAGAGCCGACGGCACTTCAATATTTGCAACAAATCGGTGACCCAACCCGTTATTCGGAGATTGTTTTTTGCGGTTACGGCGAGCCAACAATCCGTTGGGAGGTGGTGAAACAAATCGCCCGGCGGGTGAAAGAACTTGGCGGAAAAACCAGAATGAACACCAACGGGCACGGTAATGTGATTAACCACAAAGATATTACACCAGAGATGGCAGGAGTGATCGATTCACTTTCGGTCAGCCTGAACGCTGTTGATTCAAAAACTTATGCAAATCTGATGGGAGTTGATGAAAATATGTATTATGAAATGCTTGATTTTACAAAAAAAGCAAAAGAATTTGTACCGAATGTTGTGCTGTCGGTAGTTTCATTACCTGAGATAGATACGGAAAAAGCCCGCCGGATTGCAGAAGTTGAAATTGGTGTTGCTTTCCGTGAACGGGCTTTCTTTTAATCGTTAAACTTTTAGCTGAGATTTTCAGTCAGTTACAGAGCGGTTAACCGCCCGGGCATTGACTATTCAGGCATCTCGAAATAGTCGTCATCAAACTTAGTATTAAACTCAATTGAATCATATTTCATAGAATAGATTACATTTCCGTCAACTTTAGCATCAATCGAGAAGGCGTATTTCATGCCATCAACCGCGCGAAAATCTGAAGGGTATAGATTAATAGTCATTGGTCCCTGAGGTGTTGAACCAGTTGAAGTTTGCATAATCGTTAAGAAAGATTCGGTATCGATATATATTTTAAACTCGTTGCCTTCTTCACTTTTCAAAAAAACTGTATAACAGTCAATATCTTCAATTTTCTCGTTAGGTAAAAGTTCAGCAGAATATCCTTTTTCTTTCCAGTTCCATAGGGCACCGTCGATATCAGCCTGCACTTTCAGACTCGCTACCTGATCTTCGGAAGCAGGTTGTGGGGTATCATCTCCGGCAAGGGGGTTAACAGACCAGCCCTGTTTGCCGTCGAAAGCCTGAATAATTGATAGACCCTGAAAAATGATATCGAGACGAAATTTCAGGGGTCGCTCCTGGCACATTTTAAAAGGGAATTGTTGCCCTGCCTGATATAATTTTCCTTTGATCGTCAGGGAGTTTTGGGTGGTAATTTTTTCCTGATTTATTGCCTCAAAGTGTTTAGCCAACACTTCATCCAGACTTTGTGAAAAAACTCCAAGCGGGAAAAGTGCCAAAAACAGCGTAAAAACTAAATTTTTCATTTGAACTCCAAATTTTTTCATCAAAATATTCGTATTGGCAGAAACCATTTAGCCCATTAAATGGTAAAAACATCGGTGCAATTTAGTGTACGCACTCGTTACATCAAATTAAATATTTTTAATTGAACTGAAAAATAAAAAATTTTGTTAAATTACAGTTTCGTTTTTTTTATTAGACACAAAATTTCTAAATTCATTTTACTCAAAACAGAAGGATTCCCCTTATGAACAGGTTTTTAACCCCACTTTTTTTTCTTTTTATTTTTGCAGCAGGTGCTTTTTCGGTATCGGCACAAAACTTTGAAGGTAAAATAACTCTTAATATTTATAATGAAGACAGTGGTGAATCTGGAGAAGCTGATTACTACATTTCAGGCGATAAATTTGCACTTACAACAAAGAATGAAGAGCATTCGGTCGATATTGTGCTGAAAGAGAATTCGATGTTTATAGTTTTACACCAAATGAAAATGTATATGAAAGTTCCGTTTAATGAGTTCGGAAACGACTCTGATGAGCCTAACTCCTCAGATAAAAGTGAAGATTTAAAGGGAAAATTCGTTAAAACCGGTAATACAAAGGTAATTAACGGTTATACCTGCGATGAATATAAGATAACTTCTGAAGAGGGTAAAGATGTGATTGCATGGATGACAAAAGAATTGGGCGGTTTTTTTCTGTTTCATTTAGACAGTCAGGTTAACAGCCCATTTGGTGATATTGGAAGGCTCTCTGATCTTGCGGGATACTTCCCGATAAGATTATCAACTTTTGAAGACGGAGAAGAGAAGGTGTTATTGGAAGTTACGGATGTGCATCAGGGAAAGGTGGACCCTAAAATATTTGAAATTCCATCCGACTATAAAGAGTTGCAGCAGGGGCTTTTCAAAGATTCTGATGATGACGAATAATCCCGCGCACAACCGTTAATTTGGTGTTCCGGGCTGATTATTCAATGATTTTGTCAATGACGACGAATAATCGACTTTTCTTCTAAAGTTTAATAAAGATTTATTTAAATGAAAATTAAAGACAGAGACCCCATCAGAGAAATGATGGGGCTTCTTTTTAAACCTCATCCCTGGCACGGGTTACCGATCGGTAAAGATGTGCCGAACAAAGTAACTGTTTATATTGAAATTGTACCCACCGACACGGTTAAATACGAGATTGATAAGGAAACCGGCTATCTGAAAGTTGACCGGCCGCAGCGCTTTTCCAATGTCAGCCCTTCGATGTATGGTCTGATTCCCCAAACTTTCTGTGCTGAAAGTGTGGCAGAATACTGTTGCGAAAAAACGGGCAGAGAGGGAATAAAAGGGGACGGCGATCCTTTGGATATCTGTGTGCTCGCTGAAAAATCTTTGACTATGGGGGGTGTAATACTTGAAGCCATCCCAATCGGCGGGTTGCGAATGTTGGATGGTGATGAAGCGGATGATAAGATTATAGCAGTAATGCGGGATGATGCAGTCTTTGGGCAGTTGAAAGATATTAGCGAGTGCCCTGAATCGTTGGTTGAACGGTTGAGGCACTATTTCCTTACCTATAAAGACATACCCGGCTCGGCTAAAGCAAAAACTGAAATTACACACATCTACGGCAGGGAAGAAGCTCACGAAGTGATAAGACGAAGCCGTTTGGATTATGAGATGCGCTTTAAGGGATTGGATGACCTGCTGGTTGAGTTGATCAAAAAGAAATAATCCCGGGTTCTGTTCACCTAAACTGCGCGCAAAACGAAGGTTAAATCTTCTCAAGATTGTTCCAGTTTCCTTTGTGGAATTTAAGGAACATCAGTGTAAGGTAAGAAGTTGTGTAAAGAATCAGTGCCGACCATGCGCCGGGTAAACCAAACTCGAGATACACCCCGATGAAATAGGCGAAAGGCACCAAAATCATAAGATTGGTAAAAACTTCAACGAACATCACGAAAGTTGTTTTACCAACGGACTGCAATCCGTAAGCCAATACAACCCCAGCTCCAAAAAATATCTGTGCAACCCCTGCAAATCTCATCGCCGGGATGGCTGCCTCGATAACGGTAGATTCGTTTGTTGTAATGTAAAGAAGTGCTTCGGGCACAAAAATAAAAATGACAGCGAGTGATAGGGTGTAAATTGAAGCCAGTTTCGCAGTTTCGTAGCCGAATTTTTTCGCTTCAACGATATCTCCTTTTCCCACTGAATTACCCACTAAAGTTTGCCCGGCAACTCCAAACCCATTTGAAGGCAAAAAAGAGAGAAACAAAGTTGAAATAATAGCCTGCGAGGCTGCCTGCTGGGTGATACCAAGCAACCCGGTGATTGCAATAAAGGAGAGAAATCCAATAAGAATAAAAACATTTTGAAACGAAACGGGTATCGAAAGTTTTAAAATTGTTGATAGTACTTTTGGGATAAGTTTCAGGTTTTTAGAAAAACGATATACTACTCTAAACTCCTTAAACCCAAAAAACACAACAAAATAGTAAATTGCGTCAACCATTGTTGCGAGTGAAGAGGCGAAAGATGCACCCGCAATCCCCATTTTTGGGGCGCCAAACTTGCCGAAAATAAAAGCATAATTGAATAAAATGTTCAGCAGATTGATTAAAATAGCAGAGAACATGAAAATTTTTGTGTTACCTGTTCCGAAGAAAAATCCGCGGAAAGAAACCGTTATCATAAAGAAAGGCAACCCAAGATAGCGCCACTTCATATATTCAGCTGCATATTCGGCAACCTGATTATCTTTCGAAAGGAAATCGGAGACAGTCAACGCTGTCTGCCAGCCGAGAACTGCCAATAAAGAACCAATCACAAAAGTGAGCAGCAACGAGTTGAAAAGCACTCCGGATATTGCGTTATAATCCTGTTCACCAAATCGTCGGGCAACCAATACATGTGTGCCTGTAGAAAGAGAAGAGCAGACGCTAACTACCGCCCAGGTTGCCAAAAGCCCAAGCCCCATGGCAGCAAGTGTATATTTGGGGTTTTCTAACCTGCCCACCATTGCAGTATCCACCAAAGAAAGGATCATCTGTGTGGAAAGCCCCGCAATAACCGGCAGGGCAAGTTTCAGGATTTGCTTTGAATAGCCGGAGTTTGGCAGCAGAATTTTGAATGTCATTCAGGAGTTTCCGGGAACTTAAGAGTAAATTTAGAACCTTTACCGGGTTCGCCGGAGATAGAAATCTTTATCCCGATAATATCGCAATATCTTTTAACCATGCTCAAACCCACGCCAATACCTTTGTAGTTTCGGGTGTCTCCATGTGCAAATTGCGCAAATTCTCTAAAAATTGTCTCCTGATCTTTAAGTGAAAGCCCCACTCCGGTATCTTCGACAGAAATGTAAATGTTACGGTAGCCGTTTCTGGCATCGAAATTTAAAGATAAAATTGTACCGCCTGACTCGGTAAATTTTAATGCATTTGAAAGCAGGTGTTGCAAAATTTTTGTTAAAACAATTTCATCGGTGTAAAAAGTAACATCATTTTTTGGGGTTACAAGTTTAAAATTTAATCCTTTTTTCTGAAAAGAGCTTTTGTACTCGAGGTATAGGCGTTTAACAACTTCTCGTAACTCAATCTGTTTTTTCTCTGCTACCACTTGTTTGGTTTCCAATTTAGAAAGTTCGATAACGGAGTCAAGAGTTTTCATCAGATTAAGTGAGCCGGAGTAAATTTGCGTCGCCATGTCTTTCAATTCGGGGTCTTCTATACTCTCTTTCAGTAGAGTTGAGAATCCAATAATTGTATTCATCGGTGTGCGGATGTCGTAGCTAAGGTTTGCAAGGAAGAGAGATTTTTGTCTGTTTTTTTGTTCAGCTTTTTCTTTTTGATTAATCAGTTCCAGTTCTTCGTTGCGGTATCTGGTATAATCGCGTACCTGAATAATCAGCGTTTCGCGGAAATCTGCAGTTCTGTACCAGAAATACCTCAGAACAAAGTATTTTACAACAGCACCCTGGATATGCTCAACTTTGTAAGCCCGGTAGTAGCTGAAATCTTTCTCTTCTAATCTTTGTTTTGTAAAAACGAGAGGGAACATATTTTCGAGGTCATCGAGAGTATGGATGGATCGCGGGTCTTGAATATCAAAAATTTCGAGTGCCCTCTCATTCACAGCGAGCAATTTGCCTTTAGGATCAAACAGAAAGATGCCGTTTGCTGATCTTTCAAAGAGTGAATAGAGCATTTCCCCGGCAAACTCAATTCCTTCATTAGATTCAATCTTAAGTTTTGGCTCATATTTAGATTTTTCTTTTGTAGGTTGGTCAGTTTCAGAAATCATCCCTTTCGATTTTCGATTATTGACCTGATAATAGAGCAGAAAAACCAGAATATTTACAGCAGTTAATAGGAGCAAAAGTGATAAAGTCATTAAATCTTAATTTTTTTAATCATTAAAATATAAATTTATTTTAAACGAACATGAATTTCTGTTGTAAACCGGGAAAAAATTATTAAATTTGAAGATAACAGAAAAATTTATGGCGAAAACTACCGGAACCCAAACAGAGCTGAAAACAATTTTGCGCCTTTTTATGGGCATCATGTTTCTGTTTTCAGGAGTCAGCAAATTATTCCCGTTAGAAGCCTTTGAAAGCATAACGGTTCAGCAAGGCTTGGTGGGTTGGGGGTTAGTTCCGTATTTTTCGCGGATGTTGGTTTCGTTGGAGCTTCTGTTAGGTTTAATGTTTTTGCTAAACATAAAACTTCGGCGCTTCACACTGCCGGTTTCGACCGGATTGTTGGTTTTATTTACTGTTTATCTTGTTTATTACGAATTAGCGGGTAACGGGGGTGAGAATTGCGGTTGTTTTGGTGAAGTGTTACCGCTTTCTAACACAGCTTCAATTGTTAAGAACATCGTTTTTATTGCAATTAACGCTGCTTTGCTGAAGCTGACGGGCGTTGAGGCGAAATACGGATATGAGTACGCGGGAGCGGGGTATGTGGTTATACTTTCAATTTTAATGGTTGTATTTCCGGTTAGACCTTATGAAACAGTGGAGCATCCGGAAATTGTTGCTAATCAGGATTTTGCGAAACTTGATTCGGTAAAACAGCCGGGCTTAACTGTTATGAAAAAACCGGAGGAGAAAGCAGCCGGAGTTTCTTCTGACTCGTTAAAAGCAAAAGAAAAGAAAGAAACAATTGTTGCTGACACCACTTCTGCAACGGTGAAGAAAAAAGAGCCTGCCAAAACACCGCTGAAAGAAAAGTATCCGGAAACAACTTCGATTTATTCCCAGTTGGTGCCGGGATGTGATGTGGGGATAAAAATAATTGCTTTTTTAAGTCTGGATTGCGATCATTGCCATGCTGTTGCCACGGAGCTTAATCAAAAATGGGGGTTGGTTAAAGGAGTGGGCAGGCACTATTTATTTTTGGGTTCGGAGGATCAGGTGCAGCCTTTTTTCAGCAGCACCGGCGGAAGCGTTAATTATTCGCTTTTAACGCCGCAAAAGTTTTTTCCTCATCTTAGATCGGCACCGCCAAAAGTTATTTTATTAGTTAACGGCAATGCTGTGATGGTTATGGAAGGGGAGGGAGTTTCTGTATCACAATTAATCAACACAATTAAGGAAATCAACTTAACTTATTCTAAATAATGGATTTATTTAAAAGTATAGTTATACAGAACAAGATTGAAGAAACTGTTGCTGTTGCTGATTATGTAGAGAGCACAACCCGATCTGTTGGATTTTCCGATAAAGAAGTGTATGATATTTTAATAGCACTTGATGAGGTGTTGGCAAATATAACTTATTATGCTTACTCTGAAGGAACAACAGGAGAGATAGAGATTGAAGTATCATTTAAAGATGATGTTTTACAAATTAAATTTATTGATAGTGGCGTTGAGTTTAACCCACTGGCAAAAAAAGACCCTGATCTTTCTGTTTCTATCGAGAACAGAGCAGTTGGGGGGCTGGGGATTTACATTGTTAAAAAGTTAATGGATAGTGTAACTTATTCACGAGAAGGCAAAAAGAACATTTTTATCATAAGCAAAAAATTGAACGGAGAAAGCAATGGAAATTAAGACCGTTAAAACCGAGGATACCATTGAATTAATTTTAGACGGTAGGTTGGATATAACTTACCAGGAAGGGTTAGAAAATGCCGTTACTAAGGCATTTGACGAAAACCCTGCGAAAATAATCTTAAATTGCAAAGATTTAACTTTCATTTCGAGTGCAGGGTTGAGAGTATTTATGAAAGCGCACAAACTTTCCGTTACTTCAGGTATTGAACTGATAGTAGCTCACTTAAATGAAACAACTAAAAAAATCTTTGACATTACGGGCTACCTTTCCATTTTCAACCTGATAGATTAAGGACTGCTGATCAAATGGATATCAAAGTTAAAAAGGAAGCCGGGTTCACGATACTAAATCTGAACGGACGGTGTGAAATAAAAGATTACGATGAGTTAAATTCACATCTGAACGAAATAGTTGGCAGCGGTGAGCGCAGGCTAATACTCGATTTCACATCACTTAATTTTATTAACAGTGCCGGGTTGAGGGCAATCATTCTTACAATTCAGAAGATGAAAGCTGCCGAGGGCAAAATAGTTTTCTGTAATGTGAACGAGACGATAGAAAAACTGTTCGCAATAACGGGTTATTCTTCAATTTTGGAGCGGTATAATTCACTCAGTGAAGCAAAAGCCTCTTTTGGGGGAGATGCTTGATTTTGGGAAGCTGATTAAGAAAACCATGTTTTTGGGTAAGGTGTACCACCGGTGCTTAGTCTTTAAGTTAACTATTTTGTAAAATGTTATTTTCGGGCAGTAACATTCTGCAATGAGAATGAATTTTTCCCGAGAAATCTGAAAGCTAACGACTAAAATCCTGATTTAAGATCACTCACATTTTTTATCTGAGGTTTGATGATTTCATTAAAATCTCCCTCATTAATAAACAGAAAATTCTGCTCACCTCCGTTTTTTGTATAAACCGTTCTGTTTTCAACGCTTAAAACAACCGGTTCATCACCATTTAATATGATTATGAAGTCAATTTTCCCGGTGGTAGTGTTCCACACAACAATTTGTTGAGCATCGTCTTTGGCTGCAATATGATTTTTGCCAAAGAGAAAAGGTTTACTGAGGGACAGAGAATGTTCTTCAAAGGGAATTGGTGTTTCTTTTGAAGGGCGAAAATTCAATATTTTGCCGCTTTCGCCGGCTGCAACCACATTCGATTCCCCAAGCAGAATCGACCCGGACCAATATCCAAATTCATTGATCATCGTTTTGAAATTCAGGTTTTCGGTTGTTGACCAATAGCGAAGGGTGTTATCGTCGGAAGCAGAAAGAAAAATTTCTTCCTGCAGGTCGAACCTGCAATGGTTCACTTTCATTGAGTGCCCCACGAGAGTGCCGGTTTTTTCACCGGTGTCAATATCCACAAAATAAATTATTCCCTCTTCGGAACCGGCAGCAACGAGGTTAGAATTTGGTGCAATGCACAAAGAGGAGAAATTACCCTTTTGCTTAAAAACATTGTTAGAGGTAAGTTTGCCCGTAGCCGTAAACTTAGAGATGTACAGTTTTCCTTCATCGGTAGAAGCGGCTAAGATGTAATCTTTAATAGCGGTTGAAAGAATATCGGCACTACTGAGTTTCTCTTCAATCACTGTTTGACCGGTAGAAATATCCAAAACTTTAACCAAGCCGTTGGCGGTTCCGAAGACTAATCGATCGTTGGCTTCATCTAACTCTAAAGAAGTGATTTTTGCGGGTGCAACAGATAAGCGTTTTGAAGCAAAATTTTTATTGATCTCAAACGAGATTATTTCGTTTTTGTCATTGGTGCAAACCAACCATTTTCTGCCGGAGGCAATTAATTCGATATTGCTTTGTACTCCCGAAAAAATGTTTTTTGGGCGCTCGGTGTTGTTAAGGTCCCAAATAATCAAATTGTTACCGAAAGAATAGCTTAGTAATTCATTTTCATTTTTGAACAAAGTTCCGGCAATTATATACTCGTGCGCTGAAAAGCTTTTGAGAATCGCGCCGCTTTGGGTGTTAATCAGAACAATGTTATTGTCAAAAGTGGTTGCTGCAGCCAACGCTCCGGAAGGCGAAACCGAAAGGGATACAATCATCGCACTTGGATTGGTTTGCACGGTAAATTTTTCGGTATATAAACCGAGGCTGTTTTTCTCAAAGATTTTTGCGGTTCCGTTGAATGAAGTGGCTATGATTGATTTTCCGCTGGGGTTGTTATCCTTGTCGCTGTTACCGGCGTCTGTGCCGTTGTTGCTATTGCTGCCTCCGTTGTTGTTATTTGAAGCATTAAGAGCTTTTAACCCCGACACATCGCTGTCAAATGCAAAAATTGAATCAGTTACTATTTTTGAAAATGTGTTGAAAACATAGATTTTTCCGTTGGTTGCGCCGAGAAAAAGTTCACCTTCTTCATTTATATCGATCGTGTTAAAATCGGCGTAGAAATCTTTCAGTCTGAAAAAGATGTTCAGGGAATCGCCTGAAACAGCGGTCAGAAGCCCTCCATATCCCGCACACCAATAGTAACCTGAGTTTTTATCGTAAATTAAGGAGGTGATTTGGTGGAACGCAATTTTTCTATTCAATGCGGGTGTTGAGTTGCAAATATTGTATAATGCAACTTGCCCTTTTGAGTCGCCGGTGATTATAACCGAATCGGAGAAAAAAGCAATGGTGTTTACTTGTGCAGGAGCGGTTTTAATTTCTCTGAGTATTTCACCGGTACGGTATTTTCTTATTTTTATTAAATTATCAAAACCGGAGGATATCAAAAATTCGCCATCGGGAGAAAATATTGCAGTTTTTGTGCCGTTAATGTGAGGAGTTTGCGCCACCGTCTTAAACGATTGCGCCTGAATGCATGGAACCGATAAAAAAACTGAAAGTATAATTAGAAGCGCTCTTGCGTAAGCCATTACTTTTTCCTTCGTGAAATATTGCCATTTTCTACAAAATAAAGATACTAATTCTTTAAATTATATGTTAAAGATTTTTTTTTATGTTTTAATAAAATTTCTATGCGAACTTATTTCTTGACCTTTTTATTCCTGCTTCTTTTCGGTTTTTGGGGTTTTGCTCAACCTGCACCGGAATACGATACAACGATAGATGTGCTGGCATATAAACTTGACTTAAATTTGCTCAACAATTTTAAGTCAAAAAAAGAGAGGGCATTTGAAGCTACCGAATCGGTTTCCTTTATTATTAAATCAGTACGGGAAGACAGCACCGTTTGGTTTCACGCCTCAGATAAAACGATAGAAATTCGCTTGATTTTGGGTGCAACCGTTATCCGAAAAGAAAACGATAAGATATATTTAAAGCCCACTGACATATTTTCACCCGGCGATACAGTAATAATAAATTTTGAATACTCTCATACCGGACAAGAAGATCAGGCGTTTTTCGTTTCAAAGGGTTCAGTTTTTACGAACAACTCACCGAGTGAAGCAAGGTCTTGGTTTATCTGTAAAGATCATCCGTCGGATAAGGCATTGTTTTCAATATCGCTTGCTGTGCCGCCTGATGTTACAGTTGGGGCGGTAGGCATGATGACCGCTTTGGAAGATTCGCTTTCCGGTAAAAAATGGACCTGGGAGAGCAGCTATCCAATGGCTACATATCTCATGGTGTTTTCTGCTTCTTCCGACTATGGTGTTACGCGTCTGACTGTAAAATCGAAAGTTACCGGCAAGTCTATTCCGATTCAGCTTTACTGGCGAAAATCGGAAGATAAAGAGGCGATCAACTATATCTATAAAATGGTACCTTACATGATAGATTGGTTTGAACAAAGATTTGGACCTTATCCTTTTGAAAAAGTGGCTTTTGCAACTTTAACAAGCGACTTTTTGTACGGGGGAATGGAAAATCAGGGTTTTATAACTCTTTGTTCGAATTGTTGGTATGACCTGTTGGTAGTTCACGAGTTTGCGCATCAATGGTTTGGTGATTTGATTACGCCGAGCAACTGGAAAGATATTTGGCTGAACGAGGGCTTCGCCGAATATATGGAGGCGCTTTGGGCAGAAGACCTGACCGAAGACCGCAAATTTTACACAGATATGATGAAAGATTTCGCCGATGTCTATTTTCGTTCTAAGCCTGAAGATGCAATTTGCGAGCCAAAGTGGGATTATTCAGATTTAGACGGACTTGATTTTTACAAATCGGAACTGATCTACAAAAAGGCTGCCTGTGTTTTGCACATTTTCAGAGAAGAGGTAACAAAACCCGTTTTTATGGAGATTCTGAAGCGATATACTGCCAACGAAAATATTAAATACGGCAACGCAACTACGGACACACTAATTCAGGTTGTGAACGAAGTAACGGGAAAAGATTACACCTGGTTTTTTAACCAGTGGCTGAACTACCCAAAGCACCCGGTTTACAAAAATAAGTTTGAATTTAAAAAAGAGAATGGTGAAGATTATCTGTTCGCCACAATTGCACAGACAGACCGCCCCGAAATTTACTATCAAGCCACTATTGAGCTAAAAATCAATTATAAAGACGGCACAAGTGAAGTGCAGTCTGTTTTTAACTCGGAAAATGGGCAGTTGTTTAAGATAAAAGTTAAACCGGGTGCAAAATCTGTGGAATTTGACCCCGAAAACAAGATTATTCTGAAAGAAGTTAAATAGTTTTAACACCCGAGAGCATACTTTACATTGCGATGATGAGTTGCTTTGGGGCTGTTTTTTTGCGGGTAGTGTATCTACTGCATTAAAATTAAACTGCAGTGAATTATCGGTCGCAGTGCATGATAATCCGCAGTGCGTTATCGGTCGCAGTGAATTATCAGCTCTATTGAATTATTATCTGCAGTGCAATATCAGCCGGGGGGCCAGTTCATTTTTCTGCCGCCAAGAAGGTGCAGGTGAAGGTGCTCAACCTCCTGCCCACCGTCATTTCCGTTGTTAATCACTAAACGGTAGCCGTTTTTGCTTAACCCGTGCTCTTCGGCTATTTGCTGAGCAGCCTGAAACAGTTCGGCAAGCAGCTCGCTATCCGAACGGGTATCAAAATTGTGAATTTTATCGATAATTTTTTTAGGAATAATCAGAATGTGAACCGGTGCCTGCGGGTTAATATCTTTAAAAGCGAGCACCGAATCGGTTTCATAAACCACAGCAGCGGGGATTTCTTTCCTTATAATTTTCGAAAAGATAGTTTCACCCATATTAAACTCCTTTCTTAATGTGTTTAACGGGAAAAATAGATGAACCGGGAAGAGGTTTCGCTCATATCATTCACCTTTCTCAATGCCATATTTTTTCAATTTGTTGTAGAGGTGGCTTCGCTGAATATCGAGGTCGTCAGCCGTTTTGCTGATATTCCAGCCGTTCAACTCAAGTTGTCTTAAGATGTAAGCCTTTTCGGCTTTATCTTTGAAATCCTGGAACGAACTGCTTTCAGAGATGAGATCATCAACAGAAACCTTTTCAACAGGGAGAAGGAAATCGATATCGCTCAGTTTGATAACCGGTGCATTTGCCAGAATGATAATTCGTTCGATAATATTTCGCAGCTCTCTGACATTGCCGGTCCATTTCAACTTTTGCAGTAAGGTAATTGCGTCTTCTGCGAAAGTGGGAACAATTTTTTTATGCTTCAGCGAAATTTCCTGCGCGAAGTGCTGAACAAGAACCGGAATATCCTCCGTTCTTTCGCGAAGTGGCGGCAGCTGAACCGGGATCACATTAAGGCGATGGAAGAGGTCTTCCCTGAACTCAGCTTTTACGATCATTTCCTTAAGGTCGCGGTTAGTTGCAGAAACAATTCTTACATCCACGGGGATTTTTTTAGTTCCTCCAACCCGTTCAATTAAGCCGTCTTCAATTGCCCTGAGTACTTTTGCCTGAGCCTGCAGGCTCATATCGCCAATTTCATCCAAAAAAAGTGTTCCCTTATCAGCGAGTTCAAATTTTCCGATTCTTTGGTTCAGAGCCCCGGTAAAAGCCCCTTTTTCGTGCCCAAAAAGTTCGGATTCAATCAATTCGTTTGGAATTGCAGCACAGTTAACCTCGACGAATGGTGCAGCCGCGCGGGGCGAATTTGCGTGCAGAGCTTTGGCAATCAACTCTTTACCCGTTCCGTTTTCGCCGAGTATTAAAACTCTTGCATCAGTAGGGGCAACCTTGCCCACCACTTCAAGAATTGCCTTCATTGGTTTAGATTCGCCAAGAATAGGTGAGGGGGTATCAATTTCCTTTTTTATCGATTCATATTCTTTTTTCAAAATCGCCTGCTCGGAGGCATTGCGCACAGTGATAAGAAGTTTATCCCGGTCAACAGGTTTCTCTAAGAAGTCAAAAGCGCCTGTGCGTGTGGCTTTAATGGCGTTTTCAATATTCCCGTAAGCGGAGATAATCACAATATTGAGGTTTTTGTCTATCTCCTTTATTCTTTTCAAAGTTTCGAAACCGTCTATTCCGGGCATGTTGATATCAAGCAGAATAGCGTCAAACTGACCGCTACGCACCAATTCAATGCCATCTTCGCCGGATTCAGCGGCGTCGGTTTCGTAGCCTTCATACTCCAGTATCATGGCTACACTCTCTCTGATACCGGGCTCGTCGTCTATAATTAATATTCTTGGCATAAAGTTTTCTTTAACGGGTTGTAAAAATTTAGAAATTTAGTTTCAAGCGTTTATGAAAATTAAAAAATCTGCTTTTTTAAGTTGATAAAAAAAATTAAAAAATCGGCCATTTAAGGAGATAAAAAGTTAAAAATTTTATTTAACAGGTTGATATAATTTTAAGAATTTAGACGGAAGCAGATTTTCGTTTTTCCTTAATCCGTCGCCAAACATAATCCCGAGTGAGTTAGCGATCAGATCGCGTCGCGAGATTTTGGAATCAACCTTAAAAGATTCTTCAAACACTTCGACAAACCAACCGATGAAATTAGTACTGCCGGGTATAATTTTATTATATTCGAGATACGCTGCACCAAAAAAATGGGAAAGTTTATCGATGTCACCCGACTTTGAATCAGGGGAATCGAAAAACAAATATCTCGGAAGTTTCTTATTTTTCCCCAAAAAAGTTTCATCATCGGCAGAAATAAAGGGAAATACAAGTTTAATCCCTGTAAACGGGGTTACCATTACAGTATTTCTAACGGGCAGGCATGCCCAAATGCACGCCGCTAAAGCCTCTGAAATATCGCCGTTTGAGAGAGATAAAGCCCTGATAAAAATAGAATCAACCGAGGAAAGCTCTCTTTCTGTTTCTTTCGGATCAGGAGCTTGTAAATCACCGATATATTTCGAAAGGGCGACCACTTTTTCACCCAGACTGCTCATTTGCGGAGAGGCGGAACCCGCCGCAAAAATAAGCATCAGAACGAAATACAAAAATATTCTGAAATCTCGCATATTCAAATATAAAAAAACTTTCTTATCTCGTCTCTTTTTTGTATGTTTACATAATAACATTTGGTATAAAAGGAGGCAGTGTGTCAACAACAAAAAACAACAATGAAAATCCCGAGGAACTTAAATATTCCGCGGAGACACATCTGATTTACGGTAAAAATATCAGTAAGAAATGGGACTATGCTCACCATGTCGTTTCACCACTTTCATCATCAGTAGTTTTTAGATTAGACACGGTTGAGCGAGGTGCAGAAGGCTTCTTTGAATTTGCTAATCCGGAGGCTTTACAGTCGGAACTTGCTCCCATTTATATTTACGACCGACTGGGTGAGCCCAACAAGGAGCTGCTGGAAGAGAACCTTCAGTTTATTGAAAAAGGTGAAATGGCGGTTACTTTTGCCAGCGGAATGGGCGCAATTTCAGGGGTTTTGGGAGTTTTGCTGAAGTCGGGCGACGAACTAATAGCTCACAGAACGCTCTATGGCTGCACTTTTTCTCTGTTTCATAACTGGTACCCCAGGCTGAATATAAAATACATTTCAACTGACCTGACGGAAACCGATAATCTTCCCGGACTGATAACACCGGCAACCAGGGTTATCTATTTCGAATCACCGGTTAACCCGAATTTGGATTTGATTGATATCGGGCAAATTCGCAGAATTGTTGATGAGGAAAATAAAAACAGGGATGAAGAAAACAGAATATACATCGTGGTTGATAACACTTTTGCCACACCATTTTGCCAACGCCCTATTGAACTCGGCGCAGATTTCACCGTTCACTCACTGACAAAAGGAATCAGCGGATTTGGAACGGATATGGGTGGTGCTGTTATCGGTCCTAAAAAGTTCCAAAATCTGCTGCTGCTTTTCAGAAAAGATTTTGGTGCAGTGCTTTCTTCAAAAGCTGCATGGACTATTTTAACTTATGGGCTTTCAACACTTCATTTGCGAATTAAAAGACAGACAGAAAATGCGATGAAAATTGCACGGTTCCTTTCGGAACACCCAAAAGTTGAGTTTGTAAATTACCCCGGGTTGGAAAGCTGTAAGTATCATGCCCTTGCAAAGAAGCAAATGATCGATTTTAGCGGTAATTTTGCACCCGGCAGCATGATCTTCTTCGGTGTTAAAGGCGAATCTGTTGACGAACAAAAGAAAAACGGCGGTAAATTTATGAATTTTGCAGCTCAGAATGCTTATACGCTAACGCTTGCGGTGAGCTTAGGGTTAACAAGAACTTTGATTGAACACCCTGCCACAATGACTCACTCGGTAATACCGACTGAAAAGCTTGAACGGCACGGCATTCATCCCGGTGGGATAAGGCTTGCAGTTGGTATTGAAGACCCCGAGGATTTAATCCGGGATTTAGAGCAGTCTTTGGATCAGATATAGCAGGCAATAGTAATTGGTTGCCGGCACATTATTAAGAATTTTAGTTGCTTAAGCAAATTTAGTTAAATGCACAGATACATCTGTTCGAACAGATTTAAACAAAAAAATGCGGATACAACATGAGAATAGGAATACCAAAAGAACATAAGAATGAGGAGAAAAGAGTATCATTGGCTCCTGCGGGGGTTGACTCGTTGGTCAGGGCAGGACACACTGTTTATCTACAGTCAACCGCCGGCGACGGCTGCCATTTTTCGGATGAACAATACAAACAGGTAGGCGCAAAAATAGTTTATTCAGCCGAAGAAGTTTTCACGCGTTCAGAGATGATAGTGAAAGTAGGCAGAGTTGCAGATGAAGAATTAAAATATCTTCAGGAAGATCAGATAATCATCTCTTTTTTGAACTTAGCGGTTGTAAGCAGAAACCTGATAACCACCTTTTTAGAGAAGAAGATTGTATCTATTGGGCTTGAACTAATAGAAGATGAATTTGGGCTGCCCGTTCTGCATTCAATGAGTGAGATTGCAGGTCAGTTAGCCGTTCAGGCTGCAGAGAATCTTCTTGAATCAACACATGAAATATCACGCGGAGTTTTGCTCGGCGGGATACCGGGTGTAGCTCCGGCAGCAGTTGTTATTCTGGGTGCGGGCGTAGTTGGCACGATTGCCGCACAATCTGCAATCGGGCGCGGTGCTCAGGTGATTGTACTGGATAAAGACATCCACAGGCTTCGTCGTTTGGAAAAATTATTCAACAAACAGATTACCACTGTTGTGGCAAACCCATATACTATTAGCAGAGGGGTTAAATTTGCGGATGTGCTGATTGGTGCTGTGATGATTAAGGGTGAAAAGACTCCTAACTTAGTAACCGAGGAGATGGTGAAAAGTATGAAAAAAGGGAGTGTGATTATTGATGTGTCGATCGATCAGGGTGGTTGCATCGCAACGAGCAGACCAACCACGCTTTCGAACCCGACCTACATGCTCCACAATGTAATACACTACTGCGTACCCAACATGACGGCATTGGTTGCCAGAACTGCAAGTTTTGGGTTAAACAATGTTTCGCTTCCTTACATTCAGGCGATAGCAGACCGGGGGATAAACTCGGCATTAATGGGTGACCACGGCTTAACGAAAGGCGTGTGCACGATGGCAGGTTTTTGCTCGAACGAAACGATAGCAGAGACCTTTAATGTTGAGTTCAGACGGATACATATCTTTTCGAATAATTAGGTAATGAAAATGACAGAAGAAATAAAACTTAGAAAGAATTTACCCTCTTCGATGCTTAAAAACTATAACAACAGAGTTGTAAGTGCGGCAGAGGCTGTTCGGGCGATCAAGTCAGGTGATAATGTAGCTGTTCACTCGAACTGTGCTTTCCCGAGGACATTGATCGATGCACTCGTAAAAAGAAAGGAAGAACTGCGTGATGTTCAGTTAATTCACGCACTTTCTGTTGGCGAGCTGCCTTACCTTCAGCCCGGAATGCGCGAGTATTTCAACCACCGCTCCTTCTTTATGGGTGGTGAGGCACGGCGGGCCGTTGGTGAAGGAAGAGCTGATTTCATTCCACTGTACCTTTATGAGTTCCCGATTTTAGTCAGAAGAGGAGAGTTGAAAATAAATGTTGTGCTGATTCACCTTTCGCCACCGGACGAGCACGGTTTCTGCAGCTACGGTACAGAAGTGGGGCTGATTAAAACGGCTGCCGAGCACGCAGATTTGATTATTGCTCAGGTTAACCCAAACATGCCAAGGGCACTTGGTGACAGCTTCATCCACATCAGCCGTCTGGACTATATAGTTGAGGTTGATGAAGAAATTCTCGAACTGCCACAAGGTGCGAAGAATCTCACTCCGGAAATGGCAGCTGCTTATGAACAGATCGGGAAAAACATTGCCGATATGATTGAAGATGGCTCAACACTTCAATTAGGCATTGGAGTTATCCCGGATAATGTGTTGAAATACCTGGACGGTAAACGAGACCTTGGGCTGCACTCAGAGACTTTCAGCGATGGAGTTATTGAATTAGTGGAAAAAGGTATTCTGACGAATACAAAGAAAGGAATCCACGAAGGAAAAATAATTGCCGGATTTGTTCTTGGTACTCAGAAACTTTATCACTTTATCGATAACAACCCAATGATCGAGTTTCACCCTCAAGAATATGTGAACGATCCTTTTATTATTGCAAAGAATAAAAAGATGGTTGCAATTAACTCAGCGCTTGAAGTTGACATTACAGGGCAGGTTTGCTCTGATTCAATTGGTCCGAAACTTTACAGCGGGTTCGGTGGTCAGGTTGATTTCATCAGAGGTGCAGCCCGATCCGAAGGCGGAAAACCGATTATTGCGCTGCCGGCTACAACAAAAAACGGAACAATATCCAGAATAATGCCGCAGTTGAAACCGGGTGCAGGGGTTGTAACTAACAGGGCGGATGTTCATTATGTTGTAACCGAGTTCGGCGTTGCTCAACTTTGGGGAAAGCCAATCAGCGAAAGAGTCAGGTCTCTGATTGCTATTGCTGACCCCCGGTTCAGGGATGAGTTGGAGGCTTACGCCAAGTCTGTAAACTATATTTAGTTTTCGTAAATTGTTACAGAAGCAATGTTTGCAGTAATAGGCGATATTCACGGGTGTTATTATACCTTAAAAAACCTCTACGATAAATTAACCGATATATACGGTGAGTTTGATGTCTATGCCACGGGCGACTTAGTTGACCGTGGCAGACATTCGTTTAAGGTGCTGGAATTTGTAATTGAGAAGGGCATAGTGCCGGTTCTTGGGAACCACGATATGATGTTCCTCTCTTACTTTCGTGATCCTGAAAGCCCTGCGGCAGTTGCTTGGAATATGAATTCGTCGGGTTCAATTTTATCTGATTACAAAGAATCACCCGAGGCACTTGGCAGGCACTGTAATTTTATTGCAGATATGCCACTGTTTGTATCATTAGAAAATCATTTAATATCGCACGCCGGGGTTAACAAGCAATGGTTAGGGGTGCTTAATGAAGACGGTTCGCTGAATGATGATGCCCTTTTGGAAATTGGTACGAAACTTATTAACGATCCGCATGGTTTGCTTTGGAACAGAGACGAAATTCTAAATGTAGGTAAAGTGCAGATTGTAGGGCACACACCTGTCTCAAATTTCAGGTATTCACCCTCTAATCATGTGTATTATATCGATACAGGTGCGGCTACGGGGAATAAACTTACTGCAATCGTTTTTGAAGATGAAGGAGAGATCGATATTCACTTTCAACCGGCAGATCCGAGGGATATCGGGTCGATGCGTTTCAGATAGTTCATAAATTATTACACATTTCGAACGAATCATTTTTTTTAAATTTACGCTTCCTAATCAATATTTTTGAGTTGCAATAGACTTTTCTACTATTAATCACAACCTTTGGATTGCCCGTCATTAAGAAAGTTAAATCTTTAGAAGGCAGATTTTTACGGAATTTTATTGTCTTTTTTATAACGGTGCTCGTTTTCGCTGTTGCAACCGGATTTATGATGAAAGACGGCGGGGGTGTATATACTCCTGTCAGATATTTCCCCGATTTCTCCGCCGGTAAGTTTAATTCTCAGCATAATTCGAAGTACGGCAAACAAACCGGAAAAGAAGAGCATTCCCCCTCGGAAAAAAAGGGGGGAGTTAAGCCAAAGGTTAACCCTTTTCCATTCTCTATTCCGTTGGATATGATGTTGGGCGATTTCGGTGTTCAGGATACGATTGACCATCCTTCCGACTCTACCGCAAATCAAACGGATTCATCTGAAGTGTCGGCAACACTTCCTGCAGATTTCAATGCCGTACAAACTGAAACAGCGCCTGAATCAACAGAAGCGCCTTATGCGTTTTCTGATGAAACCAGTTTGAAACCGGGCGAACTCCCTGCGAGTGCCTCAGCCGCACCCGATTCTATTCCACCGAAAGATTCTTCCATTACAGATTCCACACTTGCTGCAGTGAAAGATTCGGCTCTTGCTGCACTGAAAGATACAATAGCGACGGATTCAACACTGCAGGATACTGTTAAACTTGATCCTATGGCGATTGATTCAACCGCAAGGCTGAACTATTTTAAGGTAAAAAGAGAAGATGTGCCTTATTCCAAGTTTCAGACTGAGAAAAAGAGTTCATTTTTTGCTAATCCTACAAACTACAAGAGGGTAGTAGAAATTGATTCAACCGGTGGATTTGTAAACATAAAAGAATTTATAGGCAATATGCCGTATAAATATACGCTTCGGCTCCCGTTCGATCAGTATCTAAAAATGGCAATGGATAATAAAAACGCCGGAATGTGGCAGGATTTAGGTTACAAATATGAATTGAAAGAGACGAAAAAGGGGCTTTCCGACTTCCTGAAAGACATTACTGACTTTGAAATCCCACTTCCGAGTGTTGGTGTGTTGAGTATTTTTGGACCTCCCGTAATCAGTTTAAGGATCGGAGGTGCGGTTGATATACACGCCGCCTGGCGAAATGAAAGCACAGAGGGTATTACGGCTTCACTTCTTGGTAACACACGAAATGAACCGGATTTTAAGCAACAGGTTCAGATTAATGTAAGCGGTACTATTGGTGATAAGCTTAACATAAACGCCGACTGGAACACCGAACGGAACTTTGAGTATGAAAACCAGCTGAAAATTAAATATACCGGTTACGAAGATGAAATAGTGCAGAGTGTTGAAGCGGGTAATGTGTCGTTGCAAACATCAGGTTTGGTTGGCGGTTCTGAGGCTTTGTTTGGGGTTAAAGCAAACTTTAAAATGGGTCCGTTCACCTTAACCGCTTTGGTTTCGCAAAAGAAAGCGGAAGTTAAAGAGAAAGACTTAGGCGGCGGTACTGTATCGCAGGATTTTACAAAACGGGCGTATGATTACTCGACTAACCACTTCTTTCTGGATACTTTATATGCGGATACTTCCGCTGCGCTGAACCTTTTTTATCGCTATTACGCTAACCCAACCCCTGAAATTGTTCAGGAATTTTTTGTTAAAGACATTGAAGTTTGGAAATCTATCAACCAGACATTAAAAGACCCGAACGAGCGCTCTGCGAACGCCTACATATCGCTTCCACCGATTGGTCAAGGGCAAAGTTATCCCGATAGCTACAGAGCATTAGATGTGGAAGAAGTGCCGGGGCAGGTTGTTAAAGGGCGTTTTATTAAGCTTACCGATGGAGTTGACTATATAGTCCACCGTGAAACCGGGTATATTTCGTTCAAAACCAATGTTCAGGATCAGGATATTATTGCGGTTGCCTACCGGACGGAGGGTGTAAACACCGCCAGCTCGGCAGATGACCTTTTCTACGGCGAGTTTTTGGATCAGTCCAAAGGGCAGGCTGATACAACACAGCGCTTGGTTCTTAAACTGGTTAAACCTCAGTTTCTGCAGCCGACACTTTCGACCGCCTGGAAGCTGATGCTTAAGAACATCTATGCTATGGGTGGCAGAAATGTGAAGGAAGACGGGTTTGAATTTGACCTTAAATACGAAGTTGACGGTGGCGAACCACAGCCCGTTCTCGGTAGTGTAAGGTTATTGAATGCTTTCGGTTTAGACTTGGTGGGGCCGAACAAAATGCCCCCACCGGATGGGAAGTTTGACTTTAAACCGGGCATCACGATTTTAGTTGAAACCGGTGAGGTAATTTTCCCGACACTTCAGCCTTTTGGGCGAAACCTGTCAAGCGGTATTCCGAATGCTGATTCACTGAAATATATGGCGATTTATGACCAGACTCTAACTTTCGCAAAACAGGACAAACTGAAAGATAAGTGGGTTTTAACGGGTAAGTTTTCCGGCGAGGCATCTTCAACATATCAGTTGGGTTTCAATGTTGTTGAAAACTCTGTGAAGGTTTATTTGGATGGGCGCCTGCTTAGCCTTGGAACAGACTATGTGGTCGATTATAACATTGGTCAGGTAACTATCCGAAATTCCGCGGCGCTTTCGCCCGGCGCAAAATTGAGAATAACTTACGAAGAGAACGACCTGTTCCAACTGGCTTCAAAAACGCTTTTTGGCGCAAGAGGTATTTTGGATATTTCGAAAAAAACGAAACTCGGTTTTTCGGCGCTAACTCTTTCACAGCAAACACTTTCGGATAAGGTAAGAATCGGTGAAGAGCCTTTAAGCAACTTTATTCTTGGGTTAGATTTTCAGACTTCGCACGACCTTCCGTTCCTGACCAACCTGATCGATAATGTTCTTTCAACAAAAGAAATGTCGTCTATTTCTTTTACAGGCGAGGCGGCTTACATGAACCCCGATCCGAACACGAAGAAAAGTACAATTGAGAGCGACGGCGGTAAATCAATCGCTTATATTGACGATTTTGAGGGTGCTAAAAGAACCATCCCAATCGGCATTACATATGGTGCATGGAAAGACCTTTCGGCGCCTGATAGTTTGCCGTCATTATCGGGATTAACCCGCCAACAAAGAATGAACTACAAAGGTAAGGCTTGGTGGTTTAATGTGTTGCCATCGGATGTTAAAATTGCGGATATCTGGCCCAACAGATCGGCTATACGCGGCGAAGATTTTGTTACCGTTCTCGATTTTGCATTTAAACCCGATGGTATCGGTCCTTATAACTACACTCCAAACTTAAGCGACCCAAGAAAGGCATGGGGCGGTATGATGAAGGTTCTTTCTTCAACTGCGAATAATCTTGTGGATGAAAATATCGAATTTATCGAGTTTTGGATGAACATAAGAACCTCAACGCCCGACGCAAAAATTTATATTGATCTTGGCAAGATTTCTGAAGATGTTATTCCTAACAACAAATTAGATTCAGAAGATAAAGCACCCCAAAACGAACTTATAGATGAAGGTGAGGATACCGGACTTGACGGCTTGTTTGATCCGGAAGAGAGAGCTGTTTTCGGAAGCACTGAAGCTGACCCGAGCCACGATAACTTTGGTTTAGTTAACTCGAGCACTTTTGATATTTTTAACTTTTACAATATCAACGGAACTGAAGGGAACGCTCAGCTGACTGATATAGGGCGAATTCCGGATACGGAAGATTTGAACAGAAACGGCGTTTTGGATCAGGTTAACTCCTATTTCAGATACGAAATTCCAATAGATACAAGTGCCGAGAGGAACCCGTTCATCAAGGGTGGTGGTAACAATGCAGGTTGGTATTTGGTGCGGGTACCGTTGAAAGATTACCAAAAGGAGGTTGGTAAACCAAGTTTTACACTCGTTGAATTTATAAGATTTTTCGTTACCGATGCCGATGGTCTCGTTTCTATCAGGTTAGCTGACTTTAACTTAGTGGGTAACCAATGGCGCAAAGCTATCGATAACGATACACTTCTTTCCGTTTCGGTTGTGAACATTGAAGATAACCCCGATTATTTTTCACCTGGCGGCGTTGCAAGAGAGAGAGACAGAAGCAGACCGGATCAGGAGATTTATCGTAATGAACAATCTTTAGATTTAATTATTAACGGGCTTCCGCCCCAAGTAAGCCGAGAAGCGGTTAAATATCTTTTCAGGCCCCTCGATGTTTTCAATTATTCCGAAATGAAATTGTTCATTCACGGGGATTCTTTATCCACTCCGGGTTCAATTACTTATGAGTATGAGCCGGGGAAATATTCCTCCGAGTTTTTCTTCAGGTTTGGTACTGATACAAATAACTATTATGAATACCGACAGCCTGTGTTATCCGGGTGGCAGGAAATTAGTATCCTTTTCAGCCAGTTGACTGCGATTAAACAAGCGAGGGATAGCGTAAACACAATTTACAGGCAACCCGTTGAAGGAAAACCGGGGCACTTCTATGTGGTGAAAGGAAACGCAACGCTTACATCGGTGAAATTCCTTAGCGTTGGAATAAGAAACACATATCCGTTTGCCGATTTACACGGTGAAATATGGGTGAATGAGTTAAGGGTGGTGGGTGCTGATAATACCCCGGGCTGGGCTTACACCGCCTCAGCTTCGTTGAAATTTGCCGATATTTTAACGGTTAATGCTAATATCAGTCAGACTGACCCCTATTTCCACAGGTTAGCTGACAGATTCGGCAGCAGGGTGCAAAACAAGAACTGGGGTGTTTCTGCAGACTTGGACATTTTAAAACTGTTGCCGGTTCCATTACCCGGGAGTAACCTTAGAGTTAACTATTCACGAACTGAAAGTGTGGGTGACCCTCTTTATCTGCCGGGAACTGATATTAAAGTTTCAGAAGCCGCAAGGATTCAAAAAGAAAAAATGATCAGCGAGGGTGTTGATCAGGTGGAGGCTGACAAGACTGCCGAACAAATTGTGGATGACTCCAGGACTGTTAATATTTCGGACACCTGGACGGTGGCGAATGTCCAAATTAAAGTGCCATCCGATTTTTGGGTGATACGCGATATTTTAAACAATTTAACATATAACTTTAACTATAACAGTTCGTTCAGCCGTAACCCAACGACGCTTTCCTCAAAAAACTGGCAATGGAATGCAAGTATTAACTATGGGTTAACTTTCAGCCCGAATAACTTTTTTGAGCCCGGCAAGATTCCAATTTTGGGTGAACCTATTGCTATTTTCACCGATTATAAAGACGCAAGAATTTATTATTCACCACAAAACCTAACCTGGAATATCTCGGCAAGACGGTCTTATGCGCTAACACAGACAAGAGCAATGGGGCAAGCTCTTTCGCAGGAGACGATTTCACGGGATTTTACCGCAAACAGAGGGTTTAATTTTAACTGGAAAGTTACCGAAAAGGCATTGATAAACCTTACGATTGCATATCAGACTGATTTTGCTTCTTCGCTTTCGTATCTGGAAACCGACGAATTCAATAACGCAAGACCTGAAAGTATGATTTGGAGCGACATTTTCAGTGGGCAGTTCTTTGGGCACGATTTCAGATATAACCAAAGCCTTGATATTAAAACTTCGCCCCGTCTTCCTTCAATTGGCAGAATAAACGAGTTTTTCCAGTTAACTGCCGGGTACAATGTTAAGTATGGGTGGAACAACGATTTTCAACAGCCACAGGTGGGTAGAAGTGCTGGCTTCCAGAACCGCACAAACCTCGGTTTAAGGCTGAGACTTAAAGCATTGACTGCACCATGGTTTGAAGAAAGTCCAACAGCCGCAAAACCCGCTGCTCAGCCGGAGGCGCCAAAACCGAGATCACGACCAAGAGATTTTGATGAAGAGGGCGATAAAAAAGAAGGCGGAGATGGTTCGGAAAAACCGAATGAAGAGCCCTCGGTTGTTGTGCAGGACACCGTTCCGGCTGTGGATAAACCTTCAGTGTTGCGTAATATCTGGGGTTTGTTAAAGAATGCCGTGCGAATTTTGATCTTTGACTATGACAACATAACCATGGATTATTCGAACGATGTTAATGTTACCGGGAACGGTATTCGTGGGTTTGGAAATGGGTTTAAGAATTTCTGGGGCTTAAACCAAAGTAACGATGAGGGACCCGACAGGCTCTTCATTCTTGGGCTTAACCACGATATTGGGCCCCGTGCGGCAAATGCCAACTTAACGAATAACTACGCAGAGAAAAACAATCTTGATATTCGTACATCTAAGCCGTTGTGGGAAGGGGCTAAAATTGATCTTTCGTGGAAGGTAAGTTGGTCGATTAATAAATCCACCACTCTGCAGAGTGACGAAAATGGCAGTTTATTTGTTCAGAATATCTCTTCAACCGGAAACACAACGAGATCGTTCTTCACGATGCCGCCGGTTCTGTTCCTTTCGATTTTCAAAAGCGGGATAAAACGGGTTAATGAACTGTATGACAGAAACGACGAAGACCCTGCGGGCAACCTCTCGAGTGCTTTTGTTAAAGGATTTGAATCGATGCCGCTTCTGGGAAGTCTGGGCGCTCTGGGTGATTTTATTAACTATATTCCAAGGCCTAACTGGCGCTTTAGTTGGGACGGACTTGAGAAGCTCGGGCTTTTCCAGGGATTTGCAAAGAAAGTTTCGATCGATCATTCTTACTCTTCTGAATACACAGAGGGTTGGAAAATAACGCCCGATGGCGACAAGGTTGTTCAAACGCAGAGGATCAACTACAATTTTGCGCCATTGCTTGGGCTTAACATTACTTTCAACAATTTGTGGGGTGGTAACTTCTCGGGTAGGGTACAGTTTAACACGAGAACTTCGTATGACTTGGGAACCTCCACTAAAAACATTACCGAAAACCTGAACCGCGATATCGGTATAACGCTGAATTATTCAAAAGCGGGTTTTGAAATACCGCTGTTTGGGCTTGCTCTTAAGAATGATATTGAGTTCAGTTTGTCTTACACAAACACTAAAAACTCGACTGTTCAATATGATATGGAGCGCTTTACGGAAGAGGGGATTCCACAAAACGGAACGACAACCACCACTATTGAACCGCGAATTAAGTATGTTATCAGTTCGCGTGTTACAGTTTCGCTTTTCTACAAACGCTCTGATACTACCCCCGAGGGAGCCGCCCGAATACCGCCAACCACACGAAATGAAGCAGGGTTGGATATTAAGATTTCAATTCAGTAGCCCTTGTACTGTTAATTTTCTTAAGTTAAGTTTTTAATATTTGCTTACTAATTCAGGGTTATCGCTAAGGATGAAGGGGTAGTCAAGGTTTTTGGGGAGTGTTAATAAATCTTTTTGCTTGTTAATTGAATAGGGAATTATCCCTGTCGGTTGTTTGAGCAGATTTGCATAGCGATTGTTCAGGCTCTTATATTGAGTGCACAAAAAACCGTTTGTATCGTTGATAACTTCCATTAGCCTGCCGGTTGGGGGAGCGGCTAAGGTGTGTTCAAAGTCTCTTTTAATGCTGCATGTTCTCTTGCGGTTTTCAGATTGTGAAAATTCTTTTGAGTTGTAATCATTAAAATTAAAGTTTATATTTTTCAAGTTTTGACTTTTCGCCATCGAAAGAAATTCTGCAAGTGAGCGGGTTTTTCTAAAGATGTTACGCTCTTTTAAGAAAAATTTTGTTATTTGATAAACAACGGCTGACCCAATATAGTTATGACTGAAACAAAGGGGAAGTGTTGGCTCCAATCGGTTTATTTCAAAAAGAACTTCAGGCAACCAGGAAACAATTACTGTATGTGGAAGAAGATTTCGATCTTTTAACTCTTTCAGTATTGTTTTCTCGCCGCCGAAATCTTTAATATCTACGAAGATTTTGCTTTCATCTCTTTTTTTTTCGACAAACAAATCTAAAACTTCCTGAAGAGTTACAACGAGGTTTGTTTCCGTTTCACTTTTTGAGGAATCTTCAGTAAGTTTTCTAATTTCGCCTTTTTGAAAGTTTACGGTTATCTTTTCCGGTTCGTTTTTTTTGGGAGCTGAGGTTAACTTTTCCGGTTCATTTTTTTTTGGAGCTGAGGTTAACTTTTCAGTTTCGCTTTCAGCATGATTGTGAACCTTGTTGACTGTTGCTTTTTCGAAACTTCTTTCAGAAAATTTCATAACTTCGTGAAAAAAAGAAGTTACGATATCATACTGTTCCCCCGTTGAATTTACTAAGAATCGATCGTGGTTAAGTACCGGCACGCCGTCTTTGGTAAGCCGTAGATCGAACTCATAAAATTTTACGCCCGCCTCTAAGGCGTTTCTGAAACCATCCAAAGAATTTTCTCTGTTGCTGAAACCGCGAAACCTGTGTGTTACGATATTCATTATTTATTGATTAAATTTAAAAATGTGTTTTTTGAATATTAAAATAGGCAGAAATCGTTGTCTGAGAAAAAGAAAAAGTTAACCGGTTTACTAATACTTGAAATAATTCTGATTTTGTTGCTGTTGGTAACAATTCAGTATGAAAAATATTTACTGACAGCCGTAGTAGCCTTCAAGTTGCTTTTTGTCTCTTTCCGATATTACCACCTGAGAAGGCTGCTTGAGTCATTTTCAAACTTCAGAAATTTCAAACATCAGCCCGATGAAGGTTCTTTTGAGGGGCAAGCGCCTGAATTATTTTTAAACAATAAGCAGAAAACCGGTGTGCTGCTTTTACACGGTTTTTCTTCCACTCCGAGAGAGTTTAAGCCTCTTACTGACCAACTAAGGGAGAAGAGTATCCCGTATTACGCCCCAATTTTAACCGGTTTTGGTTTGGATGATACACATCTGCTTTCCGTTATCCGGGCGCAGGATTGGATGAGAGATGCAGTTAACGCTTTCGATCTGCTTTCTGCTGATTGTGATGAAGTGTGTATCGTAGGTAACTCAATGGGTGCACTTCTTGCCTGCCACATTGCCTCTAAACGATTTGTGCCCAAACTGATATTAACGGCGCCATATCTGCTTTCCAAGAAAAAACATGAATTGGGGCGTAAACTGCTGATTGGCAGTCCAATAGGCTGGCTGATAAGAATGTTTAACCCGTATGTTAAAAAAAGCGGAAAATCGAAAGCGCAAACAAATCTGCACGATCCGGAACCGCGATTTGTTTATGATGTGGTGCCCGTGCGCTCCATTGAGGCGATGTGGAGGCTACAGGATCGGGTGCAATATGAAAAAGTGCGGGCAGGGGATTCACTTGTGATTACGGGGCAAAATGACAATACTGTGGAAAACGAAAGAGTTTTTCCCCTCTTGGATAAAATCGGGCTTGATTATCAAAAAATGGAACTTCCTGAAACTGGGCACCTAATCTTTCGGGGACCCGAAGCTTTTAACGCCGTTAAGAAAATTTTGGAGTTTCTGGAGAAAGAGTAAAATTAAGCCGGGCAAACCCGGGCAAATCCTCTGTGGCAGAAAAGCAGGCAAATCAAGTCTAAACATTTAAAAGAGAATTATCCGGGGGAAGTTAAACGCTTCTGCTTTTCAGCCAAGTGAGCCGGCGGGTTTAAGAGCACACCAAAAATACCTTTTAAACACTTCTGTTTTTCAGCCAAACCTCTTTCAACCGGTCAAATGCGGCAGAGGGGATAACCTCACCGTTCAACAGTTTTTCTTTCAGCCTTTTAAACTCTACCGAGATTTTTTCATTTCTGAAGAATGAATCATAAAGGAAATCGCGAATCATAAACTCAACCCACTCAACATTTTGGCTTCTGCGTCGTGAGTAAAAAACTCCCGATTCCTTTGTGGTTTTTTCAAATTTTTCGATTAACTCCCAAAGTTCCGGCACCCCTTCGCCTGTGAGAGCGGAAGCAGTATATGCTTTTGATACCCACCCTTCGGTTGAGGGGTACATATAGTGCAGTGCAGCAGAATATTCGGCTTTTGCAATCCGTGCAATTTTTTTGTTTTCACCATCGGCTTTGTTGATTACTATTGCGTCGGTAATTTCCATAACTCCTTTTTTCATCCCTTGCAGTTCATCGCCACCGCCGGGAATCAGAACTAAAAGGAAGAAATCAACCATCGAACGGACAGTAATTTCGCTTTGGCCAACGCCAACGGTTTCAACCAATATAACATCGTATTGGGCAGCTTCGCATGCAGTAATAGTTTCTCTTGTTTTTCGCGCCACTCCGCCGAGTGTACCGCCTGAAGCCGAAGGTCGAATGAAGCAATTGGGTTCTTTCGCCAGTTTTTCCATTCGGGTTTTATCGCCCAGAATGCTCCCTTTGCTTCGCGAACTTGAAGGGTCAATAGTTAAAACTGCCACTTTATGCCCCTTTTCAACCAACAAAACGCCGAGTGCTTCAATTAGTGTGCTCTTTCCTGCGCCGGGTACACCGCTGATTCCAATTCGGATCGATTTTCCGGCGTAAGGCGACAATTCCGCCAGGATTTCACTCACTCTTTTTTGATGTGCCGGTGAAGTACTTTCAATAAAAGTGATCGTTTTAGCGAGCAAATTGCGGTTGTTATGAAGCACGCCTTCGATCAGTTCTGAATTGGTGTATTCCTTTCGTTTGAAAGTTCTCTTCGGTTTTGGCTCTTCGGTGCCGGTAACACCTTTAACAATCCGAATTGCAAATTCGTCGCCGTGATTCTCAGGCGTCCAATCAGGTTTGTAGGAGTTATTTTCTTCTTTTGGCATAAAATTTATTTAAAAATCAGCAATGCCATCCGCTACATAAACAACGGACAGGTAATGTTACAAAAAATTGAAAAAGCAACAGTTCTATAATCAAACAGCGTTATTCACCGCCGAAAACAACAGTTTTTTGCTCAAACGGTGTTAAAAACAACAGTTCTATAATCAAACAGCGTTATTCACCAAATCGTTTATCTATCTCTTCCATTATTTTTTCGGCTGTTTCGGGTATTTTAGTTCCGGGCCCAAAAATAGCAAAAGCGCCGTGCTCGTAAAGATAATTATAGTCTTGTTGCGGAATTACCCCGCCGACTATCACGATAATATCGTCGCGCTCCAAATTATGGAGTTCTTCAATCAGCTTAGGCAGTAAAGTTTTGTGCCCTGCGGCGAGGGAACTCATCCCGATGCAGTGAACATCGTTCTCTACCGCTTGGCGGGCAGTTTCCTCCGGAGTCTGAAACAGGGGCCCCATATCAACATCGAACCCCATATCGGCGTAAGCCGAAGCAACCACTTTAGCGCCTCTGTCATGTCCATCCTGCCCCATTTTGGCAATCATAATACGGGGGCGTCTTCCGGCTTTTTCGGCAAATTTATCGGTAAGGTTTCTCACTTTGTTAACGGGGTCTTCTTTACCCATAGCGTACTCCTTAGAATAAACACCTGCGACAGTTTTAGTTTGCGCCTGAAATCTTCCGCAAACCTTTTCAATGGCGGTTGAAATTTCGCCGAGCGTTGCGCGTGCCCTTGCGGCATTAACAGAAAGTTCAAGCAGATTTCCTTCGCCCGATTCAGCCGCTGCCGTAAGAGCGGCAAGAGCTTCTTCGACTTTTTCGTTATCTCTGGAAGACTTAACCTCCTGCAGCCGCTTTAGTTGCGAAAGTCTGACGGCAGTATTATCAACCTCAAGAATTTCAATCGCTTCGGCTTTTTCGGGCTGATATTTGTTAACACCCAGAATAGTTTCAGCGCCGCTGTCAATCCGGGCTTGCCGGCGTGCGGAAGCTTCTTCAATCCTCATTTTGGGTATGCCGGCTTCGATTGCTTTCGTCATTCCGCCGTAAGATTCAATCTCAAGGATGTGCTCCCACGCTCTGTTCATAAGAGCATTGGTTAGTGCTTCAAGATAGTAAGAGCCGCCCCAGGGGTCAATAACCTTGCAAATTCCTGTTTCATCCTGCAGATAAAGTTGAGTATTTCTGGCAATTCTCGCCGAAAAATCGGTCGGGAGTGCAATAGCTTCATCCAAAGAATTGGTGTGAAGCGACTGTGTGTGCCCTGAAACAGCAGCCAGCGCCTCGATGCAGGTTCTGACAACATTGTTGTAGGGGTCTTGCTCGGTGAGGCTCCACCCGGAAGTTTGAGAGTGCGTTCTCAGCGACATCGATTTCGGGTTTTTCGGGTTAAAACCTTTAATTAGTTTAGCCCAGATCAACCGGGCTGCGCGCATCTTTGCCACTTCCATGAAGTAATTCATTCCCTGTGCCCAGAAAAATGAAAGTCGGGGAGCAAAAGCGTCAATATCCAACCCCGCTTCGATGCCTGTACGGACATACTCCAACCCGTCAGCGATAGTATAAGCCATTTCAAGGTCAGCAGTTGCGCCGGCTTCCTGCATGTGGTACCCGGAAATGCTGATGCTGTTGAATTTTGGCATCTCTTTCGAAGCGTATCTGAAAATATCAGCGATTATTTTCATCGACATTGCCGGAGGGTAGATGTAAGTGTTTCTTACCATATACTCCTTCAGAATGTCGTTTTGAATTGTTCCGCTAAGCAGCTCGTGCGCCACGCCCTGCTCTTCGGCGGCAACAATATAAAATGCCATAACCGGCAGTACGGCTCCGTTCATCGTCATGGACACGGACATTTTATCCAGCGGTATCGAATCGAACAAGATTTTCATATCTTCAATTGAATCGATAGCCACGCCTGCTTTCCCCACATCGCCAATCACACGGGGGTGGTCAGAGTCGTAACCGCGATGTGTCGCTAAGTCAAAAGCGACAGAAAGCCCCATCTGCCCGGCGGCTAAATTCCTTCTGTAAAATGCGTTGCTTTCTTCAGCAGTCGAAAAACCTGCGTACTGCCTGACCGTCCAGGGGCGCTGCACATACATTGTAGCGTAAGGTCCCCGCAGGAACGGGGGAATGCCCGAAAGGTATTTCAGGTGTTGCAACTCTTTTACATCTTCTTTGGTGTAAAGCGTTTTAACGGGAATTTGCTCCATCGTATTCCAGAGGACATCTTCAGGATTTTTGCCCGTTTCTTTGGTGAAATTATTTTTCCACTCTTTGTAAGCATCTTCAAATCGCGGAGTTTTAAGGTTTAAGTCGTTAAAAATCGGTCTGTTCATTTCTCTACTCCCGTTTTATCAAAAATTTGAGAGATAATATCAACCACATTCGCCCCCAGAAAGATAAAATCGTCAATTCCGGCAGCTTTGTGCGCCTCCACTTGATCTTTAGGGTACCCGGCAAGAATAGTTACAGCATCCGGCTTTGCGGTTTTAATTCCGCTTACAAACTGCGGAACAAGTTCTGGGTAAGTTTCATCTGTTGAGCAGAGTACAAATACCTCGGCACCTGAAGCAACAGCGGCATCAATTCCTTCAGCGGGCGAGTTAACGGAGTTTCCGTAAATTACTCTGCAGCCGCCGGCTTCAAAGAAACCGCGTGAAAAATCAGCCCGTGCTTTGTACTGTTTAACGGGCCCCACAGTGAAGAGATAGACTTTGATTCTGTCGCCGGTTTTTGCAAGATGTGCAGCGGCCCGAAGGTGAAGGTTCTCAAACTGCTCCGCCGGGCGTGCCACCTGAAGTGCGGGAACTTCAGTTGTGTCGGAAGAACCTTTTAAGTGGTTAAACAGCTCACCGAGAGTAGCACCCAAAAGCGCCGCCTCGGTTGCTTTTTCAACGGTTAATTCAGTGTTATTTTCATCGGCTGCCTCCTGTAATTTAATCAGGATTTCCCTGTTGTGCTCGGGGCTGCCCTGCACGCGTAGTTTCTGCAACTCATCAGCACGGCGTTTGTAAACAGCAGCTGAATCAAGCGGTTTAGGTGCTTTTACTGCTTCTTTAACATTTACATAAGAATTAACCCCAACCAACACTGCTTTTCTTGTAGCGGCATCTTTAATTCTTTTTTCAGCAACGGCGGCAATATCGTTGTTTATTTTTCCTGAGTGAAGTGCTGCGACAATTCCGCCTTCCTCTTCGATTTCGCGGAAATAAGCCCACGCTTTGTTCGCGATTTCGTTTGTTAAAGTTTCGATGTAGTACGAGCCACCTCCGGGATCGGTAACATGGTTAAGGTGCGACTCTTCTGAAAGAATCAGCTGCGTGTTGCGTGCAACCCTGTTTGAAAACTCGTCGCTTTGTGCGAAAAGGGAGTCGTAAGGGGTGGTTTCAATCACTGAAACACCTCCGGCAACTGCGGAAAATGCACCCGTTGTTACGCGCAACAGATTCACAAAGGGGTCAACAAAAGAATGATAATAGCCCGTTGTTTTTGCAGCAATTTTTGGTGAAACTTCCGGTTTTATATCCATTTGTTTCAGAAGTTCGCTGAACAAAATTCTGAAGGCTCTGAACTTTGCAATTTCCATAAAGAGATTTGTGCTTATGCCAAACCGGAAGAAAAGTTGGAGGACTGTTTTCTCCGGTTCAACGCCGTGTTTTTTCAGTTGCAGAATCATTTCTACGGCAGAGGCGAGGGCAATTCCCAGCTCCTGAACTGAATTGGCGCCTTTTTCTGCGTAAGGGGTTGTGTCTATACCCGCTGTTTTAAGGTTGCTGCACTCTTTTGTGATGAGTTGGGTTAAGCCTGCAATTTGCTTATACGCTTCATCGAGAGTGAGGTGAATTTTGCCGAGTTCGAACAAGGTTCCAGTGGGGTCACCATAAATTGCACCATTTATTCCGGAAAGTTCTTTTCCGTTTTTCTTTAGCCAAGCCGAGAAAATTGAAAAGAAAGCCAAAGGCGCAGCACCCGTGTTGATGAAAATGGGGCAGGCTGTAAGGTCAACATCTTTGAAAGCCCTGGTGAGGCTTCCAATACCGGAAACAGAAACGCCACCGGCACCGGTTAGCTCGACTGAGCCATAGTCAGCATCCAAGCCTGATCTTGTTTTAACATCCAGAGGCAGAATAATTGCGTTTTGTCCCTTGTTAAGAGCATTCAGCAACAGGGCGTTATACTCTTCCGCTAACGGATGTAATAAACTTTGAGCGATAAGCCAACCTTCGGCTGCACTTCCGCCGGCGGTTGAACCGCGCAAAAAGTTCAACAATCCGGGGAATTGATCGGCTGCCGGTAGATTTTCAAGGCTTTCGGTTGTGTACAAAGGTTGAAGGTCAATCCCTTCATAAGTTTTAGTAATTAGTTTTTTTTCAAACGGTGCGCCTTTCAGATCAGCTTCCACCATTTGTTTCCAGTTTTCGAAATCAGTAGTGGGAAAGAGTTCCCTTAGGATTATTTTTTGGGATAATTTTTCATTCATTGCAGGGTTCCGGTGCTTTAATTTTAAAAAATTAAAAGTTCGATAATGTAAAATAAGAAAAAGTTTTCTTAATAACGATTTAAGGGAAAATAAAAGGGGATTAAGGCGGTTTTAATAGGGAACAAAAAAGCCTTAAGTTCGTTAAATTACCCAAAGAACCATATTTTAAAAACAGAAGGTGCTTTTGAACAACTTCATTTTTTAAGCTGTTCTTTCCTCAAAGAACCATATTTTAGAACAAAACAAGCTGTCTCATTTTCTTATATTGCATTGATAATAAACGGAATTGGAATCGAGTTTGGTCAAAAGAATCAGGATTTTTATGCGTAAACCCCTATTTGCTGCAGTAGTTTTTCTCTTCATCGTATCATTAAACGCTACCGTTTGCTCGCAGCAGACGAGTTCATCAACAAACGGGCAGCTTCAGCCTGAAGAGAGGCAGTCAACCGCCATGCAGTTGGTATCGATGTTTATTGAACGGTATCACTACAGCCCGAAAGAATTTAACGATAGCCTTTCATCCTGGATTTTTGACGACTACCTGAAAGCGTTGGATAACCAGAAAATGTATTTTCTTCAGTCCGATATTGATGACCTTCAAAAATACCGCTATGTGTTGGACCAAAATGTTTCGACCGGCAATTTAGAGCCTCCATTCGATATGTTCAATCTTTATCTGAAAAGGATGAATAAGCAGTTAGATTATGCAATTTCACTTCTTAAAAATCCTTTAGATTTCACGGCTAACGATACCATAAATTTAGACAGGGAAAACGCGCCTTACGCAAAAACGGAAAAAGAACTTAACGCACTTTGGTTAAAGCGGGTAAAATATGATGTTCTTGGGGTTATCCTGGGGGGAAAAGATGAAAAAGAAGCCAGGGAGCTGATTGAAAAAAGGTACGAAAACCTGAAAAAAGCCATTAATAAATATAAAGCCGACGATGTCTTTCAGATATATATGCGTTCGCTTATGATGTCAATTGACCCACATTCAAACTATATGTCGCCAAAATCTTCGCAGGATTTTAACATCAACATGTCGCAGTCGCTTGAGGGAATTGGCGCTACTTTAACTTCAGAAAATGATTATATAACGATAGTTAAAGTTATAACCGGTGGACCGGCAGCAAAAAGCGGCAAGTTGGATGATGGTGACCGAATTGTAGCCGTTGGTCAGGGTGATGACGGTGAGATGGTGGATATAGTCGGGTGGAGAGTTGATGACGCTGTTCAGCTGATTCGTGGTGCAAAGGGAACAGTTGTGAAACTAAGTATTCTTAAGAAGAAAGACGGCGCCAATGCCGTGCCCGTTGAAATCAGGTTAGTAAGAGAGAAAATAAAAATTGAGGAACAATCCGCCAAAAAGAAAATTATTGAAATTAAAGAAGACGGCAAAACATATAAAATTGGTGTGATAGATCTTCCCTCGTTCTATCTTGACTTTGAAGGGAAACGAAAAGGAGAAAAAGACTATAAAAGCACCTCTAACGATGTTAAAAAGATAATCGATACGCTAAAAAATGAGGGTGTAAATGCTATTTTGATGGACCTCAGAAACAACGGCGGAGGTTCGTTGATTGAAGCCATCGAATTAACAGGGTTGTTTATTAAAACCGGTCCCGTTGTTCAGGTGAAAGACGCCGACGGTTCGATTAAGGTTGATAAAGATACCGATCCCGCTGTGTATTGGGATGGTCCGCTTGCCGTCTTAGTTAACTCATCAAGTGCGTCAGCGAGCGAAATTTTTGCGGCGGCAATTCAAGACTACGGTCGGGGCGTCGTTTTAGGCGAGCAAACTTTTGGGAAAGGGACTGTCCAGAATTTAGTTGACCTTGACAGAGTTTCAAACAGCCAGAATTTGGGGCAGCTGACTTTAACAATTGCAAAGTTTTACAGAATTTCCGGTGGAAGCACACAGCATAAAGGGGTTATACCTGACATCCTGTTTCCCTCTGTGTTTGACCCTGATGAAATGGGCGAAAGCAGTTTCCCGACAGCGCTTCCGTGGGACAAAATAACCGCTTCAAACTACGAACACGACAATGAAATTACCAAAATTTTGCCGGAGCTTATCGAGCTTCACAAGAAAAGAACTGACAACAGTGAAGAGTATCAATACCTGATTGAAGATAACGAAAAGGCAAAACTGAAAAGAAACGAAAAGAAAGTTTCGTTGAACTTAGAAAGCCGCAAAAAGGAAAACGAAATAGCGAAACAGGAAGAAGAAGCACGCAAAAAAGAACGGGCGAATAAGGGCTTGATCGTGCTTGATGATAAAGGGCAAATTGTTAAAGAGTCGTTGGATGTTGAAGACCCGCTGCTTGAAGAATCGGGGCATATTCTGGCAAATTTGATCAGATTAACCAACGGGAATGAAAAGAAGAAGTAAGCCCGGCTTTTAGCATTAATGTTCTATGGCATTTTTATACCAGCTCATTACCACACGGGGGCGGGTAATCACGGTGCCAACCACAACAGCATAAGCCCCCATTTCCATTGCTGTTTTCGCATGGGCGGGTGATTTAATTCGCCCCTCGCAAATAACGGGAATTTCAACCGCTGCTGAAAGTTTGCTCAAAAGTTCAAAATCGGGGGCATCATCCGGGACGCGGGAAGTGTCGGGAGTATAGCCACTCAGCGTAGTGGAAAGGCAATCAGCACCCGCATCCCGGCAGCGGATACCCTCTTCAAATTGCGCGACATCTGCCATAATTATTGTTTCAGGGTAATTTTTCTTTACTGAAGCGATAAAATCGTGCCCGGTTAACCCTTCCCGTATTCTATCTGTTCCGTCTATAGCGATTATCTCGCAACCCAACCCGATAAGTTGCTCCACCTGTTGAAAACTTCCGGTGATTTTAACCGTGCCGTCGGGGAATTTGCCTTTCAGCAGCCCAATCATCGGAAGCGGCACTTCCTTTTTTATCTGACGAATTTTCTCAATTCCTTCAGAACGAATAGCCACTGCACCTGCCATTTGTGCGGCTTTTGCGAAGAGTGTAACCCCCTCGGGTGTGTTGAAAGGGTCGTTACCTTCAGACTGGCAGGATACAATTAGCCCACCTTTAAGTTGTTTTAATGTATCTTTCAAAATTTTCTCTTTTCATTAATTAAGGAAAAAATTGCTAAACTGAAACCCAAATTCAAAGTTCCGGTCATAGTTTTTTCTCGGCAATAACAACGCAATGAGCGTCGGGGGGGGTATTCTTTAACTCAATTTCAGCAATTGAAAGAAGTTGTGTTTCCGAAATCAAACCGCTAAGGTCGATGATTTTGGGTCCTGCCAACAGGAAAAATCCGGGAATCAGTGCCCCGGCATCTCCGTAAGTTGTCATTTCATTTATGATTTTTGAAATAACCCCTTTAACATTCGCAACGGTGGTAGGGAAGGCGAAAGCGTTGTTAACCTGCAACCTTATTGTACCTTCTTCATCGGCAACTTTTACACCTTCAACCTTTTCTTTTAACAGCCCAAAGAATTTGCGTTTGGTGTAGGCGGCAGTAAATGCAAAAAGGGAACCGGTTGAACCGTTAAAGATTATCATACTTTCATCCATTTTGAAAGCATTAGCTGCAATTTGTTTTAACTCATCAACCGAGAGAGTTTTCATGCCAAGGTCTTTTGTTCTTAGTTCGCCTGAGCCAAGCGCCGTTGCAATTACTTTTTTATTCTGGTTATCAATTTCGATCGTAACCTCGACAGAATTGGGGTTTGCACCCATTTTCACCACAGCTTCAAAAGCCTCCTGCCGAAGCGCCAAAATCTCATTTTCAGTAGGGTTAATAATGTTTCGTTCAACCGAATCACGAATAATTCCAAGTGCTGCCCCGATAGCTGAAATTACCTCGCAATTCTCTGCAATTTTATGCGGCAGGTCAAGATATTTTGCCGTAAAAGGTACCAAAGCCGAAGCACCGCCGCCACCTCCAACGAACTCAATCAGTGATTCGTCAAGTTTATACTCACGGCTGAGTTGTTTTATCACGGGTTTAATTTTTTCGGCTGAAATTTTCAAGATGCTTTCAGCGATTTCATTTTCATTTTTTCCCATTTCCTTGCTAAGGAACTTGAAAACGCCTGAAATTGCATTTTGATTTGCGCTGCCGTGTCCAAAATCGGCAACTAAGTCCAATTTGTAGGAGCATTCAGTGGGTGTAACAGTGAACTTATCGGCTGAGCCGGGCACGCTGATGCTGAGATAATCGGAAGGGTCGCCCGGCAATGGGGTAACAGATTCCAATTTAGCCGCAGAAAAATCGATATTTTGTGAATAAGCTGCATAATGCAATCCGGCAATATGAGCAGAACGGGGGCCCACATCAGCAAAGCTGCCTGAGGTGTAGCGGGGGACAGAGCCGCCGGCAATTCCGAGGGTTCTTACATCCAAAGTTCTAACAAAAAGCCTGTTTCCGCCAATTTGTGCGGTTTTAACCTGCGGTTTTCCGTTTTTAATCACGCTTATATCGGTCGAAGTGCCGCCGACCTCAAGGAATATACCGTCAGAAATTTTGACATATTTAAGAGCAGCGGCAACACCGGCAGCGGGCCCCGAAAGCATGGTTAAAATCGGGCGTTTCCGCATTTCATTAATATCCATAATTCCACCGTCGGAGCGCATCACCATTAATGGTGCATTAATACCGCTTTCCCGTACTGCTTTTTCTGTCATATTTGCAGTTTCCAGCATTTTCGGCATCATACTTGCATTAATCACGGCGGTGCGTGTCCTTACGCGCAGCCCGTAAAGCTTAGTTATACTGCTTGCAGTTGTCGTAAGAAGTCCTTTTGAGGATGAGATATTCGCCACTAAATCTTCATTTGTTGGGTCATCTACACCGAAAGCTTCACTTACAACAATAACCTGAGCCCCCTCATTGACCATTTCATCAATCAAACGGGGAATTGTCGCTTCCCAGCTTTGATTGCCGGTGTCGATAAATCTGAATCTTGTTTGCAGAAATTTGCCGGGTGAAAGCTCAATATTCTTAGGGTTGCTTTCTTTTTTTGCCAAAAGTGCTTCAAAGCCTTTCCCCAAGCCGATAACGCCCACAGTGGCAACATCTCCTTCTAACAGAGCGTTTGTTGCCTGAGTTGTTGAGTGCGCAATTAAAATCACTTCTTCAGGGTGAATATTCGCCGCTTTTATCAGCTCGAGCATTGAATCCACAACGCCGCGCGCAACCCCTTCGGTTGCTTTGTGGGTTGTGGGAACGCACGATTTGCCAATTATCGAATAGTCGGATATATCCACTGCAACTGCGTGCGTGAATGTACCGCCGACATCGATTCCAATTTTAATTTTACGGTATTTTTCCATTTTCATAACTTAGTGAAACAACTTTGTGCGCTAAAACTCCGTTTTGAAACATCAACCATCCCTGATGAACGAAATACTCCGGGAGTTCAGCTTTGAACAACACCCAATGTTTTTAAAAAACTCCGTTTTTAAAGTAACATTATCCAAACGGAACCGGATCAATAAAAGACCAAAGCGGCAGCCAAAAGCCCAAGCACTGCAGCCCCCCAGGTATAGGGGAGGGTGTTCCACATTATTTTTTGAACATCAATTTTCATTTCGTTTGCAAGCCACACATTTTGGGTGTTTGTGGGGTCACTTATACCCTGAATTTGCCCAACTGCCATGAGAATACCCATAATAGCCCCTGCGGGCATTCCGCCGGCTAAAAGAATTGCAGCAATTCCGTAGCCCATTCCCCAAACATTCAAAGGACCTCTGTAAAGCGCAAGAGGTGCTGCTAAACTGAAAATTAAAATATAAGCAACTGCAGTATCGGGTTTTATCGCCTGAAGAACAGGTTTCAGAAGCAGTAAAACGGGCCAACCTTCGGCGTAGTTCACCATTAATTCTTTCGGAGGTCCCATCACCGCATTTAGCAGCATCCCAATCCCCAGCATTAGAACCACTGCCGGCATTACCACCGAACCACCATCCAAAACCGATCTTATCAACAAGTTCAACGAGTTTTTTCCGTAAGTCGCCAGATAACCGTAAGCTAACCCGGCTATAAAAGCTGCAATAAAATTAATTTCAAATACTAAAATCAATACTAACGGAATAACCGGGATAAAATATGCGGTAAAACTAACCGATCCGTTGTTCTTTGAGGAAAATGCCCGTATTAAACTAAGCACAATCAACAAAAATATTCCCAAAGCGACTGTATATTTAATTACCACGGGTATCACTGTTAAAGCAGGGTCGATTTCGTTAACGATTGAATCGGGGAGGTTTAACCATAAAATAATCAGCCCGGCACCGACGATCAGAATTATTAATGAATAAAAGAATATTTTTTTGAAATTAATATCATGCCCGTCTCTGTAAAGCTGAACAGTTATATAAACGGTGGCTATCACCATCATAATGCCGAGCATAATGAAAGCAAAAGATTGAATTTCGTTCTTGGGTATGTGAAGCACCTGATTATAAACTGCCCAGTTGCCGACATTAAGAATACCACCCATACTAAGACCTGTAAGAAAAATTCCCGTCGTAGTAACTGCCCCCACCCCAACAGAGGATAAGATAGGCAGCACCACGGTTGATACCATAATTATTGCACCAAGCCCCCCAAGTGTAGTGAACAAAAGAATTATCAACATCAGCATCACCATCGAGATTGCCCAGGGTTTATCTCCGGAAAGCTCAGCGCCGGTTTTAATAAAGCTTTCAGCAACGCCTGTTTTTTGCATCATAATAGAAAGCATGCTTCCAAAAATCGCAATAGTATATGCTTCCGAAAGTTTTGTGGCGCCGTTTCCGAGCACAAGAGTGAGTACATCAACAACATTAACACCGGAGATCAGCGGTATGAAAAACGCCAAAAGTGGCAGAGCCAGAAGTGCAGGAAGAAGGCGCCGGAACATTAAAAATACAAAAACGGCGAAGACGACCAGCAAAAGAATTAATTGAAGTGTTTGCATTAAGGTGAATATAGTTCTGAAACTTCTTAATTTAGTAGTCTCAATTTAAAGAATTTTTCTTTAGTAATTGCGCTCGCTTAATAATTATAAAAATAAAATTCGGAAAAAGAATGAATATCAAGAAGAACAAGTCTCTTTTGGAATTCAACACATTTGGGGTAGATGTTACTGCAGCTCAATATATAAAAGTTACTTCTGAAGAGGAAATCATATCCGCTATTAATCTTAGTGAGAAAAGCAAGATAAAACCTTTTATGATGGGTGGTGGAAGCAACATGTTGCTGACTGAACCGGTTTTTGACCGTGCGGTTATTCATGTTCAGTCTAAAGGAATTGAAGTTATTGATGACGACAATTCAACTGTTACTATTGAGTGCGCACCGGGTGAAAAATGGGATGATGTTGTTGCTTTCTGCGTAAGCAACGGTTGGGGAGGGGTTGAAAATCTTTCTTTCATACCCGGAACTGTAGGTGCGGCGCCAATTCAAAATATCGGGGCATACGGGCAGGAGGTGAAAGACACTCTTCAGAGTGTGCGCGTTTTTTTGACCGATCAGAAAAAAATTAAAGAGTTTAAGAACAGTGAGTGTAAGTTTGGGTACCGTAACAGCATTTTTAAAAACAGCCTGAAAGAAAAAGCGGTTATTCTTAATGTCAGGCTTAAGTTGAAAAAAGAACCGAAACTTAACATCTCTTACAAAGGAGTCAGGGAAATTATCTTTCGGGATGAAGGTGCCACACCGGGGTTGAAAGAGATAAGGGATGCAATTATTACACTCAGAAAAGAAAAATTACCTGACCCTGCAGAGCTTGGAAATGCCGGCAGTTTTTTCAAAAATCCTGAGATTAGTGAAGAATCTTTCGCTATTCTTCATCGGTTTTCGCCCGAAATCGATGGTTTCAAAACCAAAGAGGGTAAAATGAAAATTTCAGCCGCTAAACTGATTGAGCTTGCCGGGTGGAAGGGTAAAAGAGAGGGTGATTGTGGTGTTTCGGAGAAACATTCTCTCGTTTTGGTAAATTATGGTAAAGCCACAGGAGCCGAACTTAAAGCTTTTGCTATGGCTATTATTGATGATATTTTTAACAAATTTGCGATAAAACTTACCCCTGAGGTAAATATCTATTAATTCTTTGAACTAATTCCGGATTTTCACAGTTAATCGATTTGAATTTAATTCTGCGTGATGTATTTGGCATGAAATTTAATGAAACAACGATATATTTCGCGGATAATTTTAATAATTTATTAAGAAGATAATTGAAAAGATCTTTTTTTACAGTAATCATCACTCTGCTTATTCTCCCTTCCGTAACATTTTCTCAATCTACCGATACTTTAAGAAAAGAAAAATCGTTCACATTTGGGTTAACAGGCAGTGTTCCTACCGGGCCATGGGTAAACCGTGCATCGGCAGGGTTGGGGGTTTTGGTAAAATATGAGGTTAGAGTAAGTAGAAAAGTGGCATGGTTTTTATACGGCGGGTACAACCATTTTTGGGGTAAAACCTCAACTTTTGGGAACGCTAAATATATAACCTCTTACGAGCATGGAGAGTTCGGGTCGGGTGTTGAGTTTTTTACAAGTAATAATTTCTACTGGTTAGCGGGTGCAACCGTTAATACTTTTGGTGCCAGAAATGTTGTCGAGGAGAATTTTTCCGGTTGGATACAAAGCACGCGAACAAATCATCAGCGGGAGAAGTTTGGGTTACTGGCAGGGATGGGCTATCTTTACCCTCTGACCACTTCACTTGACCTTGAAGGGACAGCAACCTACCATTATATGGGAGATGAGGGCTCGAATTTAAGGCTTATTTTGGGCGTTAAAGTTAAGTTTTACTAATGTTTAGGCTTGTTATTAATTGAATTTTTTAGCCCGGGTGATTTAAGAAGAAAGTTGTTTTTGGAAGTTGTAACTTTTCGGGAATAATGAAAATTGAAAGTTTTAATTATGAAAAGAGAGATTTATGGCAAATATGATCAGATGGTTTGAAATACCCGTGAAAGATTTGCAACGAGCGGTTAAATTTTATTCAAAAATTTTTAAGACCGAACTGACCATTATGTCAGATGGACACAGGGAGATGGCAGTTTTTCCGATTGAAGAATCGGAAGAAGTAACGGGCGCTTTGGTTAGTGGAGCCGGATATAACCCGGGCTCCGAAGGTGCATTGATTTATCTTAATGCTAACCCCGATCTGTCGGCGGTTTTAAAGCGGGTTGGCGAAGCCGGTGGTGTTGTTGTTGCTCCAAAACAAAAAATAGGTTCAGAATTTGGTTATATGGCGATAATACTGGATTCTGAAGGTAATCGTATCGCTTTAAACTCAAAGGAATAAGATGCGTAAATTTAGTTTAATCGTTTTAATCGTTTTATTTTTTACAACACTTCTTTCTGTTGACCATTTAGCAAGTGGCTTCACTTACAGGCCATATCTTGCAAAACTTTATTGGTTAAAAGGGAAGTGGTCGAGAGTTAATGCAGGAATTGAACATATCGAAACCTGGCGGGTTGTGAAAGATTCTCTTTTGGAAGGGGAGTCTTATTACACTAAATCCAACTCAAAGCCGGCTACCGATAAATTGATGATTAGGTGGGAACGAGGTGAACTTTTCTTCTATAAGCAGTCTGCAGAAAGTTCGAAGATTGTAAGGTATAAAAATATTCTTCTTACTGAATCACTTGCTGTTTTTGAAAATCGTGAGAACGACTATCCGAATAAAATTACTTATCGAAGAATTGATACCCGAAGCTATCAGGTTATTTATGACAACAACGAAAACACGAATCAGCGGAAATATTCTTTTAAGTTAGTATCTAAACGATAGGTTGGTTAGGCCCCGTGAGGGGCAAACCGGGGGGGAGTTCTGAGCGGTTGCAGCAAAGAACCGCCTGCAGTGAGTTGGGTAGTTACGGTGTGAGGCAAACCGGGGGGAGTTAGTGTTGTTGCATTATTGACGGTTTTTTTACCCGGTTCCGTTTTTAAATTAACGCGTTTGCGATTTAGGAATTTATTTTGCCTTTATCCCAATTCAAAAGTTGTAACGCCGAAAACTTTTTCCTGCCGGCGTTCAGGATTTCCCCCGTTATACATTCTTGCAGTTTCAAACGAGTATTTCATACCGATATCTTTAACAAATTCCACTGCGGCAGCGTTGATTTCAGAAATATCGAGATAAACCATTTTGCCCTCTGCTCGGTCAATTAATTTGTAGAAGAGGTTTTTTGCTATTTGAGGGTTATCTGCGAAAATGGGACCAATCTTGAAACCGCCGTTTCTGCAGAGCCTTATTGTTCCGTAACCGGTAATATTTTCTTTATTTTCAGCTTTTAATGAAAGGCTTTCAGGCATAAAGAGCCATTTTTTCAGAAAACCGGGTCTTTCGGCAGGAAACACCGTTGAATCGTATTGAGTTACAAGTTCAAAATCTTCTTTTGAAATTTCAGACAAACCGGCAGATTTTTTTGGCAACAGGTTACTTTTTTCAAACCGGATTTGCCTGTATGCTAAAACATATCCTGATTTAGCATAGTTTTGCTGTTGCTCCACCACACCATCCATTCCCGAAGGAATATCTTTTAAGCGGTCGAAAGCGGTTTTCCAAATTTTCAAACCATACCCTTTATTTCTGAAACCTTCTTTCACAATGTAGAAACCCATAAAACCAAATTTATCTTTATAACGAACTGCAGATTTTGTGGCAATAATTTCACCATTCAGTTCGCCGATCAGGAACCCCTCAGGGTCTGCATTCCAAAAGGGTTTTGCATCATTAACACCGGGGTTCCACCCTTCAGTTTCAGCCCGGTCTAAGAAGATATTAATCTCATCTTCTTCAGCCTTTCTAATCAGATAACTCATTGTATTTCTTTATTTGTTTCCGGGTAATTTTACCGGTGTTTTTGAGTATTACTTTACTTTGATTCAGCTAACAATTTTCGGGTTATTCTTTGTCCCTCCCGCGCTGTATAACTGTATTTTCAAAAAAGTGTGAAATCAGGTGAGAAAAATATAAATATATTCTTAAAATAATTGGGAATATTAAGTATATTTTTTGAAGTAAAAAAAATCCCGGTCTTCTAAGAAGACCGGGATTAGTCAGCGGAAAGGGCGGGATTCGAACCCGCGGTACCGGTAAAAGTACACACGCTTTCCAGGCGAGCCTATTCAACCACTCTAGCACCTTTCCGTTTTAACAATTCTGTATGATTATTTTGCACCTACACTTTCACACCAAAAAGAGTATTCTCCTTTCTCTTGATTTAATCAAAGGGGCTATAATATACTTTTCTCATATTTTCATCCCAAAAAGAGAATTCTCATAACCGATTCAACAAAAGAAGAATTGCGGAGCCGGGGAAATTTAAGTGATAACACCCTTACCGTACAGAAATTTTATTGATGCCCTGAAAACGCATAAACTTTCTGAATCGCCTGTATCCAGGAACACCATATCATCGCTACAAAACCGCCAATTTTGAGACACTAATCTAAGACTTTTTCAGGAATTCATCGAGGGCACTTTTTAAGTATCTTTTGGGTTCAACCGGAATTATCAACAGGTATTTTATCCTGTATTTTGAAAATACCTCCTCCACCGGAGGCTCGATTCGGCAGACATTGCAATATCTGTTTTATTTAAATAATTTCGGTATTGATGGGTTATCTCAATAGACCTTAATATATAAGGTTTGCACTATTTTCGGTTGCTAATTATATCTGTGTACTTTTGGTTGTCTCAATAGACCTTAATGAATAAGGATTTGTACGGTAGTTAAGGCGCCGGAGATATGTATCGTGCTACCCTCTCGGACTGTTAAAAAGTGAGAGATAAACTTCAATTACTAAAATAATGCCTGTCCCACAATGGTTATCTGAAGGCTAAAACAGTGAGGACTGACAGATGCAAAAATAATTGAGGTATCTGATTTAACCGGTAAACAGCAGGCTTTGACACTTTTTGTATTTATATCGATCATGCCGGTTTCCTTAAAATGAGATTATTTTTTCTTATTTTTGAGAATTGAGAAGTAAAGAAACAATATTATACATCGAAATTCGTTTTTTTTTGGCACGCTTTTTGAAGATTTAAATAAACGCATATTGCGCTGATGAAAACTTCAATTGCATAAATAAGGAATAAGAAGATGCAAAAGATATTTAGAACGATAATATTAGCGGTAGTGCTTTGCACGACAATTTATTCACAGTTGGATTCAGTTATTTTTGTGAAATGGGGGGCATTTAATGATACGCCATTTTGTTTTTGTGATGACCAGAATGGAGACGGCTATAATGATATTATGATTAAAGATTTTGATAATGGAATAGGAAAGGTAAGAATATATCCCGGAGGTCCTTTGATTGATACAATTCCTTTTTGGGAGGTGAAAAGGGATTTTTCCGCAGTAGCGATTGATATCAACGGAGACGGACACCGGGACATAGTTACTTTTCCTTATGACGGGGCAGGCAAACTGGCTGTTTATTACGGAGGACCGTTGTTGGACACAATACCTGATTATTACATTCAGTTTCCTGTTCCTTCAACAGCCACAGGGATAATAATTGATCCTGCCGGTACAAAAATAGATATGAATGGTGACGGCATAGAAGAATTAGTGTTCTGGTATGGGCAATACCCGAACGATACCCTCTATCTATATGAAACAGGTTCAAAGTTCACGGGTGAACCAAGGGCAAAAATAGCCGGGGAATATTTTCGTCATAAAATATGGAGGGTACAATTTGGGGATTTAAACGGAGACGGGTGCTCGGATTTGTGGATTGAGTTCCATGATCCTGTTTGGCCAAATCCAAACACAAGGTTCGATGTAATTTATGGTGAACCTGAATGGGATCTTTCAGCCAGATTCAGTTATCAAGCTGATATAACCGGTTATATTGGTGATGGACTTAGTTTTAGTTCCAGTATCATAAGTGATTTTAATGGTGACGGGAAGGATGACTGGTTGCACTCAAATAAAGGACAATACCCTTATTTTTACGGTAGGATGGTTAGCAGCGGCGGATACCCACCAACTCAATATCCTACTGCATACAGGGGATTAAACACTCAGGACAGGGGACCATTGGGTGGATTTAAAATGGATGTTGGTGATGTAAACGGTGATGGACTGCAGGATTTGATGCTTTCAGTTGGCTATGATGAACAGTGGTTGTGGCTCGGCGGACGGCCGGCATTAGATGATGTGGCAAACAAAAAGTATTTTGGCGCCAAGGGGCGGGGACATGTAGGAGATATAACAGGCGATGGAGTTGATGATCTTGCACTTGTATTTAACTCTGCACCGGGTTCTACCGGATATAGATATGCGGTGATAATTGCCGGTGACAGGAATCTTGTTTCTGTAAAGGATGGAGAGAAGCCACAGAACCCGAATACACTGAGGCTGTTTGCGTATCCTAATCCGTTCAACCCTTCCACTAAGATCAGTTACACAGTACCCTCACCGGGAGAAGTAACACTTTCTATTTACAATGTATCCGGGGAACTTGTAGAACAGCGCATCCTTGGAGAAAGGTCAGCCGGCAGTTACGAGGAAGAGTTAAACCTGGGGAAAACGGGAGCCTCCTCGGGAGTCTATTTCGCGGAAATAACCTTTACATCCGGCACGGATGTGAAAAAAGAGAGGGTGAAACTTCAATTGCTGAAGTAAGGCTGCTCCGCCTGCGGGAAACTGATGGTTGACGGCTGAATTAATTCACTCTAAATTTCGGGGCAAGGTTTCGGTTTTGCCCCTTTTTTATTTCATGAATTTGGTTCGATTTTTAGGGTTACAGAAAATGTATTTTTACCGTGGCAGAAAAGATAATGCTTGTTGAATAAG
>WBUK01000020.1 GCA_008933765.1 Ignavibacteriaceae bacterium | reverse complement strand
TAAATTAAAGGAGAGAAACAAAAAACTTTTGAACGCTAAATTACTAAGGATGAAGGTGCAGGATTATGCCTGACTTTCTACATTATTTTCAACTGTTAAAATTCTGTTTTCCGCTGAACCAGTACACCGGCTTCAATTTCCACATCAACAATTATCCCGTTAGCTTTTTTGTGTTGAGTTACAATTCTCCTACCACCCAAAAAAACGCTTTGCCTCAGACCATTTAACACAGTCACTGAATCGTAAATACTTAACTCCTGAATTTGCTTAGTTTTAAACTCGGAGATGGTGTAGCCGTAAAATTTTGCGGCACTTATATTAGCTTCAATAATTTGCCCCGAATCGGGATCGATGAGCAGTTTCATCGCGGGATGTTCCCTGAAGAAGTTCCGGTACCTTGCCTCGTTATGAATCAGAATTTTAAGCGCGGCTTCCCTGTCAATATCTTTGCTTCTTTTGGAAAGTGCTGCAATAATTGCGTTTTCAATTTTCTCGGGATGAGAGCGATGAATGTAGTCATCTGCACCGGCTTTCATCACTTCGATCACGGTTGCTTCATCCGATGGGTCGGAAATTACGATAACAGGAATAAGTTGGTTGAATTGCTTAACAATTTTTACACTGCTGACCGCATTTTTAACCGTTGACTGAAACAAAAGAACTGCAATTGACGGGTTATATTTGTGAAGCGTTCTCTCCAATTCTGAAAAGTCAGTAACATGTTCAATCTCAGGAGATTCAATTACTTTCTTTATTTCATCCGTAATCAAATGAATTTCATCAGACGGGGAGTAAAAAAGCAAAATTTTAGTGTTATTTGACATAATATTTTCAATTAATCAATACTGAATATATCAATTAATAAATTAAATCGATATGATTTAGAGCAAATTTTACTAAAATCTGTTCAATTTTCATTAAGAAAAAAAGGGTGATAAATTTCACCTTACTTCCAATAAGTCTAACATGCTTGTGTTCAGAAATTTAGTGAAGTTACCTGTTAAAAAAACGAGGTCGCTGTGTGCCAATGGTGTTTTAATTATTACAATCCGGTTAAAAATGAGATCATCCTTAGTGAGGTTCACCTCATCAATGTTTAAGAAAGGGATTCCGGCGTCTTTCAGCCTTTGGATCATCCTCATCGTACCGTCTCTGGTGCCGGAGCCTTCAGTCCAAATCGAAATTAACTTTCCCTCGAAGGTCATCAGCCAGTCTAAATATTCATCAATATACCCGTAAGTAGCATCGAAGAGATAGACATCCCTGATTTGATGAGTAACACCTCCCTGCTTCAAAATTTTTGAAAGAACCCTCACCCCACCTGAGTGACACGCAACCACAATTTTACCGGGAATAGTCTCTTCAATTTCAGTTCGCCCCTTCAGCGAATCCAAAATTTCCATCACTAAATTTAAGAAGCCGTTCTCTCTTTCCAATTTCCCGTAATAAGAGTCAGCAGCATTTTTGGGTCCTTCCGGTATAACCAAAATAGCGTTCTTGCGCGCTTCAAGAAATTGCTCAATCATCTTGAACCCGCTTAGCACGCCATCAACCGTGTTATACCATCCGTGAAAATAGAAAACAATGTCGGTACTGCCGTTATCTTTGTACCCCGGTGGAATGTAAACGGCAACGGTGTTATCGTCGTAGTGCCCTGCGTAAGAAAGCCCGTTGTAGCCCGAAGCGCGCCCCGGATCGGGGAAAGGTGCGTTATCCAACCGGAACTTGTATAACCTTCCACTTTCCTGCTGAGCAACCGCAGAAAATTGCAGAAAAACCACAAACAGCAGAAAAAGGAGAGTAACGGGTACAAAATTATGATTTTTCATCAGAGGAAAATTACACTGTGGTCGTGTTCGTTAATCTGAAGTTTTTCGATAAGGTATTCGAAAAAACCAAGCCCGTATTTGTTTGCAAAATAGAAATAGTTCAACTCCCTTTCCTGCAGGTTGTTTTCGGGTAACAGCAGCGCATACGATTTATCCAACCGGTTCATCGTGTTTTCATGCTTTCGCAGCCTTGCAGCTTCCGCTTTTGCTTTCAGATCAGAAAGGTGTTGAAGCGCCTTTATCTTGCTTTTCTCTACTGGGTCAGCCAGTGTGTTCTCCACATCTGCAAGGTAGTTCTTCAGATCATCGTAAACTTCGGCGAGTTTTCCCTCTGCATCCTGAAACTTGCCGTCGATGTCATATTCCGAAATCATAGATGCAACTTTATTGAAAATCTCTCTTTTGAGTTTGAAGAAATCTTCAATGGTAATGCCAAACCTTTGCAGAAGTGTCTGCACTGATTTCTCAACAATAGTAGCGCTAAGCCTTGGATACGCGATCGGTGTGGCTAAGTTGAACATTTTATAAAGCTGAACTATCTGCGCAAAGTAAGCGACCTCGGCGGGCCCCCCGATATAAAAAGCAGTCGGGAAAAGGTAATCCTGACAAATCGGACGCAGAATCACATTAGCGCTGAAAATTTCGGGTGAAGTCTCCAACAGTTGAAGCAGTTCGTCTTTGGTGAATTTAACTTTTTTCCTTTTCAGGCGGAACTCGTCATTTTCCAACGGGTCAAGCAGGTGCCGCCCGGTTTCGTTGTTTATGAAGATGTTTATCGGCCTTATTTTCACTTGTGCGTGGTACTCTTCATCCAACCCTGCGCTCACCTGAATCAGCTTTGAAGCGTGCGTGCGGTAGTTTTCAATTTCGTGCCTGAAAACAGGGATCAGCAGCCTTTTAATCTCTTCTGTCTGTGGGTTGCAGATAACCAAACCGTATTTATCAAAAAACTTATACATCATTTCGGTGAACGAATCGGCAATCGTCCTACCCTTTTCATAAATTCCGGAAAGGAAAGTTATAACATCGTTTGTAAACTCAGTTTCCCTCAAACTGCTGCGCAACTGTGTGAAGAAATCTTCAATATCCGATTCCAAAATCATGCTGCCGACACTTCCAAAGTCCTTTTCGGGGTCTTCATCGATCGAGTAAGTGATTTTTTCCAATTTGCTTTCTTTGTTGATCACATTGATCGACTGAATTTCCCTGAAATCGTGGTCGTCACCGGCAAGCCAAAAGACAGGCACAAAGTTGAAATCGGGGAATTTTTCGGTTAAATCAGCGGCTAATTTAATAGCGGAAATAGTTTTGTAGATCGTGTAAAGGGGTCCTCCTGCAATGCCAAGCTGTTGCCCGGTGGCAATAACAAGGGTGTTTTTCTCCTCAAGAAATTTGATATTCCGGGAAGTTTTAACAGAAATTCTTTTGTTAAGATATTGATTTTTGATGGCAGCTGCAAGCTCCCGCCGGTCAGTCGGGTATTTTGAGAGAACATCACGGAAGTGTGGCTCGTAAATCTGTTCGTTTCTGAAATCTTTAATATAATATTTCGCCACATTTTTGAAGTTGTAAAGGTAATCAAGAAACAGGGGTGACTGCCCGGGAATATCTCTAAAATTTATGTTCATCGTGTTAAAAACTCCGGCTTTTTAATTTTACAAAGATACGAATTTTGGCTTTAGGAACCGTTTTTACAACGGAATAATTGCACTTTCCGCTACCGGTTGAAATTAAAACCTAAACGGTAAAAAATAGAACCAAATGGGGCAAAGTTTATTCCAAAACTATGAAAAATAACCGACCACTATCTAAGCAAACAGTTTTCGTATCCCTGCCGGCTGTGAAGGCTTCGTGGGGCCAAACAGCCACCGCTATCTAAGCAAATAGCCGGTAACAAACCGCATAAAAGCTTCCCGGTACTCCGGAGTTACCAATGTTTCAAACGGAAAACCCGCCACAACAGTGCGATGCTGTCCGTTAAAGCCAACAACCGCCGAAGTGGAATTATCGGAATATCTGAACAAAGTCTCACCGCCAGCAACGGGATCAATAGCCTGAGGAGCCTCAACTTTGTAAATATCTTTGGAAAAAGCCGTGTTAAACTCAAAAATTTCGTTTTCTGCGCCGTTAGCCCTCTCCGTTCCAAAAAGCCTTCCGTTGGCGGTTGCAAATTCTGAGGCAAGGTTAACTTTAAGAACATCCGTTGCAAGTTTCTTAGTTTTACCGTTTCTGTTAAGTTCCGAACCTACATAAGCTCCGCTTATGAAAAGCGCTTTACCTTCGTGAACCACAGCGTTAAGTTTGTTGGTTAATTCGTCAGAAAACAGTGTGAAACTTGTTGAAACAACCGGTTGCAGCCCCAATTTGATAACGGACTCTTTCTGCTCACCGGCAATGATATCAATCATCGAATAGTTCTTAGTACTGAACCCAGGTTGAACAAAAGAGGCAACTGAAGTGCTGCTGAAAGAAAACCCGCACTTCAACAATGCCTCGCCGTGCAGTGCCGGGTAATCAAACGAGTTCCCTGCGATAACCAGCCCCTCTGCGTCTGATTTTGATGCCCCCCAGCCCGGTTCATCGTTTGTTTTGAACTGCGAAGAGCGATCAAAATCTGTTTGCTCACCAACAGAGGCAAAATCTTTTATGTACTGTACTCCTTCATCTTTCTGAAACAGGAAGCCCTCAAAACCTTTTTCGTTCACCGTTGCCGGCATATCAAGCCGGTCGAACGAGTTTACAACCAGCACTTCTTTTGCCTTTTCAGAAACGCTGTTACCGGCGATACCGTCAGCTTTCATATTATCAGTATTGCCCGTTTCGCTTGCACTGTTTTTGCTGCTTAAATTAGCGATACCAACAGCAAGCACCTCAGAGGGGAAACTTTCACCGCCGGCATTAACTGCGGTTACTTTATAGCTTACAGGCACTCCCGTTGGGATGTTTTCATCCCGGAAAAAAGGTTCATTTGTGAACTTTCCGTTGTCAAACCCTGCCTCCCCAATTCTTCTGTAAACCACATAGCCCGTGGGCTTTGCACTTGCTTCTAAAGGATCAGAAACCGGTTCCCATCTTAACTCGGCGGCGCCACCGCTAAGCAGAGCTGAAAAATTTGAAACCGGAAGCGGCTGCACTACAAACCCGGTACCGCTCATCGAAGCAAGAAATTTTAGCATCCCTTTGTAAATTGCCCTTGAAACATGAAACCTGAATTGAGGGTGCCAGAAAAATTTCATTTCAGCAAAGTTCTGGTGAGCAAGCAACTCTAAAAGAATTGAAGGCACATTTGGTCTGGCAGCTTCAGAATAACCGGCGTCCCACATTTCGCGGCGCGTCCACTTCTTATCGAACAAAGCTCTTATATCGCTTACAATTTGTGTTTGTACGATGTCGCCCAAGTCCCGGTTCGCCATTCTTGATCTTCCGTTGTGGAAAAACGAAGTATCCATACCCACCGAACTGTATATCATCAGTGAACCAACGGTTGAGTCACCACCCATAATTCCCGCATCGGTGTGCCAGGCTAAAGAAATATCAATCGGTATATTCAGCCCCTGAAGGGAAGTGAGTTTGTTGGGGCCATCCGGGGCGCCATTCAGCCAGTTAACATATTCGCCGCGCGCCTGGTAATCATCCACATAATCATCTTTGTCGCTTTGGAAGTTATAAACCAAAGTGTCGGGTGCACCTGTGTACTGCAGGTAATACCTTGCAGCTTCAACAAATGCCGGTCGCCCGCTTGTGCTTCCGTTTCTTTTCACTACGCCCATCCCTCCGCCAAACCTAACGGCATCGGAGGTAACCACACCTTCGTTTTCATTTTGATCGGAAACAACCACTGCCCCTTTTGACGGGTCAGTTCCTTTGAAAAACTTAAATGTGCCGAGGTATAACCAGGTACCCCACCCCCTCTGCTGATCCACTAAAAAAGAAGTCTCGCCACCGGAATGTTTAACCGTATATTTAACATCCTTAACATTTCTGCCGGTTTCATCCTTACCAAACGAAATATAAACAGCATATTCTCCGCTTTCCGGTATCTTAGGTGTATAAACCAACGGATTTTCTTCATTTTTTACAGTTTCTTTCGTTAAAAAAGAACCGAGCCTGAAAGGGTTAATATTTGCTTCATAACCCGATTCTGAGTGCAAAAAGCCGGCACTTCCCTTTTCCCATTCACTGAAATTGGAAACCCCGGCGCCGGCGTTCCCTTCTTCCGGATCGATTACAACCGAGTTTGTCTGAAGGTCCCGTTCCCTCGGCAGATAAACCCCCGCACCGGCATTTTCCAGCATTGGCACTAAAAACGGCAGCGCCATAGAAGAGGTGAGCAAATCTTCAATCGAACCGAATAGTCTTGCTCTTTGCCAAATCCACTTGTTGTCTTTTGCACTGTAGTACCACCCGTGCGAGCCCCAAACCGCGATGTTTCTTCCGTCAAGCCCTTTAGTAATTGTAAATTTTTTATCCAAATTAGTAATAACCTTTGTCGGTTTTTCATTAACCGGCAGGCGGGTACTGTCAACCGGCAACTTTGTACGATAAAGCAACGGCACCATTTCACTCATTTCAAACGAGCCGATCATCACCTTAAGCCCAAAATTAGTGAACCCATACGAGTTTTTCGCATTGTTAAAACGGTTTAATGCACCGGGCAGATCACTCTCCCTGAAGGGATTTCCCGAAGCTCTGCGGTTTAAATAAATTACCACTTCTTTTTCCCGGTTTACCGTTAGTGAATCAACCACGGCAGCAGGTGCAAGATTATAAAGTTGGTAATTTTTTTTCAGATCAGAATTTAGGTATCTTTTCAAATTTTGTAATTGTGCGTTGTTGTAGTTCTGTGCCGATACAACAAAAACCAATACAACCAGCGAGAAAAAAAGAATTTTCGTTGCAATTCGCATTTGTTTACTCTTATATTTGGTTTGATATTTTTCAAAATTAATTCCTTTAACTTACAAAAGAGAATGAAAAAAAACAGGAAACTGGCGATCTTTTTGATCTTTGCTGCTGTAGTGCAGCTTGTTGTAATTTACACTTTCTATAAAAAAGCCCGGCTTAACGAGGAAAAAGAGTTCCTTAAGAAACAGATTGAGCTGGAATCTAAAACCAAAATTGAGACTGATAAAAAAGGGCTGAAAGAAGCGGAAGCTTTGCTGAAAGAGGGGAAAACGGATTTGGCGCTTAATAAATTGCAGGAAGTTCAGGGTAGAAACCCCAATATCGCAGGGGTGGCTGCTTTGCTCGGGCAGGCTTATTACATGAAAAACGAGCTTTCATCGGCAGAAATTTACTTGGAGAAAGCCGTTTACTTAAATGATAAAAAACCAACCGTTTATCTGATGTTCGGAAGCATTAAAGCCGGCAAAGGGGAAAAAGAAAGGGCGTGTGCCGCTTTTGAAGAAGCAAACGCCCTTGGCGAGACATCAGCCGCCGATTCTCTCTCTAAATATTGCAGATAGATTTTTCACTGTCGGGTATTCTGCAGTTCATTCTTTGCCACCGGGTATTTTTCCGTCAAATATCCTGCAGTTCAATTTTTTAACTGTGGGTATTTTTCCGTCAAATATCCTGCAGTTCAATTCTATCGGCAAATATTTTTTCTTCAGTTTTTTATTGATTCTTTGCCGGCGAACCGGGAAAAACTAAAGGTTAATCCGGCTGTTTATTTCCCATTTTTTCTAATAGCGAACAATAAATTGCTGCGCCCCGGCTCCCAGTAATAACCAAGCCCGAAAGGCAGCGGGCGAACTTCAGCTTTGTTTCTGTAAGCGGCTTGAAGATCTTTCTGAACATGGTTTGCAAAAAGTGGAATTGGGGCGGAATAAACACCGTAGAACCTCTTTTCCCAGTCGCTGTCTTTGAAATATCTGATCGGAATGCCGCTGTCTTCTTCAACCATATAATTAGCTTCCGATACAACAAAATCCCGTATCCCACTGAAAGCAGGCTGATGCATCAGGTATGAAGCCGCTTTAGCCATCGAGGCAAAAGGTTTCAGAGACCGGATAAACTCCTGAAATTCCGGTTTTTTCGGGAACCCGTCATTTGCAAGGTTCGTGCTGAAGAAATAGAGTTTTTTCACAATTTTGGCGTTTTTATCGGTGAATTTAATCATCACACCGTCGTATCGGGTTTTCTGTTTAGCGGCGCCAAAATCTGCTTTTTCGTACGAAAGCTTACCTTTGCCATCCATCTTAATATACTCGATGTCCAGCACTTTATGATTGGTTTTTGCGAGGAAAATCAAGAGAACAGGGACGGTACCGTTAACCCTGCCGGGAAGGAAATCGCTCGCCATATCTCTGGTTTTAAAGAACCCACCGGTTACTAAAGTTCTAAGCGAACCCTGCATACTGGTTAAGTAAGAACTTAAGACTCCTGGGCTAAGAGTATTTAAATCAGGCAGCTGCCCAACCGGTTCTAACCCAATCAGAACATAGTTTTCAAAATTTGGGAAAAAAGTAGCCGCAAACAGAAAATCGGGTCCCCCGAAAGGATAGAACAGTGTTTTAGTATCCGGCGAAATATCCGCCAGTTCGGTCTCAGCCCATTTCCTGATAGGTGCCAGTCTTTTATTTTCCAACCCAGCCCAGCTCGCACTGAACCTTTGAGCGTGTGCTTTCCAGGTGTTAGTGTTGAACAAACCGGCAAAACTGCCGGTTGAATCAGTTGGAACACCGGCAAAAAACTTCGCCATGTCGTCATAAACCGCGCTGTATTTCGAGGGGTCGTATGACTCCGGCTGTCGTTTTTTATCAGTGTTTTCTGTAGAGTCATTTTTTGCTGCCGAATTCGTCGGCGGCAGGTTATCGTCGGCTTTAGCCTTTTGCTCGCACCCGATGAAAGAAAGAGAAAATAAAAAGATCAAAAAAATGATCGAGGAAAAGAAATGCCTTTTTGGTTTTTTCATTGGATTTCCGGTTATTTAATTATTCTGGTTGCTCTTATAAAGCGTTTTTTATAATATTGCTGCTCCAAAGAAGTAATAATCACGCCGGTTCTCTTACTTTCGGCGTGAATGAAGCGAATGTTGCCGTTGGAGTCGCGGTCGAAAGCCATCCCCACATGCCCAATCCATTTAGAATTAGAGTTAGAGCCACTGAAGAAGATCAGGTCGCCGGGTTCGATATCCTGAAATTTAATATCATCGCCCCTGAGGCACTGGTCAGCGGGCATTCTTGGAATCGGCTTACCAATTTTATTGAAAAGGAAATAAACAAAGCCTGAACAATCGAAACCTCGCTCTGTTGTTCCACCCCACACATAAGGATACCCTAAATAATTAGCAGAAAGTTTAATCAAACTATTTACGGTAGCTTTATCTGCAGAGACGGTTGGCATTTTATATTCATCGCTGATAGCAACGCCTTCAGGCAGTTTGTACACATTTTCCATATAGTCTTTGTGTAGCGTAAAAAAATTTTCCCCCGGAGGTGCCGAGTTCAAGGAACTCATAATTGAGAGTAAATAAATCAGATATGGTGCCATAAACCTCCGTTTATGTTGAAAAAAAGCGCCCGTGCTTTTTTAACAACCAAAAGATGTTGTAAAACAAACACGGGCTTTATAATCCGTTACGGCAGAAGAATTGCCGCTGCCAGAACCGTTGTCCACAAGCCGTTTTTATGCCCTTCAGCCGATTGAGTAACATTGAACGAGCGAACAATCTTACCGGACATTTTGTAGATGTTCTCCCTCTCACTCCAGTCAACTTCAGGATTAAAATCGATGCCAAGAGTAGTTGCCAGCATAGTAGCAGCTAAATCTTCAGCATACTCGCCGGCAATCTTTTCCGGCTCACCATACGGGTGATGCTCTGAAAGATAGCCATAGAGGCTTTTATCAGCGGGAATAGCCACACCAATAGAAGAGGCAATCAGCCTGTTCGGTTCGTTGGTTTGATTTCGAGCCATTACACAAAAAGTGATCTGACCCGGTTTAAGATATTTTAATCCTTCTTCTTTAGAAATTCGTTTACAGTCAGGCGGAAAAATACTGCTTACGGTTACAAGATTGCACATTTCAATTCCTGCACCGCGCAGTGCGAGTTCGAAAGACGCGAGATAATCTTTATGTCTCCCAACGCCTTTAGTGAAAAAGATACGAGAAGGTACGAACACCTTTTTCTCCTTCCTCTATTTTTGAATTACAAAATCTTATTCTTTTCTGCGGTTCTCCCTCTCCATGTCCTTCTTTGCAATGGCTTCTCGTTTATCGTAAAGTTTTTTACCTTTTACTAAAGCGATCTCGACTTTCACCTTGCCGTTCTTCAAGTAGAGAGAAAGAGGCACAATAGTGTACCCTTTTTCTTTAACCCTTTGGTTAAGTTTTCTGATTTCCACGCCGTTCAGCAGAAGTTTTCGATCCCTGAACGGGTCGTGATTGTTTATATTACCCTGCGAATACTCGGAAATGTGAACACTTTTAAGCCACGCTTCACCGTTAATGATTTCGACGAACCCGTCTGTCATGTTACCTTTTCCGGCACGGAGCGCTTTAACTTCGGTTCCGACGAGTGCAATTCCGGCTTCAAACGATTGAACGATTGTATATTCGAAATGCGCCTTTCGGTTCCTTAAAAGTATCCTGGTAGTTGCCTGTTCCAATTTCAAAATCAAAAATATCCGAACTTTAAATATAGTAAATAATCAATTTGAAAACGGTTCCGAAGAATTTCAACATTCTTTTCCCCCTGTTCGGAAAACATTTACTAATCCCTTTCAGATTATACTGTTAACTCAGAAAAAGACCGGTTTATAGGGCATCAGCATTAGTACCCCGTTCAACTTTTCGGCACGGTCAATCTCCTGTAAGAAAGGTTGCAACTTATCAGAGACTTTCGATTGATACAGAATCCCGCGGGTTTTAACATTCATACTCCTGAACAATTTTTTAAAAAACGATTCAGAAGTGCTTGTATAAGTAACCGAATACTTATATAGCCCGGCGCTTTCAGCCGCAATTTTTATTGCATCCCTCAACCCGCCGAGGGTATCCACCAAACCGTTTTGCAAAGCATCGGGTGCAAACCAAATGCGCCCTTGCGCAATCTCTTCCACCTTTTCTAAGCTAAGTTTTCTGTCGGTCGCCACCAACCCGGTGAAGGTATCGTAAACCCTGTCAACACTTTTTTGCAGCACTTCCAACTCGTAAGGCGAAAGTTGCCTGCTTGAAGACATGAAATCTGAGTATTTGTTCGTTTTAACTGTATCGAAAAATATGCCCAACTTGTTGTTCATTAAATTTTTCAGGTTGAAGTGCAGCCCGTAAACACCGATGGAACCGGTGATTGTGTTTGGTGATGCAACAACCACTGTGCCCGGTGCTGAAATATAATACCCTCCGGAAGCGGCATAATTACCCATCGAGATGATCAGAGGTTTTTTTGCCTTTAACAACTGCAGTTGACGGTACATTATATCGCTTGCCAAAGCATCACCGCCCGGCGAGTTAACGCGCAGAACAACCGCTTTGACAGACTCGTCCTCAGTTGCGTCTTTAACAGCTTCAACAAATGTATCACTCCCTATCTCTGTGTCGGTACTCTCTCCGGATATTATTGTACCTTCAGCGTAGATAATTCTGACCTCATCGGAATTCACATACTTAAACTGCCCGGCGCCGGTGGTTAAATAGTCACTGAATGAAATATAATTGGGGTCGTCATTTTGATTTAACTCGTCTCTTATTTTGTCTTTAATTTCGTGTCTGTAAATTAAAGTATCAACCAGCCCATAGTTCATGGCAGCTTTCGGGTCGAAAGAGGTTAGCGAGTCGGCAATTTGGTTCAGCCGTGTATTATCCAATTTTGTTTTTGCGGAAATTTTCTGAAGGTACGAGTTCCATAACCCCCCAGCCCAGGCTTTCAGTTGAGTTCTGTTTTCTTCCGTTGCTTTTTGCAGAGTGTAAGGTTCAACCGCGCTTTTGTATTTGCCCACTTTTGTTACCTGAGCTTCCACACCGAGCGCGTTCAGAAGAGGTCCAAACATTGGAATTTCCATCCCAAGCCCCTTAAAAAGCACACTTCCCTGCGGGTTAAGCCAAATTTTATCGGCAACCGAAGCCATGTATAAACCGCGTGCGCTGTAGGCATCCGAGTAAGCAAATATTTTCTTACCGGTCTTTTTGAATTCAGCCAAGGCATCCCAGATTTCCTGAAGATTTGTCAGATTGGAATTGGGGTCGGAAAGTTCAAGATAAATAGCCTTAATGTTGTCATCACCGGCAGCAGTATTTATTGCGTTCAGATATTCCTGCAGGCTGTTTTTCTTTCCTGTCTCATCCTGCAGAAGTGAGGTCAGAAAATCAGTTTCATCCCGTTGTGAATCAATAATTTCCTGATCCATAGTGATCTTCAGAATGGAGTTACTTTTGACCGACACTTCACCAGAGCCTGCGGAAGCTGCGAGAACAAGAATGATTCCAAAAAGGAAGAGAAAAAGCGCCACCTGAGCTAAGATAAAACCAAACATCGAGGCGAACATGGTAAGAAAAAAATCTTTTACCCCGCTGCGCGGTTTAGGGCTATACGGAGGAATTTGGCTGTTTGTAATCATATCATCGTCGAAAGTTTAATTTGTGTTAAAACGGAATGCTAATATAAAAAATTCCGACGGGTTGCGGCACAAATTTATGACCTGCGGTAATTTGCGCGGTTGTTTCGGTTGCAAAGATTTTTACCACACCCTTAGTACGCAAATTTATGACCTGCGGTAATTTGCGCGGTTGCTTCGGTTGCAAAGATTTTTACCCCCCCCCTTAGTATGCAAATTTATGACCTGTGGTAATTTGAGCCTGTTGCTTTGCAGAACCGAAAAAAATGAGCAACTTTGCGGATTAGATATGAAAATTTTCTTTATTGACGGTAATAACCTGATGGGCAAAGTTCCATCACTCAGCAGTAGAATGAACTCCGACAGAGCCGGTGTGCGGGAAGACCTTGCCCTGAGGCTCGATTCGGTTTTCTACCAAACGAACAACAAAGTTACCCTCTTTTTGGACGGATTTGCCGGCGAAAAAATAAGAACCAATAAAACTGAAATTGTTTACTCTAACGCCCGACCCGCTGATATTTTGATTAAAAACGCTATTGACAGAGCGAAAAACCCAAGAAATATTGTTGTGGTTTCTTCCGATTTTGAAGTGTTTAACTATGCAAAAAAATGCTATTGCGAAGCAATGAAGTCTGAAGATTTTATTAAAAGATATTTCAGGAACAACGAGGGAAAAGAAGAAAACGAACGGATTAGCTCGTTGGAAAAACAGCAGGATGAATTTAAAAAACTTTTTGGAATCAAATGATGCGTACTATTTTTACTTCATTTTTACTTACGGCAGCGCTTTCGGGTAACCTGCTTTTTGCGCAAAACCATATTTCGGTTCATCAGGCGGATAAAATCCGATACGGCAAGGTTTCTGTTGAAAATATGATTGAAGAACCCGACGGGATAATCCCTCTGCAGTTTGATAAAAGCGCACAAACCGGGAAAGTTGTGTTCGGTTTTTTACCTTACTGGGAGTATCCCGGCGCCTTGAGTAACATAAAATATGACCTTTTAACGCACATTGCGGCTTTTGATTTCCAAGTTGATTCACTCGGAAACATCACAAATCCCTCCGGCTGGCCCTGGACGAACCTGATAAACCAGGCACACACAGCAGGGGTGAAAATGATTCTTACTGCGGTTAACTTTGCACCGGCTTCTATTCATTCTCTTATAACCAAAGATTCCGCAAAAAACAATTTCTTTGCCAAACTCACCAACCTGATTAACACTTACAGTTTCGACGGTGTAAATGTTGATTTTGAAGCTCTGTATGTTGCCGACAGAGGAACTGCAATTAACAACTTCATGGCGAGCCTTACGCAATATATACACACTAACCATCCGGGTAAAGAAGTATCGTTTGCGGGACCTGCTGTTAACTGGAGTGGGTGGCAACTACCCGGTTTGGCTGCTGCTTGCGACTATATCTTCATCATGGGCTACGATTTTGCCGGCTCATTCAGCACCGTTACAGCACCACCGGCACCTCTTACCGGCGGTACATATAACATAACCAATACTGTTAATGTACAATATGGCGGTTGTCCACCTGAAAAATTGGTTCTCGGGGTACCCTATTTTGGAGCGGAGTGGGTTGCAAACTCAAACCAGGTTGGTGCCACAATTTCATCCTTTGTTGCAAGCCCAAGGTTTGCTTCGGCGATGGCACAATCGCAAAATTACGGTTTGCAGTGGCATGCGGCTTCACAAACCGCATATTATATTATTCCCGTAAACAACAATCAATTCAATCAGGTATGGTTTGATGACGATCGTGCAACAGGGCTTAAATATACATTCGCAAAGAACAAAAACCTGAAGGGAATCGGGATGTGGGCGCTTAACTACGACCGGGAACGCCCCGAACTTTGGGCGGAAATTACAAAATATCTGGCACCGCAATCTGTTGAAACTGAAATTAGTCTGCCTGAAAAACTTTTGCTTTCTGCGTATCCAAATCCTTTTAACCCCGCCACTACATTAGAGTATCAGTTACCCACTGCAGGGAATGTAACTCTTACTGTTTACGATATTTCAGGAAAGGAAGTGTTGAGAAAGGAAGCCGGGTTCCATCCCGCGGGCAGTTTTACGGAAAAACTTTCGCTGAACTCGTTCCCATCGGGTGTTTATTTGGTCAGGCTCTCTTTAGTTAACGAAACCTGCGAAACTGCCGGAAACCTAAAAGTACTTTTGATGAAATAATAACGCTGTTGAAAGCGCTCCCTGCACTCACAGGCAAAAATTACGAGGGTTGCTTTTAAGGAAATAATCAAGCAGTTGACAGGGGGGCAAAAAAAAAGACTTTATTGCTTGCTTTTGCAATAAAGTCTATGAAAAGTCTTTAAAATCAACCGGTTTTTGTGCAAGGGTTAAGTAGCTTTTGTTAAGTGTCTGAGTTCATCATCAGACGAACTGAACCCGTTTTTGTGCAAGGGTCAGGTAGCTTTTACTCATCCCTCATTGCTTCGTCATATTTTGCAAACCTGGGTGGGTCAACAGCTTTCAGAGTTTTGAAAATTGATTTTTCAGGGTAATCTTTCAGGCGTTCGATAATCTCGCCACTTTTTGCATCAAAGAAAACTTTCAGATAAACGCTTCTGATATCAATTTTCGATTTCATTCCATCCAAAACCTTTATCATGTTAACAATCAGTTCCTGCCCCTTAGCCTTATTTTTTGCGAAAAGGTCTATTCCTCTGTGGTAGTCAGATGTGGCGTCGCGGAAAGCTCTGTATTTGTCATCCATAATGTTCTGGATCAGGTCAGTTTTGTTATAGCTGCCGCCACTTCCCCAGCCTGAGGCTCTTTTTCCATTGGCTAAATTGACCACATCAAATGCTTTTTGGAAAAATGGGGTTCCTGAACCTTTCTCCCACGAATCATTTTCAAGCCCAATTATCAAATACGCGTAGTAATCTAAGAAAGAATTTAACGAATTAAAAACATTTGGATCGAAGTAAATGCCCTGGTTTTTCTCGTATGTGAAGCTCCATGTAGGGTCGTTAACATTCAGCATTGGCGAATAGTTGTCGCTGTTGTAAATCTGACGCATACTGGTAACAACAACTTGTGCGGAATAATTCGACTCGTCGCTCGCGGCAGTAAAGAAGATATTAAAACTGCACTTAATTTTATCGTACTCCCACGAAGAACCCGAAAACTTGGTAGTATTTAAATAAGTTTGAATCATCGGGGCAAAATCAGAAAGCAACTCACGATACTTAATTGTGAGTTTTTCGTTATTCACCTGTACTGTTGCATCAAGCTCTTGTGGGAAGAGCATGCCGGCAGCGAAAACAAATAATATTAAAATCTTTTTCATTTTGTTACCAAATTTTTATAATCCATGGTTGCAATTTATCGTTTAAAGGTTTTACCGTCAAATTCTTTTGTTGTTCCTTGTAAAAAGAAAAAAGTCCGGAACGGTGTGCCGGCTGAATGCACACCGCCCAAACTTGTTTTTTCGTGTAGAAATAATCTATCCCGTTTTTTGGGATAAATCGCGTGTTTTATGATTTAGAGGTAATTTATTTTATGCTTAAATGGCAATTAATCCATAATATTTCTGAGAAACGAAGCGCTTCGGTCTTCTTCTTCATCTTTCGGTACTGAGTTAGGGTTACTTCGGAATTTCAATTGATTAATTGATTCGTCAGTTTTACCTTCATTCTCTAACTTTTGTTGCGGAACCTCAGGATCACGCATTTTCTGTTCTTTTTTCAATGTATCTCTTAATATTGTCGGCACATCAAGGTTATTCATATCAACTGTATTTGAAGCCTGATTGCTAAAAACTAAATCGACAATGCTGGTTTTTCTCTCCTGACCGGTGTTATTCTCGGAACTACCGGAGCCAAAAATCGAAGGAACAGGCGGAACCTGTACTATCCCGGCAGAGCCCAAATCCCGGTTTGCATCCGCTTGGAAACCGGTAGCTATCACTGTGAATGAAACATAATCGTTCATCTCCTCTTTTTCCACCATTCCTAAAATGATGTTAACTTCCTGCCCTGCAGCTTCGTGAATTGCGGTCATACCTTCTTCTATTTCTTTCATAGTAAGGTTGCTCGAAGCAGTAATGTTCACTAACATAGCCTTTGCACCTCTTATATCCATCCCTTCGAGCAGTGGACTGCTGATGGCTTTTTGCGCTGCTTCAATAGCACGGTTTTCGCCGGCAGCAGTACCGGTTCCCATAAGCGCCATACCGCTGGCTTGCATAACCGTTCTTACATCTGCGAAGTCAACATTTATTCTGCCGTGTATTGTTATAATCTCGGCAATACCTTTTGTAGCTTCGTAAAGTATCTCATTCGGTTTGTCGTATCCCGCAAATGCCGGTGTGTTACCGTCTAAAAGTTCATGCAGTTTTGCGTTTCTGATAACGATAATCGAGTCAACATACTTCTTAAGTTCGTTTATACCCCCTTCGGCGTTTTTAGTTCTCGTTGGTCCTTCGTAAGTGAAAGGTTTTGTAACAATTGCAACAACCAACGCTCCTATAGATTTAGCCACTTGAGCAATAACCGGGCTTGCACCGGTGCCGGTGCCGCCACCCATACCGGCGGTAATAAACACCATTTCTGCCCCCTGCAGCACCTCTTCAATTTTTGCTCTGTCTTCTTCGGCAGCCTCTCTGCCAACTTCCGGGTTAGCTCCGGCACCTAAACCCCGTGTGGTTTTAGTGCCAATAACCAGTGTTTTTCCGGCCTGGCTTGCATTGATGCTTTGCGCATCGGTGTTAACAGCAACGAACTCAACACCCGAGATCCCTTGCTTAATCATTGAATTTATTGCATTGCACCCGCCACCACCGACTCCAACAACCTTTAAGTTTGCCTGAAGTTTCGGTTCTTCATTTTCGAGCATTGCAAATGGCATAATTACCTCCGTTTAATAGATTTTTTATTCAGCCTGTTTAAAACTTTTAACTACCAGATTAATTACACTTTTAAAAGAAGTGTCGTTTATTTTTTCTTCGTTCGCCTGAAGTGAAAAATCACCATCTTCCCTCTCAAGCAAATAAAGACGATACCTGTTTTTCAAAAAATAATTCAGAGTTTCTTCCGTTATTCTGCGGTCTTCTTCCTCTGTTTTAACTCCGAGGAAACTCGCGTCGATATCTTTTTCATCTGAAACTCTCGCTAACATCGGCGTGATTGCCAGTGAGAGAGGGTCACCCGTTGCAAAAAGACAAATCATCGCTTTCTGATCTTTCAGAAAATATTCGATTGCCAGCAACAGATTGTCAAACTCTTTTTGATTTACAAACAGTACCGAGTCGTCGGTGTAAAAATCCCTTATCCCCCCGTTTACAATTAATTTTCTGCCGGAAGAAAATTGTTTTAATTCTTCCGGGTCTGTTCCGACATGAACCAACGACATCCCTTTCGGCAGAGATGAAACAAAATTTTCGGTACAATTCGAGAGTTTAGCTCCGATAACAAAAAGTGTTGTTCTCTCAGAGTTCATCAAACTTTCTTTTCACATTTTCGAGAAAATCTTTGAGAGAGCCTTTATTTTTTTCAACTTTTGGCTTTTTTACTTTCGTTTCTCTTCTATTCCAGAAACGGTCAGATTTTTTCTTCTCCGCTTCTTCATCATCCTCTTTAGAGAAATAATCATCCTCTACCGGCAGAAGCAAACCAAGCACTGAAGCATACTCCGGTTTATCAAGTTTTTGAATATCGCCTTCAAAATGCTCTTCCAACGGCAACCCAATTCTCGTCGGAAGGCCGAAAACTTTTACCGCCAAATCTGCAATACCTTTTAAGAGAGCACCACCGCCGGTAATTACAATGCCGGCTCCCACTTTGTTTTTCACCTCATCTTTTTCAATCTCTTGTTTGATTAAGCGAAACAACTCTTCTACCCGCCCGTTAATAATCTGCATGAGAAGGCTTATGGGAATTTTCGTGGTTGGGCGCGGTCCTACCCCTGCTACAGATACCTGAACATCCTTAACAATTGCACTTTCAATGGCATATCCGTACTCAGTTTTCAGTTTTTCGGCATCCTCGTAAACTACCCTCAAAACCTCCTTAATGTCGTTCGAAATGGTGTTACCGGCTATCCCGAAAACCCTTGAGAAACGCAATGCGCTTGCCTGATAAATCAGCACATCAGTTGTACCGGCACCCAAATCAATCAGCAGAACACCAAGCTCTTTTTCGTTGGGGTCTAACACTGCCGAAGCGGCTGCAAGAGACTGAAGTTTCAGGCTTGAAAATTTATAACCTGCCTTTTCAATCGCTTTCCTTAGATTTTTCACGGAATTAACGGGCGCCGTAACGATGTAGTTTGCTGCTTCTAATCTTGAACAGGCAACCCCAACCGGGCGGGTAATTTTACCCTGACGGTCAGCAAAAAACTCCTCATGAAGGATGTGCAGTGCCAAATCATCTCTTGAAATCGGAATGTTTCTGAGGTCGTTTCGCAGTTTTTTCAAATCATCAACGGTAACAATTCCATCGTCGTTGCTTATCGTTACATAATTTCTCGTGCGCATGCTTTTAGTATTTTCACCCGAAACACCCACAATAATGTTTTTTGCTTCCTGACCGGCATCTTCCTCCGCCATTTTCAAAGCGGTTTTCACAGCTTCGGATGTCGAAATAATGTTAACAACCTCACCCTTAATCAAGCCATCGCAGCGAGCTTCGCCAAAACCAAGAACTTTAACTTTGTTTTTGTCTTCTTTCTGCGCTATAACCGCACGAACCATCGTGGCACCAATATCAAGACCTGTTATTATCTCTTTTGTCATCCTTCTTTTCCGATTTCTTCGACTTTCCCAAGTAAACTTTCCCCGAGTACCGTAAGTCGATATATTCTACTTTATCATTAATTTCAAGCTCTTTACCCATTTCTCTGATTTTTTTCAGTGCAAGTATTTGCCCGGCAATCGAATTTTTATCCATTATTACGGGCGGCTTCATATCAGAGAAAACCAGTACAACATTTCCTCCTCTTCTTAAATCAATCTCCGAGAGATTCGCGGCAAGGTCCCCACCCAAAATGTTGCATGCCGAAGCAATTTTATAACCCGTCAGAATCGTTGAGTCCGGAAAAGGTGAAAAATAATTCACTTTCTCAGCCTTTGTGTTCAGAATAACGGGCCAGTCAAAATTTTTCAATTCTTTCATCACGGGCAGAACTTCCAATTCCTTGGAAAGAAGCATCAACTTGCCGCCAACAGAAACCGAGGCAACAATTTCCTTTTCGGTAATTTTAATCCGGGCTTTTCCCCCTTCACCAAGCGCCATTTCAAGATTTTTGATATAGGGATGGTTCAGCATCCTGTCGTAAAAAATGCTTATATCCGGAAACTCCCCTTTATCTGCATTAACTCTGCAGAATCGAACATAATCACCCGGCTCGATCAGATTCGCACCGGTCATTTCGTAACTTTTCACTTTCTGAGAAATCTCTTTTTTAAAGAGAAAACCCGGAAGTGCCGTAACCACAGCAGCAAGAATCACAAGAAATATCAATGCAGGGATGATCTTTCTTTTTTTCATTTTTCACTTACCTGTTGCTTGCGTGTTATTTGCATGTTACTTATCTGTTATTTGGGTGTCGTCTATCAGTTGTCAACCGGTTATTTACTTGTTATCTGCCTGTTATCTGCCTGTTATCTGCCTGTTATCTGCCTGTTATCTGCCTGTTATCTGCCTGTTACTTCCCATCCGCATACATTTTAGCGAACTTTTCGCCATATTTCCAGATATCGCCGGCACCGAGTGTAACAACAATATCACCCGGTTTAGAAATGCTCATCAACACCTCCGGCACATCTTCCTTATCGGGCACATAAATCACATTTTTGTGACCCATTTTTCGTGCAGCTTCTGCCACTAATTCACCAGTTACACCTTCAATCGGCTCTTCACGGGCAGGGTAAATGTCGGTACAGATAAAGACATCAGAGTTTAAAAACGATCTTCCAAATTCGCGATAAAAATCGCGCGTCCTGCTGTACAGGTGCGGCTGAAAGACCGAAACTAACCTTCTTCTCCAACCCGCCCTGATGCCCGCCAGAGTGGCAGTGGTTTCTGTCGGGTGATGCCCATAGTCATCCACAACCATTATTTCTTTATCGTATTTAATCTCAAATCTTCTGTAAACACCACTGAATTTTTCCAGGGCAGATTTTATCGTTTCAAAAGGCACTCCGAGCTCCAAAGCGATGGTAACCGCCACTAATGAGTTTCTGATGTTATGCAGCCCCGGCACCCGAATTGAAATTTCGCCCAAAACTTCGTCGTTGTAAACCACTGTGAATTTGCCGACTTGCCCCTCGTGCGTAATGTTAACCGCCTGCAAATCCGCCTGCGGGCTTGTTCCGTAGGTAATCACCCGCTTGTTAATAGCCGGTCGAATATCAAGAAGTGCAGGTTCATCCATGCAAAGCACAACAAAACCATAAAACGGTACTTTGTTGGCAAATTCAACGAAAGCACCCTTTATATCATCCAAATCGCGGTAAGTATCTAAGTGCTCTCTTTCCAATGTTGTAATGGCAGCTATTGCGGGCATAAGTTTCAGAAAGGTTCTGTCGAACTCGTCAGCTTCCACAACAATGAAATCACCCTGCCCTAATCTGGCGTTTGTTCCGCCAAGCCCCGAGAGCTTACCGCCGACGATTATTGTGGGGTCAATACCTGCTTCAGTAAGCACTAAACCGGTCATCGAAGTGGTGGTAGTTTTTCCGTGTGTGCCTGCAATACCGATCCCGTATTTTTGCATTCTCATCGTCTCGGCGAGCATTTCCGAGCGCTTAATTACCGGGATGTTGCGCAGCAAAGCTTCCTGCACTTCGGGGTTAGATTCTGCAACAGCGGAAGAGTAAACCACCACATCCACATCTTTTAAATTCTCAGCGCTGTGCCCCTCATAAACGGTTGCACCAATCGATTCCAAGCGGTCAGTAATATCACTTTTTGCCCGGTCAGAGCCTGAAACGGTGAAACCTCTTGAAATCAAAATTTCAGCAATCGAACTCATGCCAATTCCGCCGATACCGACAAAGTGCACTTTTGTAAATTTTGAAAACATCTTATTTCTTAACCTTTTAACTAAAATTTCCAAATTTGCAGGCAGCAATCACTCTTCCCGCAATAACTTCAGCTGCGTCTTTACCGCCGAGTTTTTTAAGATTATTTATCATTTCCGCCCGCTTACCCTCATCATTCAACAGGGAAAGAATAACAGGCAGCAGTTCTTTTTCAATATTTTTCTCTTCGACCACAACTGCTGCGCCGGCATTTTCCATCGATTTTGCGTTTTTTAGCTGATGATCTTCAGCGGAAAAAGGCAAAGGCACCAACACCGCCGGTTTGTTCAGGTACGAAAGTTCTGCTATAGTAGTTGCACCCGCACGGGCTACAACTAAATCCGCCGCCGCATAGTAGTCGTTTATATTTTCGATGAAAGAAAGAACTTTCACCTTTTCAGAACTTAAAGGGCTGTAGTGATCGTAGAGCAATTTCCCGGTCTGCCAGAGAATTGTTACCCCTTCCCGTTCAAGTTCATTTAGCGAATGCTCAATTCCTTTGTTTATCCCCTTTGCGCCCAGACTTCCACCGACAACAAAAACCACTTTATTTGCCCCTTTTATACCGAGTTTTTCCCGTGCTGTGGCGCTGTCATCTTCGTTGATGCTTTTTCTTACGGGGTTTCCCGTTATCAAAACTTTCTTTTTATCCCGCAGATAGCGTGCAGCATCTTCGAACATCAGGTGAATCTCTTCGGCTTTTCTCTCCAACAACCTTGTTGTTATTCCCGGGTAACTGTTGGGTTCTATAAGCAATACCTTTGCCCCCATTACTTTTGCACCCGTTACCGCCGGACCTGAAACATAGCCCCCCGTTGCAACAACCACCTGCGGTTTGAATTTCATGCAAATGCCGATTGACTGCAAAGTGCTTACCACCAATTTCAGCGGAAATAACAGATTATCTTTTATGCTTTTCCGCGAAAACCCCGAAATCCAAATACTTTTAAATGTAAAACCTGCCTCCGGAACCGCCTTTGCTTCAATTTTCCCTTTTGTCCCGATAAACAGAATTGCCGCCTCAGGCTCTTTCTCTCTTACCCTTTCAGCTACCGCAATAGCCGGAAAAACATGTCCGCCCGTTCCCCCACCGGTAAAAAGCACCCGGTTCAACTGAATACTCCGAGTGGATCGTTATCTTCATCGGTTTCATGACTTTTTTTGCTGTCGTAGTCAGGCTTATTTCTCTTACTGCTTCCGCTTTCACGGTTGCCGGTTTCGCTCTCGCTGCCACTTCCTGAACCTTTTGGCTTTGTGTGCATTCCTATACTTAAGAGGATGCCGAGCGACATGCAAACAATGATTACCGCTGTGCCACCATGACTGATTAACGGCAGCGGCAACCCCGTTACAGGAAATACCCCTATTGCAACCGCAGCGTTAACAAACGCATATAACGGTATTGAAAGTGCTATTGAAAAAGCCAACAACTTCCCGAACTTATCGGGAGCGTTTTTTGCTATCAAAATACCGAGAACAAAGATTGTTGCGTATAGCAGAAGTGTTACCACGGTACCTATAAACCCAAGTTCTTCGCCAAGTATTGCGAAAATAAAATCACCGTATGCTTCAGGTAAAAAGAGGTTCCTTTGAGCACTCTTACCCAAACCAACGCCTAATAACCCGCCACTTCCAAGACCATATAACGACTGCAACACCTGAGGGTGGAACTCGCCACTGCCGAAAACAGCACCCAAATAAGTTGATATCCTCTTAAGCGAATGCGGTTTAATTAAAGCGTACAAAATTGCGAGCGCACCGCCTGCGCCGGCAAAAGTCATAAAATGCTGAACCCTGATGCCGGCTACAAACATCATAGCTATGCCGGTTACTAATATCAGCACGCCGTTGCTTACATTCGGCTGCAGAAATACTAAGAGAGCAACACTTCCTATCCAAACCATCGGAATTACAACGCCCCGTTTCAGGTCGGTTATTTCCTCGCCCGTTCTCTCCAATAGCGCCGCGATATGTATAAAGAGCAGCAGTTTTACCAATTCAACGGGCTGAAACGACATCCCGCCCAGGCTGATAACACGCATTGAACCTTTAATGCTCGGTGCAGTGAACAGCACCGCTATCAGGAGAAGTATCCCAAAAATCAGCAGATATTTGCTGTATTTTTTGTAAATCCGGTAGTCAAAAAACGGCATTATCACCATCAGAATAAACCCGATAATAACTTTCCCAAGGTGCCCCGTGAACAGGCGCTCGGCATCCTGAAATGTTATCGCAGAAAATGTGCTGCTTGCCGAAAGCACCATTAAAGAGCCGCCAATCATCAACGCTACTGCACATATAAAAATTATTGTTGAGTAAAGTTTCATCCCGCTGCCTCCTGAACTGCAGCCTTGAAAACTTTACCGCGGTGCTCGTAGTTATCAAACATATCAAAACTTGCACACGCAGGTGAAAGAAGAACCACTTCACCCGGGTTTGCTTCGTTATGACCCGAAACAACACAGTCGTAAAGCGAATTCTTGTGCTCAACAGGCAGCAACCCGCCGAAGTATTCAATTATTTTTTCGGCAGACTCGCCAATTGCATAAATTTTCTTAACATTTTTTAACACAAGATCGCGAATCAAATCGTAGTTGTTTCCTTTATCAATTCCGCCCAAAATCAGATATATTGGAGTCTCAAAACTTTTCAGAGCATAAACCACCGAATCAACATTAGTGGCTTTTGAGTCATTTATGTAAACTATTCCGTCGGAAGCCGGCACAGGTTCAAGGCGGTGTTCAACCGCTTGGAATGTTTTTAGCCCTTCAATAATCGTATCAGCCGGCACACCCGCACTTACTGCCAAAGTTACTGCTGCGGCTGCGTTTGCATAGTTGTGCTCTCCCTTTAAGTTCATCTCACGGACATCGAAAGAGAACAATTTTTGTCCGCTGCTGACGGCAATTATTTTTTCACCTGAGAGATATGCACCCTCTTCAACTTCATTGCGGGTTGAAAAATATTTTATCGTGCCCCCTTTGAACCCATGCTCTCTGATTACCCGGTCGTCAAAATTATAAACGGATGTGTCCCCCTCTTTCTGATTCATAAAAATGCGGTATTTTGATTTCACATAGTTTTCAAAGTTGTAGCCGTATCTGTTTAAATGGTCTGGCGTTATGTTCAGCAATGCAGCGCCTTTGGGCTTGAATTTCTTTATAAAATCCAGCTGAAAACTTGAGACTTCAAGCGCAACCAAAGTCTCTGCATCACACTCGGGAACAATATCTGAAAACGCAAGCCCAATGTTACCGGCAGTGAACGCTTTCTTCCCTGTCAGCTTAAAAATATGATACAACAACGAAGTGGTGGTAGTTTTGCCGTTTGTTCCGGTAACAGCAAAAATATTTGCAGGACAAACCGACGCCGCAAATTCAATTTCGCTGATAAGCTTTATCCCTCTGTCCATTGCATCCTGCACCACCCTTGCTTCAGTCGGAACGCCGGGTGAAACAACCATAACATCACAGTCGAAAACAGCGTTGGAATTTGCTCCGGCTTCAAACCCGATGCCTGCCGCACGCAGCCTTTCGGCGGTTTCGTGCAGTTTATCCGGAGCACCGTTATCACTTACGAAAGGAACCGCACCTAACTTCTGTGCGAGATAAGCCGCTGCCTCGCCGCTGCGCGCCGCTCCGATTATTGAAATTTTCGTGTTTTCGTAAATGTTCACTGTTATCTGATCTTAAATGATGTTAAACTTACTATTGCTAAAATTATACCGATGATGTAAAAACGGATAACAATTTTTGGTTCTGTTAAGCCGGTCATTTCAAAATGATGGTGAATTGGCGCCATTTTGAAGAATCTTCTTCCCTCGCCGTATTTTTTCTTTGTGTATTTAAAATATGAGGTCTGGATTATCACCGAAATTGTCTCAAAAAAGAAAATTCCGCCAAGGATTGGAAGCAACAATTCTTTCCTGACCATCACTGCAATAATCCCAAAAGCCCCTCCGATCGCCAGTGAACCGGTATCCCCCATGAAAACCTGCGCAGGAAACGAGTTGAACCACAAAAAACCAAGCCCCGCCCCAATAAGTGCTGCTATAAATACCGTAAGTTCACCCGAACCCTGAAGGTACTGTATATTTAAATAGTCGGAGTAGATCATATTACCGGAAACATAACTGATAATCCCCAAAGCAATCATCGCAATTATTGTAAGCCCGATTGCAAGCCCGTCGAGCCCGTCAGTTAAATTGACTGCGTTCGAGGTGGCGGTGATGATGAAAATTACCACCGGGATATAAAGATAACTCAGGTCCAAGTTCAAATCTTTGAAGAAAGGAATTGTTGTCAGCCCCTGCACTTCTGCAAATTCCGGTGAAAAATAGAGAACAGCACCCACAAGCAAGCCCATCAACACCTGCCCTATCAGTTTGTAACGGGCAATTAAACCGTTTCTCATCTTTTTTACCACTTTCAGGTAATCGTCTAAGAAACCAACACCACCCAGAAACATCGTGCCAACCAACAATAACCAAACATAGGTGCTTTTCAGATCGCCCCATAAAAGAACAGGTATGAACACACAAACGAGAATTATCAGACCACCCATTGTGGGGGTGCCGGCTTTGCTGAAATGTGATTTCGGACCAAAATCCTTGATTTTCTCACCAATTTGGTGCTCTTGCAACTTCCTGATTATCTTCGGACCAAAATAAAATGCCATAATCAGCGCTGTAATCGCTGAAACAGCAGAACGGAATGTGAGATATTTTACCATATCCAATCCCGGAGGGTCAAAAACTTTGTTCAGATAATCGAGTAAATAATAAAGCATCTATTTGCCTTTTTCTTTATTTGCTTTGCATTTTAAGATTTTGCTTCTTCTTTTAAGGGTTTTGCCCGGTCTTTTAAGATTTTGCTTTGCATTTTAAGATTTTGCTTCGTCTTTTAGAAATTCAACTATGGTTTCCATTTGCATTCCGCGTGAACCCTTTACCAATATCAACGAGTGAGATAAATCGAGATTTTTAAGGTATTCAATCAACTTTTCTTTCGATGAAAAGTGCAACGAGTTTTTCCCGCTATGGTTGAGTTTATCGTGAAGATATTTTATGTTCTTGCCGGTTAAAAGAGCAAGTTTTACTTTAGCACGAACCAACGGTTTAACCAATTCTTCGTGATGATGTCTGGCTTCTTTTCCAAGTTCGAACATATCCCCAAGAATTACGATTCTGTTTTTAAAAACTGAATCGTTGGAAATTGCTTCAAACGCATTTTTCATGCTTGCCGGGTTAGCGTTGTAAGTATCGTCTATGAGGTCGAATTTCTTAAAGCTGAATCTGTTCATTCGTCCTTTCGGCGGTTTCACTGATTCAAACGCTTTTTTTATTTCTTCACCGGTCATACCGCATTCAAACGCAATTGCAGCAGCTAACAGGGCGTTTTCGCAATTTTTTTTACCGTAAAGGTTCATTGTAATTTCAATTTTTTCGCCTTTGACGCTAACACCTTCGTTGTACCCCGCCCCCTTATTACTAATTCGGCTGCTGCTTCCCCCTTTGCCGGTGATTACTTCGCTTTCCTTACCGGCGTTCACGCTTTTACGAGTGATTACTTCGCTTTTATTACCTGCATCGTCACCGCTGAAACTGATTTGAAGTTGCGGGTACCCTGTTTCTGAGAATCCCAACAATTTGCCCCTTACTGTTGCTTCTTTCTTCATTGAAACTGTAACGGCGTTCGGGAATTTTTTTACCATTCTCGCAAGAAAGGGGTCATCTATGTTTAAATAAACTTTGCCTTTGCGCTCAGCCGTAATCTGCAACAATGCTTCTTTTTCTTTTTTTACACCTCTCCGGTTCAAAAGAAATTCAAGGTGAGAGTCACCAATGTTTGTTATAGCAGCATGATCGGGCTGTGCAATTCGGGCTGAGTATTCCACTTCACCGAAATGGTTTGTACCAACCTCACAGACTACGAATTGAGTATCTTCCCCGGTTTCAAGCAATGTTAACGGAACACCAATGTGATTGTTGTTGTTTGCAACTGTTGAAACTACCCGATATTTTGATCCAAGCAGTGTTGCAAGTATATCTTTAGTGGTTGTTTTGCCATTGCTGCCAGTTAGTGCTATAACGGGAGCACCATGCTCCGCTCTCCATGCTCCCGCAATGCCCCCAAATGCTCCCACTGTATTGGGAGCACCGATAACCGGAGCACCGTGCTCCGCAAAATGTTTGAATTTACGCCCATTTACAACAATTGCGGCAGCGCCGGCTTTAAGTACATCATCAGCAAAATTGTGTCCGTCAAACCTTTCACCCTTAATAGCAACGAAAAGCGCACCCGGCTGAACTTTGCGGGAATCAATAACCACCGAGCTGAAAACCGTGTTTTCATCCAAGTTTGCCGTTCTGAAACGGTTATTTTCAATTTCCAAAATTCTTTTAAGGCTCAGCATGATGATGATTGTTGATTTCTTAAATCTTAAATCTTAAATCTTAAATTTCTTTCAAATATTTTTCGGCAATTTCTCTGTCCGAAAAATGCGATTTAACCCCCTTAATAATCTGATAATCTTCATGTCCCTTACCGGCGACAAGAATAATAGAATTTTCGGGGCTTTCTGTAATCGCCCTTTTAATCGCTTCTTCCCGGTTAACATAAACTAAGTAGTTATCTTTCTGAATACCTGCCACCACTTCTTTTATAATTGCCTCCGGGTCTTCATCTCTCGGATTATCGCTGGTAATAACTGCAACAGACGACATTTCCGAGGCTATTTTACCCATCACCGGTCGTTTCATCCTGTCACGGTTTCCGCCACATCCAACCACGGTGTAAACCGGGGACTCCCCCGCTAAACTGTTAATACTTATCAAAACCTGTTCTAAAGCGCCCGGGCTGTGCGCATAGTCTATCAGCACTTTTTTATCTCCTTTTTTAATCAGCTCGAACCTGCCGTCAACCTGCGGCATTTCGCCAATAGCTTCGATCACCAATTTTTGATCGTAACCGGCTTCAACCATCAGCACATAAGCCGCAGCTGCGTTATAAGCATTAAATTCACCAACCAACGCAGTTCTGATGTTTGTTTTTACGCTGTAATGGTCGATTACAAAGGAAGTACCCGAGAAATCATACTCAATATTTTCTATCCGGTAATTCCCGGCGAGTTTGCCGAAACTAACTTTTCTGCCGGCAGTATCTTTCAAAATAAAACAGCCGTACTGGTCGTCCATATTAAAAACAGCGGGAGCACCGCTCTTTAAGTTATCGAACAAAATCTTCTTTGCTGTGGCATAATCATCCATTGTCTCATGAAAATCACGGTGCTCACTCGAAAGATTTGTAAAAATAACCCCGTCGAAATCAAGCCCGTAAGTTCTGTTCAAAAACAGAGAGTGCGACGAAACTTCCATAACCGCAGCAGTACAGCCTTCTTCAACCATCCGGGCAAAAAGTGCGTTTAACTCAACCGATTCGGGTGTTGTCAATTCAGTTGGTACCACAGTTTCGCCGATCATATTTGCAATGGTGCCAATTAAACCCGTTTTATGACCCGCTTTCTCCAAAATCTTTTTGACGAAAAATGAAGTGGTGGTTTTCCCCTTTGTCCCCGTAATACCGTATAACCTCAGTTTTTTTGAAGGGAAGCGGTAAAAGGCACCTGAAAGAAGCGCCAGCGCTTTTCTGCTGTCGGATACCACAATTTTCGCTTTGCCACTTCGTCTGAATATTTCATCCGGAATTGCGTTCGTGTCTTCAACCACAATTGCAGCCGCCCCTTTACTGAAAGCATCCATAGCGTAAAGATGACCGTCGGTTTTGTAGCCTTTAATTGCCACAAAAAGTGAGCCGGGAGTAACTTTCGTCGAGTTATGAAAAATTCCGGAAATTTCGTTCGCTACAAAATCACCGGTTAATTGTATTACCGTAAGGTGTTCTAATAATTCGTTAAGTTTCATAAATTCAATATATATTTACGCCGGAAATGGCTCTTTCCTGCAGTTTAAGTTCAATCACCGAACCTTTTGCCGGTTTCTGACCCGGTTTTATGCTCTGCTCAACCACACGACCTGTGCCTGACCATGTGAGTTTCAAATCCATCTTCTGAATCAGCCCGATCGCATCTTTTAACGAAGTGCCGCGAAGATCCGGCATTATCCCTTTCGCTGCGCCCTGTGAAGCCGCTTTTTTAATTTGGGTTACTGGAACAAAGACATCCTTCGTCTGGCTCTCTTGTTTTCCACCTTCCGGCGCTATTATTTCTTCGTCGTCTTCATCCGAAACGGATACCAATGAAATATCGCTGATTGTTTCACTCTTTTTCCCTGATAAAACTGAAGCCACATTTTTGAAGATGGGAGCAGCAACCTCACCCCCCGTAATGCCGGTCTGCTTGTGTGTATTAACCAATATCAGACAAATATATTTCGGCTTATCCGCCGGAAAAAAGCCAATAAAAGATGAGTTATACGACTTTTTCGTATATCCTCCGTTCATAATTCTGCGTGAGGTTCCCGTCTTCCCGCCTATTTTCACACCTTCTACTTGAGCCTTTTTCCCTGTTCCCTTTTCTACAACATCCGTAAGCAGAACTCTCATCAGTGCGGATGTTTCAGGGGTAATAACATCACGAATTTTTGTCGGTTCAAATGATTGAATTACCTGCCCGTTTTGATCCGTTAACGCCTTTATTAATAAAGGTTTATAAAGTGTGCCACCGTTCACCAGGGCTGAATATGCCGTGATCAGCTGAATTGGGGTAACCGACACTCCGTAACCGTAAGCCATAGACCCTTTTGATGATTTTGACCACTTAACAGGCGGCGGAAGCATTCCTTTCACTTCGCCCGGCAAACCGAGGTATGTGTAGTTGCCAAAACCATAACTGCGTAAGTATTTATAAAATTCGTTGTCCGAAATTCTGTTTATTAACTTTATCGTTCCAATGTTGCTCGAGTAACGGAGCACCTCACGCACGGTAAGCGACGATAAACTTATATGATCATTTATTGTGTGCCCGTAATATTTTAATGTACCGTTACCGATGTCCACCACTGTTTGAGGTGTAACCAATTTCAGATCAAGCAACCCGGAAAAGGAAATCCCCTTAAAAGTTGAGCCGGGGTCATAAATATCGGAAACTGCTTTGTTTCGCCTGACTTCATCGGAAAAATCCATATATTTCCCCGGGTCATATCCCGGATAGTTTGCCAACGCCAGCACTTCACCTGTGTTCGGGTCCATCACAATCCCCAATGCACTGATGGCTTTCGCCGCTTTTACGCCCGCTGCTAACTCTTTCTCCAAAAGAAGCTGCGTAGTTTTGTCAATAGTAAGTTGTATGTTTGCGCCCGGCACGGCATCTTTATAATTTTCTTCCAAAATCGAAATTACCGCCCCTTTGCCATCTTTAAGAACGAAGCGGCTTCCCGGTTTCCCCGCTAATTCGTCGTTGTAGCTCCTTTCAATTCCTTCAATGCCTTTCCCCTCGTAGTTAACGAAACCAATTACATGCGATGCCAATGCATTGTATTCATAGACCCTAACGGGGTCTTCATGGTACTCTAAACCATCAACCACAACCCTACGCATTTTCTGCGCTTTCTTCGCATCGATACCCTTTAAAATGCAAAAAGTCCGGTCTGCCGAATCAATTTTCGCTTTTAACTCGTGGAAATTATACCCGAGCGAATCAGCTAATTTCTGCGCCAAAACGGAATCTTTCCCGTACTTCCTCGCTACCCTTGGATTAACAAAAAACGAAACCTCATCCCGGCTGTAAACCAGTATCGTTCCATTTCTGTCGTAAATAGAGCCACGGGAAGGCTTCAACGGCTCCATCCCTACTTGTTGCTTATTGGCAAAATATGCCAGATCACTCGCGTGTACGATCTGTACAAAAACCAACCTCGTGATTAACACGATCAAAAAGACCGCCATACTGCCGATTACAAGAAACAGTCTGTTTGTACTCATTCGGAAATCGTGTTAATTTTTTCTTCAAGTTCTTTTATTTCATCCGCTGAAATAACCAACGGAGCAATTGAGTCGTCTGATTCTCTTAAATCAAACTTTTTTGCCACGATCGGCATCAGATATTCTTTCGAAATCAGTTTATCCAATACCGCCCGGTTCTGTTTAACAGTAGATTGTTCAATTTTTATGGATGATTTTAAGTCATCTGCGGTTCTGGTCAGCCGGTTCATTTCTATGTTTGTAATTATCACAATGTAAATCACTGCTCCAAAAATCATGAAGATAACCAGAGTTATCAAAATATTTTTTTTGTACGACTTCTTCATCTTCTAATTCTTGTGAATTATTTTTTACCGTCTTTTTTCTGCTGAATTGTTGCGGACTAACTTTTTTTCGGCGGCTCTAAGTTTGCCACTTCTGGCTCTCCTGTTAAGCCACACTTCTTCGTCAGAGGGCGTAACGGGCTTTTTTGTCAATACCTTAAGCGTCGATACTTTGTTGCAAACACACACCGGAAACTCCGGCGGGCATGTGCACCCTTTCTCTTCCTCCTTAAAAAACTCTTTTACAATCCGATCCTCCAACGAATGATATGTGAGAATCACGATCCTGCCACCCGGTTCAAGAAGCGGCACTGACCGGGCGAGAAACTCCCGGAGCGAGTCAAGTTCACCGTTTACTTCAATTCTAAGCGCCTGAAAAATCCTTGATAATCGCTTAAAAAGAAATCTTTGCGGTGTTACCGTTTCCAAAAGTTCCGCCAAATCGGTGGTCGTTCTGAACGGTTTCGCTTCTCTGTATTTTACAATCAGATTTGCGATGAACCCCGATTGAATCTCCTCGCCATAATCCCTGAATATCCTTGCTAAATCTTTATGCTCCAGATTATTCAGCAGCCACGAAGCCGGTTTCCCCTCCCTTTTATCCATCCGCAAATCTAACGGAGCCGTGCTCCTGTAAGTAAACCCCTCTTCTTCGTTATCAAGTTGAAATGACGAAACCCCCAAATCAGCAAAAATTCCGCTGAACCCGGAAATTTGCTCCAATTTGGCTGCAATTCCTATATTTTTAAAATTAAAATTGTATAGCCTAACCCGGCTCTCGTGTTGGAAATTTAGCTGAGATTTGTTGAAGACGATCTCATCAAGGTCGGTTCCGATGATAACTGCGCTGTCATCAAGCTCCTTGAGAAATCGCCGGGAATGACCCCCGAAACCAAATGTACCGTCAAAATAAGCGCCGCCTTTATCGGTTATTAAATATCCGACCGACTCCTCAAGTAGAACCGGATTATGATTGCTGTCCATAGAGTTGCATCACACTCTCGGATATTTTTTCCATTGGTTCAGGGGATGCGGCTTCATACTCACGATATACCTTCGGGCTCCAAAGCTCGATCTTATGCAGAAATCCCATTACCAACACTTCTTTTTCAATCCGGGCATGTTCTAACAACGGCTGTGGGATTATGATCCTGTATTGACCATCCCACTGCTGCTCTTCAGCATCAAAAAGAATTGACCTGATGTATCGGGCGTTATTTTGAACGAAAGGATTAAGTTTGGCGAGAGATTCCTCCATTAAGGCGAAGGTATTTTTCGGATACAGGTCGATACAATGACCCAAATCTTTTGATACAAAACCCTTCGTAAGCACAACGGTCCTGTTCGCCGCATCGCTGATCGATTTGCGCATCTTTGCGGGGATGCTTATCCGGTTTTTTGTATCAAGAGTATGATAATAGTGTCCTTTGAACACTTTTTGGGTCCTTTTATTGTGTTTTTCAGCCTTTTTATGGGAGTTTTACCCACTTTCCTACACTTTGACCCACAACTTAGGAAAAATTTGGGAAATAGTCAAGCATTTTTGAAAAAAAATATAAAAAAAGTTTTAAACGACTCTTCTAAGTGCTGTTTTTATATAAATTTATGCAGTTTATTGAAGTTGAAACTAAAAGGTGGGTGAAGTGGGGCAATTTTCCTGTTCCCGGCCGGGGTGAAACCCGCCTGCTGTTATTTTTTAATCATTTTATCTCTTCGATTAAATTTCTTATTCTTTTTTACCGAACGGGGTGGAAGGAAACACTAAGAATTTCTATCGAACAGGGATGAAGGGAACACTAAGAATTTCTCATAAATCTTGCAAGGTAAAAACCATCAAAACCCGAATCTGCCGGTGAAATGTTTTGCTCTTCTTCAAGCCTGAAATTATATCCGTACTCTTTTAAAAAGCGTTCTGTTTGCCGCCCGTTCTCAGAAGGGAGTATGCTGCAGGTAACATACACTAATTTTCCCCCGGGTTTCACCATCGATGAATAATCAGAGAGAATTTCCCACTGAAGTTTTTTAAGCTCTTCTATTCTCTCCGGTTGCAACCTCCATTTTGCGTCCATGTTTCTGCGAAGCACTCCTAAGCCGGAGCAAGGAGCATCCAACAGAACCAGGTCGGCGCTTTCTTTCAGCCGTTTTATGACTTTGCGGCTATCGATAAGGCGTCTTTCGATTATTTCCGCGCCGTTTCGTTTGCTTCGTTTTTTAAGTTCATCCAATTTTTTCGCTTCGATATCAAGAGAAATGATCCTCCCTTTGTTCCCCATAAGTGCTGCTAAGTGGAGTGATTTACCCCCGGCGCCTGCACAAGCGTCGATTACCCGCATTCCGCTTTTTACCCCCGTAAACGGAGCCACCAACTGTGAAGAGGCGTCCTGAATCTCAAAATATCCGTTTTTGTACTCCTGTAGGTTAGAGATGTTTTTTCTTTCTTTAAGTATAAGTGCGTCGGGGTAGCCGGGAAGTGTCTCAGTGAATATACCAAGTTCGTTCAGTTTTTTTACAACTCCTTCTCTGCTGATTTTAAGTCTGTTAATCCTTAAAACCACTTTTGCCTTTTGATTAAGTGCAGCAAGCTCTGCACTCCAGCGTGCTCCCAACTCTTTTGTGCCAAGCTCATCTAACCAGTCGGGTACCGACTCCCTGATTTTTCTGATCTTCTTCCCCGCTTCAAACCTTTGCGACACTTCATCCGGATTTAACTTCAAATCTTCTAAGGTATCTTTATCAATAAAGCCGTTCAAAAACAAACGCGAATAAACTGTTTTATTTATATCTTCGGATGAAATTAGGGGATACCCCGAAACAAAAGGTGCACTATTTTCAACTGAAACTGCATAGGCATACAACCGAAGGTTGCGGATTGTATCGTAGGCAGCACCCGCAATGAAACTTCTGTCCCGTGCTCCCCATTTGGGGTTCGATTTCAACACATAATTGATAACACCCTCTGCATATCTCCCATCGCGGAGTGTGCCCTCTACACAATTGATAATGGCTGTTATTAGGTTTTTGTGGACTTTAGGCAAGCTGTTCTGCGACGGTTTCCGAGGTAAAGATTTCATTCAAATTTGTAAAGAGTCGGGAAAAAAAGTAAATTTAGTTCCAAAATTTACGAGAATTAACGAAAGATTAGCACAATGAAAAAACCGGGCAGCTTTCTTGGTTTGACTTTGGCAATGGGAATTATCCTCTCTTTTTATCTTGCTAAAAAAACTGAGGGCTCTTCCTTAATCACAATCATCGTTTTGGTGATCGCTTTTCTTGTCGGTCTTTTTTTTGAATACAGAACTTACGGAAGCAAAAAAAAATGATTAAACCCCATCTCCTCACTTGTTTATTGATTCTTCTCCTTTTTACACCGTTAACACAATCGTGCACAAAAAACCCAAACCCGGCAGCACAATCGTTGAAATCTTCAACGGACTCTGTAAAAAATGGTGTGAACCGTAACTCAACTGAAGATTCCATAAATAATTCAATAAAATCGAAAGAGCCGGCACCGAAAGATTCTGCTGAAAAGGCTAAATTTTTAGAAGATGAACTCGCTTCAATGGTTACACTTAAACTGATTACGCAAAAACAATCAAACGGTTTGAGAAATATTCTGGAAACGGTAGAAGTGGAGCACATTACTTCACCCGGCGTCAGAGTTAAAAACCTGTTAATTGTTCATAAAATTGTTGCTCCCGATATTGTGAATATTTTCAAAGAAATGGCGGATTCGGGATTTATTATTGAAAAAATTGAACCTATGAGCAAATATCAATGGAATGACAGAAAATCGATGGCAGCTAATAACACCTCAGCATTTAACTACCGTTTGGTAGCCGGAACAAAAAGTATAAGCCGGCATGCAAACGGTTTGGCGCTTGATATTAACCCCCTGTGGAACCCTTATGTTAGTGGTAAATATGTTTCACCTCCCGGTGCGATATATGATATCAAAAAGCCGGGAACTATTCATAAAGATTCACCCGCTTATAAAATTTTCTTAAAACACGGCTGGAAATGGGGTGGCTCCTGGACTCCATATAAAGACTATCAACACTTTTTTTATGAAGTAATACCGGTTAAAAGATTTTAATTTTTGGTTAAAGTGTTAAATTAAACAAAAGCTGTTATTTTCTTTATTTAACGAATAATTATACAATTTTATTAAAAGTTACACTTTAAATAAAATCTAAAAAATTATATCTTTAATCTGACCGTAACCAACCCGCGAAGTTCACCCGGCTGAAAGTTTCTCGCCTTATCCTCCGGATATTTTTCATTGATCTTTTTCATCACTGCCTCCGGAATTTGATCCTCTGTTCCGTGGCATACAACACATTCGGGAGCAAGAAAAATCGGTTTCACTAAGTGGAGCATCCTGCTTCTGCCTGATTTAACCACACGATACAAAACAGTATCTCTGTTGAAACTTTTCTCTTTCATCATGTTTTCTATTTCTTTCATCCACATCGTTTCAGCCTGATCAGGCAGGTTTAGCGGGTTCCTGTTCATATATGCAACCCTGTGTATTTCCATTCCTTTCTCTTTGGAATAAAAGGCAGTAAACTTCTGAGCAGTATCTGAGCACACATCAAACGCACCCTCAGGGCCTTTCTCTTTCATCTCCCTTACCAATATCTCTTTCAGACTTTTCATAAAATCACCTGCGGCAGCAGTCGCCTCTTTCTTTGCCTTTTCAAGAGCAGCATCGTGCCTTGGCTCAACCTTTTTTAGGCAGCCTGTAATCAACAAAAGAGATGAAATACTAAACAACAATGAAAATGTTAAAACTTTCATCTTCACTCCGATTATTTTTTTTGAAATTTTTCAATTTTGAATATTACTTATTATCCGATAACTCCCTACCCCAACAACACCGCCGTACCGATAATTTTCCAACACCGGCAATTCTCACCCTCAGTCATTTTCCAATTCCGGATAAATTTTTAATTCCGGGTTTAAAAATAAAAAGAGGTTGCTTTTATTTGCATAAAAACAACCTCCAAATCAACAGTCAACAGCTTAGACTATGAATTTACCCCGCTTTGTATAGTGGGTATGCAACAATTCATGTGATTTCTGACTGCAAGGTCCCTCAGGTATGAACTTCCGGTAGAACTCCGTAATGTGCGAGTTCTCGTGCGATTTCCTTACCGGCAGCATCTCTTCCTCAGCGTAAATCGCTTTGGCTCTTGCCGCACGAATCCTTGCATTTGTCGGGATCGGCTGACCGCCTCCACCGAGGCAACCACCCGGGCAAGCCATTATCTCGATAAAGTGAACATCGCTAAGTTCACCGGCTACAAGCATTTCCATTACCTTTTTGGCGTTTGCCGTTCCGTGTGCTACCATGAACTTAAGCGTTACACCATTGAGGAATGAATACTCAGGAACGCAATCTTCAAGCAGAATCGAAGAGGTTTTAACGCCTTCAAAGCCCCGGGTGGGTTCTATCCGAAGGTTTTCAAAGGGGACTTCCTTTCCGGTAACCAATTCATACACTGTTCTTAAAGCCGCTTCCATTACGCCGCCGGTTGCGCCGAAGATTAAACCGGCACCGGAGCCAAGCCCAAACGGATTGTCGAAATCAGATTGAGGAAGATCGGGCACTTTCAGCCCGGCTTCTTTAATCATGTTCGACATTTCACGCGCCGTAAGCCCGTAGTCAACATCCTTATAACCTGAAGAGGTCATTTCAGGGCGATTGCACTCGAATTTCTTAGCGGAGCACGGCATCAAAGCAACGCTTACGATATCCTCAGGGTCAATCCCCGCCTGCTCGGCATAGAATGTTTTAATTACCGCACCAAACATCTGCTGCGGCGATTTTGCAGTGGAGAGATGATCAAGATAATCAGGATAGAAATGCTCAATATACTTAACCCAGCCGGGCGAACATGATGTAAATTGCGGTAATTTAACATCTTTATCGCCGTCAACAAGCGCTTTTTTAAGTTTTGTCAGCAATTCCGTGCCTTCTTCCATAATCGTCAGATCTGCGGTGAAGTTGGTATCGAACACTCTGTCGAAACCGATTCGATGAAGTGCAGTGTTCAGTTCACGGGTAACCGAGATGCCCGGTTCAAGCCCAAACTCTTCACCAATTGCAGCCCGCGGCGAAGGGGCAGTCTGAATAACCACATGCTTCGTCGGGTCTTCAATCGCCCGCCAGATTTCATCCGACGGGTCGTTTGCATAGAGTGCTCCCGTTGGGCAACGGTTTATGCACTGCCCGCAGTTGATACAAATAACATCCGCGAGTGGTTTGCTCATAAATGTATCGATGTGGGTTTCGGCACCCCTTCCGATCGCCTCAAGGCAACCAACTTCCTGCAAGTCGATGCAAGTCCGCACACAACGGCGGCAGTTGATACATTTATCCATATCCCTTATAACGGAATAAGAGGAGCGATCAACGGGGAACTTGCTTTCGGTTCTGTGCCCAAAAGTGAAGTGGTCAACGCCTAACTCTTTCGCTAAGGTTTGCAGCTCGCAGTTTCCGTTTTTCACGCAGGCGTAGCACTCGCCCACATGTTCGCTCAGCAACAATTCCATTATGTGCTTCCGGGCTTTGCGCACCGCAGTGGTTGAAGTTTTAACCTTAATTGGTGAAGTGATGGGAAAAGCACACGACGCCTGTAGCGTACGCATTCCCTCAACATCAACCAAGCAAAGCCGGCAGTGACCGCCAATACCCAAATCTTCGTGTGCACACAGGGTGGGGATGTATATATCCGCCATTCGGCAGGCTTCAAGTATCGTAGTGCCGAAAGGAACCGTTATCGTTTCACCGTTTATTTGAACAGTAACAGTGCCGCCGATTGTTTCCAAGTTTTCCGGCGGTTTCGGCACATAAGCCTGCTGACTGATCGGGGAACGCGATGTTTTCAGATGCTTCATTATACACCTCCGTTGCATTTAGTTAGAAATATTTCATCCTTGAAATCCTCCAAAATCGAGAGGAATGGGTTTGGGCTGCTCTGACCTAATCCACATTTTGAAGCTACCTTCATCGTGTGTGCAAGGTCTTTCAGATCGTTGATGTAAGAGAAGGTGTAATCCTTCCTTTCTATCATTTCAACCCCTTCAAGCAGCTTTTGATTTCCTATCCGGCAAGGGGTGCATTGCCCGCATGATTCTTCAACGAAAAACTCCATGAAGTTTTTGAGCACATGAAGCATGTCTCTCGACTCGTTGAATATCATAATCGAACCCCCGGTGGGAGCATCTTCAAAAGATAAAGTTCTGTTGAACTTTGATTTTGGGACGCAGACTCCCGATGCTCCGCCCACTTGAACGGCTTTGGTGTCCCGCGCTCCCACCTTCTCGAGGAGTTCGTTAATAGTGATGCCCCAGGGCAGTTCATAAACGCCGGGCTTATCGCAGTCACCCGAAACTGAAAATAGCTTCGAGCCTGCTGATGAAGCAGTTCCTCTTTTGGCGTATTCTTCACCACCCATCAGCAGAATGTGCGGCACTGTTGCCAGCGTTTCAACATTGTTTACCGTTGTCGGTTGCCCGCAAAGCCCTGTATTTACAGGATATGGGGGCCTGTTTCTCGGCTCACCGCGCTGCCCTTCAAGCGACTCGATCAGGGCGGTTTCTTCGCCGCAAACATAAGCTCCGGCTCCCATTACAATCGAAATATCGAAGTTAAATCCCTCTTTACCGAGGATGTTATCTCCGAGCAGATTGTCTTCGCGCATTTCGGCAAGGCAGTCTTCAAGGTAGTCGCGCATATAAACATATTCACCTCTCAGGTAAATATATCCGTGCTGTGCTCCCACAGTATATGCTCCGATAACCATTCCGTCCAAAACTAAGAAAGGATAGTTCATCAGGAGCACTCTGTCTTTGAATGTGCCGGGCTCGCCTTCATCTGCGTTGCAGATGATGAATTTATCATCACCTTTTGCGGCAGCAACCAACATCCATTTGGTTGAAGTGGGGAACCCCGCACCGCCTCTGCCTTTAAGTTTTGAAGCCTTCAGTTCAAAAAGAATATCTTCCCTCGTCATATTGAGAGCTTTTTTCAAGGCAGAACCCGCCTCGTAAGATGAAAAAAGAAGGCTTGAGTCATGAATAGTATTGGTTACATCGTTAGGTATCATCTCATCCTCCTCATTTAATTTCTCTTACAATGGCACAGGCAGTTTCAGGGTCAAGCTTTGTGTAAACGCGGTCGTTCACAATCATTGCGGGCCCCTGATCGCACATGCCAAGGCAGTTAGTAAATTCAAGGGTAACCTTCAAATCGGGGCTTGTTTCACCGAATTTCACCCCAATTTCCCTTTCAATTGCTTTTGCAATGGCACATCTGCCGCCCATGTCGCAAATAACCGATTTGCAAAGCCTGACGATGTTGCGCCCTTTCGGTTTTTCATTCAAAAAAGAATAGAAAGAAACCACTCCATACACCTCAACCGGGTGTATGTCGAGCACTCTTGCCACTTCCTGTTGAGCAAAATCGGGGATGTGATGATATTTACCTTGGATATACTCAAGCAACGGCATTAACGCCGTGCGATTATTGTTATAATTACCTGCAAATTCTTCAATTTCGCGGGTAAGGTTATTTTTTTCAAGTTCCAGCATTTTGCACCTCTATTTCTTTTTAAGCAAATTTTGAACTTTTTGAAGCAAATCATCGGCGGTTATCGGTTTCTCAACGAAATCGTCAACCGGCACCATGGTGCTTTTACCAAATTCAAAACCTAATGCTTTAGAGACTGATGTGTACATAATGATTGGGGTGGTAACCCCTTCTCGACGGAGCCTCTGAGCAAGGAAGAAACCGTCGTCCGGCTCGTTCATCATTACATCAAGTATGATCAAAGCGGGTGATTTTTCCATAATCAGATTATATCCGTCGGTCGGATTGTTGGCGGTCGCTACTTTGTAGCCGTTAGCCATAAGAACTATAGATGTGGCGTCGATAATATCCGGGTCGTCGTCAATTATAGCAATGAGTGACATAAACTTATTCATCCTCATTTAATTTTTTAGCTGTTGTCTGTTACAAGCAATCAGATCCTTTTATCAGGATCTTTTGAAACAGGGAGACTTCTCCCGAGAGGAACCTTCCACAGAATGCAACAAATTGGTTCCGCAGTTATGACTTCTGTGCCCAACGGGGCACGCCCGAAAGTTAAATTAAAATACCCTTGAAAAAAAAATTATACAACTTTAGAAAATGTTAAAAATGTTTAAAGATCTTTAAAAATCCTGAATACTTTAAATCACAGCCTTTTCAGGCAGATAAACCTTACCCCCTCGCGGGTTTCACCATCATTAATAATACCTTAAATCACAGCCTTTTCAGGCAGATAAACCCTGAAGGCAGAGCCTTTTCCGTACTCGCTTTCGGCTTCGATCTTCCCGGCATAGCGATCGATTGTTTTTTTCACGATCGAAAGCCCTAAGCCGGTTCCGTGAATGCCCTTCGTTTTTTCGTTTTTCGCCCTGAAAAATTCCGAAAAGAGGCGTTCTTTCTCTTCCGGGCGCATACCAATTCCGGTATCCTTCACTTCCAACAGCACATAAGCACCCGCTTTTTGCAGCGAAATAAACACTTCGCCGTTTTCAACATTGTACTTAATGGCGTTGCTCAGCAGATTGGTAATAACCCTTTCAATCTCCGGTTTATCCGCTTCAACTGTGTAGGTTGTTTCTTCATCTTTATTGAAGTGTATCGTAATCTTCTTCTTTGCCGCTTCAAATTCCATCATTTGAACTATATCAGCTACCGAAACAGCCAGGTCAAGTTTCACTATTTCTCTCTTAACAGTGTTCAGCTCAATTCTGGAGATATCCAACAGGTCGTTCACCATTGTCAGCAGACTTTTCAGGCGGTAGGTGCTCCGGTCAAGAAAATCCTGCTTCTGCTCATCGCTTAGGTTCAGCTTTGGGTTACCCAACAGGTCAAGAAAACCGATTGTAGCAGCTACCGGCGCTTTCAACTCGTGCGAAACCATCGAAACAAACTGCGATTTCAGGTTTTCTATCTGTTTGTACTGGGTTATATCCTTGGCAACAACTACAACTCCGGCTGTTTTTTTCTTCTCGTTGTCAGGAATTGGCGAGCATGTAGCCTCTACAAATATCTCCGGTTGTTCGCTATCCTGATGCAATTTATACTGCACCGACTGCGAAACATCAGTGAAAGAGTCGTTATTCAGTATCGCTTCCGCAATCTCCCGTACTTCCGGCGGCAACACTTCGAATATCCGTTCAGCCAATAAAATTTTATCGACATCAAACAGCCGCAAAGCCGCGGGGTTATAATAAACCATTTCGCCGAATTGGTTCATTACCAGAACGCCGTCTGCCAGCAGATTGATTATCGTGTTCAGCCGGCTGCGCTCGAAAGCAAGTTCAAGCAGCCGGGCTTCCCGCTCCAACCGAAGCCTTTCAGCTTCAAGAATCAGCCGGCGCTTCTGAAGCCCCTTTTCGATGTTGTGAATTAACTCATCGGGAGTGAATGGCTTCAGAATGTAACCCTCGGCACCTAACTTTGTTGCTTCTACCGCCGTTTCGTAGCTGGCATAAGCCGTTGCCATGAAGCATATTGTGTTGGGCATTTTCTCTCTGATACTGCGGAGCACTTCGATGCCGCTGATATCCGGCATTTTAAGATCAAGCAGTGCAACATCGAAATCAATCTCTGTGCCTAATTTGATCCCTTCGGTGCCGTTTTCAGCAGTTTCTACCTCAAATCCTTCGATCTGTAAGATTCGCTTAACACCATTTCGCAGATACTCTTCGTCGTCAACTAAAAGTATCTTTGCGGGTTTTTCTGATACTTCCACGGTATCGTGCTCCTGATTCTCTCTTTTATTCCGGTGCTTGGCTTCCGGCTTTTAGGTTTTTAGCTTCCGGCTAAAAATTTCATAGTAACCGGCTACTGCTGCTCCTTGTAGAAGTCGGATAATTTCACCAATATATCGCTTATTACCACCGGTTTGTTAAGAACATCTTCAGCGTGAATCCACTCCCGCTCTTCAGGGGTCATCGAGTCAAACTGCATCCCAACCTGACTTGCAACCGCCGTTACGATGAACACAGGGATCTTCTTCCCCATCGGGTGCCGTTTTATCTTGTGTGCAAGCACAAACCCTGAGTCGTATTCTTCCATCATCAAATCAACAATGGCGCAAGCGGGCTTAAATTCAAGAAATTTCTCATAACCATCAACGCTGTTTTCAGCTGTTTCCACCTGAAATCCTTCAGCTTCAAATAAAATCTTGTTCTGCTCCAGAACATCTATGTCATCATCAACTAATAATATTTTCTTTTCGTAGTTCATTTTTGTAACCTTCATATATTAGAAAATTGCCGCTTCGGAACCCGGATAAAGAACTCAGTGCCTTTCCCCTCCTCACTTTGGAAGCCAATATCTCCCTTGTGCATTTTGATAATGCCGTAGGAAATGGCAAGCCCCAGACCGGTTCCCTTGCCCGGTTCTTTCGTGGTGAAAAAAGGTGTGAAAACTTTGTTGTAGTTCTCTTTCTCTATCCCTTTGCCCGTATCGGCAATAAAAAGTTTCAAGTTCTCCCCACTATCTTCGAACCCAACACGCAAAATTTTGTTTTCCGCGTGCTGCATCGCATCAACGGCATTGAACAGCAGGTTCGATATTACCTGTTCAAGCTGCTCCTTATCACCTTGTATCATCATGCTCCCGGAGCACGGAAGCTCATCATCAACCATTATTCCGTTCAGTTTTCCGGTTACTTCCATCTTTTTCAGTATGTTGCGTATATCTGCAATTAAATCGAAAGAAGTAACATTCAGTTTACCTTGCCGTGCGAAGTTCAACAGGTTCGCAACTATTGTTTTGCACCTGTTAGCTTCGCCCATAATCATATCAAGATCATCCGTAATATCGTCAAAAATCTTCTTTTTATCCGCAATTTTCTTCAAAATCCCCGCATAAACCATAATTGTTCCGAGCGGATTGTTAATTTCGTGCGCAACCCCTGCAGCCAGCTGACCAATCGAAGCAAGTTTTTCCGCCGAGTGAAGCGCTGCTTCCGTTTCGTGAAGGTTATCGTAGGCTTCCCTTATTTCATCCAACAGGTGCGGCAGGCACATCTCTTTCTCGCTTAACCCCTTAGCTATAGCTATTGCGAACTCACGGCAACTTGCATATCCGCATGCTCCGCAGTTAAGTTCATCTTTCTTCTCCTTTATACCAATGGTTGCAAGAATTTCCGCAATTTTATCATCCGGAGGTGTCGGGCGCCTCTGGCTGCCGCGGATAAAATTTCGTGAAAAATCGATATCCCTGCTGTTGAATATGTTCGTTTTCCACACTTTTTTATCAACCTGCTTCAGGTCCTTTTTGATGAACTCAATCACTTTTTCGCGCCGAGAGTAATAGTTCAAATCTGAATCGATCCCCGGACCTGAAATGCACCCTTCACAAAACAAAATATCCACAAACTTGGCGTTTATGTTGTTAGCGGCTATTTCATCAATTATTTCAAGAACTTTTTCCCTTCCCTCAACCACAATTATCTCTTCATCAAGCACATCACCCGGTAAGTCGGTTGATTTCAATAACCCCCCGGCGAGCGGAAATGCCTTTCCCATAGCCGCCCGCGGGGGGTCAAAGGGCACTGTTTCCAATTCTTCCGGTACTATGTGAGCTTCAAGCAACATTTCCTTTAACTCACTGAAAGTCAGCACCGAGTCTATCACTCCCTCAACCGGTTCATCCGTGTATTCATCTTTTTTCGCAACACAGGGCCCGATAAAAGCAATTTTTGTGTTTTCACCCTTTTCTTTTTTCAAATAACGCCCGAGTGCGATCATCGGGGAGACGATCGTGGCTAAGTTGGGCACTAATTCCTGATGATATTTTTGAATATAGTTGAAAATTGCGGGGCAGGCGGTGCTGATTACAGGGCGAATTTCCGAGTGCATCACCGCTTCGATGTAATCACCGCCGATAAGATCAGCCCCGAAGGCGGTCTCTACTACAGTGTCAAAACCCAGACTTTTCAGCGCAGCGGGTATTTTTTCATAATTGTCAGGGAACGACGCCGCAAACGAGGGCGCAACAATCGCAACGCGCTCGTTTTCAATCGATGAAAGAACCCGTTCACGGGTCTCTTCTATGTTGCTGATTATACATTTGGCGTGCTGCGAGCATACTAATACGCAGTTCCCGCAGCTGATGCAGCGGTCTTGAAGTATGAGCGCCTGACCGTTCACCACCCTGATGGCTTTCGCAGGGCACTCGCGGATGCAAGAATAACATCTCTTGCATTTATCGGGTACTGTAAATATCACGCCGGACATAATTCATTCCACTATATTCACTTCTTACCATACATATAATGTGCCAAGAATGTGCAAACCCGGATATTGGGTTTAATCGCTTTAAACCACATTTCTGTAAATGAAAAGCATAGAAATTTCTCAAAATCGGCAAAAATCAATCTCTTTTGTAAGAAGTGGCGCCCGTTTTCGGGGGAATGGGGGGGGG
>WBUK01000019.1 GCA_008933765.1 Ignavibacteriaceae bacterium | reverse complement strand
TCTCTGAGAATGATGACTTTTTGCTCGGGGGTGAATCTCTTTTTCGTTTGCATGAAAGGAATCTCCTTTTTTATTATTTTACATTAAATAAATTTACGAAATTCCATTTCCACTTGAAGCATTACAGGTAGTTGTTCCTCTTCGAAACAACATCAATCCAAACAATGTAGATGCCGAACGAAATGGCGCACAACAGCGTTAGCAAATCACCAAAGTTAAATGTGCTGCCAAGCTCGGATATTACATCCAAAAACCCACCCTCGCCGCTTGAAAGAAACAAAATTCCAACGGCAACAACCGCAATTCCCACTAAATTAACTACAGATGGGATGCGCCGCAAAATAACAATCTGCGCCAATGGCGTGAAAACGACAAAGGTACCCGTGATAAACGACGACTTTGAAGCCGTGGTGTACTGAAGCCCGATTGTCTGCAATATAAAACCGAGAAAAAACCACAAGCCGATCCAAAAACCGTCGTTTAACTCCCGCTTACCAAGCCCTTTCAGGTGTCGCCAGGCAAACGGAAGCAGTATCAAACTTGAAATCCCAAACCGGACCACCACAAAAGAGAAAGGCGATATGTAAACCAGCGCATTCTTGATCAGCGCAAATGTTCCGCCCCACAGGACTGTCAGCAGCAAAAGAATAAGTTCAGCCCTGAACTCTTTTAACCGTGCGGGATTCATTTTTTTCGGTTATTCACTTTCCTGCCGTCGATAGCGGGCGAATCTTTACAGCTCTCGGGATTCATTTCTTTCGGTTATTCACTTTCCTGCCGTCGATAGCGGGCGAATCTTTACATCTCTCGAGATTCATTTCTTTCGGTTATTCACTTTCCTGATATGAATAACCGAAATATTTGAGATATTTCTCGTCACTTCTCCAGTTTGGGCGCACTTTCACGCGGATATCCAAATAAACTTCGCGCCCGAGGAATTTTTCGATCCCGGCGCGCGATTTCTCGCCCAGTTTTTTAATCATCGCTCCTTTCTTGCCGATGATTATGCCCATTTGTGATTCCCGTTCTACATAAATCATCGCATAAATGAAATCTTTATGCCCTTCCCTTTCCTTGAAATCTTCTATTGCAACTTCGCAGCTGTAGGGGATTTCCTGTTCATAAAGTTCAAAGATGTTCTCGCGGATAATTTCCGAGACAAAAAATCTTTCGTTCTCATCGGAAAGGTCTTCATCGGGGTAATATTTTGGATGAACGGGAAGGTTCTCAACCAAATATTCTTTGAGCATGTTTAAGTTAACATTTGCAATCGCCGAAATTGGGATCACTCTTTCGAACTTCTTAGTCTCTTCAAAGTATTGTATGCTTTGGATTGTTTTCTGCTCGTCGATGTCAATTTTATTAACACATGCGATTTTGGGAATATCCAAGTTTTTCATCAGACGGAAAATCTGAGCTATGGCGGGGTCTTCACTAACTTTTGTGCCGTTCTGGGCGTCGTGCAACCACACAACAATATCTGCATCCTGCAGAGAAGTGGTTACATATTCCATCATTTTTTCCTGAAGCCGGTACCTTGGTTCCAAAATTCCGGGTGTATCCAGAAAAATAATCTGATAGTAATCTTCCGAAAGAATCCCCAAAACCCGCTTCCTTGTAGTTTGGGGTTTTGCCGTGGTAATCGAAAGTTTTTCCCCGAGAAGGGCGTTCATAAGGGTGCTTTTCCCCGCATTCGGGGCACCCAAGATTGTCACGAATCCTGCTTTGGTCTGCATAAGTCTTCCTTTCAGTTTTCGTTCAGGAAAAACAGATTAATACGGGTAGATGAAGAACAGCAACAGCGAAATTGCTCCAAGCGCCCACATACCCGCAGAGATTTCAGAAACCCTACCTGCAATTAATTTGAAGAGTATATATACGATAAACCCGGCTGTCATTCCAATACCAATATTATAGGTAAACGCCATCAGAATTATTGTTACAAAAACCGGCACCGCCTCGCTGTAGTCGCTAAAATCTAATTTTGCAACCAACCCCACCATTAAAAGCCCAACCACAATAAGCGCCGGTGAATAGGCATAGGCAGGAATTGCCGCCACAAAAGGTGAAATAAAGAGCGCCAGAAGGAACATAAGCGAAGTAACCAAAGCGGTAAGCCCCGTCCGCCCGCCTGCTTCAATACCTGTAGCAGAGTCAATAAAAGTACCCGCAGTAGTTGTGCCCAGCACTCCGGCAAGTGTTGTGGCAATGGCGTCACTAAGCATCGGTTTGTGCATCTCGGGCAGATTCCCTTTTTCATCCAAAAGCCCGCCTACCATCGAAAGTGCGGTAAGAGTTCCTATTGTATCCACAATATCCATCACTACAATGGTTAAAATAATGGAGGCAAACCCCCACTGCAAAGCACCAACCAGATCGAACTGCCCCAAAATCGGGGAAATGTCGGGTGGCATACTAAGCCACTTTTCAGGCAATTTGCTGACCCCAAGGGCAAATCCTACTAATGTTGTAGCTATAATTCCAACTAATATTGCACCTTTTACTTTTCTCATCATCAGGATAGCGATAAAAAGGAACCCAAAAATTGCGAGCAACACTTCCGGTGTGTTCCATGAGCCAATTTTAACCGGCGGGCTACCCATCCCGATGATTATCCCGGAATTAACCAAGCCAATCAGCGTCAGGAAAAACCCAATACCCACCGTGCACGCAATTTTTAACGACTCCGGTATCGCCTTCGCCAACCATGTTCTAACCCCGGTTACGGTTGCAATAATCAACAGTATGCCGCTTATCAGAATGGCGCCTATAGCAGTCTGCCAGGTGTGCCCCATTACTTTGACCACCGTGTAGGCAACAAAGGCGTTCATACCCATGTAGGGGGCAATAGCAAATGGTCGTTTGGCATAAACACCCGTTAAAAATGTACCGACAAAAGCCACTAAGATTGTAGCCACTATTGTCGGCTCTTCCGGGATACCCGCAACCGTTAAAACTTTCGGGTTAACAATTATAATGTAGGCAACCGTGAAAAATGTGGTTAAACCCGCAATTATTTCGGTCCTTATGGATGAACCGTGCTTCTCTATCTCAAAGTATGAGTTCAGGAATTTCATTTGATTTCCGCATTACTTCCCGGCTGTAATTATCAAATATTAAACTAACCGTTTGGCTCGTTCAGTTGGTTACTAAATGGGTTTGTTTTAAGTTACTTAATTGATGTTTCCACCAATTTCTAAAGAAATTTAATATTGTTGTTTCCGGCGATTTTTCTAAAGTAACTTAATATTACCGTTTTTTACTATTTTTCTAAAAAGCTATTCTGCAAAGAACTTTTGTATAACCTCTTCCGCAGTTTTATCCTTTAACAGCAGAATTTTGGCTATATCTCTCGCTTTTGTTGTAATTCTCGTTTCATCGGAAATGCTTGCGGAGAGATGCTCTAAGTATTTAACCAGCACGAACTTGCCCGCTGTTTCGCATAAATCCATCACTAAAAGTTCGTCCATTTTCAATTTTGAACCAATGCCGACAATCAGGTCGGCTTCCCGCCGGTCAAGTTCACGGTCTGTTAAAGCTATAGCCCAACTGCAAAGAATTACGGCTTTTTTAAACTCGAACCGCTCAAGATTTGTATAATCTTTCTCCGGAATTTCACCCAAAATCATAATATCGTTGATGTCTTTCGGAACGGGAAAAACAAAATCGAAAAGGAAAAGTTTTTCAATCTCTTTGAGCGTCCCGTCCGCCCCGGCAACTAACAACAATACTTTGCTTAAGAATTCCCTTTCGCTGTCGGTTACAGGTTTGCCTTCTTTCAATATTTTCTCAAAACCATACTCTTTAACGGCATTGTTAGGAAGTGCAACCCAACCCGGTATCGATTCGTCCCAGTGAAAATGGGAAAGCAGCGAGTTAAAAGCGGTTACAATTCCTGCGTTTATTGCGTCTTCGGAGGGCTCGGGCAAGTTACCGTTAAGAATTGCTTTGCGGTCGTAAAATTTTTCATCGTCGTACAGGCGGCTTCCGAACCTTCCGTTAACAATCTTTTGAAAAATCCTGGAAAGTGCGTATCTGACATTGCTGAAAGCGCTCTCTTCACTTCCTCTGTAAACCGGTTCGCTGATTGTAACCGGAAGATATGCCATACTTGCAAATTTCTGCGTTGTTACACTGCACCTGAAAATACACAGGATTAAATCCCCCTCAAGTCGATAACTCTGCAGAAGTGGTTTCACATTATTAATATCGGGATGATGAGACACATTAGCTCCTTTTATTCAAATTCACAACAACAAATATGAAAAAATATTCAGAAAAATTGATAAAAATTCCACCGTTTTGTTGCAATTTACGGAATACAACCCTGTTTTATGATAAAAACTACAACAATAACGAGGCAATTGCGTCATACAAACGGGGTCGGAATTTAATTATCCCCGTGTGCCCTCTGTCAGGATATACCCTGTTAGTGAAAAAAATGACGGCAAATTTTTTAACCGGGTCAGCCCAGATTGATGTTCCGGTGAACCCGGTGTGCCCGAAAGAATACCCCGGAAATCCTTTATCCCCCACACCTTTATGCTCAAAATTTGTATCCCATCCCAACGCCCTTGAAGATTTGTTGCTCGCCCGTTTAATGAAAAGAGCAATGGTGCCCGGTTTCAGGAACTGCACTCCATTGTAAGTTCCGTCTCCGAGAATCATCATCATATATTTTGAGATGTCTCCAACAGTAGAAAACAGACCTGCATGCCCGGCAACACCTCCGAGTAACGCGGCTGTTTCATCGTGTACAGTCCCTTGTATCAAGCGGTAACGCCAGTAATTATCTATCTCGGTAGGCACACAAAATTGTCTTTTTTCGATCGGTGGATTGAACATAGTCATATTCATCCCGGCGGGTTCCCAGAGGTTTTCTTTGAGGTATTTTTCTAAAGGCTGCCCGGTAATTTTTTCGATAATTACACCCAATATGATTATTCCTAAGTCTGAATAGACAGTTTTAGTACCTGTTTTATACTGCAAGGGTGACTTTTCAATATCCCGAATTATCTCTTCCCCACGCAACCCCATTTTGTAGTAAAACTTAAATGCGGGCAGCCCCGACTCGTGCAAGAGAAGGCTTTTAATTGTGACAGATTTTTTATTGACAAACTCAGGTAAATATTTTTCAACCGGGGCGTTAAGGTCAAGCCTTCCCTCTTCGTAAAGTTTCATTGTGGCAAAAAGAGTTGCGGTAACCTTTGTAAGAGAAGCTAAATCGAAAAGTGAGGTCAGTTCAATTTCAGGAGAACCCGAATTGTAGGTGTAGTTACCATACGCCTTTTGGTAAAACACGGTATCGTCTTTAATTATGGATATTGCTGCCCCGGGAAAGACTGAGTCCTGAATACCATGCAGAATTAATTTATCAATCTGATCTGTTTTGTCTTTATAGTTTAGAGTTTTTTTTTTCCATTCGAAGAGGTTAATCCCCATACCCCGTTTGAAATCAGTTCCGGGAATGCTGACGGGCAAAGTCCCCGTTATGTTGTTCTCGCCAAAAAGAGCTTCAGCCAACGCCACTTCACTTGAGAGAACTGCACCGTAGTTGGTCAGGAAAACATCTACCCACGGGGAGTCTGAAAGCACATACGGGTTTGAGTGTGCCAACATAATAACTTTTTTATTTTTGCTTTTTAACCCGTTGATAAAATTAATCGCAGTTTGTGAGAGCGAAATTTTACCTGATGATTGTTTAAACAGCATATAAACCGATATGATAATGCCGTCACAGTTTTTTAGTTTGCCGTCAATTAAGTTTCTCTGGACTGAACCGGGGTTAACGGGCATTAAAATTGTTTCAATTTTGCCGTTTCGCTTTTTTAACTCTTGATTGAAATCAGTCGAATAAGGGTATTTGTTTCCGTCGGTAAACACTAAGTGCAGGTATTTCTTATTTTTATCAAGCGGAAAAACTGAATCATCTGTTTTCACCAAGGTAATTGAACGAATGGATAAGTCTTTTGAAACCTCATCAGTTTTCTTCTCTTTTGCCAACTTTTCAACCGCTGAAATTGGTTCCGGGGCTTTTGTAAGAACGCCTGTCCATTTCTTTGCCTGCAAAATTCGCCGGACAGAAGCGTTAATTCTTTCTTCCGGAATTTCCCCTTTTTTCACCGCATTTACGATTGCGTTAACGGCTATATAAGCTGATTCAGGTGCCATGAGGACATCAATCCCCGCTTTCACCGCAAGCACTGCCGCCTTTCCGGCATTGAAATATTTTGTTATGGCTTTCATCGAAAGGGCGTCGGTGTTTATTATCCCTTTGAAGCCAAGTTCCTCGCGCAGCAGTTTGGTAACAATCGTGTGCGAAAGTGTTGCCGGTGTATCCGGTGTGTTGTAAGCTTTCACACCAAGGTGCCCTACCATTACGGTATAAGCTCCCTCATTAATCGCTTTCTTAAACGGCAGCACTTCAGTTGAAAGAAACTCCTCCTTAGTACTGTTAATTATAACTTTATCAGAGTGCGTATCTAAGTTTGTGTTTCCGTGACCGGGGAAGTGCTTCAGCGACGAAAGCACACCGCCGTATTGCAGCCCCATCGACATCATCACCGCAAGTTTGCCGACCGACTCGGGGTCTTCTCCAAAAGACCTCACATTTATTATCGGGTTTTTGCTGTTATTGTTCACATCGGCAACGGGGCTAAGGTTCCACTGAACACCCAAAATCTTTGCGTCGTGCGCTACATTTATCCCCATTTGATAAATCAGCTCATGTTTATCCACTGCACCAAGCCCCATGTTCCACGGGTACGATTTCCCCTCTTCAATCCTCATCGATAAACCCCGTTCGAAATCCTCGGCGAATAACAGGGGAATTTTGGAAGCCTCCTGAAGCCCCCTGATAACCTTTCCGGTTTCAACCATGCCGCCGCCGAAAAGCACAAACCCACCGGGTGCTATCCTCTTCAGGTGGATGTTCTTAATGGATTCAACACTGTTTGGCTTTGGAAATATTTCGGGGAAAACCATCTGACCTACTTTTTCCTCCAGAGTCATCGACGCCATAATCGAGTCAATCAACAGGTCAGGTTTATCATTAAACACTTCGTTCACCGAAGCAGAGCGTTCGATTGCATAGAAGTCACTATCAGCAGCAGGGCTGCCCTGTACGGCTGAAACCACGGGTTTGCGAGTGCTGTTATCACAGCCTGTTAAAATCAAAGCCAAAATTCCGAATGTTGATAAAAAAATTGCCCGTTTCACTTTTTATTTTCTTCCGTAGTTTTCATCCAATGGGATAAGCGCGGTGGCTATGAAACTCGGTATTGCGGTTGCAAGAACAATCAGGAAGAAATTTTCGTAACCGAACTGCTCTTCCAACCAGCCGCTCCACATCCCCGGTATCATCATCCCGAGCGCCATAAACCCCGTACATATTGCATAAGATGAGGTTTTATACTTGTTGTCGGAAACATACATCATATAAACCATGTAAGCCGCGAAACCAAATCCGTAGCCAAACTGCTCGATCACCACTACCACCCCGATATCAAACACTTCGTGCGGAGGTGTAGCTGCCAGATACCAAAATGCAACAATCGGCAGGTGCATCGATATCAGCATGGGCCATATCCATTTTTTTAAACCATGTTTTGAAATAACAATGCCCCCTAAGATTCCGCCAACGGTAAGCGCGATAATCCCGGCAGTTCCGTAAACAATTGCAAACTGTTCGTTCGAGAGGCCCATTCCGCTTTTTGCAACGGGGTCTTTAAGAAATGGTGCCACCATTTTCACTAACTGCGCCTCGGGCAGGCGATAAACCAAAAGAAAAAAGAGAATAAGCCCGATCTTTTTCTGTTTAAAAAATTCAGCAAAAGCGGTGAAAAACTCATTGATCTTATCTTTTCCCTCCTTTGCTTTTGGGTAATCACTTTCCGGGTACGGGAGAAAGAATTTGTGATAAATGAAAAACAGCGCGAACAGAATGGCGGTAACACCGAAGACAATCATCCACGATGTTTCAAGCCCTTCTTTTCCTTTGAAATAATTGCTCGCAAGATAGCCCGCAAGGAAAACAAGCACACCATTTCCAAACAAGGTTGCAGCACGATAAAAGGTACTGCGAATGCCGACAAACAGCGACTGATCTTCCTTGTTAAGCGCCAAAAGATAGAATCCGTCTGCCGCAATATCGTGTGTGGCGGAAGAAAACGCCATTATCCCCAACAAAATGATTGAGGGCCAAAAATAACTCCCGGCAGGAAGCGTTAAGGTTAAGGCAACACCAAAAAGCCCAACCGCAAGCAGCCCCTGCATCGAGACAGTCCACAACCGTTTGGTTTTTACAATATCAACAACCGGGCTCCAAAGTGGTTTAACAACCCACGGCAGGTAGAGCCAGCTCGTGTAAAGCGCAATATCCGTGTTTGAAACCCCCAGGTCTTTGTACATTACTACCGAAACTGTCATCACTATTACATAAGGGATACCTTCAGCAAAGTAGAGTGTGGGTATCCATGTCCAGGGGTTTCTTATCTCTTTTCTCATCTCGTATGCGTTTTGTTTGTAAATTTTTTCCGTTGTTTCTATTGTTTCAAGCGTTTCTGCTTTTTGGTTTTACTTTAAGGAAATCTTTTATTCAACTTAAAGAAATCTTTTATTTTACCATCCTGCTTTTTGCCGTACCGCCTTTTCTGTGGGAACGGTGCTTAATTATTTTCGTTAATTGTGCGTGTATCATACGCCGTTTGTGCATATATCGTGCCCTGTTTATGCATTTATTACTCTTCTTTTATTTCTTTTCCTGTGCCATATACACAGCACCCATCACCGGCGGAAGATCGGTTTGTTGTAAAATAACATCGGGGTGCTTTTCTGATAATTTGGCTTTGAACAAATCGGAATATCTGTTTGGCTTGGTTAGTGTGCTGCCTACCAACGAAAGTTTCAACTGTTCGCCCGCAAATTTCTTTTTCATTGCAGCGATATGCTCAAGAAGATTATCCGATTCTTCTTCAAGAATTTGAATTGCTGCTGCGTCTCCTTTTTCTGCAGCTTCAATCACCAACGGCGCAGTTGAAGCAATGTCAAAACCTCCCGAATAAACTGCGGTTATCAAGCCCTGCACATCCCTTAGGTCGTGCTTTTCTGCAACTAATTCACGGATCAGTGTATCTTCACCCCTGCCATCCAACGCTTTGCAGACCGCGCGCAGCCCCCTCTGCCCAATCTTAAAACCACTTCCTTCATCACCCAGAAATCTGCCGAAACCGCCGACTCTCAAAATCTCGCCTGAAGCAGTTTTTCCGAACATTATTGAACCGGTTCCTGCAATTAAAATAGCACCACTAACCCCGGGGAAAGCGGTTTCCAGAGCAATTCTTGCGTCGGATACTACCCGAAAATCGTTAAGCGTAATATTATTTTGCGCGAATTTTTCGATTACGCCCTTTTCAAGTTTTTGCGCATCGGAAACTCGCCCCGCACCCGTTGTGCCAATAACCACGGAGCAAAGTGCCGGATAAGGGATTTTGTGCTGTGTGATAAAATCGTTGATGAGGTTGTAAATAGTCTCGGAAACAGTTTCAACACCGTTCATCAGGAAATTGGAGTTCCCGCCGAAACTCTCACCAATTGTTGTGTTTTCACCGTTTACACAAAGTAAATGAGTCTTTGTGCCACCGCCGTCAATTCCTATAAAATACTGCATTTCATTTTCTTATCTTTGTGGAGGTCTTTTTTGATAATTTGACCCGTTAAAATAAGAAATGGTTAGATTAAAAAGAAACTAAAAGCGCTTAATTCTTCATTAAATAGAGTGCAGCATACATTAAGCCGCCCAAAACGGCGACAGTCAGAGCAAGAAGTACTATCTTTCGGATACGGCGTATCCGTTCCTGCTTTTTTAAAAAGCGGTTCGTTGAAGTGTAGTCTCGTTGGTAATCACCCTGCTTTATGTTCCAGTTCTGATTGTTATCGGTGATCATAATAACCTCAGAGTATTAAATTGGTTTCCTAAATAACTGTTTTGAAAGTATATTTTGTTAATGATTTAACCCTTAAAATTTTTTTCTTTTCCCTTGCAATTAAAAAAGATAAACCGACATGACAAAACTGTTTGATCACTTTTTACCCTTTCGCCGGAATATTATCGGCACTGATCACACGATCAAAACACCCTTCGGTGAAAAGACATTAATATATGCTGACTGGATCGCCAGCGGAAGGCTTTACAAACCGATTGAATCTGCCATTGCCGAGCAGTTTGGTCCCCTCGTCGGGAACACCCATTCCGAGTCTAATTTTACCGGCTCGGTTATGACAAGGGCTTACCACCACGCGCACAAGTTCATTAAAAAACATGTTAATGCGGGAGAAAAGGATATTATAATTACTGCAGGTTCCGGAATGACCGGGATGGTAAATAAGTTTCAACGAATTTTAGGGTTAAGAATCCCTGAACTTCTGCAACAATTCGTTAAAATGGATGAAATTACACGCCCCGTGGTTTTCCTCACACACATGGAGCACCACTCCAACCAAACATCGTGGCTTGAAACTTTTTGTGATGTGGTGGTGGTGCCACCCGGTGAAGACGGATTGGTGTGCGAGGATAATTTAATCAGGGAAATTGAACGGTATTCCGACCGGAAAGTGAAGATTGGCTCGTTTTCTGCCTGCTCAAATGTTACCGGCATTTCAACCGATTACCACCGGTTGGCGAAAATTATGCACCAAGCCGGCGGATATGCGTTTATCGATTTTGCGTGCTCAGCTCCATACAAAGATATTAACATGCACCCTGAAGACCCTGATGAAAGGCTGGACGCTATTTTCTTTTCCCCGCATAAGTTTTTGGGAGGTCCCGGCACCCCCGGTGTGCTGGTGTTTAACTCCGAACTTTACCACAACACAGTGCCCGATAACCCCGGTGGCGGAACTGTTGACTGGACTAACCCCTGGGGCGAATATCGATTCGTAGATGATATCGAAGCAAGGGAAGACGGCGGTACCCCTCCGTTCATTCAGACGATTAAAGCCGCTCTGGCGGTTCAGTTGAAAGACAAAATGGGCACCGATAATATTATTAAGCGGGAACATGAGCTGCTTCCCCCGTTTTTGGAGAAACTGGATAAAATCCCCAACCTTCACATTCTCGCAGGGAATCATCGGGACAGGCTTGGAATAGTCTCTTTCTATTTTGATAACATCCACTACAATTTAGTGGTGAAAATCTTAAATGACAGATACGGCATACAGGTGCGCGGCGGATGTTCGTGTGCCGGAACTTACGGGCACTATCTTCTGAATGTTGACCCATACATGTCGAAAAGAATAACCGACAAAATTAACCTCGGCGACCTTTCCGAAAAACCGGGCTGGGTACGCGTTTCTATCCATCCTACGATGTCAGATGATGAAATTGAAATGATTGCAACCGCTATCGCTGAAATCAGAAAAAATATCGACTCCTGGGGAGCAGACTACACTTACGACAACCACAGGAACGAGTTTTTCTTCACCAAAGGTGAACCTGAGCTTTCAATTCCTGATATGTTCCGGCTGCCGGGCTGATAGCCGTTTCGTGGCTTAGCCGTATTTGGTGATAAACCTTAATTGGCTGTTTGCCTTACTTTTCAAAATTGTCACGGAGGTTAACACAACCTTCAGGTGGTTGGCTGTTATCATATTTTATGCCTACTTAATACTCCCCAGAATAAAGGCATACTGAAACGCCACTTCTTTCAAACGGGCAAACCTGCCGGAAGCGCCTCCGTGCCCTGATTCCATGTTTATCTTCAGAATAAGCAAATTATCATCCGTTTTAGTTGCTCTTAACTTAGCGGCAAACTTTGCGGGTTCGTGAAACCCAACCTGCGAGTCGTTCAATCCGCCGGTTAAAAGTATATTCGGGTAGTTAACCGCTTTAATGTTATCGTATGGCGAATATGAAATCATATAATCATAATATTCTTTTTCATTCGGGTTGCCCCACTGTTCCCACTCCTGAGTTGTTAGCGGCAGGCTTTCATCCAACATTGTGTTAATCACATCGACAAAAGGCACAATCCCCAGCACGACACGGAAGAGATCGGGGCGCATATTCATACAGGCACCTACGAGCAACCCGCCGGCACTTCCCCCCATTATCGCTAATTTTTGCGGGTTCGTATAGCCGTTTTTCACCAAATGCTCGGCACAGGCAATGAAATCGGTGAAAGTATTCTTTTTGTTCAGCAGTTTGCCGTCGTCGTACCACTCTTCACCCAACTCGCTTCCGCCTCTGATTTGCGCAATCCCGTAGATATACCCCCGGTTCACCAAGCTGAAAACATTCGAGTTGAAGCCCGCTTCGGTCGAAGCACCGTAGGACCCGTAAGAATAAAGAAGTGTCGGGTTGTTACCGTCTTTTTTTAACCCTTTTTTATAAACTATAGCCATCGGAACCTTTTTCCCATCCGGAGCAGTTGCCCACATCCTCTCAACGGTGTAGTCATCCGGGTTAAACCCGCTTGGAATTTCCTGCTCTTTCAGTTTTTTTGTTTCGCCCGTAATTGCATTATATTCATAAGTTGTGTAGGGTCTGTTCAACGATGTATAAGAATATCTGAAAGCGTCGGAAGTGAACTCCGGCGAAACCCCCATCGAAAGTGCATAAACCTCTTCCGGAAAAGTTAAAAATCCACTTTTTGCACCATCAAGGCTGATTGTTCTTATTCTTCTTAAGCCTTCGCTTCGCTCCTGAACAGCAACGAACTTCTGATAAACTGCGATATACTCTATTTTAACTTTTGGGTCGTGGGGTATAAATTCTTGCCACTTCGATTTATCTTCATAGCCCTGAAGTGGTGCCCTGTAAACCTTTGAGTTTTTGGAATTGTCATCTTTCACGGTTATAAACCAGCCTGACGGGTGGTGGTCTATTGAGTACTCAACATCTTTCTCCCTTGGTATGAAAACCTTAAACTCGCCGTAGGGGTCGTCTGATTTTAATATTCTCGATTCGCTCGAGGTAAAGCTTCCGCTCCCGAGTACTAAATATTCTTTCGTGAGCGTTCTTGAGATATAAAGATTGAAAAGTTCATCTTTTTCTTCGTAAACATCCGCCGGTGGGTCATTTTTGAACACATCCGCCCGTTTCAACAGATAGGGTCTTAGCGATTCGCTTCCGATAACAAAAAAGACCGTTCTGTCATCCCCTGCCCACTGATAGCTTTGAACTCCGGTCGCAAGAAACGGCAGGTCTTCGCCGGTTGTCAGGTCACGAACTCGCAGATCATCCTCGGCATAAGAACCGGTTGTGTTGCTTGAGTAAAGCGCATACCTGTTGTTGTCTGAGACTTGATACCCGGTGAAAAGAAATGTTGCGTGCCCTTCCGCCATTTTATTTACATCGAAAAGAATTTCTTCGGGCGTTTCAAGTGTCCCTTGTTTGCGACAGTAGATTGGGTATTGTTTGCCGGTTTCTGTTCGATAGTAGTACCAATATCCGTTTTCGTAAACAGGCACACCTTGGTCTTCTTCCTTAATCCGCCCTTTCATCTCTTCGTACAGTGTTTCCTGAAGGTCTTTTGTGCTTTCCATTACGGTTTCAGCGTAGGCGTTTTCTTTGTTGAGATAGTCAATAACTTCAGGGTTACTTTTATCCCGCAGCCAGTAGTAGTCATCAACTCTGGTTTTGCCAAATTCGGTGAACACGGTCGGAATTTTCTTTGCACTTGGTGGTGCGGGGTAATCTCGTTGCGATTTAAGCATGGGGTTCTCTTCTCCATTCTGGGCTAATATAACGGATGAAAATAGAATTACAATGGTGAAAATTCTTGCAAAATATCTCATTTTCTTTTATCCAATTTTTGATGAAACGGCGGATTATGATAAAACGGTGGATTATTTAATTACACAAAAATAGCAATTACCGTTGATTTCCGAAGTGGTTAATTATTGGTTTATTTTACCGGGGAGGTGAGGTTGCGTTTTTCCTGATTTATGAAAGATCAGAGAACCTTTAAGCGAGTTCGTTCAAAAGCAGTGAGATTGCAATTTCCCTGATTATTGTGCTCTAGAGTTGCAGGGTTCGTTGTGGGTGCAGGTGGTGCAGGGGATGCAGGGTTGCAAGGTTGTGGGGTTGCAGGATTGTATGAATTGTTGGAGTTGTTGGAGTTCCGGCGTTTTTCGGTGAAGGGTTTGTCGGGTACAGACGGGTATCAGTAAACCAAATATCCGGAATTAGTTACAGAGGTTTTTTTGGCAAAGGTTTGCCGGGCGTTTTCGCAATGTATTTACAGTGTAAGAATTGCCGGGTTGCGTAGTTCTTAATATGTAAAAATAAAAAGACCGCTCCGAGTTAATTTTCAAATAATTTATCCCGATTCCTACCGAATTAACTTAATGTACAAAAATAAAAAGCCGTTCCGGGCTAACCCGGAACGGCTTACCGGTTTCTTTTATTTCATCATCAACAAATCAACAAAACTTCAATGGTTTACCTGATTATTGTTGGATTTGCACCATTTGCAAGTTCTCCCGATTTACCTGCACCACATAGGTTCAACTGAACATCATTGGATTTGCACTCTATTTCAACAGCACCATCTTCCTTACTATATTCTCACCACCTGAAGATAAGCGATAGAAATAGACTCCGCCGGCTAACCTTGCGGCATCAAACACCACTTCGTGCGCACCGCTGATTTGGTCCTCATCTACTAAAACAGCACATTCTCTGCCAAGCAGATCGTGCACAGTAAGCCTGACCTTGCCCGGTTTATCTATAGAATATTTAATCACAGTTGACGGATTAAACGGATTCGGATAATTCTGCGACAAATCAAACGACTTCGGCGCAAAATTTTCGTCCGATACATCCGTGGGGATTCGGTTGAAAGTGATCGAAGCATTTGAATACGCCATCCATCCGGGTGCACCGTGTCCCTCAAGCCCGATATAAAGTTGTCCTCTGTGCAGCCTTGAATCAGATGTATTCAGGGAGCCGGTCAAAGCAGTGACTGAATTAACCAAAACGGTAATATTTATCGTGTTCCCGTTTCTCTGTGATTTGAAAGTAACGGTGTTTGTCGGTTGTGTAAACTGAAAATGAGTTTTAACGAGGGTTTTGGGATTTTCATCAACATCTCCGCCGTCGTTATAGATAATGCTTATAGTATCATCCCCAATCGTAATACCGGTGAAATAGCGCCAACTGTACATTCGCCCGCCGACCAAATACTTGTTTTCATCAAAGTCACCGGTTCCTGTTATAGTAAATGAATAATCTTCCACGGCAGGAAGTGGTGATCCGGTCAACAGGGAATAGATCTCGTTACCCGAGTTTGGAAAATTAAACCTAAGTTGGTTGTTCTCAATTGTTATATTTTGCCCAATAACATCCCACGAGCCTATTTTAATCCATGGGGTTAAAGGATCAATGAAAGGCTCGTTATACTCAGAGTAAGCGTCCCCGATATAAGGGTTATATCTGATATCGATATTCTTCATCTCCCATTTTAATATGCCATCCCCCCAGTATTGCATTAAAAGATGCCCCCATCTTAATTCCTGAGGGACATTGCTTATCGGAATGGTTGCCTTCAGAATGTTGTCAACATAAACCTTGATAGTGGCATCATTTCCAAAAAAAGATGCCTCCAATTTTCCTTTTGTTTCAGTCTCGTTTACAGGAACTGTACCGATTGTAACGAACTCTATATCGTTAAAATCCGTGATATTAGTTGCATATACAATTTCGAAAGCACTGCTTTCGTTCAGCATAATTCCAGGAAAGGAATTGAATCCGAATCTCCCAAGGCTAAAACCTTCCAGTTCAACATCGGTTCCTCGTTCAAATTCGATTGAGAAATCGTCGGAAGTGGCGCCCATTGGAAAGAAGACTGATACTACTCCTTGGTCAGGGTCATTACCTGTAATTTATAAGTGTCCGTTTTGGACTGTAACACTTGCATCTGCGTAAAAAGCCCAGCCGTCTGTATTGTTTGTGCTGAAATCGTTAAAGTAACGATGGCTGGTTTGTGCAAGGAGAAAAGGAGCTAAAAGCAATCACAGAACTATCTGAAGTGTAAGCTTTCTCATTTCTGCCTTCAAGTTGTTAAGAACTTATTTTATTTAATTAAAATTTTTGATTTTTTTTAATAAATCAATTTATTGTTTTACAAATTTTTACAAATTAATAAAATAAAAAATATTTATTGAGTAGTGTAACGAAATCCATAATTAAAGTCAAGTGATTGGAAGCACAAAACCCCGGACGGTCTCATTTCAATCAGAAAGTTGAAAAATACATTCTAATTTGGGTAAAAAACAAATCAACATCAACTAACTGCTTCACATTAATCACAGGTCTCGATTAGATTTTGATGGGGTTTCGATAGGGTTTCGGTAGGGTTTTGCAGCGATTTTAAGGCGTGGTAATAGTTCGCTTCAAAGCAACAAAAACAATAACTCAATTTATCTCATACAAATCAGCTTTTTTAGAAGCGGTTTTTTTTCGGAGTTTCCCCCACTTCTAAGCAGCAGAAACAAAAACTCGATTTATCTCATATAAATCAACTTTTTTGAGGCGGTTTTTTCCCCTGCTTCTAAACGATAGAAATATACTCCCGAAGGCAAAGCCACCGGAACAGATGAAAGATCAAGATTAACTTCGTGAACACCGGCTTCTTTATATCCCTCGACCAAAGTTATAATCTTCCGACCCGTTACATCGAACACCTTCAGTGAAACCCATGATCCCTTTGGAATCTGATACGAAATAACCGTCGGTTTATTTCCTGAAAATGGATTCGGGTAGTTCTGGAACAGATCAAAGCTGACAGGGTTACTCACCGACACCTCCACCTCGTGCGAATAAGATACTTCACCGTTGTAATCAATCTGTTTCAACCGATACTTATAGTAACCGGGTGTTTCCCTTCTATCCTGAAAAGAATAAAAGACGGGCTGAGCCGAAGTTCCTTTCCCCTCCACAAAGCCGACAGAACTCCAGATGATATTTCTGAAAGATAAATCGGAAGAAAACGCCATTTCCACTTCAAAACCCTTGTTGTTAACCTCGGTTGCAGTTTGCCACTCCAAAAGCACGGTTGAGTTATCAACTAACCCGGTGAAATTAGCCAGCTCAACGGGCACAACAGCCGTCGAATCGTAGAAAGGCGCCGTCCATATAGACATTGTTGTGTTATCCGCTCTCATCCAGATTGGGTGCACCCACCCTTTGTGGGCTGCAATTCCGGTGTAATCGCCAAAAAAGACAGAAGCGGAAGGGTTGAAAGAAGTTTCATTAATCTTAAAATTTTCCCAGGTCAAGCCGCCGTCGATCGATTTAGCGATATACACATCGGTGATGTTTTGCGTTGTGTTGCGTCTATCGTAAAAAATTGCGTAGAGAAACCCGGTGCTTTGGTCGATTGTCATCCAGGTGAAAAATTGATGACGGGTTGTGTTGTCATTGTTCACCCTTATCGGTTGGCTCCAGGTATCACCTCCGTCGGTTGAGCGCACTACGAACACATCGGTATTGTTTACGCCGTTTCGCTGATCAGACCAGTTAATGTAGATATTACCTCTGTAGGGACTGTTTGAAGTGTCGCACATTGTAATCGGCAGCCCGTTGCACCTCTGAATGCCGGGGATGTTGAAATCCCACCCTCCGGGCACTGCAGTAACAATCACATCAGTTCCGAAAGTCAAACCGCCGTCAAAAGAGCGATCGAATGAAATACCATCAGGCCCCACCCAAGCTACATATACTTCACCGTTAGGTCCAACTGCGGGCACTGCGCCTTCGACCGTGTTGTCTTCATCCACACAATCGCCGCTTCTGTCAGAGATTTTTACGGGAGCCATCCAAGTCAGCCCTGCGTCGGTACTTCTGCTGAAAAGAATGCGCGTGCTATCCGATGGGGCACCACTTCCGTAGTTGTCAAACTCAGTCCACGCCATATAAAGATTACCCTTGAACAACGGGCTGTGCATATCGGCGGCTAACCACTCCTTATCCTGCTCCTTTGGCGGAGTTAATCCCACGCCCGCACCGTCACTCCAGTTTGCACCGTTATCGGTCGAACGCTGCACTACAACACGATCGATCCAATAGCCAACCGTCGGGTTCGAAAGGTGCCCGTAATATAAATAACCGCGATGATCGTAAAGCAAACAAGGGTCACCCCACACCCCAAGAGTTGAGTTCATCGTTTTTTGAACCCATGTTTTACCCCTGTCAGAAGATATGTAAAAATAACTGAGGTTGGCTCCGGCAGCAATGTAGTTAGGGTCAACAGGGTTAATGGTAATTGATGTCTCGTTTGGCGAGTTTGCGTTCTGTGTTGAGATGCGGTAATTTGCTATCTGTGGGTAGAGACCGGTTGAAATAAGCAGTAATACTACGAATATTGTTTTCGTTTTCATGGCGTTTGTGATGTTTTAAATTTCTGTTTTTGCCTGCCTCATTTAAGCAGACCGATCATATCCTTCACGGCTTTATCAATCCCAACAAACAGTGCCCTTGCCACAACTGCGTGCCCGATACTTACCTCGTCAATAGTGTGAATTGAACGGAACGGCTTAATGTTGTGATAATCCAGCCCGTGCCCGGCATTAACGCCTAAGCCGTTGTTGTGTGCGTAAAGCGCAGCTGCTTCAATTTTATCAATCTCTTCTGCAATTTTGGCTTCTGACTTGGCTTCAGCGTACACCCCCGTGTGAATTTCTATCACATCGGCACCTGCTTCCAAAGAGGCGTCAATTTGGTCGTTATTCGGTTCAATAAAAAGCGAAACTTTAATCCCGGCGTCGTGCAGTCTTTTGTTAGTTTCTTTAATTTTATCAAGCCCTGCAATCACATCCAATCCGCCCTCGGTGGTAAGTTCCATCCTGTGCTCCGGCACTAAGGTAGCCAGTTCGGGCTTCACTTTGCACGCAATCTGAATAATTTCATCATTTGTCGCCATTTCCAAATCGAGTTTGGTTTTAATCGTATCCTTCAAGAGGTACACATCCCGGTCTGTGATGTGTCGCCTGTCTTCACGGAGGTGCACAACAATACCGTCTGCGCCTGCTTGCTCAGCCATCAGAGCGGCGAGTATGGGATCGGGTTGGTTGCCTCCGCGGGCGTTTCTGACAGTGGCAAAATGGTCAATATTCAGACAAAAACGCATTTTTCTTCCTTGTTATTATTTTCTTCAATCTCAAACTTACAAACCTTATCGGTTAAGTCAAAATTTGTATAAACCTTTTGTTCGTGCACCTGCAAAAAAAAAATTATTCCCAACGCAACAACCCGGCAAAAAGTAAACAATTAAACCGTTAAAATCAGAACTTAACACGCTAAATCTTATCCAACAGCAAGAAACCCGCATAGGGAAACTTTTTTGGTCCCGCGTGCATGTTTTTCTCTTTATATGCGCAAACATCCAACAGCGGGCAGTGGGGGCAGTCGGGGGCGGTAGGGCGGCAAAATTCACGCCCCAACAGAATCAGGTTGCTGTGGAAACTGTGCGCCAATCCCTCAGGGATATTACCCATAAGTGCATAAAATGTTTTATCCGGTTGCCCGGTTTTTGTAAGTCCAATCCTTTGAACGGTTCTGTTAACATGCGTATCAACGGGGCAAATATTCCTCTTCAGCGAAAACAGCAGCACACAGGCGGCAGTTTTAACCCCAACCCCTTTATACGAGGTTAGTTCTTTCATAATATCTTCGTCGCTCATCGTGCGGGTGTGTTCAAGGTCTAACCTACCCTGCTTTGCGTAAAGCTCATCCAAAACGCCCTTAATTGCCGCAGATTTCTGTTTCGCTAACCCTGCAGATTTAATCACTTCCATCACCTCTTCGGTTGGGGCAAGCCGCACTTCTTCCCATGTTTTATATCGGTCACGCAAATTTTTGTACGCCCGCCACGAGTTTTTATCGTTTGTGTTTTGCGAAAGAATTGTGCCGATTAAAACATTCAGCGGTTTTTGGGGCGTCTCTTTCCGAGGGGGTTCTCCGTAATAGTCGCGCAGCAGCGAGTCAATCCTGGCAATCTTATCCGATAATTTCTTCATCTTTGTGCAATCTGTGTTTTGTTCATTATTATAGGTGGTCTCGGTTTCTTATTTTTCTGAATTGCAATTTCGATAATTTAAAAGAATTAAATCAACTAAAAGAATCAGAACAATTAAAAAATCTACGGTTTCAGCCCGGTGGCTGCAAATTCGGGCAGCAACAGGGTGCAAAACTCAAAAAAACAGGAGAAAATAATGCCTACTTTGATGGTTAGTATTTCAGGAATCAGGGGAATTGTCGGCGATGGGCTTGACCCGGCAACACTCGTTAATTTCACCTCTGCTTACGCAAAATGGATCGGCAAAGGCACCGTTGTTATCGGGCGCGACTCCCGAATCACCGGCTCGATGGTCAGCGCCGTTACTGCAGGAACTTTAAACGCTCTTGGTATCGATGTCGTGGATATTGGAATAGTCCCCACGCCGACAGTCCAGTTTGCCGTTAAAACGCTCGGCGCACAGGGTGGAATTGCAATTTCTGCAAGTCATAACCCTAACGAGTGGAATGCCTTAAAACTGTTAAATTCTACCGGGCAGTTTATGTCACCCGACGAACACAACGAAATGAAAAAGTTTCTGAACCAAACCCCCGAATGGAAAAGCTGGGACGCCATCGGGAAGACTTCGTTCAATGCCGATATGCTGCGAATCCACAAAGAGAAAGCGCTTGCACTCCCCTTTATTGACATTGAACTTATCCGGTCAAAGAAATTTAAAGTGGTTGCGGACTGCGTTAACGGCGCCGGTGTTTATGTTATCCCTGAGTTGCTGCGTGACCTCGGCTGCGAGGTGATCGAAATGAATTGCGAAAAAACGGGCATCTTCCCAAGGTTGCCGGAGCCACTTCCCGAAAACCTGACCGAAACTATGCGCAAAGTGAAAGATACAGGCGCCGACCTCGGCGTTGTCGTAGATCCCGATGCCGACAGGTTAGTGCTGATAACCGACAAAGGCGAGCCGTTCAGCGAAGAAAACACCATTTCGCATGTAGTGCAGTGGGTGCTTTCGAAAACTCCCGGAAATGTTGTGGTGAACCTTTCAACTACCCGTACCGTGGATGATGTTGCGACTGCAGCAGGCTGCAAAGTTTACAGATCGCCCGTTGGCGAAGCTAATGTGGTGCAGAAAATGAAGGAAACCAACGCTGTTATAGGCGGTGAAGGAAGTGGCGGCGTGATCTATCCGGCGCTTCACTACGGAAGGGATTCGTTAGTGGGCACGATTATCACACTGCAACATCTGGCGGAGTTTGGAGGCAAACTTTCCGAACTGAAACGCGCACTTCCGCAATATTTTATTGCTAAAAAGAAGATTGATATTTCCGGCAAATCACCCGATGAAGTGCTGGAAGCTATGATTTCAAAATACAAAAACGAGAAAATTAACACCGACGATGGGCTGAGGATCGATTTCCCGGACCATTGGGTACACTTCCGGAAGTCGAACACAGAACCGATCATCAGGGTTATTGCAGAAACTACTTCTTACGACGCAGCCGTGGCACTTTGTGAGAAGTATTTTGATATTTTGCTTCAGATTATTAACGGGTGATCTGTCAGGTAGAATTTGCTGACATTTTAGATTGTCAATTAACAAAAAAGCTCTAAAAGTTAAAACAATATATTTCGTAAAATGATCCGCAGATAAAAAAGATGATTTTAGAAAAAGTAAGAAATCATTGCATTGCACAACCGGGAGCCGAAGAGTGCTTCCCTTTCGATGAAACTTCGCCTGTTTACAAAGTGATGGGTAAGATGTTTGCGATTATTTCGCTTGATCCCCCCTTTGGAATAAGCCTGAAGTGCGACCCGGAAAAGGCGCTCGAACTTCGGGAAGAGTTTGAAGGCATCACCCCCGGTTTCCACCTGAATAAAACTCACTGGAACACTGTGGCTTTCGACGGAACCGTGCCGCTTCACCTTATTCTGGAATTAGTGGGTCATTCTTATGAATTAGTTTGTTCAGGGCTTCCCGCAAAACTTAAAAAAGAACTAAACAGGATTGAAAATGAAGAGTAAACTGCCAGGTGCCCCCACCAGCATTTTTGCGGTGATGTCGGCTTTGGCTAATCAGCATAAAGCGGTTAATCTTTCGCAGGGTTTCCCCGATTTTGACCTTGCACCCGAGCTGATCGAACTGATGGATAAAAATATGCGTGCCGGCAACAACCAATATGCGCCTATGCCCGGCGTGCCTGCACTTCGGGAAGAAATTGCACGCAAAATAAAACGGGACTACGGCAGGGAGTACAACCCCGATACCGAAATAACCATCACTTCCGGCGCAACACAGGCGCTTTTTACGGCGTTTAATTCGTTTATTTTCTCCGGCGATGAAGTGGTTATAATTGAGCCTGCATACGATTCCTATTACCCTTCCGTTGTCGTTAACGGTGGAGTGCCGGTTCCCGTTCCCCTTGATGAAAATGCAAAATTCGACTGGGAAAGGATTAAAAGCGCTATTTCACCACGCACGAAAATGATCGTTTTGAACTCGCCACACAACCCTTTGGGATCTGCTTTCACCCCTGAAGATATTGAAGCACTTACGGAAATTGTGCGGAATACCGATATTTTAATCGTTTCTGACGAGGTTTACGAGCACATAATTTTCGACGGCAGGCAGCACCTGAGCATGGCTCGCTATCCCGAGTTGGCAGAAAGAGCAATAGTAATTTCTTCTTTTGGTAAAACTTTTCACGCAACGGGCTGGAAGGTTGGGTACATTGCTGCTCCTGCAAAGTATGTTGCAGAATTCAGAAAGGTGCACCAGTTCACCGTGTTTGCCGTGAACACACCCGCACAATTTTCTTATGCCGAATACCTGAAAACCCCCGATAATTATCTTCAATTGGCGGATTTTTACCAGAAAAAGCGTGATTTTTTGAACGGCATTTTGGGCGCAACTAAACTGAAATTCACTCCCGCTGAAGGTACTTATTTCCAGATTTATGACTATTCTGCGTATTCTGACGAAGATGATTTTGCGTTTGCAAAACGACTGACAACAGAAGCGGGCACAGCGGTTATTCCGATTTCACCTTTTTGCACAACTGAATACACCGGTAAGAAAATGCGTGTTTGTTTCGCTAAGAAAGACCCCGTAATTAAGGAGGGAGCCGAAAGGCTTCTGCGCTTCTTTGAAAAATTGTAGGGAAAAAATGTGATTTTGTGGATGAAATTACTGTATTGGCGGGACCGGCAAAACAGAGAGCACTTTGATATTTAAAACAAAAAAGCCTGACTCAAAAAAAATAGTCAGGCTTTGGCTTTGTAGCGGGGGCAGGACTTGAACCTACAACCTTCGGGTTATGAGCCCGACGAGCTACCAGTTGCTCCACCCCGCGGTGTTAAAATCAATTCTGATTTCAAATAATTTTCAAAATCAGTAACACAATATAACATTTTTTTTGAGAAAATCAAAATGGGTGGCTGTTCATCAAAGGAAGTTTTTTCCAACGCCACAATCTTATTTCAATTCTTAAAAAAAAATCCGGACTACGCAACAAACTGCCGGCAGATAGAGTTAAACCACTCTGCGGTTGTTCCCAAAGAGAAATTATTGACTACGCAACAAACTGCCGGCAGATGAAAGTAAACCCCTCCGGTTACAACTCCTCAAACGGAATATCCATCAATTCAAAGTTTTTCCAGGTGCTGAAATCGTAATGCCACCACTCAGATTCCAAAACATCAAAGCCATATTTTGTCATCAGGCTGCGAAGCAATGCACGGTTTACACGCACGATAAGCGACAAATCAGAAAACTTATGCCACGCTTCCTCGTTGAACGAATCAAATTCTGTTGGCATCTCTAAATATTCACCTGTTTTCAGATCATACAAACCGAGATCGATCGCACAGCCGCGGTTATGACGGCTGCCTGTTTTGGGACTTGCGGCGTAATTATCGTCCAACACAAACTCCCAAATTTTCTTTGTTATCGCATAAGGTCGATAGCCATCGTAAACAACAATCCCCAAGCCGTTCAGCTCAAGCTCCTTTGCAACTTTCTGCAGAGCAAGTGCGGCCGGAAGCCTTAAAAATGCCCGCGGAGTGTTATATAAAACCTCCTTTGTTACATTGTTTTTTGTGGCATAACGAATATCCATTTTCAAATTTGGCACAATTTTCTGCAGATCCACCATTTCTTTGTTTGCGTCGGCTTCCGTTAACTTTTTGTAAAGTGCAAAATCGGAAACAACCGGCAGACCATACTCGTTCAGAGGAATTGTCGCCTGCGCAAGACCGTCACCGGCGCCAAAAACAAAAACCAACAACAACACTATTAGTGCGAAAACAAAATTAAACTTGCTTTTCATTAATAACCTCGTTAAATATTAACGCGAATTTTAAACTTTTTTTTATCATTATAACCGCTTTTCCGGCAATCACAAACCCTACTTTCTAATCTCCGCAGACAAAACCTTACCACTTTTCAAAACCCTGCCCACAAAGCCTCTCATTTAAACCCCTGCAGACTAACTCCCTCCCCAAAAATCCCCTCATCAACCACAAGCTGGGTTTAACAGATACACTCACCGTAATATTTTTTGAATTAACTTAAATTCCCCCGTCAACCACGCGCAATATGGGGTAAACGCAAAACTTGGCATCAAAGTACGGCGATCGTTCAAAAAACCAGTAAAGCCTTGCAAAAGGGTTCCCGCTGAACTCTTTATCATTTGCCAGTTTATCATTAAACTCTTTTTTCAGCGCCGGATCTTTCGCCAGCATTTCAGCCGCCACTTTTTCCATGACATAATCTTCAAAATACTCTTTCATCTCGAAAATGTTATTAAAAAAGCCCCACGCAACGAACGAGTCTTCCGATTTAGGTTCCAACAGTACGGCAATCAGCTTGAAATTTTTTCCTTCGCACCTCACATAAAATGACCCCGCCGGCACGGTAACCTCTTTCGTTTCCGTATCATATTTAAATTTAACCCTCGTGCGCCCTTCGAAAGGTGCTTTATCAAACCGAACATCCTTAAACTTAATCACCTCAGCCTTAACTTTTGTGTCAGAAGTAAATTGCTGCATTTCAACACCGTGCAAAGCCAGTTTTTCAATCACTTCCTTATATTCTTTCGGTATAACATACCCCTGAGGAAGCAAAACTGAGTCGGTTACCACCACATCATCGTAATGTGGTATAATAATCTCTTTTTTATTCTTTGTGTAAACCGTTTTTTCGCCGCCGGAAACCTCACTTTTTTCCTTAATGGCTTCAAACCCTTTAAAAGAAAAAGTGTTTTCGGTTTTATCGCTTACCGAAAAATTAACCGGCAGCCAGTTTGCGCCCTTTCCGGTGTAAGAGTAACTCTCATTATCGGCTTTTCTGTTTTCGCCTATCACAATTTTTGCGTTCATTGCCATGAACTCACCCGTAGCCTTGATGCACTCGTAAGTGGCAAAAATCCTCTCATTAAATGGTTTCAGCATGTGCGTTTCCACCAGCAGGCAGATTCTGTTTTTTGCCGCCGCATATCCGTTAGTGAATCTCGGGAGCGAAATCCATTTCCGCAACCCTTTCTCAAGCTCTCCCTCGCGAAACCAAAAATAGGGGCACATCAGAAAGCCTGCACCCTCGACTTTTTCCTGAAGGTAAGGCAGATAGCTGTTTCTGATCAATTTCACAATATTCGGCGCCAGCATCTGATAATCTTCTAACCCATACTGCACCGTATATTGGAAATCAGCGCCGTCGGTTGTGTGGTTATCCATCACCAAATCAGGCTCCCAGGTGTTAAACAGCCGGAGCATTGCCTGCATTTCCGGGGTATCGGCTTTAGTCCAGTCACGATTAAGATTATAATTTAAAGAAGTGCCGCGCCACCCCATGTTTTCGGGTCCGTTTTGGTTTATTCTGTTATAAGGTGAGGTTCTTTCGTGCCCGTCAACGCTGAAAATTGGCACAATCACCAAAATCACATTGTCATAAATTTGCCTGTGTTTTCCCTCGACCAGCATTTCCCTCAGGAAGATCATCGAAGCCTCTTTTCCCTCAATTTCAGCGGGATGGATGCCGTTGATTATAAACAGAATAGGTTTTCCCGATTTTTTCGCCTTTTCAGGGGTTAAGGCTGTGTCCTTCGACACAATAAAAACTTTCATCGCTCTTCCTTGTGGTGAAGTGCCAAAAGTTTCATATCTTACGGTTGACGAAATTTTTGATAATCTGTTGAAATATTCATCCGTTTCATCACAGGAAGCCGTTCGTTTGAAGTTTGTTTCTTCAGATACCGTTTCCCACCCTTTTTGAGGGTATATAATCAGAATTGGTGCAAGCAGGAAAAATAATGCTCGGAAAAGTTGCATTTCTGTTTCATCAGTTTAATTAAATAATAATGCTCAAAATTTACCCAAAAGCATTGACATGTAAAAACATTCTTAAAGCCTCTCAAAGATAATTGGCTTGAATTAAGGTGTTTTTTTCATTACTTTGAGTTAGGCTTTTAATCATTTATTGCATGGGAGATCAGTAAATGCTAACGACAATCGACAAAGGTAACTATCTGAAAGGTATGATGATAGTTGCCCGTTTGGATAATAAATTAATGGATCGTGAAAAAGAGATCATCAGAGATATTGCCAACAGACTCGGCTTCAGCAGGGATTTTTACGAGGAAGTGTTGAAAAACCTGATGATTAACGAACATATTAAAAACACACCTATTACATTTTCTTCGCCCGTGATTACGCGGGTTTTTCTAAGAGAAGCTCTTAAACTGGCTTATATCGATTCCGACCTCGCTCCGGAAGAACTTGACTGGCTTCAGAAAACTGCCGAAGTGAACAACATTAATGCGAAAGAATTTGAAGCTTTTGTAGCCGAGTTTATCGAAAAACAAAAAGACGAAGCTGCGTAACCTAACACCAAATACGGCTTAATATATATGCAGTGTCATAATCACCGGTGCAAACCGACTGCTTAAGCCAACACCAAATATGGCTTAACCGGCTGAAAATAACGGCTAACCGGCTGAAAATAACGACTAACCGCCTTTTTTTTCCGTTTATCCCTTTGGGACAATTTGGCTGAGACAACTTTCTTAATTTTGCCGCTGAATTGTTCAATCTAATTTATGGGATAAAAATATGAGAAAGGCAATCTTTTTCCTAATCGTTTTTCTCGGAGCTGCGGCACTTCATGCGCAGGAAGCGCGTCTGTTACGGTTTCCGAACATCAGCGGCGATAAAATAGTCTTCTCCTATGCCGGCGATCTTTATTTGGTCGGTTCCAATGGCGGAACTGCCCGGAAGATCACCTCGCACGAAGGCTATGAAATGTTCGCCAGATTCTCTCCTGACGGAAAGAATATTGCGTTCACGGGGCAATATGACGGTAATACCGAAGTGTATCTTATTCCTGCAGAGGGCGGTGTGCCAAAAAGGCTTACTTACACTGCAACACTCGACCGAGACGACCTTTCAGACAGAATGGGGCCAAACAACATCGTCATGGCATGGCGGGACAATAATACTATTATGTTCAGAAGCAGATGGACTGAGCCAAACGACTGGAAAGGGCAGCTATACTTCGTGGATATTAACGGCGGGATGCCACAACAGCTCCCACTGCCACGCGGTGGTTTCGGCACTTTCTCACCCGATGGGAAAAAGCTCGCCTACAACAGAATCTTCCGGGAGTTCAGAACATGGAAAAGATACCGCGGCGGGCAAGCTGACGATATCTGGATTTATGACTTCGATACAAAAAAAACGGAACACCTGCAGGAAAACCCCGCACAGGATATCTTCCCAATGTGGGCGGGGGACAAAATCTATTTCGCCTCCGACAGAACAGGCACCTTAAATATCTTCTCGTTTAACCTGAAAACGAAAGAAGAGAAACAAATTACCTCGTTCACCGATTTTGATGTGAAATTCCCTTCTATCGGTGGGAATTTCATCGTTTTTGAGAACGGCGGTTATATCTGGAAATTGGATGTTACGAACGATAAGTTCGCTAAAGTTAACATTACTATTCAGGACGATTTTGCCACCGGGCGCGACAAAATTGCCGATGTAAGCAGATCTATTGCCGGGTGGGATATTTCACCCGACGGCAACAGAGCCGTTTTTTCTGCCCGGGGCGACATCTTCACCGTTCCGGCTAAAACAGGCGTAACACGAAACTTAACGGCAAGCCCCGGAGTGCATGACAGAAACCCTGCCTGGTCGCCCGATGGGAAATATATAGCCTACATTTCAGATAAATCAGGCGAAGATGAAATTTACATCAAACCACAGGATGGCAAAGGCGACGAAATAAGGCTGACAAAAGGCGGCGATGTTTATAAATTCTCGATCGCATGGTCACCCGATTCTAAAAAAATTGCCTGGAACGACCAAAACTTCACTCTGAATTTTGTGGATATCGATTCTAAATCGGTTACTCAGGTGGATAAATCGGCGGTTAACCCAATTTATTCATACGACTGGGCACCCGACAGCCGTTACTTAGCCTACAACAAAGCCGAAGATGATGTTACTGACAGGGTCTATATCTATTCGTTGGTTACAAAAAAGATTAATCCGGTAACTGATCCATTTTTTGGCGTCGGAGCCCCCGTTTTTTCCAAAGACGGTAAATATCTTTTCTTCACTTCTGACAGAAGCTTCAACCCAACTTACGGAAGAACAGAGTGGAACCATATCTACACTGATATGACAAACATCTTTCTGGTCACTCTGCAGATGGACACCAAATCACCCTTTGAACCAAAAAGTGACGAAACGGCTGTTACCGATAACAACCCTGACGCCAAAAAAGATGATAAACCGGCAACCGAGGGGAAAGATGACAAAAACGGCAAAGAGGGAAAAGACGGCAAAAGCCCTAAAGATGGGAAAGATGGAAAAAACCAAAGCGATTCCAAAAACATTTCTATCGATTTCGACGGAATAATTGACCGAATTGCACAAATCCCTACACCTCCGGGCACTTATGGGGGCTTACAGACCACAGATGACCGAGTATTTTACTACCGCAGAGGCGCCAGGGAAGAAAAATTCGGGCTTTACTCATACAGCCTGAAAGATTTGGAAGAAACACCGCTCGGCGAGACTATGGGCTATACAATATCTGCCGATCAGAAAAAAATGATGGTGCGCGTGGGTCCCTCCTACGGTATAATCCCTCTGCCAAACGGTCCTGTTAAAATTAAAGACGCCCTAAACCTTTCTGAGATGAAAGTTTCGTTGGACAGAAAAGCGGAATGGAACCAGATCTTCAACGAAGCCTGGCGACAGATGCGTGATTTCTTCTATGCAAAAAATATGAACGGTGTGAACTGGCAAAAAGTGAAAGAGCAATATGCTCAGTTAGTGCCGTATGTTAATCACCGTGCTGATTTAACCTACATAATCGGTGAGATGATTGGCGAACTGAACGCAGGGCACGCTTATGTCGGAGGTGGCGATTACCCACAGGCTGCGAGAATTGCGCTCGGGTTGCTTGGCGCTAAACTTGAAAAAGACGCCTCAGGTTTCGTGAAAATCACAAAAATTCTGAAAGGGCAGAACTGGGATAAAACCCTCCGCTCACCTCTTACTGAAATTGGCGTAAATGTTAAAGAAGGCGACTATATCATCGCAATCGACGGTAAATCGGTGAAAGACCTTCAGAATGTTTACGAAGCACTGGTTGATAAAGCCGGTAAACAGGTTGTTTTGACAGTCAACACTTCCGCTTCTGAAAAGGGGAGCCGCGAGGTAACCGTTGTGCCCGTTGCTAACGAACAAAACCTCTATTATCTGAACTGGGTGGAAGGCAACATCGAAAAAGTGAACAAAGCAACCAACGGAAAAGTCGGCTACATCCACATTCCCGATATGGGCGTTAACGGGCTGAACTGGTTCGCAAAATATTATTACCCCCAACTGAACAAGGAAGCGCTGATTATTGATGACCGCGGAAATGGCGGCGGTAATGTTTCACCGCAAATCCTCGAAAGGCTCGCCAGAACACCTGTAATGATGAATTACAGAAGAAACTCAACCTTCTCGTTCAACCCTTCGGGGATGCATGTAGGGCCTAAGATTCTTCTTCTGGACGAATTTTCAGCCTCCGACGGCGATATTTTCCCCTGGCGTTTCCGTGCGAATAAACTCGGAACTTTGGTGGGTAAACGCTCGTGGGGCGGTGTTGTCGGCATTACCGGTTCACTTCCTTTTGTTGATGGTGGCTTCCTCAACAAACCGGAGTTTGGTCCCTATGATTTGGATGGGAAAAACTGGATAATGGAAGGGCACGGCGTTGACCCTGATGTGGTTGTGGATAACGACCCAACTCTTGAATTTGAAGGTACTGACCAGCAACTAAACAAGGCTATTGACCTTATATTAAAAGAGTTAGAGAAGAACCCCGTTAAGAAAAACCCGGTTCCGCCGTTCCCAAACAAAAGCAAATAACGGTGTTGTGGGTTAAACTACAAATAACGGTAACAAAAGCACTTTTCACCGTTATTGGTTAACCCACAAATAATGGTAACGAAAGCAAATAACACCGTCGCCGGTTGAAAGCAACCGGCAAAGAGAGCGGTTAAGTTATACTTAAAACAGAAAAAGGCCGCCGGAATTTAAAATCCGGCAGCCTTTTTATTTTTGGAGTAGTTGTAATCTGAACAGCTGTTAGTTATAACAACCACCGTTAAAAGTAACACTTAAAACGGGCGTTAAACAGCCTTTCAGGTTCTATTTGGGAATTGCTTTCAGGTTATCAGCCGCTGACTTATTCGAAGGATCAAGCGACAGAATTTGTTGGTAAGCATTCCTTGCCGAAGCAGCCCAGGTTGATTTGTATTCAGGGTTATCTTTCTGGCTGTAGTAGAAAAATCCCATATAATCGTATGCTGAAATCAGTTGGGCTTTATACTTACTCGGTTCAGCTGACGCCAGTTCAATGAACTTTTCATAAGACACCCTTGCTAACCCAACTTTTGACGAATCATGCGCTTCAATCTGGGTTTCGCAGTTGCCTTTCCAATAATATCCGATGGCAAAATCAGGCTTGTTTTTCAGAAGGACATCGAATGCTTCGGCACCTTCCGTATATTTTTTAGCGAAGAAATAGGCGCGCCCCAGTGCAAAGTATTCAACCAAAGAAAGCCCGTTTTCAATTCTCTCTTTTAACTGATAATAATATATTGCCATATCCCAGTTTTTCTCTTTGAAGTAGTATGCTGCAACATCAGTAAGGAGCAGGGATTTGGTGGAATCAAGTTCAACAGCTTTTTCATACGCTTTTACGGTAGCAAGTTCGTTCCCGAGTTTTTTCTGAGCGTTTCCGTAGAGTTCGTAGTCATAAGCCTTTACTTTTGTAGGGTCAGATTTTGCGGCGTCGAAGAATCTATCCATCAATTCAACAACTTTAACCGAGTCCCCCAAATTATTGTAGGAATAAGCTTCCAACTTAAGCATATCGGCGTTATTAGGGTCTTCACGCAGAAACTCTTCGGTAGTAGCGATGGTACCCTGATAATCCGAACCGTTATATTGAATAATCGCATATCTGCGGAGATTCAGCAAAGTTTTTTCCGATCTGGCAAGATACTCTTTGTAGAATTGAATCGCTTTTGGATAGTCTTCCATCTGATTATTCATCTCTGCAATTTCTCTGTAAGCAGGAGCGTAATCAGGATCGATAGCTAACGCTTTTTGAAACTCGATTTCTGCGGAACCATACTGTGCAATCAACCTGTACACCAACCCGTATCCAACATACGCTGCGGGTTTGTTATCTTCTATATCCAAAGCTGCTTTGTAATATTTAAGGGCATTGGTGCCATCGGGTACGGTGTAATATAGCTTACCGGCAGCAATTAAAAGATCGTAATTTTTGCTGTCAACTGACAAGGTTTTAAGAATTGCATCGATACCAAGCTCGCACACATCTTTATCCCCTCTTCCAAATGCAACGGAGTTAGCCATAGCCACTAAGAAATCGGGGTCATATACTATCATGTCTTTTTTCTCGGAAGAGACTTTAGTTAACGCCTGTGTTATCAGGTCTTTAGCCAGCTGATTATTTTTCGAGTTCAAAGCCAATGCCGCACTCGCCAACAAGTAATACGGGTCGCCCGCACCGGCAGCTTCATATCTCTGAAGCACCATCCCGGCACTGTCTATCCTTTCTACCTGTAAGTAAGCGTTAACTAAATAGTAGCCATACATCACATTGCCCGGTTCTTCTTTAACCAAATCGTTATACTCGATCAAAGCATTTGTATAGCTTTCATTCTCTAAAAGTTTATTCGCTTTCTTAAGACTTTGTGCACCTGTTTCCGAGGCGCTTAAAATAAATGCACCCATTACTAAAAAGAGGGAAAGCAAGATTGTTTTTTTCATGGTTCTTCCGACTTTATTTTTTTATTTGAATATCTTCATTCGTAATGTGCAGGATTCTTACGGGCATAGTTGCAGGAACTAAACCGAACCTGAGGATTGTCCGCTGACCAAGTTCACCCGCTATATATGCGGTAAACCCGTGCCCTAAACCCCTCCTGCCTTCGTAACTAATTGCAGTGAGCGTCCTTACCAACGGATATAATGGCGGTTTAATTTCTTTGCTTACCGTCTGATCCGACTGGGGGGCAACGAAGTATTGCCAGGGACCCACAGCTTTTTCATCAGACTTGAGAGAATCTGCCGGTTGAAGGTCAAGAACTTTCACATTTTTTATAAATGTGGTATGGTTTGTATCATTTTCATCAAAAATATAGACAGACGAGATAAACCCTATTGCATCTTCGTTGCCTGCGATATAGTTTATAAGGTCTCCCGGTGTTTTTGCGTCGTAAAGATTTGTAGCAGTGGTGAATTTATCGCCGTATCGGTTCGCCAGAAAATTTACTATTCCTGAACGGGAGTTCTCAAACACTAAGCGAAAGTCTTGTTTCGGAAGCCCTGCCTGAAGCTGATCGAACGAGTGTGCCTCGCCCGAGAATACTTTCTGAAGGCTTTTATTTGTTAATTCGTTCAGTCCGTTGTTTTTATTCACTAAAAGTGCAACACCATCGTACCCGACTGCCGTAGTTTTCTGAACGATTTTCTTCTTCGCCATCACTTCTTTTTCTTTGGCATTCAAATCTCTGGCGATAAAGATTACCTGAACGGAATCCTGCAGAAGAAGGTTAATAACATCTGTTTCAGGTGCGTAGAATATCTCTAAGTGTGCATTTTTATAGAGAGTTTCAAACTGAGTTTTAAGCTCGTTGAAAACCGGTTTGAAAGTTTCATCAACACCGATTTTCTTGTGCCCCATAGTGGGTTCATCTGCTTCACCCGAAGCGATTTTGTTTTTGCACCCCGTCGCCAAAAGCGGCAGAACCAATAACAAAAGAAGTAATATTTTACTGAGCTTGTTCATCCGAGTTTTCCTCCCGGTTATCCTTTAATTTCTTATACGAACGATAAAATCTATATGTTCCGTAGGCGAATAATCCGCCCGATAGCAGGTAAATTTCGGCATTGCCTAATTTATCGAGAAACGGCATATTGCCGAAAAGAACCGCTAAACCCGCCGCAATATAAACGAACGACATTAACGCTTCGAAGTATGAGACTATCTTTGAAAACAAATTTGGCGCCGTCTTTTGGTTCTCGTTTTTTTGAGTTGCATCCTGTTCAAAGGATTTTAATTTTTATTAACGCAAACCTTAATATATGGAAAATGTGAGGAATATTTACGGAATAAACTCATCCACTCCTTAAGCTTTTTTCAATAAATCGTTTATTTTTGGCTAAAAATTTTGTATTTTGCGTGATAGTCTTATCAAAATTAAAGTTACTCAATTGCTCAAGAGAATCACATTTTTAACTCTCATCTGTATCTCCGTAATTTTCTCTCAAAAAGACGATGTACGGGTAACATCTTTCCTCGTTTACGGGCCACTTAAAGTTATTAACCCTGCAGTTTCATCCGACCGGGAAACCCTGATTAAATCTATCTTTTCCGATGGTGATAACATCGAACCTGTTGTTAACCTTTTGAATAATGAAGAGAAATGGGACAGAATGCAGGCTACATTTCCCGAAAAATCAAGCAGAACAGATAACGCTATCTATTATGCCGCATTCTGGTTAGAGGCAAAAGGCTTTGCTACGGGTAATTTGAAAGTTTCTTCAAGGCTTCCCTTCAGAATTTATCTTGAAAACGGAAACAGCCTGTTTAATTTGGACCCTCCTGATGAAGACACCACATCAACCCGTTCCGTAAACACCAATGTTTCACTTGAAACCGGCAGGCACCTGTTTATTGTGAAAATGTTTACATTAGCCGACGCTATGGGTGACCGGGAACTTAAAGTGACTTTTTCGCCGGATCAAGGCTCGGAGTCAAGGGTTTCTGCCACTGTTTCGAGAATTGACTACACTTCTTTCCAAAGGCTTTTAGATGATCCGAAAATTCAGGATGTTTCTGTTTCGAAAGACGGTAACTACGCTGCCGTTACTGTCAGCAAAAGAAACATCCCCGAGGAAACCAACGATTGGAAAACTTTAATTTTTGACATTAAATCGGGCGAACTTATTAAAGAAACCAATGTTTCGGGCTTTAATTGGGTAACCGGTGATAAATATTCTTATGTTGTGTACGGCAACAAAGGCACCTCGCTTTACATCACCTCGGTAAAAAGCGGCGTAACTCAGACTGTCGTTGAAGCAGTGGATAATCTGGCGGTTTCTTATTTCTCTAAAGACGGTTCAAAATATTTCTATATGATATCAAAAGATGAACCTGAATATAACGAGGGTTTTAAAAAACACAGAGGAATACCCGACAGAATACCGGGGTACAGAACAAAATATAAAACTGTTTTGTACGACCTGAACACGGGGCTTTCATCCCTGCTCACCGATTTTAATGACGGTTTTATCCTTTCTTCGGTCTCCCGGGATAACAACAAACTGCTTTTTTACCGCTCAGGTTTTGATGCCGCAACAAGGCCTTACGAATACGCTGACTACTTCCTTTATGACCTGAAAACGGGGTCGCTGGATTCTCTTTTCAGGATTTTTGGCGGCGGAATGACCTCATTCACAAAAGATGGAGATAAAATTCTGATTTCCGGCGGTCCTTCTGTTTTCAACGGAATTGGCGCTACTACCCCCGCAGATGTTATCCCAAACGACTATAACACGCTACTTTTTAGTTTTGATTTGAAAACGAAAACGCCCGAGTGCTTAACAAAAGAGTTCGACCCAGCCATTTCTTCTTATTATTTGAATGATGAAACGGGAGATATTTACCTCCTGACGACCGATAAAAGCTATTTCACCCTATGGAAAAGAGATAAAACCGGGGAATTTTCCGAGGTTAAATCACCCGTTAAATCAATTGAAGAGTTAGCGTTTGATCCCCGGTTTAATTATGCCGTAGTTGCAGGCTCTGACCCCGACTACCCCGGAAGGGCTTTCGTGATCGACCTGAACAGCGGAAAATCAAAACTACTTTTTGACCCAAATGAACCTTATTACAGGAACATTGTTAGAAGTAAATATGAAGAGTTTTCGTTTCAGACGGATAAAGGAAGAAATATTGACTGCACTATTTTCTTTCCGCCTGATTATAATCAGGAGAAAAAATACCCATGTATCGTTAATTACTATGGAGGAACTACACCCGTTTCAAACACTTTTGAGGGTAGGTACCCTAAAAACATCTGGGCTGCAAACGGCTATATTGTTTTTATTCTGCAGCCTTCAGGTGCAATTGGCTATGGGCAGCAGTTTTCTGCATATCATGTTAACGACTGGGGCGAGACCGTAGCGCAGGAAATTATTCAGGGAACAAAAGAGATGCTGAAACGATACCCATCGGTTAATCCTGAGAAACTTGGGTGTATCGGCGCTTCGTACGGTGGCTTTATGACGATGTCGTTAGTTACTAAAACCGATATTTTTGCCGCCGCAATCTCTCATGCAGGCATTAGTGACCTGACTGAATATTGGGGTGTTGGCTACTGGGGCGTTTCTTACTCGGCAGGGGCCACTGCGAACAGTTTCCCATGGAACAGAAAGGATATTTACATCGACAAAAGCCCCGTCTTTTTTGCTGATAAGGTGAACACGCCTATTCTCCTTCTGCACGGAAACAGCGACACGAATGTGCCACCGGGGGGAAGTGAAATATTTTATTCCGCTTTAAAAATGCTGGGCAAAGAGGCGGAATTTATAGAAGTGGATAAACAAGACCACCACATCTTGGAATATAACAAACGCCTGAAATGGTCGAAAACTATTCTGGCTTGGTTCGACAAATATCTTAAAGACGACCCCAACTGGTGGAACGCTCTTTATGATAACGAATAAAATTTTTCACATTTTTTGAGGTAATGATGAACGGATACAGATCCATTCTTCTCTTTTCAGATAACCCTGAAACAATCGATATTTACTCTGAATTTGCCCGTAAAGCTGATCATGACCTGCTACATTTAGCGAAAAGCCAACAAAGTTTGCGCGAAATTTCATCTAAAACTGCAGATTTAATCTTTGTTGAAATCTCACAGCCCTCGATGGCGGAAATTGAGTTTGTGGACGCACTACACTCACAAAGTGAGAACACACCGATTATGATCGTTTCTTCATTTTTTTACGAAACCAGGGAAATTGTTTTTGGAGATAAGATAAGCGATTTTATCCGTAACCCACTTACTGTTGAAAAATTGGAGGAAACAACCGCAGGTTTCTTCTCAAAAAGCGCCGCTAAAACTGCCGCTCCCGAGCCGGAAAGCAAAATAGAAAGATTGATGAACCTGAATAAAAGGCTTACTGTTCTTTTGGAGCTGAACCGCTCTCTTACTTCTATCACCGACCTTGACGAACTTCTGGCACACATTATTAAAGTGGTACCCGATGTGCTGATGGCTGAAAGAGCTACTGTCTTTATTAATGACAAAGAAAAGGGCGAATTGTGGTCGCGCACAGGAACCGGGTTGAAAGCCTCCGATATTCGTTTCCCGAATAATCAGGGAATTGCCGGTGAGGTTTTCACTTCAGGGGTTCCCCTTACAATCCTTGAACCGTACGACCATCCGAAATTTAACAAGGAGTTCGACCTGAAATCGGGCTTTAAAACTTTGAATATTCTTGCCTGTCCTCTGAAAAATATAAACGCTGAAAACATCGGCGTTATTCAACTGCTGAATAAGAAAGAAGGTAAGTTCAACTCAGACGACGAAACCTATCTTGCCGCATTGGCTTCGGGTATTGGGATTGTGCTGGAAAACGCCCTTCTTCGGGATAAAATGAAGAAACAACTCGAAGAAGTGAACAGAGCGTATAAAGAGCTTGATATTGCACAGGAAACTATTCTTAAAGAGACGAGGATGGCTACCATTTCGGAGTTTTACGCCGTTTTTAGTGAACCACTCACTCAGAATAAACCGTTAAATATTATCGCTGACCTGAAGAACGATTACCCCTACGACTCTCAACTGGTCAGGAAACTTGAAGTGTTGGAAGATACGCTGACATCTTTGGTGAAAAACACTGAAGCTTTCACAAAACAGTATGTGTAGTGAAAGTAAATTTTCTTTACGGTTGGTGCAAAAACACTTCACTGCCGGTTCTTATTATCTTTTTCTCTTTGAACTCCTTGAGTTGCGCAGGGGAAAGAGAGTATAAATATATTTTTTCGAACAACGGAGAAGGAATGAACACAGATTCTTCCAAATTAAAAACCGCAGTATTTGGAGCGGGCTGCTTCTGGTGTGTTGAAGCAGTTTTCGACCGCCTGAAAGGGGTTGTGAAAATTGAACCCGGTTACGCAGGGGGTACACTTCCGAATCCTACTTACGAGCAGGTTTGCTCGGGTAATACCGGGCACGCCGAAGTCTGCAACATCATATATGACCCCGGAGTTATTTCTTACGAGGAGCTGCTTGAGGTCTTTTGGTACACGCACGACCCCACAACGGTGAACCGGCAAGGGAATGATGTGGGTGAGCAGTATCGTTCCGTTATCTTTTTCTGCGATGATGAACAGGAAAAACTTGCAAAACACTACAAAAAGAAATTAGATGATTCGGGAGTATTTAACGCACCGATCGTTACGGAAATTTTGCCGTTGGTTAAGGTTTACCCGGCGGAAAATTATCATCAAAAATATTTTGACCAAAATGGGAACCAACCTTACTGCAGTTTCGTAATAAAACCAAAAGTTGAAAAATTTGAAAAGATTTTTCACGATAAACTTAAATAGTTGCTGAATTTTAACCGGTAGTTTAGTTAATATCTAAATTTTAACGATTTTCTTAATTAATATCTGAATTTTAACGATTTTCTTAATTAATTTGTAAATTTTAACGAGTACCTTGATTAATATCTGAATTTTAACGATTTTCTTAATTAATTTGTAAATTTTAACGAGTACCTTGATTAATATCTGAATTTTAACGATTTTCTTAATTAATATCTAAAAACAGGAGCATATAAATGACTTCACACGAGATCGACTATGAGATCTTTGGTTCTGACCTGCAAATGGTTGAAATCGAATTGGACCCCGGCGAAACTGTAATTGCAGAAGCGGGGGCTATGTGTTACCTCGAAAGTGGTATCGAGTTCGAAGCCAAAATGGGCGACGGTACAGACGCCGGCGGTTTCTTTGGTAAACTTGCTTCTGCAGGCAAAAGGATGCTTGCAGGTGAGTCACTTTTCTTAACACATTTTACTAACCACGGCAACGGCAAAAAACGAGTCTCTTTTGCTGCACCTTATCCCGGCAAAATTATCCCGATCGACCTTACAAATTTCAACGGGTCTATCCTGTGCCAGTCCGACGCTTTTTTATGTGCGGCTATGGGTACAAAAATATCGATTGCTTTCACTCAAAAATTGGGTGCAGGTTTCTTCGGTGGAGCCGGGTTTATTCTCCAAAAGTTAGTCGGCGACGGAAAAATTTTCGTACACAGTGGTGGCACGATTATTAAGAAAGAATTGGTTAACGACACCTTGAGAGTTGATCCGGGCTGCATCGTTGCTTTCTCCGAAGGATTGGATTACTCTATCGAGAGATCCGGCGGTTTGAAAACAATGTTTTTTGGTGGCGAAGGGCTTTTCTTAGCCACACTTAGAGGAACCGGCACAGCCTATGTGCAGAGCCTGCCGTTCTCAAGACTTGCTGATAAAATAATCGCCAGAGTACCGAAAGATTCTTCATCTTCTTCAAGTATAAGTTTCAAGAAAGATTAATTTGAGCATAGTTTAAGTTTCTTTTTTTAAGATTAAAGATTTTGTTTGAAGATTCAAAATTTAAGATTTAAGATTTAAGATTTAAGCATTCGCTTCCTGATTGCGTTATTCAGGCAATAGTATCAACTAAACTTCCTGATAGTATTTTTCGGGAAACAGTTTTAACTAAACTTCCTGATAGCATTTTTCGGGAAACAGTTTTAACTAAACTTCCTGATTGCATTTTTCGGGAAACAGTTTAACTAAACTTCCTGATTGCATTTTTCGGACGGTGATCTTATTTTCTTTTATTTAAGATTTCTTATAAGAGGCAGTCTAAAAAGGCTGCCTCTATTTTTATATAAACCTGTTTTTCCGCTGTTTCAACTTTTCATTTTTCAAAAATTTAGGAAATAAGTGTTTGGTACAAAAGGATATGTTTGCACTTTCCCCCTCCTGTTTAAGCAGATATGTTGATTTATTTATCCAAAATTCAACAAGGTAACTTTTATCAACTATTTTTACCGAAATATAAAAATTGCGTTTATTTTTGTTATATTTGCAAAATGGGAGATGTACATTCCAAAACCGTCAGAAGCTATAATATGAGCCGGATCAGAAGTAAAGACACACAACCGGAACTTCTGATAAGGAGGTTTTTATTTGCAAATGGTTTGCGTTACAGACTATATGATAAAAAATTACCGGGGAAACCGGATATAATACTGAAGAAATTTCGAACTGTAATTTTTGTCCACGGCTGTTTCTGGCATGGACATGATAACTGCAAATATTTTGTAGTGCCTAAAACACGGACAGAATTCTGGCTGGATAAAATAGAAAGAAATAAAAAGAGAGATAAAGAAAATGCTGCTCTGTTAAAGAATAACGGCTGGAATATTATAATAGTTTATGAATGTCAGCTTAAAAAAGAAAAACGGGAAGCAGCATTAAATGATGTTTTACAGGAGATAAAAAACAGTTACTGAATTGAGATATAAAGTATGAAAGAATTGAACTTCATAGATTTGTTTGCCGGTGCAGGAGGACTTTCAGAAGGCTTTATACGCGCCGGGTTTAACCCGGTAGTTCATGTTGAAATGAATAAAGATGCCTGTGACACTATAAAAACAAGGACCGCTTATCATTGGCTAAAAGAGAACGGTCAATCTGAAATATATTATAATTATCTGAAATCTTTTGCGAAAAACAAGGAAGAATTTTGGAAAAAAGTACCTGAGAATCTTATAAACTCTGTAATTAACATGGAAATTTCAGAAAAAACATTGCACGAAATTTTTAAGATGATAGATAAAGTGCTGGGAGACAAAGAGGTTGATATTATCATAGGAGGACCGCCTTGTCAGGCATATTCTCTTGTGGGTAGAGCAAGAGATCCACACAAAATGAAAAATGACCCGCGTAATTTCTTATATAAATATTATGTTAAATTTCTGGAAAAATACCGTCCAAAAATGTTTGTATTTGAAAATGTACCGGGGATTTTATCTGCTAAAAACGGTGTGCATTTAGACAATATTTTTAAAGCTATAAGAAAAGCCGGATACGAATTAAGTGTTCCCACAAATAAATATAAAACTCTTAATGCTAAAAACTTTGGTGTACTGCAGGATAGAAAACGGGTCATCATCATCGGTTGGAGAAAGGAATTGAAGTTATCATATCCGGAATTTAATGTGGCAGAAAATAACTTTGAAGTGTTGAAAGATTTATTTTCTGACCTGATACCTTTAAATAACGGAAAAGGAACATTAAACGCTGTCAGTTACGCAAAACCAGCAACTTATTATCTTGAAAAAGCTAAAATCCGGAATGGATTGGATTTTGTTACACAACACATTGCCAGACCCAACAACGAAAATGATCTGGAGATTTATCGTATTGCTGTTGATGAATGGAATAAAGGGAAAAGATTAAATTATGCTGATTTACCTCCTCGTTTAATAAAACATAATAATACAAAGTCATTTACAAACAGATTTCAAGTCGTGAATGGACAAGGTATTTCACATACTGTTGTTGCTCATATTGCAATGGACGGACATTACTATATACACCCCGACAAGGAACAAAACCGCTCCATTACAGTCAGGGAAGCCGCCAGAATACAGTCTTTCCCTGATGATTATTTCTTTGAAGGAAGCCGTTCTGCAGCTTTTCAACAAATAGGAAATGCTGTTCCGCCTTTAATGGCTGAGAAAATTGCTGAAAAAATCAGAGGGATGTTATGATAAATTTTCAATACTTTCCAAAGAATGAAGAGATTCCACAGCATTTATAGGATATGGTTTCAGTTTTTTCAGATAATCTTTTCAAAATTGATTCGGAAAAACATAAATACAACAGCAATTAGGTGTTAAGTTTTATTACTGAAAATCTAAAACAAACAGGGCTTACTGTGGAGGAAAGTAAAAAAAGCGATGACAAAATCAAAGTCCCTGTATTATTTGGGGTTAATGGTAAATTAGAAAAGTATTTTGAGGCTGATGCCTTTAATTCCAAAACGAATACAGTTATAGAAGTTGAGGCCGGGCGTGCAGTTACAAATTATCAGTTTCTGAAGGATTTATTTCAGGCTTGTATGATGACAGAAGTTGATTACCTTGTTATAGCTGTAAGAAATTTTTATAAAAACAATCCTGATTTTCAAAAAGTAATTACATTTTTTGAAACCCTTTATGTTTCAGGCAGGATTCAAATGCTCTTAAGGGGAGTTTTAATCATTGGATACTAAATTTATTTTATGGAAAATTCTAAAGCAGAGATAGTAAAACCTAATCCGAAATCAACAATCAATTCTTACAGAAGTTTTGGCTACAATCTTGCTACGGCTATTGCCGACATCATTGACAATTCCATTTCTGCCAACGCAAATGAAATTCATCTCAGATACAAATGGAACGGAAAAGATTCTTTTATTTCTGTTTCCGATAACGGAACAGGAATGAACAAAGACGAACTTGTTTTAGCAATGACACCGGGTAGCAAAGACCCTGAAAAAGAACGAAATGAAAAAGATTTAGGGCGTTTTGGAATGGGACTGAAAACCGCATCATTTTCACAATGCAAACAGCTTACCTGTATTACAAAGCGCGAAAAACACCCAACAATCAAGCGGTGTTGGGATATCGATTTTATCAATAAAGAAAACGAATGGCAGTTACTGGACTATGTTTCTGACAACTCATTTCTTCAGGAAATTGAAAATCAGGAATCCGGTACATTAGTCCTTTGGGAAAAGTTAGACCGGATTGTCAGCGATGCTGAGGCCGACAATGAAAGAATGAAAAATGCTTTTTACGAGGAGATGGTAAATGTAAAAAATCATTTGAGTTTAGTTTTTCACAAGTTCATTGAGAGTAAACGAATTGCAATCTATTTTCAAAATGAAGCAATCGAACCATACAATCCGTTTCTGCTTAACTTAGATCCAAAGCCTGAAAGGGGGCAGACTGAAACTTTCGGTAATGTGGAAATAACCTACTTCATACTTCCGCATATGTCGGAAATCGGTAAAACCAATTATGAAAATTCGGGTGGCTCTCCGGGTTGGTATAATGCACAAGGTTTTTATATTTACCGCGGGGACCGCTTGCTTGTTGCCGGCGATTGGCTTGGACTTGAAAAAAAACGAGATTACTCCAAGCTGGCAAGAATAATGGTAAACTTTACAAACAAAAATGATTTTAACTGGCATCTGGATATCAAAAAATCAACCGCTATCCCACCGATTGAAATCAGACGAGAACTTTCACGCATTGCGAATATCGCAATTATGAAATCCGCAAATATTTATAACTGGCGAGGGCAAAAGACATTTTCAGAAAACGGAATGGTTAATTACGAACCTTTGTGGACGGACGAAATAACGCGGGAAGGAATTAAGAAATACAAAATCAACAGAAAGCATCCAATAATAAAAGCATTGCCGGGAGAAAACAACAAACTGATTGGAAAAGCATTGAAATTGCTGGAAGAAAATGTTCCGGTTGAATTGATTCGAAGCAATCAAAACGAGGACCCGGCATTTCACGAATTGGAAATACAAACTGACATGCCAGATGATGAGTTAATCGCTCTGGCTGTTGAGTTACACAAGATATATGTATCCCAAGGAATGAAAACTGAACTGGCAAAGAAACATATTATGAGTTCAACGCCTTTTAATTTGTTCCCGTTAATCAATGAGTATTTGAAATGAGTTTACTGCAATCAGCCAGAGCAATAGCACACACTTTGTTGTCGCATTATCAGGGACAAATTACTGATAAAGTGCTTTTATCGGTAATTGAAAAAGCATCGGCAATCAACATAGTTGAGGGACAAACATTTGACAAGCAAGAATTATTTGAAATTTTGCGTGCAGATATTGGCATAGGAAAAGGCGAAATTACAATATTATCCGATAAGGTTGAACCTTGGTTAAATGACGAAAAAGTTAATATCAATTTTGAATTATGGAACAGGTACAAATTGTATATATTCAAAAATGACCCGTCATTCCCTGTAAATGATTTGGACGACTTCACTGACAAAATTCTTGATAAATGCGTTAATCCTAAAAACCCGGGAATTTGGGACAGACGGGGAATGGTTGTAGGGCATGTTCAGTCCGGCAAAACTTCCAACTATATTGGCTTGATAAACAAAGCGACTGATGCAGGTTACAAAGTAATCATCGTTATTGCCGGTACAATCAGCTCTCTTCGCAGACAAACACAGGAGAGAATCGATTCCGGTTATATTGGAAGAAACAGTTCCGCTTTTATCCAGACAGGGCAAAATCGACTTGTTGGCGTTGGGACATATAAATCGGGTACTGACATTTATTCTCTGACTTCTTCGTATTATAAAAGTGGAGATGAGGGTGATTTTAGTCAATCTGTTGCGAACAGATTAAATATTCCGATTGGGAAAAATCCTGTTGTTTTCGTTATCAAAAAGAACAAAAGTATTCTTGAAAATTTGATCGACTGGTTTTCAAAAAATGAAAATACTCGAGAAGTGGACGGAACGCCAAAGTTGTTTGATGTTCCTGCATTGATAATTGATGATGAAGCAGATGCTGCTTCTGTAAATGCTTCAAGAGATATAAACGACATCAAAACGATAAATCGTTTAATCAGAACTTTACTGAATATTTTCAACCGTAACACCTTTATTGGTTACACAGCAACACCTTATGCTAACTTGTTTATTTCTCAGGTTTACGACGAAGAACAGACAACTATTGTAAAAGGTAGAACATATAAAATCGGAGAAGATTTATTTCCAAGAGATTTTATCATTAATATAAAAGCACCGACCAATTACATTGGTGCAGCTAAAATTTTCGGTTATGAAAATATAAATTCTGAATTCACAAATGAGCCTTTGGATATTTTCAGAGGAATCAGCGATTATGATCCGCCATTTTTCAGTACAATTAACAGAACAAACAAAGATGTTTTACCAGAAAATCTTCCCCCAAGTTTGGAAAGCGCTATAAAATCTTTCATTCTGGTATGTGCTGTTCGCAGAGTGCGAGGGCACAAAAACAAACACAATTCAATGTTGATTCATGTTGCCCGATTGGTTCGTTGGATTGATCGGGTTGCTTATTTGGTAAACAAAAAAACAAGAGAATACAAAAACGCAATTGAAAGCGAAGATATAACTTTATTGGGTGAACTGAAAGCAATATACGAAGAAGACTTTTTGCCAACAACTAAAAATGTGTTGGATAATCTCGATTATACCGATATCAGAATAAAAGAACATACCTGGGATGAAATCAAAAAAGAATTGAAAAAAGCGGTTTCGAAAATTGAGGTTCGTTCCGTTCATGGCACACGCTCAACAGCAAATTTGGAATATCACAACATTGAAGAAATTGACTACAACCGTTACGAAAACGGCTTGTCAGTTATAGCCGTTGGCGGAACCCGTTTGTCAAGAGGAATTACTTTGGAAGGCTTGTCAATTTCCTATTTCATCAGAACAAGCCGGATGTATGATTCGCTTATGCAAATGGGGCGGTGGTTTGGTTACCGTACCGGTTATGTTGATTTGTGCCGGCTATACACAACCAATCAGATTTTTGAGTGGTTTAACCATATCACAATGGCAACCGAAGAAATGCGAAATGACTTTGACGAAATGACAATAACGCACCAACGACCGAAAGATTTTCTTTTAAAAGTTAGAAATCATCACGGTTTGCTGACCATTACAAGTTTAAACAAACTGTATTTTTCACGGGAAATAGAAATTTCATTTTCAGGCAAAAATCCGCAAACCACTTGTTTACTAAAAACAAAATCAGCGATACAAAATAACTTTAATGCTTTAAAAACTTTAATTGCAACAATTGGTTTTCCCACAAAAGAAAACAGAGTTGAGAACAAAGGAAGAACAAGATATTTGTTTTATCCAAATACAAATATTGATGCTCTTTGTAGTTTCATCGATGCGTACGAAATTGAACAACCAAGCATTAGAAACGCAACATTAAGCGAATACATCAGAAAACAATCGAGAGAAAATAAAATCAAAGAGTGGAGCATTTGTATTATTTCAAATACTGATGAAAGAGTTTTCATTGATTACAATGGTAAAACGCCAAGAAATGAAAGAAAGACAAACGAAACTCTCTCAACTTATGAACTGACGCATAATGATGAAGTTATAACCATGGGATGTATTGTGCGTAACCAACAAATCGAGCGTAAAAGCGAATTTTACTGGATCTCAAAACAGCAAATAGACCAAACAAGTGACAGATATTTTGATTTGTCAAAAGACAAAGACTATTCAAAAATGACTTATGCAGAAATCAAAGCACAGCGACAAGCCGAAAAGAAAGGTCTTTTACTAATTTACGGGTTAGACGAAAGAGGAACACCAAGTGTAAATAACGGGATCCCGATTGTTGGGTACAGCTTACATTTCCCAAGAATTGATGATGAAATAAAAGTTTCATATACAGCAACAATCAATAAAGGTTTTGATGAAGAAGTAATGATCGATGATGATAATCCGGAAACTGAAAACGAATGATAAACATAAAATCAATTTGGGAAAATCAAAAGCCAACGGGCGAAATTATCGTCAGAACAAGAATTGTTGGAATTCAGGATTTACAATGCTTCGTGGCTACAAATCATATTACTGGACAACATTCTTTCCTAATAGCGGTTTCAAAAAATGTTGTTTTCCCCGACTTGAAAAATTATCGTTTTAAAGGTGTAGAAATTTTTATTATTGAGCTTGACAATTGTGTTGAGTTGAATATTTATCTTTTAGATAATGATTTAAAAGATATTTTTTCCTTGTTTATTCAAAACATTCTGGAAAATATTGAGTCAAGTGTTACGGAAAGTGAAGCAATAACAACAACTTTAAACTTAGTTTCCAAATGGAAAAAATTGTTTGATAAAATCCATTTTAATTGTTTATCTCTTGAACAACAAAAAGGGCTGACAGGCGAACTGTTGTTTTTGAATTTCCTCTTGCATAATGAAAAAACATCCTCAAATGCTGTAAATGGATGGACCGCTGCAGAAACGGATTTTCAGGCAAAAGATTTTACTTTTGGTTCAGTGGGTATTGAAGTAAAATTCACTTCATCTAAACAACCCCGGGTTAAAATTTCAAATGAAAGACAATTAGATGCTGAAAATTTAAGCGATTTGTTTTTGGTTTTGTATTCAGCCGAAGCCGTGAAAGAAAACGGGTTTTCGCTTAATTCATTGGTACTACAAACACGACAAGCTATTTCAAACGATGAAGAACGCAGTTTTTTCAATGCAAAATTGCAATTATCCGGCTATTTTGATAAAGACAGTGAACATTACGAAAAGAAATATTCACTCAAAAAAACATTTGGTTTTGCCGTAACTTCTGAATTTCCGAAAATCGTGAAAAATCAGTTACCGTTGGGGATTTATGATACTTCGTATTCAATAGAAATTTCAGCCGTGGAAAGTTTTATTATTGAACTCGAAAATATACTTGCAAAAATTTAGTGAATGGAAAAAGCGTTAATAAATTATATTGAAGAACTAAAATCAGATGTCGCTTCCCGGGTTTATTCCGAAGGCGAAGGGGTGAGTTTCGAGGATAAGTTTACAGAATATTGCATTGAGGTTCTGGAAAGTATAGGAAAATCTGAAGGAGCAAGAGTTTTGTCTTATGTCCACCCAAACAGTCAGGGCGGAATTGACTGGAAAGTTAATGGTTATTGTCTGAAAGGTTTAACCAAAGACGAAGATGAAAAGGAGTATTACGAAACACTTGATTTATTCTGCACTTTTTACAAAAACGAATATAATTTCTACATCAGTAAAGACGATTATAACAAGTCGCTTAATCAAATTAAGCGGTTTATCAACTCCGCATGGAAAAACCAAATTGATTATATTGATAAATCAAACACTGAATTATATTACTTAATTAATATTATTGGAAAGCAAGGCAAAGATTTTGACCGTATCAATATTTTCTTTTTGATAAACGGTTTTTCAAATCACGACAAAGAAAAAATTGAAGTTGCTAATGCTGACATCTTTGTACATACCTGGGATATTACAAGGTTGTTTAAAATTAATGAAAGCAACAGTATTCACCAACCGATAGAAATCGAATTTGAAAATTTTACCAAAAACGGAAAAGGTTTGCAATGTTTGCAAGTTCCGGGTACTGATGAAATGTACGATTGTTATCTGGCAATCGTGCCGGGCGAAATTCTGGCTAAATTGTACAAAGAGTTCTCAAATGAATTGTTGGAAAGTAATGTAAGGGCATTTTTAGGACAAGCCGGAAAATTCAACAAAGGAATTAGAGATACGATCCGCAACAAACCGCAAATGTTTTTACCTTACAACAATGGTATTACTGCAACTGCCGAAAGCGTTGAAACAAAATTGGTTGACAATCAACTTGTAATTACACGGTTATACGATTTTCAGATTGTAAACGGTGGACAAACAACGGCTTCACTATATCACACACAGAAGAAATTTAAGGAAGTGGATTTAAGCAAAATTTTTGTTCAGATGAAACTGACAGTTATCAAAGATAAAGAACTGAAAAAAATTGAAGTCCCAAATATTTCACGCTTTGCAAACAGTCAGAATAAAGTCTCCGAATTGGATTTATCTTCCAACAATCCGTATTTTGTGCAGATTGAAAACTTGTCACGGAAAAAGTATGTGGTCAATCCTGAAAACAAAAATCAATCTCGTTTATGGTTCTTTGAGCGTGCAAATGGACAATATCGTGAAACATTAAATAAACAAACACCGGCACAACAAAAGAGATTCAAAGAGCAAAATCCGTCTAATCTGAAATTTGTAAAATCAGATGTTGCAAAATATATCAACGCCTGGGAATTAGAACCGCATTTTGTGGCGCAAGGTTCACAGAAAAACTTTGTTCATTACACAAAAAAAATAATGGATTTAGTCAGCAATAACAAATTACCGGGGGAGAATTTTTACCGGAAATTGATTGCAAATGCTATTTTGTTTAAAACCATCGACCGGCTTTTTGGCAGAAAAGGTGTTAATGCTATTGGTGACACAAGTCTGAAAGCTCTTTCCGTTGCCTATACTGTTTCGTACTTCCACTATTTAACCAACAACAGGATCGATTTGTGGAAGATTTATGAAGAACAGAAAATTGATAATTTTTTAAGTGAGCGTTTGTCGGATTTACTGAAGTTTGTGTACAATCACATCGTTTATGAAGCTAGAGAAAGTTTGATTTCTGAATATGCAAAACGCGCATCTTCCTGGGAAAAACTGAAGAATATCGAGTATCCTGAAGATTTGATTTCGGCTTTGAACAATTATTTGATTTCTGAAGAAGAAAAAATACAACGAGAAAACGAAAAAGAATCTGATACAGACAACATAGAAGGTTCAGTTTTTGTAATAAGCGAAATTCAAAAAATGGGATTGAAATTTTGGGACGGTTTCAGAATTTACATTGAGGAGAATAAACCAGACGGTTTCGACAAGTCGACAGCTTTTGATTTGGCAGAAAGTATTATCAGGAATAAAAATCTGACATCACCGGAAATTATCTTTGGTAAAAGAGTGTTGGATTATATTCATGAAAATCAGACAATTATTGAGGAGGTGAAAGCCTTGTCGAAACTGGAAGACAAAGAAATTGTAGAAATAAAATTAATCTACGATAAACTTCTAATGGTTGCAAAAGATGACTGGAAACAAATAATTGATGTAGCGAACCAGACAAGAATATTTGACGACCTTGAATTTGCTAATGTAATAGCAGTTAGAACTGCATTAGCCAAAAAGGAAAAAATCAAAGAACAAGCATTAATCCGGGCTTTTGAATCTTTGAAGAAATTAAAAAAGTTTAATATCAATATTTAATAAAGAATGCCCCAGCATCAAAATATTGAATACAAAAGTGCCTGGAATGATGATTATCTGAAATGGGTTTGCGGTTTTGCAAATGCCGACGGTGGCTTGATTTTCATCGGGAAAGATGACCATGGAAAGACATTAGGTATTAATAATTATAAGAAATTGATGGAGGACATTCCCAATAAAATCCGTAATTCGATGGGAATCATGGTTGAAGTAAATCTACATGAAGAGTCAGAAAAGTATTTTATTGAAATGGCTGTCTGAAAATGAATTTATTACTCAAATAGGAAATGTAGGCCGAGGAACTAAGTATAAACTTAATTTACCCAATTGACCGCTAATTGACCGAATTGACCACCTAATTGACCGCTAATTGACCGAATTGACCACCTAATTGACCGTTAATTGACCGAATTAACCACCTAATTGACCGCTAATTGACCGAAGTATCTTCGAAACAGTCGATTTATTAACAAAAAGAGACTTGAATGAGTTAGTGGAAAAGAGAATTTTAAAACCGTCTGAAACAAAAGGTGCCGGTTTATTTTACGAATTTTGAATCGCTCAATAATTGCGTTAATCGCGCCAAATACACTGTAATCGCGCAATGAATGAGCCATAATTCACCCCATAGCTATTCTTGACGGCAACTATTTCTGAAATTAACCGGATACTGAGACCTCTCGAGGAGAGTGTATTCGAGGGCACTATGAGTAAAACTGCTGTCTCGATAAACAATATCTAAAAGTATTTATAAGGGGTTTTATTAAGTTTTACTGTAATGCTTCAAGTGGAAATGGAATTTCGTAAATTTATTTAATGTAAAATAATAAAAAAGGAGATTCCTTTCATGCAAACGAAAAAGAGATTCACCCCCGAGCAAAAAGTCATCATTCTCAGAG
>WBUK01000018.1 GCA_008933765.1 Ignavibacteriaceae bacterium | reverse complement strand
TTCTCTGAGAATGATGACTTTTTGCTCGGGGGTGAATCTCTTTTTCGTTTGCATGAAAGGAATCTCCTTTTTTATTATTTTACATTAAATAAATTTACGAAATTCCATTTCCACTTGAAGCATTACACCGGATTATTCAAAACAGACGATAAAGCTCTGATTTACGCAATTATCACCGACATCTCAGAAAGAGTTGCAAATGATAAAAGAATGCAACTTTTTGCTTTTGCAATCGAAGAAAGCCCGGTTGCAATTATGATTTCCTCCGCCGACTTCAATATTCAGTATGTAAATAAAAAGTTTTCTGAACTTTATGGATATGATTATGCGGATGTTTTTGGGCAACATGTTTCTATTCTATCTGTACCGGATGCTTACGAAACCCAATACTCCGGTATTAGGGAGTCCCTTGAAAACAATGACGGTTGGATCGGGACAGTTCAGTTAAAGAGAAAGAATGAAAAGCTTTTATGGGCAGATGTGGTAATGTCTGTCCACAGGAATGTGTCAGGTAATGTTCAAATGCACATCACCTACTCTTTGGATGTTTCCGATCGCGTGAAAATGGTGCAGGAACTTATTGACGCGAAGAATAAAGCGGAAGAAATGGTGAAACTGAAATCGGATTTTCTTGCAGCCATGAGCCATGAACTTAGAACACCATTCATCGGAATTATGGGAAGTGCTGAGGTGCTTAGGGATGAACTTGAGAACGAAGACCTCAGCGAGTTTGCTGACATTATCTTCACTTCAGCTAAAAGAATGCAGACTACTTTGGAGAAGATTCTATTAATCTCCGATCTTGACCATACAGACACAAATATTCGATTCAGAAAGGTTGATTTAAGAAGTGTGTTCAGCAAAATTATTTCTGAAAACAGAACTATTGCCGAGCACAAAGGATTAACATTTGAAGTGAATCTAAATTTTGAGGGGATCGAGTTTATCAGTGATCAGGACTACTTACTTTATACCGTAGGTAATATCATTCAAAATGCCGTTATTTATACTCAGGTTGGAAAAGTTAAAATTACCGGGGAAGCAATTAAAGTTAACAGTGAATCCGGGATTTCAATTACAGTTTCGGATACCGGAATCGGCATTCCCGAGGATAAACAGCATCTTATATGGGAAGAATTCAGGCAAATTAGCGAGGGGCAAACCCGTAACTATGAGGGGACAGGCTTAGGGCTGGCGATCGCAAAAAGGTGTATTGAAAAATTGAAAGGCACTATTTCGCTAAAAAGTACTTACGGCGTCGGTTCCGAGTTTACAATTAAAATCCCTTCTCACGAACTTGATGAAGTTGTATAATATAGATCATTAGTCTAAAAAAATATTTTTGTTACATTAATTCAGTTATATATTTTTGTTGGCTGTTTTACATATTTTTATGACTGTAAAACAATTTTTTCTTATGGGCAATTAACCCGGGTTATTCCGTCTGTCTGAAGAACCTGCGTTGTTGTTAGCAATTCTTTGGAAGTTCCTATGACAGAGAAGATAAAAGTTTTAATGGTTACCGACAACTCGGAGGACATCCTTCTTGTCAGGAACGAACTTCAAAAATATTGGGGCACCGCCGTTGTTCAGCAGGTAAGGAACGAAGCTGAATTTAAAAATCAGCTTTCAGAATTAAAACCGGATGTAATAATCACCGCTTATCACCTTTCAGGATTCGAAGGGCTTTCCGTTCTTTATTATGTGAAGGAATCCGACCTTTTTATTCCCGTAATCTTCTTTACCGACCCCCATGGTGACGAAATTGCAGTTAATTGCCTAAAATCAGGTGCTGCCGACTATCTGCTCCGGACGCAAATCGGGCTGTTAAAAGATTCCATTTTTCGGGCTTTTGAGAGAATTGAATTGGGGGCAAAAGCTGACTTTTCAACTCTCTGGCGGGGTGAAACTTTCCGTAGGTTATTTGAGGAACACACTGCAATTTTGATTTTGTTGGATAGCGAAACGGGCAAAATTGTGAATGTGAACAAAAAGGCTGTTGAATTTTACGGCTGGCAGTATGAGGAAATGATCTCTAAATATATGTGGGATATCAACATCGATAGTGAGGATGTGGTAAGAGGCCGGATGAAGTTAGCCATAAGTCAGGGGAAATATCATTTCGAATTTAAACATCGAAAAGCTGACGGTTCAATAGCCGATGTTGAAGTTTTTGTGGGGGCTATGGATGTTCGCGGCAGGAATTATCTTCACGCTATAGTTTACGATGTAACCGAAAAGCGAAAGATTGAAGAGCAGTACCGCTTATTAAATTTCGCCGTGGAAGAAAGCCCCGTGGCAGTTATCGTTTTAGATTCTTCCGCTAACACTGAATATGTGAACCCGGCTTATTGTGACCTGTTTGGCTATACTAAGGATGAATTACTCGGGAAAAGCTGGCGTGTGCCGAACGAGGGAATTATTTTATCTGAGAGTTTTGACGATTTATCAAGAACTTTGATGAGCGGTGAACATTGGAAAGGGACTATTCAAAACCGCACACGGTCAGGCAAAATGATCTGGCGGGAGATGACACTTGCACCTCTGAAAGACGAAGAGGGTAACATCGTGCATATTGTCGGTGTAAGCCAGGATATTTCGGATAAAGTACGAATGATTGAAGAACTAACGATTGCCAAACAGCAAGCTGAAGAGATGGTGAAAGTCAAGGCGAATTTCTTCTCTTCAATTAGTCATGAATTGCGCACCCCATTTATTGGAATTATGGGAAACGCTGAGTTGCTGAAAGAAGAACTTGCTGACCCGGAACACCAAAAAATGGCTGCCAAGATTTTCAACGCTTCACTTCGGATGAAAAATACACTCACTAAGTTGTTGCAACTTACCGACCTCGAGTTTAACAACAAAACACTCTTTCCGGAAAATGTTGATCTTCAAAGATTGCTCGTTGATGTGATTGAAGAATACTCAAACGAAGCTAATGAAAAAGGAATCAGGATTACCACAGATTTCTGTCAGCCCAATTTTGAGTTTTGGAGTGATAAAGATTGTATTCGTGATATTGTTTCTAACCTGTTGAGTAACGCTGTTATTTTCACTCCTTCGGGCGATGTGAGGGTTTCTTGCGGTGAAGATAATTCAAACGGTCGAAAGGCGGTTTTTATAAAAATTGCTGATACCGGTATCGGTATCCCCCCTAAAAAGCTCGAGCTTATTTGGGAAGATTTCCGTCAGGTGAGCGAGGGCTACTCTCGTGAATATGAAGGCACAGGTTTAGGGCTGCCAATTGTTAAGAGGATATTAAACTTAATTAGCGGCACCATTTCCGTTTCCAGCACACTTGGTGAAGGGACTGAGTTTACTGTATATCTGATTTCTCTTAAGGCAGAATAGAAATTTTAAGGATGTGAAATGTTCAGTAAATTATTCATTTTAATCTTAAGAATATTCGCAGCCGAGCATTTCGCTTTCGGGTGGTAATATTATGCAATTCAATATTTATACTGCACTCTTCTTTTTTGCATTTTTTGTATCGGTTGTTTTATCGGTAGTCATTTATAAACGGAAAAGTGGTGTTCGTGGTGGGGGCTATTTCTTTCATTTAATAATTGCACTTGGGCTTTGGGCACTCGGAGCAGGGTTTCAATACGCGTCAGCATCGCTCGAAACAAAAATAACCTGGCAAATAATTATATATCTGTTTGTGCCGTTCATTCCTTTCGCTTTTTTGTCATTTATTCTCAGGTTTGTTCAGGCTTCACCTTTTGCAATAAAGGTTTCTAACTTTATAACATTATCTTTTCCTCTCATTATTTTTATTATTGCTGCAACCAACAATTATCATCATTTGATGTGGAGTGAGTTTACAATAGTAACAAGCGCTGAGGGGAGCAATATCGATTTTTCACGCGGCATATTCTATTATCTTTTAGCAGTAGTGTCATATATTGCAATATTAACCAGTTTTTGGAAGCTATTAACCTCAATAGGGCACTACACGGGGGTTTTTAAGAATCAACTGATTATACTTCTGATTGCGCTGTTAATACCTACAATAGTTAACTTGACATTTATTATCACACCGACACTTCTCAACCATTTCAATGCAACGCCGATTGCATTTGTTTTTTCCTGTGTAATTATAGCATTTGGAATTTTTAAGTATTCATTTCTTGATCTTTTCCCCACTGCCAGGCAGGTGCTTTTCGAGAATCTTCACGAGGGTGTTATTGTGCTCGATAGTGAAGGAAGAATAATTGACTGCAACAAAACGCTCTATAAATTCATCGGGCAAAGGGAATTGATCGGGAAACAAGCCACCGAAGCCTTCTCGGACCTCCCGGATTTGGTTGCTTACTGCAACTCTTCCGGCGCTGAACTTGGTGAACTGCAGTTCAACGGAAAAGTCTTTCAGTTGAATAAGCTTATGTCTAAAGACCCAAAAGCTAACAAACGGGGTAAACTGATCAGCCTGCTTGATATTACTACGATACGGGAAAATCAGGCGCTGTTGCAGGCTAACAGCGATGAGCTTAATGAACTGAATAACGCAAAAGATAAACTCTTTTCAATTATTGCTCACGACCTGAAAAATCCCTTTTTTGGAATTATTGGGCTTTCTGACATCCTATTGGAAGATTTTGACGACCTTTCTGATTCTGAAAAACGAAATTTAATTTCTGAGATAAAAGGATCAGCCGCCGACACTTTCAAACTTTTGGAAAACCTGCTGGAATGGTCGAGGTTGCAAACGGGAAAAGTAGCTTTCAATCCGGAAGATTTTAACATAAATGAGGTGATAAACAAAGTTGCTGAGATAGTTAAATCGCAGGCAGGATTGAAACGGATTACTATTGAAACGGAACTTGCTTTGAACCTAAGCGTTTATGCCGACCCCAACATGATCACTACCGTGATCCGAAACCTTCTTACAAACGCGATTAAATTTACAAATCCGGGCGGTAAAATTGTTCTTTCATCAGAAATTGCAGATAATTTTGCCATAGTTACTGTTGAAGATAACGGAGTTGGCTTAACAAAGGAAGAAAGCGATAAATTGTTCCGCTCCGGTGAATCAATCAGAAGTCTTGGCACAATGGGTGAAAAGGGAACCGGCTTGGGGCTTATGATATGCCAGGATTTTGTTACGCGTAACAACGGTACTATACATGTCCGCCCGAACATGGGAGATGGCGCTACTTTTTGGTTCACACTGCCACTGAGCAAAAAACAGAAACAAACAGCCGAAATTTTGTCTTAAATAATTAAAACGCCTTAAGATTGTAGGTGAATGAAAGCATAAAGAACTGCTTTAACACCATTGCGGACTTATTTTCAATATAGATATCCGTTGCTGTACGGATAAAGCTTTTATTTTGGTTAAGAATATCGAACACATCCAAGCGCAGTTCAGCTTTGTTTCCTTCCAGGAATTTTACCCCAATTGCCGCATTCCACAACGAATAAGAAACATCGCCGTTATCTGCTATCCCGGCCGTTTTGTAGAATGAATAGTCGGTTGTAACGAAGAAAAGATCGAATACATTGAAGAAAAGATTCGCCGAGCCGGAATGCACCCAGTACTCATCGTCCGAACGGGGCAACACATCATTTTTTGAAACATAATATGAGGGTGAATAGCTCAGTTTGAAATCAATATCTTCCGAAATATTGCTCGCAACTGTAATGCCCTGGTTCAGCGAAACTATCTTTGATTCGGTTATTAAACGCTGATATTCAGCCGGAAGCAACGAATAACCCGCCCCGAAATTGACCGAGAGGTTGCTTTTTATGAACGGAACCGGAAAACCGCCGCTTAGCATCCCCCGCACGCTTTGGCTTGCGCCGAAGTTACGCGAAATGGTAAATTGCGCACCTTTGCGAAGCAGAACGCCGTCGCTTATTAATGTATCTTTTACTGCAGTGAAGGATGAATTTCCGATATAATCATCCGTTCTTTGGTAAAAACCCATTACGAAAAAATTTGCGCCCGACTCTTTATCGGTTGTTAAATATTGAATTGAAACTCTGTTCGAGTATTCATCTTTAAGATTGGGGTTTCCCCCTCTGATGAAAAGGGGATTTGAAACATCGTAAAAGTTTTGCAGCTGAGTAAGTGAGGGTGCGTTAACACTTGTGAAATAAAATATTCTGAAATTTTGTGCGTCTGAAATTTTATAATTGAACCGCACCGAAGGGAGGAAATTGTAAAACTTCTTTTCAGTTGTTAAGGTGTAGGGGTACGATTGGTCACCCGTGAGCTGCGAAATTTGGTAAGTAACGCCCATATAAAGGTTTACAGCGCCACTTCCTAACCGGTATGCCAGCCCGCCCCTGTAGGTGTAGTAGTTGTTGTCGTATTTGTTTGAGGAAATTGGGTCGATCAGGTCGTAAAGCCCTGTAAGATTGTTAAAATTGAGTGTTTGGCGGTCGCTGTAGTTGTTGTTAATGCCTGCGCTAATAGTAGCCATCAACTGCCCGTTTGCGCCGAAGGGTTCGGTGTAAACAAAGTTTCCGGAGTAGCTGTAGCCTTTCACTAAGTCGTCCCCTTTTTGGTTTAGTGTGTCAGAATTGGCGCCGGCGTTTGTGTTGTTGAAGTAATTCAGTGAGTACTGGTTTCGGTCTGTTCTTCTGCTGTTCAGCCCGTTGTTGAAGGAAATCGAAAGGCTTCTGCCGGGGGTTTCGAACCTTGTTCTGTAAATAATTTCGTTGCTGAAATTGAAACCGCCGCCGTCGCTGTTGCTTCTGTTATCGGTTGAATTGTTGGTGCCGGAATCGAACATGCTTATCCCGAAATAATCATTTTCAGAGATGTTTTTCTGTGCGCTGAACCTTGGAGTTGCGATTATTGTGTTCATCGAGTCGATGTTCCACTCCAACCTGAAGTTCAACCTGTGGTTGTAGTTATCGGGGTTGGAAGATGATTTTTCGTCGTAGTTTTGCAAGCCTGCCGAGGTGGGGAAGTAGTCCCTGTTAATCGTTTGATCGTTCCAATTTTTGGAATAGTTGAAAAAATAACTTCCTGTAAGCACGGCATCTTTTGCCCAGTTTTGCTGATAGTTCAGCCCGATAGAGTAAGTGTTAGTGTTCCCTTCGAGTGTGCCGATCAGAAAATTGTTAGCTGCACCGCCGGGCCCGCGCCAGCCTCCTCCTCCTCCGCCTCTGCCTTGAAAGCCGCCACGGTGACCGCCTCTGCCGCCGCCACCCTGAGAAATGCCGAGTAGGTCTTGCTGCGAGAAGTTTTGCCGGTTAATGTTGTTGCCCAGCCCGAGTATGCTGAACCTTCTGCCTTCGCCAAAAAAGTTAACCACGCCCCCGCTTTGGAATTTTTCGGAGGAGCCGTATCCGCCGTAAAGTTTGCCGAACTGCCCTTCGCGGCGGTCTCTTTTGGTAACAATATTAATGGTTTTTTCAGTTTGCCCGTCATCAAAGCCTGTGAAGCGGGTTTGGTCGCTCATTTTATCAAATATTTCAATTTTATCAATCATATCTGCGGGCAGATTTTTGAGGGTTACCACAGGGTCGTCACCGAAGAAGGGCTGCCCATCCACATAGACCTTTTTCACTTCTTCGCCTTGTGCTTTTAGTGTGCCTTGTTCCTGCTGAACGCCGGGCAGTTTGGTGACCAAGTCCTCAGCGGTGGCATCAGGATTGGTTTTGTAGCCCTTAGCCGAAAAGCTCAGCGTATCTTCACTTTGAGTCGAGGGTATTGCAACGCCGGTAACCTCCACTTCCTCCATCTGAAGTGCCGAGCGCTTTAGTTTTAGTTGCCCGAGATCGAGTGTGGGTTGGTTGCGCGTAATCTGAAGCGAGTCAATGTATTCCAAATAACCGATAAACGAAATAACAAGGCGATACTTCCCCGGCTGTGTGGGCTTAAAAATGAAAACACCATCGGTCGAAGTTACCATGTTTAACTGCTTTTCGCCAGGGCGGTTAGGTATAAGCGAGACGCTCGCTCCGGGAAGTGGTGTTCCGTCCGAAGAATCAACTATAACCCCTTTAACTGAAAAATTTTGTGCGCTTCCCGCAACGGTTAACAGGAGGAAAAACAGGGAAGTGATTATTTTTTTCGTCATATAATTTTAAAAGTTTTTTGATAGTTTATTGGTTTATCAGAAATCGGATTAGTTTATTGTTATCTTTCGCTTGGTTAATTTTTTCTTTAAATGATTTTAGATTTTATATCATATTTCGCTTTGAATGAGACTGTTCAGACTAACTTGTTACCAAAACCCTATTTTTATTAGACTAAAATATCTTTAGAATAGTTTAATTTTAATAAACCTTTAGTATAATTTAGTTTTGATAACCCTAAAGTATAATTTCGGAGGTTTTCTGTGAAAGTGCTTTTACAACTGATGTTGTTTGTTCTCCTGTTTGATGCAACCGCAGTTCCGCAATCTTCCGGTGAAACGGTTTTAGAAAAAGATAAATTTTCCGTTCCCGGAGATTTCAGGTTACCATTCTTCGAAAATACCTACCTCCATTTAACAAATTTATCAAACGGTGTAAATAATTTTATTTCATCTAATCCGGAAAAGATCGGGATAAAAAATATAGCCCAAAAAAATAATTTCACTTCAAAAGATATTAAAAAATCTCTCGGGCACGAAACAGATTTTCCAAACCATGAAAAATCCCTGTTGTGCAATTTAGATTCTCCGAATTATGAAAAATCTCGAAAGGATGATTTAGATTCTCCGAATCAGAATGAATCTCCCCACAACTTTTCCGTCGGTGTTGGATTTTTTTAGCATTCCGGCACTTGCTCAGAAACTGTTTGATATTTTTCTGGTTGCGCTTTCACATGGTTATCTTTATTCCGACTCAAAAGCAGCCGTGCCGTCAATTAATGCTCAGTACCGATATGCAATTAATAAAGATTTTTCGGTTGGTGCCTCACTTGTGTACGAAAAATTTAACGCTGATATATTGTTGGATGGTAAAAATGTGGGAACGAGCGACAATAGTTTCCTCTCTCCACTTGCGACACTTCGTTACGAATATGCAGGCGGTGAAAACTTTGGAGCATACTTTGATGTTGAATTGGGGCTTTGTTACCTCACCAACACCGTTAACTACCCTGAAGAGCACAGTACCACAAGTCGTGCAGTTTTTGCAGGGCAATTCACCCCTTTCGGTTTCCGTTTTGGCAACAAATTTAACTTCAACCTCGGCATCGGTTTCGGCATGAAAGGTCTGGTAACCGCATCAGCCGGGTATAGTTTTTAATAATTAAACTGTTTGTCCTGCAGGTACAAATCCCGGTGATTGTTGCCGCCGGGTATAGTTTTTAATGACTAAGGTTTTTGTTCTGTAGGCACAAAGCCGGGTTTCTTTTGCCGTTGGGTATAGTTTTTAGTAACTAAACTGTTTGTTCTATAGGCACAAAGCCGGGTTTCTTTTTGCAACAGAGTGCAGTTCTTAAGTGAAAAAGTGCAGAAGACCAAAGAAAGAAGAGCGTTTCCGCCTTTGTATGATATGAAGATTAATCGTTTTTTATAAATTGCCGTTTAATTTTTGCCAGATCCGTTTGTACTCTTCTCCTGACAAACTTGAACCTGTGGGTCGGGCTTTGTTCCATGTTTCAATTGACAGTTCAGAAAGCCACTCATTTACTACAACAGAAGGCTGGTTAAAAATTTCGCCTTCTACAGAATTATTGAATATCCCACCTAAGCGATTGGCTATACTTCTTGGGATATTATTTTTTCTCATAAGCACACCTTCGTCGGTGTTAACTCCATAGTATAAATAAGCAGGAAGGTTTGCCATTTTTTTCTTTTCAATTTCTGAAAGGTTTTCCCAGTCAATACCGCTTGTCGGCATTCTTTGCATAGCAGCAAGCCCCCATGTAGCTGAATTTGTCACAATTTTATATATCGCTTTTGTTGTATCTTGGATTGCAATAGAAGAATCAGTATTTGGATACATTTTTGAAGCTATATCGGCTAAGTTTTTACCATTCACCCAATCTATAATTAACCTTGCAATTCCGGAGTGAGTCAAGGATTGATTTCTTTTCACAATCTCTTTAAATGATTCTTTGATTTCATAGGTCTCTAACATAATTCCTATAAGTTTTTGCATGGTTTCGTTGTTCTCCGAAAACAACTGATTTCGTTGCCACTCCTTTGGTTTAATTTGAAATTTGTTTAACTTATTGATTAATTGGCAAACGGTAACTGTTGAAAATCCGGTTTCATCAGCTCTTTTGGCATCTTTAGAATCTAAAGAATAAGCATATTGAAATAATTTATCTTTAACAAATTGCTTTTTATCGCCCGGGAGCTGATCATAACCAAAAGTCGCTTTCAAGTTGAATTCAAGTTGTGCAATAAAAGTACTTTGTTGTTTACTTTGTTTCTTTAGATGGGATATATATTGCAAAATATTTGACCATCGAATATCCTCTAAGAGCCAACTATGAAAACTTTCCTCAGCATGACGCAAAGCATTATCAACAGCACTAACCAATTGAGAATGAAGATCTTCAGAAGCTTGTTTCACATAATTTCCAACTTTAGATAGGTCATTATCATCAGTTACTGTCATACCCACCCAGCCCATATTTTCCTGCCCGGTTCGTCCAACTCTTCCGGCTAAGTTCCAGAAGTCACGCACCGGCATAGGTTTTGACTCACCATTCTTATAATAATTATATGAGCCCATTATTACAGCCGAGGCAGGGAAATTAATACCTTGTGCTATTGTTGTAGTAGCAACTAAAGCCTGAAGTTTTTGATTTGCCATTAAGTCTTCAATCAGAAAACGAATTTCATCAGGAAGAGCCGCACTATGCACCGCAATTCTTCGCTTAAGAAATTTGCTTAAAGGAAAGTCATCACCCAATTCACTTTGAATCAATTTTATTACCAATTCTACATCATCATCAAGCTCTAAATCTTTTCCTACACTTTTGTATAAACTTTCCGCAACCTTATTTGTTTCAGTTGGGCTTGAAGCCAATACAATTATTGGCGCCTCTAAACTAAGCACCTTGGATGCAACCTGAGTGGCAATCTTTATTTTGGAAGATTTTACCTTAGATGCTGTTATCTCAGAATCCTGAACACTTCTTATAAGTATTGACTCTCCGATGTCATAAGTACCTTTATCTGTATGAAGGGTTTTTAAGATAAAATCGTAGTCCCTTGCCCTCCCTTGTACTTCAACCGCGCCTATAACTCTTTCATTCGGTTGCCACCAGTCTAATTCTAAGTTAATAACTTTTCCTCTGTCTTTGGCAAGCCACTCAGCTAAATCTTTTGAATTGGAAATATCCGGTGTCATCAGTAAAAAGTTAGCTTCTTCACAATCGTTTTTAATTGTAGAGAGCAAGAACTCTAAATTCAACCCTCTAGTGGGTTCTTCTATGTTATGAGCCTCATCAACTACCGTTAGCACCAATGGTCTATTCGTGGAAGTACCCAGCCCTTGTCGTACAAGCAAGTTCATTTTTTCATAAGTAGTAACTAATATATCAAAATTGGTGCGTTTCTCATTCTCTTCCAATAAATGCTGCTCAAAGCCATCCAAATCAATTGCACCGTTTGCCTTTTCTATTTGAATTTTGATGTTGGATAGATCCTTATTCAGTTGTATATAAACCTGATTGACCAGAGCTTTTGTAGGAACAATATAAGCCACCCAACCCCCTTGCTCCTTAAATTGATTAAGAGCCTGAAGTATTCTATATTCAGCAATAAGGGTTTTACCACTTGAGGTGGGAAGATTAATTACAACCGCCCTGTATGCAGGGTTGAGTAACTCACCTTTTATAATCGATTCTCTTTGTGGGTAAAGCAACTCAAACAACCCTTTTTCATCTCTTTTGGAGATAAATTGATTGAAACGGGTTACCCAATTGTTGATTCCTTGTGTAGTGTTCCAAATGGTATTTTTTACCATTTTTGCCGCAAAAGCACTGAAAAACTGATACAGCAGTATCAGACTGATATTGCCGGATTTTTGAGCATACTGTGCGGCTATTTCTGTGTGGTACTGCAATACATTTTCCGGCTGTAATGGTCTGCCTTCCATAACATAATTTCCCAGCACATCCACACATTTAGCAAAATGATAAAGCGATATCAATTCAGCTGCACAATAAGGACGGTCCTCCTGATCAACCTCACTTAGAAATTTGTTCTCAAAATTGTTTTGTTCCTCTCGAAGTTGATTTATCAACTCTACAGAGCGGTTAATATCGTTCCAGTTGCTCTTTTTAATTAAATAGACAATTGCTTTGAAAGAAATAGTTAAAAGTCGTTGATTCCAATTTTCAGTTACTTGCAGAGTCTCAATCACTTCGTGTTGATTCTTCAAATATTCTTTTACAAAATGCCAGTGCTCACCTAAATAGCCGAATACGATAAGTTTAAACTGCTCATAAATAAACAAATCACTATTTGGGTTTGCGGGCAACTCTGTGCCTATATCAAAATAAGTTGAGCAAAGAGCTTTAAATTCGGGTTCGTTTTTATTATCCCAAAATTCGATGATTTTAAGCTCGCAAAGTTCTTTGGCTTTTTGAAGTTCCCCAATTTCTTTTTCGGTAAGTTTTACACTATCAAAGAGGTCTGCTACTTTGGCTTTTTGAATAAGCATACCAATTCCATGAAGCATATCGGGATATGCTTTTTCTAAGTAATTGTACTTTATCTGTATGCTCATACTATTAATTCATTTATGATTGTTAGCCACTCTTCTTTCCGTATTGGCAAATAAAGTGCTAAAAGTTTAATTCCGTTAGGTTCCAATATATGCTTAGACAGTCTGCCATAACTTAATGAAATATCCCTTTCATCGTGTGCTACATCTCGAATTAGAATACCAATTAACTGAAATTTACAATTATTATTATTTGCATAATAAGCTTTTTGGCTCGAGTTAAAATCTGTTTTAAAAGGATGCCCATCAGGATAGAGCCTCGCCTTACTTTGTAAATATAAAATCAGTTGTTGTCTTTTTTCTCTATCACTATACAAATCCCTGAGTTGGCTTTCCATACCTTTTTTACTAACCATTACCTCTGGGGGTCTGTTTTCAGTTTCCGAAGAAGTTTTTACTTCGCCAAACAAAAACAATACTTGTCCTTCCACTTCAATAAACCCTACTAAATCGGCACCGGTTTTATATCCTTTTGGATTTCTGGCATCTCTGTTCTCATTCCAGTGAAACCGACAAACAAATGCTTCTTCCAAAATAACTTCGGCATACGCTTCGCCGATTCGAAATGGTAGGGATTCCAATTTCGGATTTTCCAAAGCGAGAATGTCTGCAATCAGATCGTCACTGGCATTAAATCCGGTTTCTTGTGTTAAAGCTTTTAAGGAATCTAACTCGTTTTTTCTTTCTTCATGGTCTAATAAATTATCCTTTACTTTACCCTGCAAATGGTTACGGCATTTCTGTTCATCCACAGCAATCCCGTGATATGAACGATAATTATTATCAATATGCTCGTAAAGAATAGTCATTATTCAGAAAGTAATATCAATTCTGCAAAAGTATGAAGTTTTTTTAACACTTAATATGTTAAATAATATAACATGCTGAAAAGATAATGTACCGGGTTTTATTTAAATGATAAATTGGAAAAAATTGCATTGTTCTAAACTGTTCAGTGTGACAGGTTTTTTAAAGTCTTTCTTGGAACTTTACGGTTCTTCGCGAAAATTTGCACATTCAATGGTAGATTGTTTTTTTTCTATCCTGCAAAGAATGCTTTACGAATAAGCCCCCTATTTGCTGACTGAATGCCTCTGCAGTGGGGTCAAATTTCGTATTTCCTGATTGCTAAAGTGAAATATTTATTAAGTTAAAATAGTGAAAATTTTATGAATAAGAGTCATATTTTGTCGGGAAATATTTAACAAAAAAGCCCCGTGCCATTTCCGTCACGGGGCTATTAAGGTTCAAATTCTTAACGGTTAAAATTTTGTTAAAGTTGTAAGCTGTAATCGCTTATGATTAAATTAACATTAAATTAAGATTTTTGATCTTGCTCTGAAATTAACTTATACAAATCACTTCAGAGTAAACACTGGAATTGCTTCAGAGCAAAAACTGAAATCACTTCAGTACAAACACCGAAATCACTTCAGAGCAAACACCGAAATCACTTCAGTACAAACACCGAAATCACTTCAGTACAAAATCCAAAATTACTTGAGCAACATCATCTTCTTTGTGGCTGTAAATTCACCGGCTTTTATGGTGAAGATATACATACCTGAAGCAAGTTTTGAAGCATCAAAGTTAACGGTGTATGAACCGGCTTCCTGTTTGGTGTTTACCAATGTTGCCATTTCGGTACCCGTAATATCGAACACTTTCAGCGTAACAACAGAAGCTTCAGGTATTCTGTAAGCAATGGTTGTAGCCGGGTTGAAGGGGTTCGGATAGTTCTGATCCAAAGCGAATGTCATCGGGGTGCCAACTTCCACTTCAACGATGTTGGAGTAAGAGAACGACCCTGAATAATCGGATTGTTTCAGTCGGTAAGAATATTTACCCTCTGCAACACCTTTATCGGTGAAGGCATAGTTTGAAACACGGGTAGTTGTTCCGTTACCGCTTACAAATCCAACATTTGTCCAATTACCTGAGGCATCCTTTCTTTCGATATCGAAGCCTCTGTTGTTCAGCTCAGTAGCGGTTGACCATGAGAGCAACACATCGTTACCGGTAACAGAAGCCGAAAAAGCCGCCAATTCAACAGGAACAACAACAAGTGAAAGTGCGTTCTTCTGTATCGAGCCTTTTGTTCCCACTGCAAACAATACATAAGTATTTCCTGTGTTGTCGTAAGCCCATCTGGAACCGTTAATTCTGTCAGCATTTGTATTTTTTGCCGTCCAGGTAACGCCACCATTGGTAGAGATGTAATTAACCGAGAAATCACCAAAAACAGCAACAGTTTCCGGATTAATCACTTCAACCGAATAAAATGTATAAGTGTTGCCGGGGTTGATTTGAATCCTGTTCCAGTTCAAGCCACCGTCAGTAGTTTTGTAAACGCGCTCTAAATTACCTACAATGAATCCGTTGGCAGTGTCAGCCATTTTAATGTCGTACATTCTTGAAGTGGGGTTATCACTGATGGATTGCATTGTCCATGTTGTACCACCATTGGTTGTTCTGAAAACTTTTGGCTGGTACGAAACAGCGTAACCATCGTTAGCATTCAGCATGTGTGCATTGTAAATTTGCCCATTAGCACCGGAAACACCGTGAGACTGAGCAACCCAGTTAGCACCTCCGTTGGTAGTTTTGAAAATGAAATTGGATAAAGTGTTTGGTTCAGCAGCGAACACCCATCCCGTGTTTGCGTCAACAAAGTCAATTTTTATGAAAGTAGCTCCTGCGGGCAGCCCTGAAGTGGCAACGGGATTCCATGAGGCACCCCCGTCTGTAGTTTTGTAAACGAAACTGTTTGTTCCGGAGGCAAAGCCTAAATTGTTATCAATCATATCGACCGAATAAAAAGTTTCAGTTTTGTTTGCTATGGGTACAATCGACCATGTGTTTCCGCCATCGGTTGATCTGGCAAATTGATCGGAAACCGTACCGGGAACTGATGATTCACCAACAGCTATAACAAGGCCGCTCGGATCAACCACGGCAATATTCTGCCATGTACCCGGTTTAAGTAATTTGGTGTGTGCAGTAGGAGTTGCTGCACCTCCAAATTTAGACTGTATCATCCCCAAATCACCCACAACCATAAGTGAATCACCTGAAGGTGAAAAATCGGCTGCATAATATTTGGTTGACCAGGTCTGAGATGGATTAAGATAGTTGATGGCTGTCCAGCTTGTGCCATTATTCGTGGATTTGTAAACACGGGAGCTATCTCCGGTTACAAACCAGGCGCCATTTCTAAAGTCAATATCCCGGATTGTAGTTCTGCCATCAATACCGGAGTTTTTAAGTGTCCAGGTAGCGCCGAAATCAGTTGAGGCATAAAGTTGAGCCTCGTTGGGTAAAAAAGGCCCCCCGACAAAAATGACGGAACCGTTATAACCGATAGCGTAGTTTAAAGACCCACCGTGGTTAATGTTAGTCCAGGTAGCGCCACCATCGGTTGATCTTCTAATATATGCACCATTAGAGGCTAAAAGAATAGTTTGCCCATCGTTAGAAGCCCATAGATCATAAATAGCGGATGAAAAGCCGGTTGCTATTTCAGTCCAGTTTTGTCCGCCGTTGATAGTTTTGATTAACCGACCGTTCGTTCCGCAAGCAAAACCGTTGTTGTTATCGGTAAAATACATTTTATTGTATGTACCCGCGAAAAGGGTATTGAGAGCGGGACTCCAAGTGTTACCGGCGTCTGATGTTAAATAAATTCTCCCACTGGCGCAGCTGATAATCCCGTTGTTTTGGTCGAAGAAGTGCATATCGTAAATATCAGAATACTTTCCGGAGGTGGTGTTTAGCTGAGAGGCACTGTGTATAAACTGCCAGGTTGCTCCCGCATCGGTAGTTTTCATAAAAGTGCCTGAAAACCCTGCTGCATACCATGTAGTTGGTGAAATATATTGGACTGCCCTTAAATTGTTACCCTGAGGGCTTGGGTGTTGCCATTTCCAGTCCGAACCCGTTTGTGCAAAAACGAAATCAGATAAAAAAACAGCAAAAAGAGAAAGGAAAAATAATTTTCGCATTTGAACCTCTTAAAGAATAGTTGATAAATATTAAAATGAATTAAGTATTTAATACTTCAAAAAAAAACAGCAGCAAAACCGGCTGCTGTTTAAATTGATTTAAATAAAGTTAAATACTTTTGCAATATATAAAGAAATAGAATAATAAAAAACCGTAATAATTCCAATTTGACACAGGGCACATTTGTTGGAGGTTAATGGTTTGTTTGAAGGGGTGTCTGCGAGCGTAATTTGTGGATGTGAATTGATTTGGAATAATGAGCCGCTGAATAAAACTAACCGGGGCATGTGAAAAGACTGATTTTAAGCCTTCATAGGTTTGATCTAAAACCTGAGGTGAAACGGAAGTTTGCTGAGGGTTTTGATATTGATTTCAATCCCTCATAGGTTCGATTTAAACGGGAGCAGCGTGGTGGCTACTGGTACCCCGTCGCGACATTTCAATCCCTCATAGGTTCGATTTAAACCACAGCGGGGTGAGCTACAGAAAATATAGAAAAGCCCATTTCAATCCCTCATAGGTTCGATTTAAACTTGTGCAACACTGCCGCTTCACCTCGTATGAATAATTTCAATCCCTCATAGGTTCGATTTAAAACTGATACCAAAAACATGCGGGCAAATCTTGTAAAAGCATTTCAATCCCTCATAGGTTCGATTTAAAACATATTGTGCAACACTGCCGCTTCACCTCGTATGACTAATTTCAATCCCTCATAGGTTCGATTTAAAACTTTGGGGCAGTTTCGATATTACAGGGGTGGTGTGCATTTCAATCCCTCATAGGTTCGATTTAAAACACACTAAAGTTCAACATCCTTAACAATAACGGCAGGTATTTCAATCCCTCATAGGTTCGATTTAAAACAAGTATCATATTCAGTGTACTCTGCACTTTCCTTGTATTTCAATCCCTCATAGGTTCGATTTAAAACCCTTTTACCTCTGCACCTGCATTAATAAAAGCACGAATTTCAATCCCTCATAGGTTCGATTTAAAACTTGGCGGTTTCCATAAAGCGTTGCACGAACTTGGACAATTTCAATCCCTCATAGGTTCGATTTAAAACGATTACAGAATGGGGAGTTTATCACGGAAAATGTAAATTTCAATCCCTCATAGGTTCGATTTAAAACATAACCAAAATGAAAAGAAAGCACTCAGCATCCCTATTTCAATCCCTCATAGGTTCGATTTAAAACTTTTTTTGCGAACATTGCGAGCAATACAAAGAAATATTTCAATCCCTCATAGGTTCGATTTAAAACTAATTTTATTAAAGTTGGTGAGAAAGTATATATCGAAATTTCAATCCCTCATAGGTTCGATTTAAAACATGTTACGGAGGAAGAGTTTGAAGATTTCTACAAGATTTCAATCCCTCATAGGTTCGATTTAAAACAAGGATATGGTTTAACAGATCAGCATTAAATTCAGTATTTCAATCCCTCATAGGTTCGATTTAAAAACATAGACGGCGGACAGACCAAAAAAGGAGTCTGGGTATTTCAATCCCTCATAGGTTCGATTTAAAACTGGAGAGAGAAAACAGGGCGGGAAGAGCCGGAAGATTATTTCAATCCCTCATAGGTTCGATTTAAAACTGCAGGGGGAACAAAATAATAGGGTTAAGAATATGCCGATTTCAATCCCTCATAGGTTCGATTTAAAACTATTACAGCCTAATAGATTGGTTCAATGATGTACAATTTCAATCCCTCATAGGTTCGATTTAAAATCTAAATCTAAACCCTACGCCGTTATCGGCTTCATCTCATTTCAATCCCTCATAGGTTCGATTTAAAATATTTTTTCGTACCGATTGATTAGGAATAATAATTAATTTCAATCCCTCATAGGTTCGATTTAAAACCGCCCCCAATTTTAAAATCTGCCCGCCCGTTCCGCATTTCAATCCCTCATAGGTTCGATTTAAAACCATTGCACACTCACTTCAATGGGGTATATATCCCCGTATTTCAATCCCTCATAGGTTCGATTTAAAACCAAACCCGGACCCCGATCCGGAGGAAGCAAGTTTTATATTTCAATCCCTCATAGGTTCGATTTAAAAACTTCTCCTCAACTTCAAATGTCCCCTCTCCACGATATTTCAATCCCTCATAGGTTCGATTTAAAACACCAAAGAGCTGCAAGAACTATTTACCTAAGCAGAAATTTCAATCCCTCATAGGTTCGATTTAAAAAAGAAAGCAAACACACCATTAACCAGAGCGATAACCATTTCAATCCCTCATAGGTTCGATTTAAAAGAACTGGAGTTAGAAGCAGCTACTACTGCGCCAGATAATTTCAATCCCTCATAGGTTCGATTTAAAACTGTAGAGCAGGCAGACAGGCAGCTTGAGACGCTCTTATTTCAATCCCTCATAGGTTCGATTTAAAACAACTTAATTATATTAGGTTTAAGGTGTGCAAGTACGGAATTTCAATCCCTCATAGGTTCGATTTAAAACAGAACTTAAATACAGTTTCCCGCCGCCAAAGCGGTATTTCAATCCCTCATAGGTTCGATTTAAAACTTAACGGCATCACCCGTGATGACTTCGTTTATTTATTTCAATCCCTCATAGGTTCGATTTAAAAATTCGTTTTTACCGCGTATTTCCGGTGGTTTCTCCGTATTTCAATCCCTCATAGGTTCGATTTAAAACCCCCCCGTTAGGTGGAAAGATCAGGTTATCGCCAGATTTCAATCCCTCATAGGTTCGATTTAAAAATTTAAGCCCGTCGGTATAAAGTTCTTTGGCATCTCATTTCAATCCCTCATAGGTTCGATTTAAAACCCGCCGTGAAATGGTATAATACACATATCATCAACGGATTTCAATCCCTCATAGGTTCGATTTAAAATTGTTACCCGATCCGGCTAATAATGTGTTTGTGTATATTTCAATCCCTCATAGGTTCGATTTAAAACGTTCCGGTATCATATAACTGTTTTATGCGTATTGGTAATTTCAATCCCTCATAGGTTCGATTTAAAACATCAAAATTGGATATTTTCGGCTGTTAATACCGCCGATTTCAATCCCTCATAGGTTCGATTTAAAAACATATCATAATCCGCTCCGGCTGTTTTAAGGGTTTATTTCAATCCCTCATAGGTTCGATTTAAAACAAATAACAAAAAACAAACAAAAAGGAGCAAAACCAATTTCAATCCCTCATAGGTTCGATTTAAAACGCGGCGCCTGTACCTCAACGGGGATATATACCCCGTATTTCAATCCCTCATAGGTTCGATTTAAAAGCTTCGTCGTACTTTTGGGGAGTTCCTGTATAAAAATTTCAATCCCTCATAGGTTCGATTTAAAACTTCCGGTAGGGCCCTTAATCGTGTCCAATAATGCGCATTTCAATCCCTCATAGGTTCGATTTAAAACATTCCGGCGTCTCTTATAGTAGGTACAGAGCAGCTCATTTCAATCCCTCATAGGTTCGATTTAAACATGGAATAATACGCCTGCACACCAGGTTGCTTTGGAATTTCAATCCCTCATAGGTTCGATTTAAAACCTCCCGGTACGAAATAGATGTTACGGAGGAAGAGTTATTTCAATCCCTCATAGGTTCGATTTAAAAAACGATTCACTGTTACCATATTTAACAAATACAAAATTTCAATCCCTCATAGGTTCGATTTAAAAAAAACAGGCACTCTTAAACGGAGTGCAAACAATAGAATTTCAATCCCTCATAGGTTCGATTTAAAAATCCATGAAGACCACAAAGTTAAGGTGGGAATTTCATTTCAATCCCTCATAGGTTCGATTTAAAAGCGCAAATCTTCCGTTGCCTTGTTCGCTTTTTTTTAATTTCAATCCCTCATAGGTTCGATTTAAAATTGGGGAAAGAGATTTATGGGGACAAGTGGAACACATTTCAATCCCTCATAGGTTCGATTTAAAACTTAACAATAACTACGGAAGACCCGGCAAATCATTTTAATTTCAATCCCTCATAGGTTCGATTTAAAACTCCCGGTACGAAATAGATGTTACGGAGGAAGAGCTATTTCAATCCCTCATAGGTTCGATTTAAAACTTTTTTGCGAACATTGCGAGCAATACAAAGAAATATTTCAATCCCTCATAGGTTCGATTTAAAACCGTTAAAAAAGGCTTAAAAATAAGCCAAAAACGAGGTTTTTTGGCTCTAAAAAGTTGTCGATGTTCAATAGTGTAAAAACACCTCAACTTCGACGATATCTTATCAAATTGCCACTTTTATTTTCATCTGACCGTAACCATAGCGCACATTATGCTCGCATATATCGTCATCAAATTACCACTTTTATTTTCGTTTACCCCACGCAGATACCGGCTGGGACGATATCAAATAAAATTATCAATTTTATTTTTATTCAGCCCCATAACATTTCGTGTTGTATAATTTTTCGAATCGAAAGTGTAATATATAACACTATCTTTTAAAGAGTCAATTATATTACGCAATTTAAACAAAATTTCCTGAAATCCCGAGTTAGTAACTTCCCCCTCAAAAACAGAGTTTTGAACCCAAATCAATTTTGTTCGCAGATAGTTTAAGACTTTTAATCCTCTTTTAGGGTCAGCTATATCGTAAACAACAATTATGTACATTTCACCACCAAATTACAAAAGGTTTATATTCTTCATCACCAAGCAGATGTTTAATTATTTTGTAGGCTTCCAGCCTTATCAACTGTCTGAAACTGACCCTTCTTTTAAGTGTCCGGTGCTTAATGGTTGTTTTCAGTTTTTCATCATATTCTTTAATAAAAACTTTCCTTCCTGCTTCTTTCAGATAGCAAAAATTCAACTCTTTCATAAAATTTCCGGGTTTAATCATTCCTTTATTTATTGTTGAAAAGATGATCCGGTCAGTCAGAAGTGGTTTGAAAATTTCCGCTAAATCCAAAGATAAAGAATATCGTGCCGTACCCGGTTCATGCAGAAAACTAATAAGCGGGTTTAACTGAGTTTTATACAACTCAGAAAGTACCGTGTTATAAACCAAAGAATTACCAAATGAAATTAAAGCATTCAGCGGGTTTTCAGGTGGCCTTTTACTCCTTTTACCAAATTCGAAATCTTTCGTTAAAATTTTCTCCCAACAACTGTAGTAAATTTGCCGGATATTCCCTTCTAAACCCATCAACTCTTTAATGTTTGTAATATCGGGTACACTTTCAGCCAAAGAGTTGATATTTTCAATTTCTTTCGTTAAATCAGAACCCCGGGAACCGTAATACGCCAGATTTTTAAGTATATTTTTTGCCGCCCCTAAAACAAACTGAGACGCAAGAACTCTTCGTTTTTCTAAATTGCCATAATGTTCCGCCTGCCTTACGGTCAATTTTCCGGAAACATTTGTTTCTCTCGGTATAAAAGAACCTGTGTAAAAGCCATAATAGTTATAGAAGTGGATAAGAATTCCTTTTGTAGCAGCGTAGTTTAAGAACCGTTTGTTAAATGTAAGTTCACCAAAAATAAAAAGGGCCTCGATATCCTCGACAGGGATAGGCTTTCGAGGGATTTTTTTCGGTTCCATTGCCTCCGGGGCACCCTCCGCTATTTCCAACTCACTAATTTGGTTAAGGCATTCCTCTTCCCGGTCATCCAAAAACTCGGGGCGTTGGTCCTCGAAAATCTCTTCAAAATAGAAAGTGTTATTTTTTCTTACTAATTTTCCGGACGAAAGCACATAATAATTTCTTTTCACGGGATAGCCCCTTTAGTTAGCCGGAAATGTAGCCGATTTTTGTGTTTATAATAATAATTTTTTATCATGGCAACACCTCATCAGCTGTAACAAAGCTCGAAATAAGCGCACCTTCTGCAAAACTTTTTTCTAACCGGATCAGGTGGTTGTTCAAGCATAAGAACCGCTTCAATATCTGAAAGCGTATCTTTAATAAATTGTTCTGAATCTTCATCCAAGGGCACCCTGAGCCTTTTTCTTAACTTCGGATAATCAATTATTGCCTGTGTACCCAAAACCCCCTTGGATTTTAAGATATAAAGGTAATACTGCACCTGCCTGACATGCAACATCTCCATCTTATCCGATTTTTTTATTTCGTGAACTATATTTTTAGCACGGTCGAAATAATCAATTGCAATTCCATCCAGATGAATTTCGTGCTTTTCCCTTTGGTAAGTTGTTTCAGAAATAAATCTTCCAATTTGGACCACATCGGAATTGAACTCCATGTTAATATGGTTGGCAAACAGCCAAAGATGCCGTTTACAGTGAAAGTAGTAGGCGAACATGGTCCCGGTGATCAAATGAATTCACCTCCACCATCATCCGGAAGAAGAGTTAAACCTTTCCTCGTGTCATACACTTCGCTAAAGTCTCTAAGATAAAAAATATCTCCTAAAAACTCGCCAAACTTTTGTAAAGCCATCAGTTCATAGCCGTTTCGGAAAATGTTGAACGAAAAAAGAGAAACAAGCGAATTAATTTCTTTAATCAGTGCGTTTTTCAGTGACGGGTCTTTAAATTTTTCTCCGAGTAACGAACGGTATTTGCAAAAAACTTCTTCACCCTTTAGGGTTTTACCGTCAAAGTTTTCAATCAACATTTTGATTGTTGCTTTTTCACTTTCAGTAAAAACCTTAGCGGAAATATCCAGCGGAACAAAAACTTGAATTGTATCAGATTCTATCAATTTGAAATCTTTATCAACTTCGTTAAAATCAAGTTTATTAAAACTCTTCTTAAATTGTTGCAGGTTATCCCTAAGCGCCAATTTGTTCAGGTCTGAATAATGCTGTAAAACCAGATTGTAGAGCAGGGAAAAATCTTTATTCTGAAGAATATTTAAGTATTCATCAGGTTTTAATTTTTTTCGCGCTAAATCATACCTTTTATCACTCTTGTAAACCGCTTCAGCTTTTCCTGAGTTGAAAAGATAAACCTTAGACGAGCCTTTTTTGGCATTTCTGTTTATGCGCCCGGCAAATTGCTCATCCGAGTCGGGTATTGCCTTGTCTTTGAAGCCAAGATCCATATCGATATCCACGCCGGCTTCGATAACCTGTGTAGCAACAACCAAAATTTTTTGATTCGTATCATTTTTAAGAACCTCTATTATTTCCCTGCGAAATGGTTCAAGTATATAACCGTTGATAAGGAAAACTTTGTCGAAAACCTTATTTGCTTCCTGTTCGGTTACTTCGTTGAAAAAATTTGATGCTTCTTTTTTTGATACAATTTCAACAAGCACCCGGCGCACATTGCCGTTTTTCATCGCCTCACGGCAGATATTCAACATTTCATCTTTGAATTGCTCCGTTTTATAAGGTTTGCCATTCAAAAGAGAGGAATCGAACACTACTCTGTTGGCAAAATTTGGGTTGTTGAAATATTTTTGCCTGTTCGAAATTAATTCAACGAAGGGGTCAGGTGTTACTTCCAACAATTTACTGATCCGGGGAAGTGTTGCAGACATAACAATAAAACGAATGTTCAACAGGTGTGCATAGATGTTCAAAATATCAACAACAACCGACCAGGTTTCGGGCGCATAACTTTGAATTTCATCAATAATTACAACCGAATTTGCAAGCCGGTGAATTCCGTAAATGTTGCTCTTTCGGTGCGAAAGCAGTATGTTAAAGAACTTTATATGACTGGTTAATAAAACGGGATAGTTGAAAAAATAACCCGTGAGCCATGTGGATTTTATCTTTTCGTTCTGTTCTTCATTCACGCCTTCTAATGTTGAATCCTCTATTTTCGAAAGGTTTTTTGAATGTAACTCTGCGACCTCTGTATCCGTAAAGCCAAGGTCGTCTCTGAACACTTTTACAGTTTGTGTTGCCAGTGTTGTGAAAGGCAATACATAGAAAACCTTGTTAATCCCGGGTATTTTTTTCAGAAGGGTAGCAGCCAGAAGAAGTGAAACATTAGTTTTGCCGCTTCCGGTTGGGGCTTCCAAATAAAAGAGCCGGCTGTTGATGTTTTTGGTCAGGTTACGGATTGCCTCCTCAGATAAACCTGAGCGAAGCCGGTTGAGTGCCTCCATCGACATTTCAGAATCTTCAGAAATTTCGGAAGTTTTAGAATGATTTTCCGGAGTGTCTGTCTCAACAATACTCAATAGCCTTTTATTATAAGGAATATCAAACAGGTTATTTATAAATTTATTCTTAAGCTCTTTATCGATTATATTCATCTCCGTTGGCTTAGTGCCGTTCATAAATTCGTTAGTGGCGTAATAGTCGGAGGCGGTTAAAAGCGAAAAAGAAATTTTCACCAATAAATGCAGTCCCGGTGCGTTGCAATATTTTTCAGATATTCGCCCCACAAAATTATTCCAAAAAACAGAGTCGAATATTTGCGAGAGCAGACCATCCGTAGAATTTTTCGGCTGTTTAAGTGTTTGAACAGCGGTGTGTAGTTCTGCCAAATCTTCTCGGGTGAAAGGAAGTTCATCAAACAATGAGAAAAGGTGCCCGTGGTGTTGACTGATAGAGTAACTTAGCGCTATCAGCCAATAAAGAAGAATAATTTCGCGCTCATCAGGCGTACTGAGATTGAATAAACCGAGTTCTGTTGCATAATTAATATAATGCCTTAAGAAGAAATAAGACCCTGATTTTGAGTGCGTTGTTCCGAGAAAATTTTGCGGGTTTCCTCTTATGGGATTGCCCATTTTCTCTTTCTGAAACCCGGGGTTAATCTTTCCAAGATCATGGAAAAACACAACCCCGGCAAAAGCTTCCTTCAGAAATTCTGCAGATTTAATTCTTTGATCTTCAGAGTTGTGTTCCGGCAGCACCGCACACAAATTTAACAGAATATTATCAACAACGGGGTCTAATCCGTTTTCGCGTACCAACCGGGTAAAGTATTGCATCACCAAATTGGTGTGTTCGGGCAGCGTTTCTTTGCCGCTTTTATCTGCGGAAAGATGAGCCAGAAATCTTTCCGGCTCATCAATTACAAATGAAAGACCGAAACGCCCGGACTCAATGATTTGATCTATAGTCCGCAACATCAATTCAACCTAATTTAGTTGGAGAATTAAACCACTTTCTGATAATTTATAAAGATTACCCGGGTTATACGAGCCGGCAATTTTGGAGTTAGTATAAACAAAATCATCGAATTTATACACTCTTCTTTCGGTATCGTACCCTGTGGGTAACCTTTCGAAAGTGAAGACAGAGTTTTCACTTAGCAGTGCGAACAAAGCGGCACCGGAAGTAATTTTCTCATCACCTTTTTTGATGAAGATGGTATCAATTTGGTAACTTTCAGAAAATTGAGGGATAAAGTTTTCAAACTCTTCCGAAGAAAAATCTTCCCACCAAAGGTGATACTCATTTTTTCCAAGATAGGGGATAAACACTGCCTCACTTTTATTAAGCCGATCGATAATCGTTTTGTGGATTTGGATTGATTCATCAAGTTTCAGATACACCCTGAACTTTGGTTTCACAAGAAATTGCTCTTTAACAATCAGGTTACCACCGGGTTCTTCGCTGGCACTTCCTGTACTGTTGTTGTACTTCAGATATGACTTTTTGAAGACAGCAGAGTTGTAGCCGGTTATTGGCTTTATCCCGATTGGGATATCGGAAAGCTCTTTATAGTATTCAGGAAGTTTTTTCGGGTCCGTAAAATAACTTTGTGAGAACCCACCCAGTCCGGAGATTGCGCCAAGGATACCAAGAACTGCCGGCTTATGGAGCAGGTTATGTGTTAAAAAGATATCTTCATTGATGTCTGTTTTTTTAAGAAACCCAAACGGTGCCGTTAAAGTAACAGATATTATCTTTTCTGACATTTTTCTACCTGACAGGTTCGGAATTTAGGATGTTATATTTTTCAACTTTAAGCTCACCAAAGCCTTCAACAATTGTATCAGCGGGGTTATAGAAAAGTTCTATTTTCTCTATTTCTCCTTCGATGGCTTTTAACAGTTTGCCTACTTTTTCAGCGTTAATAACAACATTTTTACTGCTATCCCTTGTAACATCAATCAGTTCAGAAAAATTTGGGAGGATTTTCAGAGAGCCTTTTTTAAGTGTAACAAAAAGAGACATCTCGTTTTCAGAGCCAATTTTCCGGGATGAATCTAAATAAGTAACCGAACGGTTAAGAGCCTCTTTGAAAAGTGATATGTCATTATCTGACAATACTGTTGGGACAAGTTTTTCAATGTGCTCTGATTCTTGTAAGACCTGTTTATAAAGTTCTTCTAAGTTTAATGGATTGATTGTAAAGTGATAGACATAGTGCCCTTCCATTAGATTTGTTTGGTTGCCGATTGTTGAACTTTGTTTATCAGTACTCTTTAGATTGCTTTCGGAGTTTTCATCAGTTGAAGTTCGTGAGCTTTCACTCGTTTTTTCTTCAGTTCGAAATGGAGATAAAATATCTTCAGTATAAAGAGTATTCTCCGGGAAGCGATTAATTGCATGACTAATTTGAACGGGCCCATGAACTGAAAGATTCAAAGACTCAGTTTTATCCCTTTTATCGGATTCTGAAGATTTTTTGTTGGATCCTGATCCCCGTTTAGCGAATGTCGCACCGAAAAGTCTGATATCGATACATTTTAATAAATTATATACAGTAATTTTTCGAGTTAAGCCTTTAAGAATCCTCTTTTTGTCAATATCCTTTAGACCTTTGTTTTTTGACGAATCGATTTCAACATTCTTTTTATAGGTTCCGGATAATAATTTTACCATTAGATTATAAGCACCATCCAAACTATAAGGAAGTAAATCATCACCCAATCTTTTTATGTAAAGTACATAATTGTCATTTTGTGGATCCTCATAATTTTTTCTGATATAGTCTTTAATAGCATACTTGATAGCTTTATCGGTAGCATACACGACGCCATCGGGGAGAGTTCTCGGGGCGTGGGTGAAATCGGCGTTAAAGTTTGAATTAACAGAACGGATAACCGTTGCGCCGTAAACTCTGTTTTCAAATTTTTGTGTCATTGTAAATCTCCTTCTGTTGAATCAGTTTGTTTTTGAAAGAAAATATTTTCGCCAAAATATCCGGCAAAGAAAGCTGAGGACAGCTCTTTATAACTTGTTTCCGGTTTGTAGCCGATAACCTGTTCGAATAATCGATTAAACCTTCTGAAGTTAAAACTTATTGCATGTTTATATTGATTGAACACTCTGATTAGTTGTTCATTAAAAGCCTGAACTGAGGTTCGATTTATGAACGGTTCTACTAAAGAATGTTTTTTCTCCCCACTTTGGCTTTGAGCAAGCAGATAGTAAATTAACTGACCTGCGCAAAATGCGTAGTGATAGTCGTCCTCCAAATTTTTATCAGGGTCATTCACCAATTCGTTCAATTGAGTGAAATACTTAGGAATTTCGCTTGGCATATTGCGTCCTCCAAAATTTTTGTTTGTTTTGTCAAATAGTTGATTAATTGAGAATAAAATGTTAAGAATATTTTGAATAGCTATCCAATCGTAAGATTGGCATTCTAATTTTTTCGATGAATGAATAATATCAATTACATTACTGATGGCAATATTTAAGACTAAACTTTCTGAGATTGCCTCTGATTTTGATTTATAAATATATTCATAAAACGAGTATCGGTAATTTTTTAGGTTTGCAACAATTTTATGAGGCTTATTACTGTAAAACTTATCCACATCATCGAAGTAGTGAAAAGATGGCTTTTTCTTTTCGGTAATTAAAAGGTTGAAGAAAAGAGGGTTTACAACATTAGATTCAAATTCAAAAATATCAGAAATAGAAGTTCGGTCCCCTTTATTTTGAAGCAGGTGATAGATGTTTACATTCTCCAGTTTATACCGGAATTTTTCCACATAATCGATATCTGAAACTTCAATGCTTTTGCCCTTCCCCCAGTACAAGAGATAATAATTCCCCAAATCTCTGACATGGTCATCGTTTAACTCAATGAACACTTCACGAAGAGAGGTGTAGCCGGTATTACGAACGGTGTTAATTACTTTACTATTGAGTTGATCCTGAAAAATAAAAAGCGGTAAAGGATTAGGTATTTTAGGTTCTTTCATTCTTAAGATATATTCAAAAATGCTTAAATTAATAGCAGTTCCGAAATCAGTATAATTGAAAGATTGAACAAATGAACTTTTAGGAACCACAAAAGTTTTTTTTTTCATTAGTTGTTATTTTAAAAGAAGTTAGACCATATTCCCCATTTTCAAAAACAAAATTGGACTTATTATAGATTCTATCTTTGAAATAGAATTCTGAAAGTTTTTGATAAATTTCTAAAGGTAAATTAAAAAAAATAGTAATTTTTAAGTTCGTCCGACTTTTTAATGAAAAAACTTGTTCGATAAGGTGATGAAGTAAAGCAAGTACATCGTTTGATTCTTTTGCAAGATTTTTTTCATGTAAAAAATTACTATAATATTTCTTTATTAACTTATTAAAAGTATCTAGATTCTTAACCAAGTTGTCGAATTTTTCCATGTTAAACTCAATAAAAAAATGGTTATTGGTGTAAATTTGTTCGATCAGGGATTTATTGCTTTTAACATATCTTGAGAGGAAAAGTTTTTTGAAAAATTCAGTTTCTTCTATGAATTGATTAACCTCTTGGGTTATATCAATTTCTTCATTTTCTTTGTTTACAATTTCGCCTTTTTTCCCAACAATGAAGTGACAGGAAAGCGAGAAAGGGGAATTTGGGTCACCGGTGTTTTTATAGAAATAATACTCGCCCGGATCAAGTGAGCGGTTTTTGTAGAGCACCCAATCTAAGGTTTCCCCAAGTGAATCGATGTAATTTGAGATTTCTTTAATCATAATTTCTCCGTTTGAATTTTAGCCATTCCAAAACCCATTGAATTTTTATTGCCAAACCCACACTCGTAGCCCGTTTTAATCAGTTCTGGGTCGCCCGAAATTTTAAAGGGTGCCAGAACCCCTATTATATCAGTTGCGTTGGGTGAATTAGGGTTAATGGTAACTTTCTTGGTAACTCTTTTTCTGCGTGAGATATAATTTTTATCCCACTGCAATTTCACTTCAGCTTTTCCCGTTAAATCGATACCAGTTGATAAGAAATGTTTATGAATCAGGTTGTTAGTAAGAATTTCAGATGCTTCATCTTCATCATCGGGGCGAAGATAATAAGTGCCTCTTTTCCCCTCCGAAGAAACAGTTGGTCTTGAAATAACCATAGGAGAAATTAGCCGAAACTCCATTTCACCGGTAAAAACAGGCTCGGGCACAACAGTAAGTTCTTCGATGATAAAGTTAGTGTATTTAGTAGGGGTTCCTACCTTAAAAATACTTTTCTGAACAGTACCGGTTACAAAAGAGTGCAGGAATTTTTCGGTTAAAGGGGAAGAGATGAACAATGCTGCATATTTATCGATGAAGAGAAGTTGCTCCCCGACGGCTTTAACATTGGGGAACTCCACCCCAAAAGTGAAAAGCTTGAAAGTTTTGCCGGTTTCTAACTGAAAACCGGTATCATGAAGAAATTCAGCAAATTCAGGAGAACCAAGCCTCAACAAATCATAAATAGCAGCTGAGAGGTGATAGTTGTAATTAGCGTTGATTGACCTTGATGAACTTCTTAGCGTAAATTTTAATCTCATACTTTTCCCGGTTCTGAACTGATAATTTTATAGAGTGAAAGTTATGAAAATTTTCCGAATATATGGCAACATTTTTACCCTAAATTTAAAAATAATACAGGATTGAATAAAAAAAGCCCCGCGCCATTTGCGGCACGGGGCTTATGAAAGTTTAAACTCCTAACGATTAATATTTTATTAAAATTTTAAGCTAAAAACGCTAATGATTAAATTAAGATTAAATTCAAGATTAATAAACCTTACTCTGAAATTAACTTAAACAAATCACTTCAGAGTAAACACTGAAATTCACTCAATTAAAGCACCTTAAAACAAACACTGCAATTAACTTAAACAAATTACTTCAGAGTAAACACTGAAATTACTTCAGCAACATCATTTTCTTAGTGGCTGAAAATTCACCGGCTTGGATGGTGAAGATATACATGCCTGAAGATAGTTTTGAAGCATCAAAGTTAACGGTGTAAGAACCGGCTTCTTGTTTGGTGTTTACCAATGTTGCCACTTCGGTACCCGTAATATCGAACACTTTCAGCGTAACAACAGAAGCTTCAGGTATTCTGTAAGCAATGGTTGTAGCCGGGTTGAAGGGGTTCGGATAGTTCTGATCCAAAGCGAATGTCATCGGGGTGCCAACTTCCACTTCAACGATGTTGGAGTAAGTGAAAGCACCTGAATAATCAGATTGTTTCAGTCGGTAAGAATATTTACCCTCTGCAACACCTTTATCGGTGAACGCATAGTTTGAAACACGGGTAGTTGTTCCGTTACCGCCGACAAATCCTACAATAGTCCGGTTACCTGAGTTATCTTTTCTTTCGATGTCGAAGCCTCTGTTGTTCAGTTCAGTAGCCGTTGACCATGAAAGATACACTTCGTTACCGGAAACAGAAGCTTCAAAAGCTGTAAGTTCAACAGGCACCGTAAGACTAATAATGTTCTTTTGAATAGAACCGTTAATACCAACTGCAAAGTAGGCTAAAGAGTCCGATGTTTGATTGTAAGACCATGCGGAACCCATGACAGTATTCGCATGAGTATTCTTTATTGTCCATGAATTGCCTGCATCGGTTGAAAGGAAGTTAACCCCATAGTTGCCAAAAACAGCAATACTATGCGGTCCGACTACTTCTAAAGAATAAAGAGTATTCCTTCTTGACGGCACAGAAAGTGTATCCCAAAACGCTCCGCCGTTGGTAGTTTTGTACACACGGCCCGCCTCACCAACCATATAGCCCATAGTGGGGGTAAGCATTTTAATATCATAGAAAAAACCGTTATAATTATCCACAACGGTTTGCATATTCCAGGTGTTACCGCCATCGGAGGTTCTGAAGACTCTTGGTTGATAAGAAAGTGCGTAACCATCGTTTGCATTCAGCATGCAGGCACCGAACATTTGCCCGTCAACCCCGGATACTCCATGAGATTGTGCCACCCAGTTAGCACCGCCGTCAGTGGTTTTAAATATAAAGTTAGGTAAATCAAAGGGTTCGGAAGCAAACACCCACCCTGTATTGGCATCAACAAAATCAATCTTTCTGAAAGTAGCGCCTGCAGGCAGACCGGTTGCAGCAACGGAATCCCATGTTGCACCGCCATCCGTTGTTTTATAAATGGTGCTGTTACTCCCTGAAATGTAGCCTTTGAAGTTATCAATCATATCAATCGACCAGAAAGTAGTGGCAGAACTGCCCGGAAAATTAAGGATACTCCAGGTGTTTCCGCCATCGGTCGATCTGCCAATCTGGTCGTGCGACACGCCATAAACAGAAGGCTCACCGACAGCAATAACAGTGTTGTAATAGTTCACAAGGGCTACATCGTTCCACGAACGGGGTTTAATCACATTGGTGTGCGCTGTAGGCAGTGCGCTTCCTTTTTTTGATTGTATCATTCCTAAACCACCAACAACAACCAGAGTATCACCATTTGGAGAGAAATCGCCGGAATAGTACTGGGTTGACCAAGTCTGAGAGGGATTAACAATAGTGATATTAGACCATGAGGCGCCGTTATCGGTTGATTTGAAAACTTTGCTGCTATCGCCGGTAATGTACCAGGCGCCGTTCTTGTAGTCAATATCCAAAACAGGCGTTTCGGGGGGGAGATTGTAGCCGATAAAACTCCAACTGCTTCCAAAATCCGTTGAAAAATAAAGTTGGCTGGTCATTCCTATTGGTGGGCCCCCTGCGAAGAGGATAGAGCCGTTGAAGCATAGTTTCATTATCCAACTTCCACTAATGTTAATTTCTGACCATGTTGAGCCACCATCGGTAGATTTTCTGATATTTGAAGAAAGGGTTGCTAAAACAATGGTTAGCCCGTCGCCGGAAGCCCAGACATCATCAATTGGAAAATTTGCTCCGTTTGGTATAACAGTCCAGGTATTTCCGCCGTTAGTAGTTTTTGCCAAAAAGCCGGCTGAACCGCAAACATAGCCGTTGTTGTTATCGGTAAAGTACATTCGTGTCAGGTTGTAATAATCATAGATATACGGCGGCATAGCAATCTCTGTCCAGGAAGTGCCGGCATTAGTAGTTTTGAATATTTTCCCTTCATCGCCGCAAACTAATCCGTTATTTTCGTCAAAGAAGTGCATGTCATTAATATCACTGTACCTTCCGTTAGTAACATCCAACCAGGAAGCAGAGTGAATGAATTGCCAATTCGCCCCGGCGTCGGTTGTTTTCATAAAAGTGCCGTTGAACCCTGCTGCATACCAGGTAGTTGATGAAAGGTACTGCACAGCGCGTAATTGATTACCCTGGGGATTTGGGTTAAGCCATTGCCACTCCAAACCTGCCTGTGCAAAAATGAACCCTGACATTAACGCAGTCAGAAGAAAAAGTGAATGAAATTGCCGCATTTGATACTCCAATTAAATAGTGTCTGGATTAAATAACCTATTAGATTTTTTGGAAACCGGAAAGCCGAAAACGATGATGAATCTTCTTCTAAACCGTAATTCCGTTTATTTACGACGCAAATTTGTGAAGAAAGGGAGCAGCTTTTTTGTGTTTTTTAACACAATAGATTGTGTTAACTGCCCCGATTTGATTTTCATATTTGATAACATAAGCAGTGAGTGCTCTTCAACACATGAAACGGGAAGAAACCCGGGTGCAATATTGTGGAAAATGCCGGTGTGGTAACAATGTTAAAACACTTACAAACAAAGAAGAAAAAATTAAATAAAAAACCCCGCACCATCTCCGGTACGGGGCTTTGAAGTTTTTAGTTTCAGGTATTTATGTTTAACTCTTTACTTTGATTTAAACCAATATTAACCATTTCAGAGCAAACAGTGAAATTACTTCAGCAACATCATTTTCTTTGTGGCTGTAAATTCACCGGCTTTTATGGTGAAGATATACATGCCTGAAGCAAGTTTTGAAGCATCAAAGTTAACGGTGTACGAACCGGCTTCCTGTTTGGTGTTAACCAATGTTGCCACTTCGGTACCCGTAATATCGAACACTTTCAGCGTAACAACAGAAGCTTCAGGTATTCTGTAAGCAATGGTTGTTGTCGGGTTGAACGGGTTCGGATAGTTCTGATCCAAAGCGAATGTCATCGGGGTGCCAACTTCCACTTCAACGATGTTGGAGTAAGAGAACGACCCTGAATAATCGGATTGTTTCAGACGGTACGAGTATTTACCCTCTGCAACACCTTTATCGGTGAACGCATAGTTTGAAACTTGTGTAGTTGTTCCGTTACCGCCGACAAATCCTACAATAGTCCGGTTACCTGAGTCATCTTTTCTTTCGATGTCGAAGCCTCTGTTGTTCAACTCAGTAGCGGTTGACCATGAGAGCAACACATCGTTACCGGTAACAGAAGCCGAAAAAGCCGCCAGTTCAACAGGTACAACGCTAAGTGTGTTCTTTTGAATAGAACCGTTAGTACCAACTGCGAAAAAAGCATAAGTATGCCCTGTTGCGTCGTAAGCCCATGCAGAACCGTTAATGGTTGTTGCATTGGTATTTCTAATCAACCATGTCACACCGCCATCGGTTGAAAAGTAATTAACAGATGAAGAACCAAAAACAGCGACGGTTTGAGCGTCAAGCACTTCAAGCGAGAGGAATGAATAAGTTCTGCTTGGTACGGAAAGGGTATCCCAGGTTAAACCACCGTTAGTAGTTTTGTAAAGGCGACCTGCACCGCCTGAAAGGTAACCGGTGGAGGTATCAGCCATTTTAATATCGTAAAAGTAACCCGTATAATTATCGACAACTGTTTGAATATTCCAGGTGGTACCACCGTCTGTTGTTCTGAAGGCTCTTGGTTGATATGAAACCGCATACCCGTCGTTTGCATTCAGCATGCAAGCGCCATACATTTGCCCATTGAGGCCTGAAACACCGTGCGACTGCCCAACCCAGTTTGCGCCACCATCGGTTGTTTTTAAGAATGTGCCAACAAGCCCTGTAGCATACCAGGTAGTAGGCGAAAGAGCCTGCACAGCCCTTAACTGGTTACCCTGAGGGCTGGGGTGTTGCCATTTCCAGTCAGAACCCGTTTGAGAATAAACGAAATTAGACGCAAAAACAGCAAAGACAAAAAGAAGGAAAAATTTCCGGATTGGAACCTCTTATTGAATAGCTGTTATTTAAACAGTTGAATTAATTAAGTATTGAAAATATAAAAACAGTAACTAGGAGAGACCCTGTATAATCTATTAAAAGCTAAAAATGACCACGCAATTTATAGAGAAATAAATTAATAAAAAACAAACATTTTTTACAAAAAATTATTCTACACAATGGAAAGAATTATCGATAAGCCCAAGCCACCAGATGCCGTCTTTTTTATAGAAACCAAGCAGTGATTCATCGGTTGTCATCACGACAATTTTCACCTCCTCAGAGAGGAAATGAGAGGTTTTTGTTATGTTCTGATCGATGTAGGTAACCTCGGCGGCTTCTTCGAGAATATCATCCAGCTCGGGGTAACCTTTTACGGCAGAAATGAAAGAGCCGGTACGCGTCCATATTCCCAAATTACAGTCAAATTCGGGAAGTGTAGCCTCCTGAAGTTCTGCGTTAGGAGCGGAAATAAAAACCCCCTGCACTTTAGCCATCGCAATACTTGGGTAGAAAATCGGGAAAGCGACGCCGTTAGGGTCAATAATCTCAATCAGCCCCACTTCGTTATCAACAAAACGCTGCAGATTATCGAGGTTTCCGGAATTAACAATCTTGGCGATTTCCTTGTAAATAGCCGTTACCTTCTGAATATCGTCAGAGTTTTGCGCAAAACCCGGCGAAGAAGTGAGCAGTAAACAAGCAAAAATTAAAAAAGAGGTTAACTTCAATGTTAAAATTTTTGAAATATTAAAAGTATTTGCACAAAAATAATTAAATTGTGCAATCAATCGAAGTTTTTATGAGGAATAATTTGAATTCTGCTGAATTTAAATACATCAGACTTGATTATCTTGACGAATTAACCGGCGGGGATGAAGAGATAATGGAGGAGATGCTGAAACTTTTCTTAGAAAATACACCCGTTTCGTTGAAGAATCTGGGTGAACTTTGCACACAAAAAAATTATGAAGAACTGAAGAAAGCGGCTCATAAGTTTAAGCCAACCCTTTCGTATGTTGGCATTCTGGAGCTGGAAGGTGTGGTTCCGGAAATAGAAAAACTTGCCGGGGAAGCAGACCCCGAAGGAAAAATTCCGGAACTTCTGAAAGAACTTGCTTTTTACTGCGAGAAAGGGGTGCAGGAGATAAGCAGCTATTTTAATAAAAAACAGGAGTGATAAGGATGGATATTTTAATAGCCGACGACCTTGCCGAAACCCGCATTTTACTGAAATCCGTGATTAAAAAGTTGGGGCATAATGTTTACTCAGCCGAAGATGGCGCGCAGGCGTGGGAATTGCTGCAGGAAAATCCGAATATTTCTCTTCTGATTTCCGACTGGGAGATGCCGAACATGACCGGAATAGAGCTTTGCCGAAAAATAAGAAGCTCTGATATCGGCAGGTATCTGTTCATTATTTTGCTTACTGCAAAAAATCAGAAAGATGAGCTGATTGAAGGGATGGCTGCCGGTGCGGATGATTTTATCACCAAACCTTTCAACAACCAGGAATTGGATGTTAGAATAAGGGCGGGAGAACGAATAATAAGGCTGCAGGAAGACCTTGCACAGAAAAACAAAAAGCTTTCTGACTATAATGAACGGTTGGAAAAAGACCTCCGTTCTGCCGCAAAACTTCAGGAAAGCCTTCTGCCTAAACGACATTTGGAGCTGGGTGAGTTATCTTTCGACTCCATTTTCATCCCGTCACTTTTTGTTGCCGGCGATATTTTCAATTATTTTAAGCTTGATGAAGATAACACGGGGTTTTACCTGTTGGATGTGTCGGGGCATGGTGTTTCATCTGCGATGCTTTCATTCACGCTCAGCAAATACTTAAACGCAGAGGGGGGGAGTGCAAGGGGGGTTCTTCGGAAGTGGACCCCCTCGGAGTCAAATTTTATTAATACTTCTCCCGAGATTGTATTAGGCATGCTTAACCGCATTTTTGAAATGGGGGAAGAGACGATGCAATATTTCACAATGGTTTATGGGAAATATAACTACCAAGCGCGCGAGCTTGAAGTCAGTCTCGGGGGTCATCCGCCGGTTTTGGTTATGCGTGCAAACGGCGGCGCAGAAGTGATTGACCTTGCAAGCATACCTATTGGGATGTTCAGAAATTCTGAGTATTCAAAGGCTACTTTGAGGATGGAACCGGGCGACCGGATTTTGGTTTACTCCGACGGGCTGTGCGACTGCTTCGACACGGGTGACGGAAAAGTTACCGAAAATATGACTGACTGGTTCCGGGAAAGAAACTATCCCGATGTTAATGCACTCTCCGACGAGATTAAGGCTAAAATGCGGAACTATATGGAAAATAACCCCGACGCCGATGATATTTCGTTGATTATAATAAGCGTGAATTAGTATTAACGAGCGCCCAAAAATGAGTGCCCGTTAGCGAATACCGTAAATTGAATTAGTATTAACGAGCGCTCAAAAATGAGTGCCCGTTAACTAAAAACAGTAAATTTTTTCAGCAGGGTATCCGCCGGTTTTTCACTTCCTCAGGTTAGACCTAATCACCTTCATCATAGTTGAGGATTGGGCGCAGCCATTTTTCAGCTTCCACTAAGTTCATACCTTTTCTTTTGCGATAGTCAAGAACCTGATCTTTGCTGATCTTACCGGTTGTGAAATACTTTGAACCGGGGTGTGAGAAATAGATACCGCACACCGCTGCAGTAGGGAACATCGCCATGTGATCGGTTATGTTTAGGCCCGTTTTAGCGGTTACATCCAATATTCTGAACAAGGTTGGTTTTTCCGTATGATCCGGGCATGCAGGGTATCCCGGTGCGGGTCGGATTCCGCGGTATTCTTCTGCAATCAGCTGTTCGTTGGTTAACTGTTCATCCGCGGCGAAGCCCCACACTTCTTTTCTTACAACTGCATGCAGGTACTCGGCGAAAGCCTCGGCAAGACGATCGGCAAGCGCTTTAACGATGATTGCCGAATAGTCGTCGTTCTCTGCGTGGTATTTATCCACAAGTTCATCTGTTCCAATACCTGCAGTAACGGCGAAGAAGCCGATGTAGTCCTTAACACCTGTTTCTTTTGGTGCGATGAAATCCGCAAGGCACATATTTGGAAGCCCGGCAGCTTTGAACGCCTGCTGCCTGATGAAGTGGAACTCGGCAAGAATGCCTTTTCTTTCCTCATTTGTGTAAACTTCAACATCATCGCAGTTTATGTTGTTTGCCGGGAAAATGCCTACAATTCCGTTCGCCTGAAGCAGTTTTTCGTCAATAATTTTATTGAGAATTTCCGTAGCGTCTTCAAACAGTTTTTTAGCTTCGGTGCCGTACTTGGCGGTTTCGAATATTCCGGGGTATTTGCCTTTTAGCTCCCAAGCCTGGAAGAAGGGAGTCCAGTCCATGTATTCGGTCAATGTTTTTAAAGGAACATCGTAGAACTCAGTAATCCCCAGTTTTTTCGGCACGGGCGGGGTGTATTCCTTCCAGTCGGTTTGGAACCGGTTCTTACGAGCGTCTTCAATTGAGATGAACTCTTTGTGGCTCTGTTTTTTGTGGTGGTCATCACGGAGCTGTGTGTATTCCGCTTTAATTTCAGCAGCAAATTCATCGCGGGTTTCCGGGTTAATAAGTTTCTGAGCTACGGGGACGCTGCGTGAAGCATCAAGCACATGCACAACGGGACCGGAATAATGCGGCGCAATTTTAACGGCAGTGTGAATGCGTGAACTGGTTGCGCCACCGATAAGAAGGGGTATCTTCATACCGCGTCTTTCCATCTCTTTTGCAACGCCGATCATCTCATCCAACGATGGGGTAATCAAACCGCTGACGCCCACCATATCGATGTTCTCTTTGATTATTGTTTCCATAATCTGATTTGTCGGCACCATTACGCCCAAATCCATCACATCAAAATTGTTGCAACCAAGCACCACGCCTACGATGTTTTTACCAATATCGTGGACATCACCTTTAACAGTAGCCAGCAAAATTTTGCCGTTGCTTTGAGAGGCAAGTTCCGCCTTTTTCTTCTCTTCTTCTATATATGGGATAAGCACAGCGACCGATTTTTTCATCACGCGTGCAGATTTCACCACCTGCGGAAGGAACATCTTTCCTGCTCCGAAGAGATCGCCGACCACATTCATCCCATCCATCAGCGGACCTTCAATCACGCTGAGTGGGCTGGGGTATTTCAGTCTGGCTTCTTCCGTGTCGGCGTCGATATAGTCAACAATTCCTTTCAGAAGTGCATATTTGAGTCTTTCCTCCACGGGGGTGTCTCTCCAGCCTTCGGCTTTTGTGTCAACTTTCCCTTTGTTTTTCACGCTTTCGGCGAAAGAAATCAGTTTTTCGGTAGCGTCCGGGTTGCGGTTAAGCAACACATCTTCCACGAGCGTGAGTAGTTCTTTATCGATATCTTCATAAACAGCGAGTTGCCCGGCGTTAACGATCCCCATATCCAAACCGGCTTTAATTGCGTGGTAAAGAAAAGCGGAGTGCATTGCTTCGCGCACGGTATCGTTGCCGCGGAACGAGAATGAAACATTGGAAACCCCGCCGCTTACTTTTGCGTAAGGGAGGTTTTCTTTTATCCAGCGGGTTGCTTCGATGAAATCCACGCCGTAGTTATTGTGCTCTTCCAAGCCGGTTGCAACGGTAAGTATATTAGGATCGAAAATTATATCTTCGGGGGGGAACCCAACCTCTTCGGTCAGAATTTTATACGCTTTCGAGCAAACTGCAATTCTTCTTTCAAGGTTATCCGCCTGCCCTTTTTCGTCGAAAGCCATAACGATAACGGCACCCCCATATTGCCTTACTTTTCGCGCCTGTTCTTTAAATACTTCCTCTCCCTCTTTCATGCTGATTGAGTTCACTATGGATTTGCCCTGAAGCACTTTCAATCCTGCCTCCAGCACTTCCCACTTTGAAGAATCGATCATAATCGGAAGTTTTGCTATGTCAGGCTCTGCACCGAGAAGGTTAAGGAATTTAGTCATCGCTTCAACAGAATCGAGCATTCCCTCGTCCATGTTCACATCCAGCACCTGTGCACCGCCTTCAACCTGCCCTCGTGCAATAGAAAGGGCTTCCTCGTAGTTCCCTGCCATAATAAGGCGTTCAAATTTTTTAGAGCCGGCGACATTGGTTCTTTCCCCAACATTCACAAAGTTGGTTTGTGGTCTGAAAACCAAAGGTTCAAGCCCGCTTATGCGCAGATATTTGGGGATATCGGGTTTAGTTCTCGGCGGAATTTTTGTTACTGCCTCTGCAATAGTTTTTATGTGTTCCGGGGTTGTGCCGCAGCACCCACCGACGATGTTAATCATGTTGTCTTCTGCAAATTCATGCAGCACATCCGCCATCATTTTCGGTGTTTCGTCGTAACCGCCGAACTCGTTCGGCAAGCCGGCATTCGGATATACACTAACGAAAAATGGGCACTGGTCGGCAAGTTCTTTCAAAAACGGGCGCATTTGTGTGGGACCCAAAGCACAGTTCAAACCAACGCTTAACAGATTGGGGGCGTGGCTGACAGAAATCAGGAACGCTTCGGCGGTTTGACCCGAAAGGTTTCTCCCACTGTTGTCGATAATCGTGCCTGAAATCATAACGGGCAGAGATACATCTTTTTCCTTAAAAACTTCGCTGATTGCATAAATTGCTGCTTTAGCGTTAAGAGTATCAAATATTGTTTCAACTAAGATTATGTCAACCCCGCCATCAATTAACCCTCGAAGCTGTTCAGCATAAGAACCGGCAACCTGATCGAAAGTTACGGCACGGAAACCGGGGTCATTAACATCAGGGGAGAGTGAAAGCGATTTGGTTGTTGGTCCTAAAGCGCCGGCAACAAAACGGGGCTTGTTATTACCGGGTATGTTGAACTCGGCTGTAACTTCCTTTGCTATTTTTGCTGATTGGAAGTTGAGTTTATAGACTAAACTTTCGAGTGAGTAGTCTGCCTGAGCAATTGAAGTGCCGGAAAAAGTGTTTGTTTCGATTATATCCGCACCGGCTTCAAGATATTTTCGGTGGATTTCTTTTATAATTTCGGGTTGTGTAAGTGAAAGAAGATCGTTGTTCCCTTTCAGGTCACTTGGGTGGTTTTTAAATTCTTCGCCCCTGAAATCTTCTTCTTCGAGGTTATATTTCTGAATCATCGTACCCATTGCGCCATCAAGCACCAGTATTCGTTCCTCGAGCAGTTTTTCAAGTATCTCTTTAGTATTGTTCATCGTAAAGGTCATTCAACTTAGTTATTAAAATATTTGATTTTTTTTTAGCATTTAGTTAAAATAGAACTACAAATTTAATTTTTTTTAAGCATATAAAGCAAAAGCAACAAAAACATGTATATAGTAACCGGAGCAGCGGGTTTTATCGGCAGTGCAATAGTGTGGCGCTTGAACCAAATGGGGATTACGGATATTGTAATCGTGGATTCCCTTGGGAAAGACGAGAAATGGAAAAACTTAGTAAGCCTGAAATTTCTTGACTTTATAGATAAACACGAGTTCATCACAATGGTCGAAGACCGTGTTCATTTCGGGAATTTAGAAGCAATTATCCATCTCGGCGCCAATTCTTCAACTACCGAAACCGATGCCGGGCACCTTATGGAGAACAATTACCGGTACACGAAAGTTCTCACCGAGTACGCTTTGCTCAAAGATGTACGGTTTGTTTATGCTTCCTCTGCTGCTACTTACGGCGACGGTGCCAACGGTTTTGAGGATACCGATGATAACCCGCTGAACCTGAAACCACTGAACATGTACGGATACTCTAAAAACCGGTTCGATCAATGGGCTTACCTTTCAGGGGCGCTTAAGCAGATTGCCGGGGTGAAATATTTCAATGTTTACGGGCCCAACGAAGCACACAAAGGGGATATGCGAAGTGTTGTCCACAAAGCCTACGGGCAGATTATGGAAACCGGAAAGGTGAAACTTTTTAAATCGCTTCATCCCGATTATAAAGACGGTGAGCAAATGCGCGACTTCGTTTATGTGAAAGACGCCGTTGATATGACGCTGTTTTTAGTTAACAACCCCGAAGCAAATGGGTTATTTAACTTAGGGCAGGGGAAAGCACGCACCTGGAACGACTTAGTTTCCGCCATTTTTAACGCACTCGGAAGAGAAACCAACATTGAATATATCGATATGCCTCAACATTTGGCTGAGAAATATCAATATTTTACCCAGGCGGATATTTCGAAAATTAAAGCCGCAGGCTATCAGGATGTGTTACATTCGTTAGAAGAAGGCGTTGCCGATTATGTTAAAAACTATTTAGTGCCGGGTAAGTTTTTGGGTGAGTAACAGAAAGAGTTCTTCTTCCTGCTTCGTCCGTTATGCTAAGCATGCAGTGCCGGGTAAGTTTTTGGGTGAGTAACAGAAAGAGAATAAAAATTAAAAAAATTAGGTTGCTAAGGGAGACGACGGAAGGCAACCCGGGTGGGTAAAAGAGAAAGAATAAAAATTAAAAAAAAGGCTCGGGAAAACGGAGCCTTTTTTATAATAATTTCTTAATTAAGCGCTTAAATATTCAATATGGGTTAAATACAATGCAGGGGTTTAAAAATCGTCGTCGTCCTCATCGTCGTCGAGGTTACCAAAGTTTTCATCCTCGAAGTCATCGTTAAAATCATCATCGTCAAATTCATCGTCATCCTCATCGTCGTCAAAGTCATCATCATCGTCATCATCGAAGTCCTCTTCTTCGTCAAGGTTATATTCATCTTCTTGTAGAAAATCGTCTTCCCGGAAGTCTTCTAAATATTTTTCCAGGTCTTCATCATCGAAGTCCTCTTCTTCGTCGTCCAAAAAATCATCATCTTTCAGGTCGTCATCGTCAAAATCGTCGTCTTTGAAGTCATCATCTTCATCGTCGTCGGGGTTAAATTTTGCCGGTTTAAACTCACAGTAATCACTGTAAAGCCCTTCCTGCGAAAACGAGCCGGAAAACTCCTGCTTCAGATTTTCTTCGTCATCCATAGTCAACATATATGTTACTCCTTATTTGTCCTTTCAGCATTTTTAAAAATCGAATACGCAAATTAAATGAAATGATTAGCAAATAAACAAAGATATTTGTCAGTAACATTCACGGGTAAATAAAAATTGATTAAATATTGTAAAAAATTGTTAGATTAAACAATAATAAAGTGAAATAATTTTAATGCGATCGATAAAATCATTCAACTGATATGAAAATTTCCGCTCAATTGTTCAGAATTGTAGCATTTTTGATCATTTTCCCACTTCTTTCGCCCTCTGCAGCCGGTCAGCCGGTGTCAGGTGAGTTGGTAGTACGCAATTTTTTACCGAAAGAATATAAAGCACACAATCAAAATTTTTCAATAATAAAAGACAAGCGCGGGATGATTCTCGTTGCAAATGCAACCGGAGTACTTGAGTTTGACGGCAACAGGTGGCGCTTAATAAAGCTTCCGAATTTAGTTGCAAAGGCTTTAGCCACCGATAGCCATGGGCGGGTTTATGTCGGTTCAGCCGATGATTTTGGCTATCTTGAAATGTTGCCAAACGGGGTTAGGGAATACCGATCGCTGCTTAAGTATGTTCCTGCCAAATATTTACCTGTTGGGCATGTACAATCAGTTGTAACTCTTGGTGATAAAGTTTATTTCGTAACTACAAAGTATATCTTTTCTTTTCAGTTTGCTTCTTCTAATGGTAAGAAAACAAACCTTATGGTTTGGGAGTGTGAAACTAAAATACGCACTGTCTTTTTGATGAACAACGAATTATATATACTTGAACAAGGCGAAAACGGGCTTTTCAGGTTTAATGACGGCAAACCACAACGCTTGGAATCGGGGAATATTTTTGATAAATGGAACATCAGGGGTGTTTTCCCGTACGACAACAACGGGAATAAACACCTGTTTGTTAACTCAAAAGGGGAGTTTTTTCTTTACGACGGAAGACATTTCACCGAAATAAATTCTGAAGCACCTAAGTTTTTGGATGACGGGCTTTTTTACAACGCTATATTGCTTGATGACGGAAACCTCGCACTCGGTTCGCTGACTTCTGGGCTGGTTGTAGTGAATAAGCAAGGGAAAATAGTTACACGAATAGATACGCAAAATGGCTTGCGGGACGATGGGGTGTTGTGCTCTTTTTTTTCGGATGGGAAATTGTGGCTTGGGTTGCAAAACGGGATTGCCGTTGTGGAAGTTCCTTCGAAAGTTAGCGTTTTCAACGAGCGGGATGGCTTGAAGGGGTTTGTGAGCGATGTTATTTTTGTGAACAACGCACTCTATGTTGCCACTTCATCAGGAGTTTTCGTGCACCGAGGGAAAGGCAAGTTTGAGCAGATCGAGGGGATACCCTCCCAGGCTTGGGGTTTTGAAGTTGACGCAAACAGAGTAATCTGTGCGGCAACCGAAGGGCTGTTTGTTACCGAGGGAAAACAGGCTGCAAACTTAAAACTGCCGAAAAAAATATTTTATTCCGTTCGGAAATCTGACGCTAATCAGGGGGTTTTCTTCTTAGGGCACGAAAATGGTCTGATGATTGCAAAAAAAGAGGGGGAAACTCTTAAGATGATTGGTGAAGTTAAAGATTTTAACGCCGCAGTCAGATATATTCAGGAGGATAAGAAGGGGAGGGTATGGTTAGGCACTGCCTACTCAGGGATTTTAGTGATTGAACCAAACCGTGCAGAGCCAACCGGATACGGCATCTCGAAAAAATTCAAGATCGACCCTGATTCCTCAGGAATTGTTGAAGCGAAAGTTTTTCTGTTGAACGGCAACCCAATAGTTAATTTTGGCGAGAGAACATTCATTCTAAATGAAGCGGATCAGTTGGTTGAAGATACTTCCTTCCTCAAAGGGATTAAATTTACCGGCTTAACAGGCGTGCTTGATATCGGTGCGAATGAAGCTATTGTCTCGTGTTATAACAGGCTCGGGCACCTCTTCGTCCTTGCTTGGGATTATAAAAACAAAAAACAAACAGACAGACCCGAACTTAACGAACTTCAAAAAGCGCTTGACTTAGAAAATGAAAACTCAATCTTTTCCTTAGGCTACGATAAGGTAAACAGATATATTTATTTCGGAGGAACGGACGGAGTTGCCGGAATTGCACTGCAGGGAGAGGGAAGAGGCGGGGTGCAGTACAAGCAACCATTGCCTATTATCAGCATGGTTATCCTTTCCGGTGATTCTTTGGTTTTCAGGGGAGACGACCTGACGAAAAGTCAGTTAAACGAAGAAGTTAATACCCGGCTTTCATACCCTGTGAGTTCCCTCAGGTTCGAATTTTCATCATTGTCTTTCGAAGCTTCAGAGCTTGATCTCTATTCCGTTAAACTTGAGGGGTACGAGGATAAGTGGTCTGAGTTTTCAGCAGATGCAAAGAAAGATTACACTAATCTTTCACCCGGTAGTTATGTTTTTAAGGTGCGTGCAAAATCGCTAAACGGTGCGGTGAGCGATGAAGTTTCGTTCACTTTTGAAATTACACCTCCATGGTATTTGAGCACTTTTGCGCTTGTGCTCTATTTTTTCGCACTTGTAGGGTTGGTTTACGGTTTTATCAAGTGGCGCCTGTATCATCTGAGCCGAAAAAATATAGAGTTGGAATTGTTGATTGATGAACGCACCGCTGAAGTGAAGGCTCAGGCTGAAAAACTGAAGGAGTTGGATTCCTTAAAGTCCCGGTTTTTTACAAATATCTCGCACGAATTTAGAACGCCACTGACCCTGATTCTTGGGCAGTTTGAAAGCCTTTTGGAAAAAGTTCACGATGATTCGGCTGTGGCAAAAATTAAAATGGGGATAAGGAACTCCCTAAGACTGCAGAAACTGATTAATCAACTTTTGGAAATATCGAAGATTGAATCGGGAAAGAAAAAAATAAATGCGATGAAAACTGATGTTGTTGCCTTTGCACGGTTGGTAATGATGACTTTTGAGTCGTTGGCTGAAAAAAGAGGAATAAGGCTTGAGTTCAATGCTTCAAGCAGGCAGATAATTGCATGGTTCGACCGTGAAATGACTGAGATTTTGCTGATCAACCTGATTTCAAATGCGATAAAGTACAATAAAGACAACGGCTTTGTATTGGTTGAGGTTTCTTCGCACAACGGTGCCTTCAGGAATTTGGATTCAACCGACACTTCATTACACTTCTCCGAAGGGTATTTTGAAATCGTGGTTAAAGACGGAGGCATTGGCATTGCGAAAGAGAGGCTGCCCTTGATTTTTGACCGGTTTTATCAGATTGACCGAAAGCAGATGAGCGATGTGGAGGGAACGGGAATTGGCTTAACTATTGTTAAAGAATTTACAGAACTGCAACATGGAATTATTACCGCAGAATCACAACCGGGTGAAGGAACAGAGTTTAGAGTGCTTCTTCCGCTCGGGAAAGCGCACCTGAAACCGAATGAAATTTCCGATTCAGAAGTGCCCGAAAATGTTAAAGGCTATACCGGTTCGGTTGACTCCGGGGAGCATGGTGCTGAAGAACTGCTGACAGAAACAGAACAAAATGATTCTGAAATTATTTTAGTTATCGATGATAATGCCGACATCAGAACTTTTATCAGTGAAGAGCTTCGTAGTGATTATCGTGTGATTGAAGCTGCTGACGGAACACAGGGGCTAAATATTGCTGAAGGAACTATTCCCGACCTCGTTATCACAGATATTATGATGCCCGGAATTGACGGCGTTGAACTTAGCAGGAGATTGAAACAAAACGAGCTGACTAATCACATCCCCGTGATTATTCTTACGGCTAAAGCTGCATTTGAAGATAAGATTGAAGGTTTGGAATCGGGGGCTGATGATTACTTAGTGAAACCATTCAAGCCGATTGAACTAAGAACCAGGGTTAAGAACCTGTTAGAACTAAGAAAAAAACTGAGAGAAAGATTTCAGACGGTTGTGCAAACCCCATCGGATAAAGAGGCTGAAACAACCCCTGAGAGCCGCTTTGTTTTGAAAGTGAGTTCGATAGTTGCCGAAAGGCTAAGTGACGAGCACTTCACCGCAGAAACTTTGGCAAGGGAGCTTGGCTACAGCATCAGCCCGCTAAACCGGAAACTTAACGCTCTGACGGGTTGCACCGCAGGAGTATTGATTCGCAGAACCCGTCTTGAAAAAGCGATGGTATTATTGAAAGGGAAGCAACTTTCGGTGAAAGAAGTGGCTATGATGGTTGGCTACTCCGAACAGTCAAATTTTACCAGAAGCTTTAAAAATTATTTCGGAACCCCACCAACAGAGATAAGTTAGTAGGAATGAGATGTTTTACGCCTGTTTTACGCTTGTTTTACGGGTCGATTATATCCCGCCACACTAAGATGAATCAGCATTAATTCAAGCCGAAAAAAAGTGATAACATATAGTTTGTTACGATAGCTGAAAATCTTTTCAAACCTATTACAGCACTCTTTTCTAAAAGCAAAATAAGTATGAAAATGACGGCAATTCTGCACAATGTCCAAAAATGAATAACATTTGACCGAAAAAGATAAACTGTAAGCCTTACGCTATGGATAATTTTGTACTGAACTTTTTAACAAAACGGACGAACAAATGAAACAAATCTTTTTCTTCTTGTTGCTCACAAGTTTTCTCTTCGCACAGGGACCTTTGGGGCTTGAGTACTCGCACCCGAAACCTTTCCCAATGTCTTTATATTGGGCTAAATATATGGATGCTAACACACTTTACGCTGTTGGCTCAGGTGGGGTTTTTATGAAATCGACAAACAACGGGCAGAACTGGTCGATTAACTATAACGCCGGCGTTCCAAGTGGCGGCGCTATTACCTATATCGTTAATAAAGCGCAATTTTTTGATAAAGACAAGGGGTTCTTAACCGGCACCGGCGGGGTTACATACACAGGAGACGGCGGTGCTACTTTCCAGAATCGTTCCGGTTCTTTCACTTCTTCAGTAGCCGGTTACGACCTTTATTTTACCGATGAATTAAACGGTTATATTGTTGGGACTTCAAGTGTTAAACTTTCGAGAACTACTGATGGTGGCTCAACCTGGGTAACTAACGCTACACTTCCTGCCACTACTTATTATGCTCTTCAATATTTTTCAGCTAATCATATTATCGTTGCCGGTTCCACTAATGCATCTGCGAATGTAAGGGTTACAACTGACGGCGGTGCAACATGGACGGCTTCGGCTGCAGGAACCGGAACAATATATGACATCGAATTTATTGATGCCAACACCGGATATGCGTGTGGCGCTGCGGGTGGTTTCTTCAAGACCACTGATGGTGGTGCAACCTGGACAACTATTAACACGGGGTTAACTTCCGGGCTTCGTGCAATTATAATCAAAGCGCCGAACGAAATTTATGTTACCGGTGACGCATGGGAGCTTTTAAAAACCACCGACGCTGGCGCTACTGTCTCTCGTGTACCTTTTAACACACCTTCGCCTGATTGGGCGGGCACGAGCCAATACTTAACCATAGAGGGGAATAAAATGTTTATTGCCGGTTCTGTTGGTGCTAACTACTTTTCACCCGATGCCGGCGCAACATGGCAGACAAATTCGAAAACCCAAAAAATTGGTGTTATTCAAACTGTTCATGGTTACCACCCGGCAGGCACTATTGTTGCTGTAGGGCAAAGTTCTTCAGCGGCTACAGGGCAACATGTGCTCTATTCAAACAATTGGGGTGCAACATGGAACACAGCAAATATTCCTGATTTTTCAAAAGACCTTCGCGGGGTTCACATGATTAACGGTTCAAAGGGCTTTGCTGTCGGTTCCGGTGGCAACATCTACAGAACACTCAACGGCGGTGCTGCATGGGATTCTGTCTTCAACATCGGAATTCAGGCACTTTCAAGAGTCAGTTTTTATGACGAAAATTTGGGTATTGCTGTTGGTAACGCAGGAAATATCTGGAAAACATCAGACGGCGGAAATACCTGGGTGAACAGGTCAGTGAACGGTCAGAATGCTTCCTGGGGTGCTATTGAGTTTGTTGATGCTAACACTGTTTTTGTAAGCGGTTCAAGGACTGTTCTGTTGAAATCAACAGATGCGGGTGAGAGCTTCACGGTAATTTCAGTTAACTTCCCAACCACTCAGCCAAGTGGTGGTATAAAGATGGCTGACTCGCTTCACGGCTATATTGTCGGGTCCGTAGGATTGAGCGGGCAAGGTTATGTTTGGTCAACAAGTGACGGTGGTTTAACCTGGGGGCCGACCGGCTTTCCCGCTCAGTTTCAAAATGTACAGAACTATTCAGTTGTTACAAGAGGTGCGAATGAAGTATATGTATCAGGACAGGTTGGTGCGATTTACCGCTCTACGGATGCAGGTGCAACCTGGACAGGCTACGGAACCGGCTTGATTACCAACATTTTCTCACTCTGGCTGGCTCATCCTGACACGATATACGCAGCTTCAGGTGTTGCAGGAAATGCCGCCACCGTTTTCAAAATTCCGTTACCAACCATTATACCGGTTGAACTTGCTTCCTTCACGGCAGATGTTAACGGAAACACTGTATTCTTAAACTGGAAAACCGCAACTGAAACAAATAACAGCGGGTTTTATGTTGAAAGAAAAGGAAGTGACGGTGCATGGAAAGAGCTTGGTTTTGTAAAGGGTATGGGCACCAATACCGGCGGCACACTTTATAAATATACTGACGAAGTTTCCGCCGGCACATACTCATACAGGTTGAAACAAAAAGATTACGACGGCACTTTTGAATATCACTATCTCTCGGGTGAGGTTGAGGTTGGTTCACCGGCACAGTTCACACTTATGCAGAATTACCCGAACCCATTCAACCCGGCAACAACAATATCGTTTGTACTGCCGAGCGATGAGGTTGTAACCCTCAGAATCTATAACACTCTTGGTGAGGAAGTGGCAACGATATTAAATGAAAAAATGAACGCCGGTTACCATACGGTTGATTTTAATGCTTCAAACATTCCGAGCGGTGTTTATATCTATAAACTTACCTCAGGTAATAATACAGCAGTTAAAAAAATGAGTTTACTCAAATAGATCAGCAAATTTGAACAGTTGAAGCTAATGGGCTGCAACCGGTTTATTCATCCGGTTGCAGCTTTTTTTTGCGGATAACCGGGAATGTCTTTCGTTGGTAATCAGGAAGCAGTTCCGGGAAAGCTAACCCGGGTGCAGTTTTTTTTGCCCAAGCGGGTGAAATTTATTATTATACCCCATTAAACAGAGCTAACTTGGCTGCAGTTTTTCCCCCATATTCACTTCGCTCATCTGACCTGATAAGAAGCGAGTTAATCAGTGGGGTTCACAATTTTTCGGCAACACTTCCTGCATTAAAGTTTTGTATCAAAAACCACCACTGTAATCCCGTTAAATTTTTGTAAATTTTGGTTCATTATTAAACACTTTTTAAAAACGAAAGGTGAAGCCGTGAGAGTCTTCCTGCTAATTTTTTTGATGAGTATCGCTGTTATGCCGCAAAAACGACTTATGACTATAGACGACCTGTGGGCAATGGAAAGAATAAACAAAATTTCCATAACTCCCGATGGTAATAAGATTTTCTACTCTTCTTCCGTTTACAGCATGCAGATGAATAAAGGGAACAGCAATATCAGCTCGATCAACGCCGATGGCTCGGGGAGAACCGAGATTAAAGCCACCGAAAAAAATGAGTCATCCCCGGTTTTTGTGCCCGCTCTTAACAAGCTTGCATTTATATATAACGACCAAATTTGGCTGTGTGACCCCGACGGTGCGAATGAACAACAGATAACGAACTATTATGCGGGAGTTAATTCCTTCAAGTTTTCGAACGACGGCAAGTATATTCTTTTCACCGCTTCGGTTTACCCAAGTTGCGGCTTGAATAATGAATGCAACGAAAACAAGGATAAATTAGCCGAAGAAAGCAAAGTGAAAGCTTCCGTGTTCACGGAACTTTACTATCGCGATTTTAACCACTGGCGCGGTGATAAAAGAAGCCATCTCTTTCTTCTGGATGTAGCAAACAAAAAAGATTATGAACTTACCCCGGGTGCATACTATGATGTGCCGCCTGTTGCACTCGGTTCCGATAACGATTTTAACTTTTCACCCGAAGGTTCGGAAATTGCTTTTACGGCTAACAAAGACAGATTTCTTGCTACAAGCACTAATAACGACATCTGGGTTGTGAACTTAAACGAAGTGTTGAGAGGGGGCGAACCCAACCAGGTGAAAATTTCACAAAGTGAAGGGAGTGATTGTGAGCCTGTATTTTCACCCGATGGCAACTACATCGCCTTTACTTCTATGGAAAGAAAAGGTTTTGAAGCGGATAAAAAACGGATTATGCTTTACAACCGAAAATCCGGTGATCTTGCCGACATTTCTGCAGGGATTGACCTTAGTGCGGATAACTTAATTTGGTCACCTGACAGCAAAAAAATATATTTTATCGCCTCTTCCGAAGTGTATAACCAGGTTTACAGTGTGGACATTGAAACAAAACAACTGCTGGCAATTTTAACCGGTATGAACATTGCCGATCTTCAGTTAACCGCCGACGGCTCAAAATTCCTTTTCAGAAACCAGTCTTCAATTATGCCGTATGAAATTTTTTCAGCTAACACAAACGGAACTATGGTAACAAGGATTACTTACCTGAACCAAAAAGTGTTGAACCAAATGGATTGGAACGGAATCGAAACTTTTACCGTGAAAGGTGCCGGTGGAACTCCTGTTCAGTCGATTATGGTAAAACCGGCCGGGTTCAACCCAAGTGCTAAATATCCGTTGATTTTCCTTATTCACGGCGGACCTCAAGGGAACTGGAGCGACGAATTTCACTATCGCTGGAACCTCCAGATGTTTGCCGCAGGCGGTTATGTTGTGATTGCGCCTAACCCAAGAGGAAGTACAGGCTACGGACAAAAGTTCACCGATGAAATTTCGCAGGACTGGGGTGGCAAAGTCTATGAAGATTTAATGAATGTTTACGACTATGCCCTGAAAAATTTCGCTTTTCTTGATTCTAACAACACTTTTGCTGCCGGCGCTTCTTACGGTGGCTATATGATAAACTGGATTGCAGGGCACACGAACAGATTTAAAGCACTTGTTTCGCATGCCGGGGTATTTAACCTCGAGAGTATGTACGGCACTACCGAACAACTGTGGTTCCCTGAATGGGAAATGGGCGGTACACCGTGGAGCAACAGAAAAGCCTACGAAAAATGGTCGCCTCATCAATTTATTCAAAACTGCAAGACTCCTATGTTAGTTGTTCATGGCGGTAACGACTTTAGGGTGCCCGAAGAACAGGCTTTTCAGCTTTTCACTTCACTGCAACGCTTGGGAATTGAAAGTAAATTTTTATATTTCCCGGATGAAACTCATTTTGTTGCAAAACCACAAAACTCAAGGTTGTGGTGGCTGACAGTTTACGACTGGTTTGAGAAACATTATACACCCGGGAGCAATTAATAACAGAGAGGATATCATGGAAGATACTGAAGAAAAAACCATGGATCAACTTGGAGAAGAACATCTTAGTTTTTATGATGTTCCGAATAACGGTAACAACGAAAATGGTACGGATGAGGGAGATTATAATTTCGATTTCATCGAGAATGAAGCCGAGTTTGAGAAGCGCGCCGAGTTTGTGCACGCTAATATTTGGCAAAAACTTAAGGAGAGCGGAATTAAAATTTCTTTTGTCCGGGATATTGTCGCTTTGGTACACTATATGACCGATCCGTTCGTTTCATGGTACAGAAAAGCGATAGTAGTTGCTGCGCTTATCTATTTTATTTCACCGATTGACGCCATCCCCGATATAGCACCGCTTTTCGGATATATGGACGATATGGGTGTGATAGGTGCGGTTCTCAAGTTTCTGGGGCACGAACTCACCTCGTACTACGACAGTTGATCTTTTTTTCGGTGCCGGGTATATGCGGGAATTGATATTATTTATCGATTGGCAAAACTTCGGCACCCCCTTTTTAACATTTCACATTTTACAGATCAAAAATTGTTAAATGCTTTCCTCGCTTTACATTAAAGACTATGCACTGATAAAAGAAGTGACGATTCACTTCGGCAAAGGGCTGAATATTATAACGGGTGAAACAGGTGCGGGAAAGTCAATCATGTTGGATGCGCTTGGGCTTATTCTGGGGGGGCGGGCGTATGTTGAGTCGGTAAGAAATGGTGCGGCAAAAGCGGTTGTCGAAGGAGTTTTCTATTTGGGGGAAGAGAGGGATAGAATTGCTGCGCTGCTTTTGGAAAACGGACCGGATGCTGCTGATGAGTTAATAATCCGCAGGGAAGTGTCGGTTAAGGGTGCAAGCCGTGCTTTTGTGAACGATACGCCTGTCAGCCTTAATTTATTGAAAGAAATAGGCGATCGGTTGGTTGATCTTCACGGGCAACATGAACATCAGGCGATACTTCATCAGGAAAACCACATCGGATATTTAGACAGCTTCGCAAAAACGGGTGATTTGCGCGAGCGTTTCGCCGAAGAATCGGGCAGGCTTTTGGAGTTGATTGCTTCGCAAAAAGAGATTGAACGAAAAAGGGAAGAGCTGAAAGAGAAAAGAGAGTACTACGCTTTCAGGCTGAAAGAGATTGATTCCGTGGCGCCGCAACCGGGTGAAGATCAGGAACTTGAAAGAGAACTGAATATTTTGGAAAACGCCGAAAAGTTGCTTTCTCTCTCCTCCGAAGCATTTACGAAACTTTATGACGGTGAGGTTTCAGCTTATGACCTTGTTTCTTCTGCATTAAAAGAGATTGAGGCACTTGCTAAGATTGATCCCGGTTTTGTACCACTTCTTCCCGATTTGGAGGGGGCATTGGCAGGAATAAGAGGCAGCGCAGATACAATCAGAGATTACAGGCACAACATCGACCTTGACCCCGCAAAACTTGAAGCAAACCGCGAACGACTGCTGGCAATTAACCGGCTGAAACAGAAGTTCGGCGGCTCGTTGGAGGCGGTTTTGGAAGCACGGGAAAAATTTCTCACTGAGATTGATTTAGCCGATAATTTTGCACAACATCTTTCAGAACTTAATAAAGAAATCGCACAAGCAAGAGAAGCCTGCGGTAAATTAGCGCTTGAGCTTTCCGAAAAAAGAAGAAAAAACAAGGGAGAGCTTTCCAAACAAATTGTTGCCAAACTTGCCGAACTGGGGATAAAAAGCGGAAATTTTGAGGTTAAGGTAACTCAGGAAGAAGCAAACGAGAAAGATAACCACACGGTTGTCTGCAACGGAAAGAATTTGAAATTCAACAAGGATGGCGCGGATACGGTTGAATTTTACATCTCAACCAATGCGGGTGAGGAGCCCAAACCATTGGTGAAGGTGGCTTCCGGCGGCGAGATTTCGCGTGTTATGCTTGCGCTTAAGTCGGTGCTTGCAGGGATGGACAGAATACCTGTGTTAGTTTTTGACGAGGTGGATAACGGCATCAGCGGAAGGATAGCACAGAAAGTGGGGGGGGCTTTGAAGTCGCTTTCCGGGTTTCATCAGATAATAGCAATAACGCATCTTCCGCAGATTGCGGCTTTTTCGGATATTCATTTTTCGGTTGTGAAAATCGAGAAAGATGGCGCCACTTCCACACACATCAACCGGCTTTCAGCGGCGGATAAAGTGAACGAAATTGCTAAGCTGATCAGCGGCTCGGAGGTAACGGATGCAGCTATTAAAAGCGCCAGGGAGCTAATCGATGGAGGGGGGCTGTTCGATTAAAGTTAATTCAGGTTGTTTTTAAGTGCACCCTCAATTCAATTACCGGAGAGTATTGTGAGATTTGTTGATGTAAGTGCGCCCTCCATTGCCAAAGAGTATTGTGAGGTTAGTTGATGGTTAATGGTTCAACCCCGGGAGTTAAAAGCACCGGTTTAATAAGTTACGGCTCAGTTGGCGATAAGCAGGAAGCGGGGATATATGTTCACATTCCTTTTTGCGACCACAAGTGCATTTACTGCGATTTTTATTCCATTATTAAAGAAGATAATAAAGCGGCTTACCTTGCTGCACTGAAGCGGGAAATTGAGCATTTCGCTCCGCTTTATTCCGGCAGCTACCGTTTTTCGACGCTTTATTTCGGCGGCGGCACCCCCTCGTTGATGGAACCGGAGTATTTGGGCGAAATTATCTCGTGCATAAAAGCGAATTATGAAGTGTCGCCTGACGCCGAAATTACCATGGAAACCAACCCGGGCACAATTTCTCCTGAAAAATTTGCCGGTTTTAAGGCTGTTGGAATTAACCGCGTCAGCATTGGTATTCAATCTTTTGATGAAGATGATTTGAAGTTTCTTACACGCATTCACACGGGGGAAGCTGCTGTTAAAACGGTTAAAGACGCTGCCACTGTTGGATTTGACAACATTTCACTTGACCTGATATTTAACCTGCCGGGGCAGTCGAAAGAAAAATGGCTTCGGAACTTAGAAGTTGCTGCAGAATTGCCGGTTAAGCACATTTCGGCTTACAGTTTAATTTTGGAACGGGGCACAATTTTGAATAAAATGGTGCTCGACGGCAGGGTGGAAATGCAGGATGAGGATATTGACACAGAACTTTATGAGACTACAATCGATTTTTGGGAGGCAGCGGGGTTCCGGCACTACGAGGTTTCCAACTACTGCTTACCCGGTTACGAGTGCAGACACAATTTAATCTACTGGAACTGCGGAAATTATCTCTCTTTTGGCACTGCCGCTCACTCTTACATGCAAAAAAAGCGGTGGTGGAATTTTTCCGCGCTTAGCCTCTATAATGCTTCCGTGGCTAAAAAAGGTGAAGCGGTTGCCGGCAGTGAGGTCCTCTCGGAAAACGACCTGTATGAAGA
>WBUK01000031.1 GCA_008933765.1 Ignavibacteriaceae bacterium | reverse complement strand
AGCCGACACACCCCGCCCCGCGACACTTCCTGCAAAAAAATAGTTTGGAATAATCGCAAATTTCCATATTTTAAACGGCGTAAATTAATATAATATTCAGGTGTAGAAATGCCCCGATAAAACCTGACCTTTAACATAATAAATCATCATCGCAAACCTGTGTCCGCACTGCAATTTTTTGCGTAAATTTTTTTGCCGGTAAAAATAAGGAACACCCTAATGAGTACCAAATTTTTCACAAACGACGATGGAAACACCCTCCTAAAAAAGTTCGAGGGAATATTCAGTTATAACAAAATTGATTATTTCGATGCAATCGTGGGCTATTTTCGTTCATCCGGCTACTTTAAAGTGAGACCGCTTTTAGAGAATGTACCTAAAATCAGAATTCTTCTGGGAATAAATGTGGATGAACTCGTGCGGGCTGCACACAAGAAAGGATTGGAGTTCCACGGCAACGCGGAGGTAATCCGTGAAAAATTTGTTGAAGGAGCACTGTCGGATATCAGCAGCGCAAAATATGATAAAGAAACTGAAAAGGGAATCGAACAATTTATTCAGGATGTAATGGATGGAAAGCTTGAAATCCGTGCCCACCCCTCGAAAAAAATACACGCAAAAGTTTATATTTTCCGCCCCGAACCATTTAACGAACACACCCCTGGTTCGGTTATAACAGGCTCATCAAACTTTACAGTGCAAGGTCTGGGAGCAGGAAAAGAAAATGTGCCTAACTACGAGTTCAATGTACTTCTCAATGATAATGCTGATGTAGAATTTGCAAAAAATGAATTTGAAAAACTTTGGGATGAGGCCAAAGACTCTAAAATCCTCCCGGAAGATGTGGAAAAAATTAAAACCGCGTCTCACTTAAACGACGAAATCACTCCTTACGAGCTTTATCTAAAACTGTTAGGCGAATATTTCGGCTCCTCAATTGACTACGATCCGAATTCATTGGGCGATCTTCCTCCAAACTTCATAAAACTTCGGTATCAGATTGATGCCGTTAACGAGGCTTTTGGAATGCTGGAAAAGCACAACGGCTGTGTACTCGCTGATGTGGTGGGGCTTGGCAAAACCGTTATTGCCGCACTTCTTGCCAAAAAATTTCTGCTTAATAACGGAAAGGATTACACAAAAATTCTCGTGGTTTACCCTCCCGCACTTGAAATAAACTGGAAAAACACATTCAGAGATTTCGGTTTGGATAGCTACACAAAGTTTATAACAAACGGCAGCCTCCATAAAATTGTGAAAGGCGACCTAGACTATTGGGAACTACAAGACTACGATTTAGTGATTGTGGATGAGGCGCATAAATTTAGAAATCATGAAACTGAAGGCTTTAAAAATTTGCAAAGAATTTGCAAAGCACCGAAAAACATCGATGATGTAAAAGATAAAAGAAAAAAAGTGGTTTTGGTAACAGCCACACCGTTAAATAATAAACCTGAGGATATACTTCATCAGATTTCTTTGTTTCAAGATACCAAAATGTCCACTCTTCCGATAACGAATCTCACAAGATTCTTTTCTCAATTAAAGGAACAATATCAAGAACTAAAAAGGTCTGATGAACTTAATATCGAGAAACTGAGAGAAATTTATGAAAAAATTAGAAAGTATGTTGTAGAGCCAATAACAATTAGAAGAACTAGAAAAGATATTTTGAACATTCCTGAATACAGGGATGACATGAAAAAACAAGGGATCTCTTTCCCTGAAGTTGAAGTACCTCACAGGTTGGAATATTTTTTAGGAACTGAACTGACTGAAATCTTTTATAATACTATTTTCTATCTAACGGATGAAGATAAAATACAATATTTTCGATATCAGGCAATTTGGGGATTAAAACCGGAAGTTCAGGTAAAATACTATGAGAATGCTGAAAGAGTGGCAAAATCTCTCACATTTATCATGAAAACTTTATTAGTTAAACGCTTAGAAAGTAGTTTTTATGCTTTCAAAAAATCTTTGAATAGTTTAAAAATTTCGACTGATAACATGATTCAAATGTTTGAACAGGATAAAATTATTATAGCACCTGATTTGGATATTAACAAACTTCTCGATAAAGGGTTGAGTTTTGAAGATATTGAGGAAGAAATCAAATTACTTTCAGACACAAATTCCCAAAATAATGTTTTCAAAAAAGATGATTTTAAGTCTGAATTTCTTAATGGGTTAAAAAAAGATTCTAAGCTTTTAACTGAATTATTAAACAACTGGGAAAACATCGCTCGGGACCCAAAATTGGAAAAGTTTATTTCTTGTCTAAACGAAGAATTATTGAATCCTAAAACGAATCCGGGTGGAAAACTCGTTATTTTTTCAGAATCCAAAGATACTGTTCACTTTCTTCAAAACGAATTAGAAAAGGAGGCAAGAAACGACATAATAAGCATTACAAGTGGAAACAGAAAAAATAAATACAACGAAATTGTGAACAATTTCGATGCAAATATTCCAAAAGAAAAACAAAGAGACGATTATAACATACTTATTTCAACAGAAGTATTGTCCGAAGGGGTTAACCTACATCGGTCTAATGTTATTGTTCACTATGATACTCCGTGGAACTCTACGCGTATGATGCAGAGAATCGGAAGGGTTAACAGAATTGGTACGGTAGCCCCTAAAATTCTGAATTATGTATTTTATCCCTCTGCTGAAGGAGATGCACAAATTAAACTGCGTAAAACTGCATTGATGAAACTCCAGGCATTCCACACAGCTTTTGGTGAAGATAATCAAATATATTCAGAGGAGGAAATTTTGGATGAGGTAAAACTGTTTAAAGGGGAGATTAAAGAAGAAGACGACGAGAGATTAAAATATCTCTTTATTCTGCGAAACTTGAAAAAAGAAAATCCGGAGTTGATTGAAAAGATAAGAAAACTTCCGTTAAAAATTCGTTGTGGAAGAAGCAATAAACCTGATTACAGGAATATGAGTGTAGCTTTTATAAAGACAAAAATAAAAAATGAATTTTACTTAATTAAAGATGAAACAGGTGCTTCTGAAATAACGCCGATTGAAGCTATAAAAATTTTTGAGGCTTTATCCGATGAAAAACCACAAACCTTGATAGAAAATCACCATACACACATTCAAAGTGCACTCTATGCTTTTCAAATTAGTGAAGAAAATAACAACAAGCTCTCTGACCCAACCGCTAAGGGAGGTGAAGCTAACCGGGCAAAATCTTTTTTTGGTGAATTAAACAAACATGAATTTGTGAAAACAGAATTTCACAATCAGTTAAAACTGGTTGTCAAGTTAATAGATAAAGGGACTTACACCAATTTGTCTACCGATATCGTTCGATTACAGAAAAAAACAAAAAAAGATAAACTTCAAATCACAGAAGTAATCACTGAATTGAAAAAAATCTTTAAAAACTATGACATCGATTTTCATAAATCAGAAGAAATTAGAGAGCGTCAAAAGTTAGAGCCACAGTTAATATTATCGGAATCATTTACATGAGTTACACAAAAGAGCAAATAAATAAAATCCTGACTTCTGAATATAATAGCCGGGAGTGGAAAAAATTCTTAGCAACTGTTTTTCCCAATTCTGAATTTCTCTTGAACCCAAATCCACTTACTGATTTGAAATCTCCTCAGGTTAATTCAGCCGACAGTATTGGGAATGTGATTTTAGATGAAAACGGAATAGAGCGAAAAATTGGTTTTTATGAAGTAAAACTTGGTGAACGGGTTATTCTTGAACGAAACAGAGTGACGCTGCGAAATCTTTTAAAGAATTACTGGAAAAACCTTGATGGAGCATTCATCGCCTATGTTCAACCATCCTCTCGGATATGGCGTTTCACTTTTGTTTCCGAGTTAACAGGGTTCGATACTGATGGTTATTATACTGAGTTAAAAACCGACCCTAAAAGATTCACTTATGTTTTCGGTGAAGGGGAGAGTTGTCGAACAGCAACGGAACGCTTTGAAATATTATTATCAAATGGCAAAAATAATACTCTGGAAACTGTAAAAGAAGCCTTTTCCGTTGAAAAACTCTCAAAATCATTTTTTGATAACTACAAAACTCAATATGATTCTTTTTGTAATTATCTCTTTTCAAAGCATAGCATCTTTAAGAGCAAATTTAACGGAGATAAAAAGGGAGTTAGAGATTTTGTTAAAATTCTTCTCGGACGAATTACTTTCTTATATTTTATTCAGAAAAAAGGATGGTTAGGTGTTTCTGCTAATGGGAATTGGGGGGATGGAGATAGGACATTTCTGCAAAATATGTTTCAACGATATAAGCATAAAACTCTTTTCTATCAGGATATTCTCACAAAATTGTTTTTTGATACACTGAATACCAAAAGGGAAAATGATTTAATTGAACTTATTCAGGGTGAAAGGATTAAAATTCCTTACTTAAATGGGGGGCTTTTTGAAGAGAAAGATCGCAATTTAAGGGAAATAATATTTAATGAAAACCTTTTTAGGGATTTATTCAATTTTTTTGATCAATACAATTTCACTATATATGAAGACGATCCGCAAGATCATACCGTTGCTGTTGATCCGGAAATGCTAGGCCATATTTTTGAAAATTTACTTGAAGATAATAAAGATAAGGGTACATTTTATACCCCTAAAGTGGTTGTTCATTACATGTGTCAGGAAAGTTTAATCGAGTACATTTCCACTTATTTTGCGTCTCGAGGATATAAAGTAATTGATGATAAATTAAATGGAAACTCTTCAAATTTAGAAGATGACCAAAATCAGTTAATTATTAATAGAAGAATTATTGAAAATTTAATTAAGAAAGATTTAAAAGATTCTGATACGGCGACGATATTTTCATTCATTCAAGAACTGAATTCAGCTCTAAATGAAGTGAAGATTTGTGATCCTGCTATTGGTTCCGGGGCGTTTCCAATGGGCTTGCTACAGGAAATATTTTCAGCTAAACAAACTCTTTGGTACCTCGAAAAGGGGAATTTAGAAGAGTTTCCCGCCTCTAAAATTAAACTTGATATCATTGAAAACAGTATTTATGGTGTTGATATAGAAAAAGGTGCAGTGGATATTGCACGACTGAGATTTTGGTTGAGTTTGGTTGTAGATGAGACAAAACCCAATCCTCTTCCAAATTTAGACTACAAAATAGTAGTTGGGAATAGTTTAGTTAGCAAGTTCAAGGATATTGTAATAGAGTTAAACTGGGATATTGATGTAACTTCCGCAGGTCTTTTTGGACAAAAAACACTAATTAAAAATAATCAGATATTATCAGAACTGATTAAGAGACAAAAAGAATATTTTAATACGGGCTTGTACAAACTGGAATTGGCAGAAAAAATTAAAAAATTGAAGATTCAATTATTAATTAACTATTTTGAACATAAAATTATTAGTAATGGTTTAGATAAGATTCCACAAAGAAATGCGTTTCGAAATAACAAGGAATTTATTTACCAAATGAATATTTTCCTTCAAACTAGGAAATGGAAAGAGAACATCCAAATTTTGGCTGAATTGAGCAAATCAAATTTGTCTCAATTCGAATTCTTTGATTGGAAATTGGATTTTCCGGAAATATTTATGAATGAATTTTTGGACAATCCAGGTTTCGACATTGTTATAGGTAATCCACCCTATATAAAGGAATACACGAATAAGAAAGCATTTGATGGGTTTCACAGTTCCCCTTACTACAAAGGTAAAATGGATATTTGGTATGGATTTGCTTGCAAAACACTAGATTTCCTAAAATCAGGTGGGATTCAATGCTTCATTGCACAAAATAATTGGATAACAAGCACTGGTGCGATAAAATTAAGAGAAAAAATTATCTCGGAATGTTCTTTGAAAATGTTTACTGATTTTGGTGATTATAAAGTATTTGAATCTTCAGGTATTCAAACTATGATCTATCTCGTTAAGAATCAAGCATCTTTAAGTGTTGATTATATAAGATACTCCTTGTTAAAAAACCCAAATATCAATATATCTGAACTTTTAACATTTTTAAATTTTGATTATAAAGATTCGAACTCAATAAAATATATTTTTGAATTTAATCATGTTAATCATGTTAATCATGCTAATTTGACAATACATTTCAATACTCATCAGGTGGCAAAATTATTAGAGAAGATCGAGAAGAAGCGTAATTTCTCTTTTCACAAAAATGAAATTGCTCAGGGTATTGTTCTTCCTCAAGATTTTGTCATACAAAAAACAAAAGTTAGACTGGAAAAGGATGTTCAAATTGGTGATGGAATTTTTATTCTTTCTAATAATGAAAAGCATAATTTGAATTTAAGTAAGTCTGAGTTAGCTCTTCTAAAACCCTACTATACAACTAATGAGTTACAAAAATATTTCGGTAATGCTGAAAACCAATATTGGGTTATTTATACTAATTCAAAATTTAAAGATCCTTCTGTAATCAAAGACTATCCCAAAATTAAAGCGCATTTAGACAGATTTAGTACGATTATAACTTCAGATAACGGTCCTTATGGCTTACATCGAGCTCGGAACGATGAATTTTTTATAGGGGAAAAAATTATTTCCTTGCGAAAGTGTCCCCATATACCGGTCTTTACTTATACGGAATTTGACTGTTATGTTTCGGAAACTTTCTATGTTTTAAAAACGACACGGTTAGATCAAAAATATTTAACTGGCTTTTTGAACTCGAAATTAATTGCGTTTTGGTTAAGATATAAAGGTAAAATGCAGGGTAGTAATTTTCAGATTGATAAAGAACCATTGCTCAACTTACCAATATTCCAGACTGATCAAAAAGTTACTGGTAAAATTTCACATATTGTTGAAGAAATCCATAAAAATAAGGCTCAAGGGCAAGAAACAACAATTTTGGAAAACCAAATTGATCAACTTATCTATTCTTTTTTTGAATTAACTGAAGATGAAATTTATTTTATCGAATCAGATTATAATTCTTATTAATGTTGAGCGGAGGGTAACTAAAATTTAATATGTTTTTTTGGTGAAATTTTTTGCAAGTTAGAGTTTTTTTCTATCTTTCTCAAACTAAATAGAAAACAAAAACAACTCAGAATGGGTTATATGCCATCGGCGTTTAATTTTTTTTTGTAACATATAACTTTTTTATTGATGAAATATGGATCTAAGTAAGTTTAAATATTTATCTGTGATAGGTGAGGGCGCCTTTTGTATAGTTCAAAAATATGAGCATAGAACGAATGGGAAATACTTTGCTCTGAAAAACGGGAGTGTAAGAAATTTTGTGTAATTGGTTTAAAGTCCTGGATGGGAGGGGATTCCATCCCCACCCCCGCGGGGGTGGGGATGGGGGCGAAAAAATGCCCTGTTTTCTCTCCCTGTTTTTGAACATTTTATCAATTATTTTTGGAGACTTTTATGAAACTTACACAAGAAGTTATTGAGCAATTTCAAAAAGATTTTGCTAATGCCAAAACCTATAACGACCTGATGGG